>PKDX01000026.1 GCA_002862745.1 Bacteroidota bacterium | reverse complement strand
AGGAATTTGCGGAGCACAAAATGGAATACTTAATGGAACGGTAAGTGATGAGGATGGTGAACCCATTATTCATGCTCAGGTTATTGCAGACCAGTCACTTGGGCTGACTACTGTAACTGACTTTGATGGATTTTACAGCCTCGAACTACCTTCTGGCGTGTATTCTGTAGTTTTTGAGTATTTGGGCATGTCCACGGACTCTGTAGAAGTTACCATCACAGCTAATGAAACGCTCACCCAAGACTTTATGCTCCGTGAAGAGTCTACGTTGATTAATACGATTGTCGTATCGGCCTCAAAATATGAGAAAAAACTCTCTGAAGAGACAGTATCCATCGAAGTAGTTGGAAGCGAATTATTAGAAAACAACAATATTGTCGATGCCGAAGAAAGTTTGCGCAAGGTACCTGGAGTATCCATAGTTGATGGGCAGGCCAACATCCGTGGTGGCTCAGGATGGGCATATGGTGCAGGTAGTCGTGTTCTTGTGTTATATGATGATATTCCTTTACTCTCGGCAGACGCTGGGGATGCCAAGTGGTCTCTTGTCCCAATGGAAAACCTCGAAACGGTGGAGGTGATCAAGGGGGCAGCCTCTTCGATTTATGGTTCAGGCGCCTTAAATGGTGTGGTGAACTTCCGTACGGGATATCCTTCACTTACTCCCGAAACCAAGCTCAATGTATGGATGACGGCTATGCATGCTCCTCGAAACAAAGAAGAAGCATGGTGGTATGGCAACAATGCCCTACCCTTTTCCAATGGCATGAACTTTATGCATAAGCGCAAGCATGGCCGAAGCGACTTTGTATGGCATGGTCAATACCAACAAGAACGCGATGATTTGCAAGATGGAAGCTTTGGCAATATCCGGGTAGGTCAGAAATACCGATTTCGCCCACGAAAAATCGAAGGGATGTCTGTAGGTGTCAATTTTAATGGCTATCGATCATGGGGAAGCAACTTCTTTTTATGGAATGGCTTAGGCGATCAAATGCGTGTGGCAGCTTCCGGCACCTCATCTCGCTATCAGAGCACAAGGATAATCATTGACCCCTTTATAACTTATTTTGATAAAAACAAAAACCGCTATTCTCTAAAAACGAGATGGTTTAATTCTACGAATGAATCGACTGATGGACAAGGCTCTCGTCCGAATAACTACTTCTCGGAATTACAATACAGCCGATATTTTGACGAGCTAAACTTCAATGTAGTCGCTGGACTTGTCTCCTTTGCCGATATTGTTCGAGCACCGCGTGGATTAACCGCTGATTCTTCACTTGTTGGAGAACACAATCGATATAACGTTGCACCGTATGCTCAGCTTGAAAAGAAGCTGTTTAACCAACGGCTCAACCTTACCTTAGGAATGCGTTATGAATACTTCACCGTTAACTCCATAAGCAAGGACACCTCTTTTAATAGCTCTCAGGGAAGCACAGGCCTCAAACGTCCACTCTTTCGAGTTGGCATGAACTATCAAGCCGCAGAATACACCTTTATCCGAGGCTCGTGGGGAGAAGGATATCGTTTCCCAAACCTCGCAGAATCTTTCACCAACCTCTCACTTGGAGGAATCAACATTTTTCCCAATCCAAAACTCACCTCTGAGCGGGGCTGGTATGCTGAAGTGGGCATCAAACAAGGATTCCGCATTGGGAAAGGCTGGCAAGGATACATGGACTTGAGCGCCTTTGGAATGTATTACGACAATATGATTGAAATTAACTTCGGTCAGTTTGGAGAAGGCGGGGTATTCGATCCTAGCGATCTTGCAGGATTCCTTCAGACCGTTGGATTCTCCTTCCAAAATGTTGGGGAAACGCGCATTATTGGGTCTGAGTTTACCATCGTAGGGCAAGGTAACCTCACAAAGAATGTTCCTATGCAAATCTTGTTTGGATATACATACACCGATCCAAAATCTATGAATTGGGATGAGGAAATTACTCTATATAATACACAAGGTCAAGTCGTCAATTCTCAGATTGATATCAATCAAGAAAATTCAAACAATCGCTCAACAATTACCTATGCCGAAACAAGTTCTTCAAACGAAAACGTATTAAAGTATCGTAATAAGCACATTCTTGCGCTTGATTGGCAGATCGGATATAAGCGTTTTGATTTTGGATTGAGTGTTCAGCACCGATCCTTTATGGAGAACATTGACTATCCTTTCGTAGGAGATTTGTTTGTAGGTACAGAAGCATCTTTGTTTGATGGAGGTCAACCGTTTGGTGGAATCCGTGACTTTAGAAGCCAGAACTTTGGTATAGGGAATACCGTAATCGATACACGTATAATCTATGCATTCAGTGATTTTGCGAAAGTATCATTCCTCGTGAAAAATGTGATGAACAAAACCTATGTGAATCGTCCAGGTCTTCCTGAAGATCCATTAAACTTCACCTTTAGATTTTCATACACTTTTAAAGGATAAATCCAACCTTCCAACATCTCATGCATAGAGAAATTCTAAGCCTTTTTGTTTGCCTAGGTATTGCCTTCGCTGGATTTGGGCAAAACGGGAATGTTAGTGGAACGGTTTCAGATGCTGAGGGTGAAAGCCTGATTCAAGCATCGCTTAGGCTAATAAGCAATCAAGACACCTTGGCCACCATCACTGACTTAGATGGACGGTATCAGTTTAGTGCACCTGTGGGGCAATACACCCTATCGGTGAGCTACTTAGGCATGGAGGGCGAACAACGTTCTTTCCGCCTGAACATGAATGAGAATAAATTGATTGATTTCATCTTATCCTCATCCTCTACCATGATTGAGCTTACGGTAGTAACAGGGACGACAAAAGTGGAAGAATATGGAGAGCAGACCGTATCAATTGATATTCTTCCTTCTTCTTTGGTAGAGAACACTATTGCCCGAGCGGGTGAAGCCCTTAATCGTATTCCTGGATACCAACAGATTGGAAATAGCCCGAGTATACGAGGAGGTAGTGGCTGGTCAGCGGGAGCGAGTTCGAGAACCTTATTCTTGATTGATGGTATCCCTCAGTTGAGTCCTGAGAATGGGGCCATCTATTTTGAAACCCTTCCATTAGAAAATATTGATCAGGTGGAAGTTATCAAAGGGGCAACTTCCTCCCTTTATGGTTCTTCAGCATTAAATGGGATAATTAACTTTCGAACGGCTTGGCCTACCTCTGACAAACCCTATC
Source organism: Bacteroidota bacterium (assembly GCA_002862745.1). Taxonomy (GTDB): domain Bacteria; phylum Bacteroidota; class Bacteroidia; order Chitinophagales; family UBA8649; genus UBA8649. The sequence goes on along the minus strand of PKDX01000026.1, from coordinate 83,598 downwards.
ACAGGGTGACTACTTCCCTCGGTGTTTATCAGCGTTTTGATGCCAACCTGATTCAATCAAAAAATGATCCTGATCGTCGTATACAAAACATGTATGAAGCTTGGGATTACAAACAGCACGTACCTGTTTATTTTAATCAGACTTATGAACACCGTGAGCGTTTTAAAAAGATCGACTTTGTTCTAGGAGCATTCTATCGACATGATGGAGGCTTTCGAAAAAACAACGAATACGATCGCTTTCGGATCAATGGCAAAATCAGACATCTTCATACATCAGATGAAGGCATATTAAAGTCCGTATCGGGAGTGGCCTGGAACTTCGCCTATGAAGAAGGAGGGCAATTCTTTTTTTGGAGCGGACTTGATAGTATGGCTCTTCTACCCTCTGATCCAAAGTCCCCATACATTCTTGATGCACGAACCGATTACATTCAACGCAGAATGAGTCTTGCACCCTTTGCAACATTCTATACCGCCAATAATGGGGAACACATACTTCAGAGTAAGTACTACAACAATATGAGCACCAACTTCGGGGCGGAACAGGTAATGACGCATCATATTTTTGGGGAATACCAATACAAGTGGTCCAATGAATACACAGGATATAGCTTTGTAGGAGGACTATCGACATACTACACTAATGGTCGCGGCTTATCCTATGGTGATAAAACCTATGATGCCTTTAATGTATCAGGCTATATTCAAGCGGATAAGGTCTTTTGGTCAAAGCTCACCTTGTCCATGGGAACAAGGCTCGAATACAATAAAATCGACTCCATCACCCCCAACAATCAACTACCCTTTATCTCCCGCTTAAGTGATGGGACAATAGAACTTCCTGTTAAGCCACTATTCCGACTAGGTTTAAACTACAAAATCGCTCAAGGATCATGGCTTAGAGCTTCTTGGGGCCAAGGGTTTCGCGTACCCACCATCAATGAGTATTTCATCGATTTAACACGTGGCTTGCAGGTATTGCCAAACCCGAATATTGTCCCTGAAGATGGGTGGACGTCAGAGATTGGTTTTAAGCAGGGTTTCCAAGTAGACCGGTGGCAAGGATTCCTCGATATTGCAGGATTCTACACGAAGTACATCAATGTTATAGACTTTAACACAGTTTTTGATCCCGGAGGTGCCCCCTATGTGCGGGCAGAGAACTTAGATGATGCAAGAATCTATGGAATGGAAGTGAGTATTATGGGCCGAGGCTCAATCTTTAACATACCCCTTCAGCTACTTTCAGGGTATACCTACATACAACCTGAACTTCTAAATCCAAGTAATCTGCGCCTTCAAACATTTGGAGAAGATGGTAAACTCCTCAACTTCCGAAACAAACACGCCTTCAAATCTGATGTAGAAATGAGCTTTGGGCGTTACAGTGTCGGCCTTACCGCCATTTACAATAGTTTTATGATTATGGTTCCCGAGGCGCAGGTTTTGATCCCTGGAGTTGGAGAATACCGGGATAACAATACCAATGGTGAATGGGTTGTAGATTGCCGGTTTATTGTGCAACTCAATGAGTCATCAAGACTGACTGGCGTAGTAAAGAACCTCTTTAACAATGAGTATACTACAAGGCCCGCAGCCCTCGAAGCTCCGCGAAACTATGCCCTTCAGTTTCAATATGAGTTTTAGCCATGCGAAAGCTAGAACAAATTGCTTTGTCCGTCGGACATTACTTTCAAAGCAAAGGAAAATACAGACTGCATTCTGATCTAGCCTACCGCCTGTATACCGAAGTGCACAACGAGCAAAAAATAGCCTTCGCAGACCACTGGAATTCTTCATGGGCTGATGATTTACCCTCCTACCGAAAAAAAGACTTTGGAACAGGGAAAGACCAACGACTTATCGATGTTATCAAGCATAAGAAAGCCGCCTCAACAACACTGGAAGTTCAGAGGCTTCACAACCTTGTATCTTTTTACAAGGCGAGAAATGTTTTAGAGCTTGGTGGACATTTTGGACGAGGGACCTTTGCTATGGGCAGTGCATTGGAGCGAGAAGGAACAAGCATTACCTCCATCGAAGGATGTCCTAAGACAATTGAGGTTGCCAAGGTATATCTCAACGAAGGAGAACTTCTCAATTACACCATTTTAGAGGGTGCATTTGCTAGCGTTTTAAAGCACCTTGCTAAAACGAACAAATCCTACGATTTGATCTACATTGACGGCCATCATACAGCCGAGGCACTACTTGATTTAATACCGATATGCCATAGTTTACTCAACGAGAAAGGAGTGATTGCCGTAGATGATATATTTTGGAGCTATGACGTTCACAAGGCATGGAGGAAATCTATACAGCGTACCAAACCGTGGGCATCTTTTGAGTTCCTTAACTTTGGCTATATGTTTTTTGATACAAAAGGCTTAAACCAACAACTTTTTAAACTATGGTGAGATCGGTGCTTTTTTCAATAATATTCTTCCTCTTGGGTTTTTGTCCTCTGCTTTTTGGACAGATCACTTTGGATATGCCCAGCAACTTCACCCATTTGCAAGTACGCAATGGGCATAAGGCTTTAATCCATGAGGATAGCACCCAGGGCTTATCCATCGAATTTAGGTATGGCTTTCCTAAAAAATTCAAAGATTACGCTGTACTCAAACTCTCTCAAGCCATTCAAGCTACGATAGATAGCAATTGGACCGATACACCTCCATCGATCGAAGTAAACTTCGGAGAAATTGCGATTCACTACGACATAAGGGAAGAACAAATTGGCAACATTATCTATGCCTTTAATCTTTATCAATACCCTAACTACGATAGTGTACGTGCATTACAAGACTTTTATTCTTTTCCCGCATCTCCTGATGGCACTATAATTGAAATTGACTCAACATATGCCTTTCCATTCTCAGAAAAAAGCAATGTACACACCAAGCTGTTTCGATCAGTTTTTATTCAAACCCCTTCTTTAGATTCCACCCTGTCAAGCATCGTAGAGGCTCTCGAGTTGTTACCTGAAGTTTCCCCAACCAAGAATCGTAGTTATGCTAAAGATGGACAATTGGAGTTTAACACCATGGAAATCTATCCATCAACTCAAGATTCCATCACATTCTGCTATGCAGGTCCACACAGCAATAATGTCACAAAGTATCATGCAGCCCTTCTTGTACTTCAGGAATACCTAAATCAACAACCCAATGATTCATTAGGGCAATTGAGTATTTCCTACATCGGGGGACAGTCCTATCTTAAGTTTACCTATTATGATGTGGAAGACAACGTCCTAGATTCCCTCATAAATCATAAAGTAGAGCAATCCGTATTCTCCACAGAAGTAGACCCCTATACATGGGACTCGGTACGTATTGACTCTATCAAAAACCACATTCTAAATGACTTGGAATCTCAATCCAAATCCAGATTAATAGATCAACTGGCATTTTTTGATAATGAATGGGCTATTTACTTGCCTGCAGAGTTGCGGCAAGTGAATAAGGAAAGCATGCAACGCATGATTGATGTTTTTGTCAATAACATGCCGTTTTATATCCGGCATTGCAGCACAAAAGCGACAGAGAAGAACTGGATAAACCGAGATGTTTTTGAGTCCGTTGTTGAACCTACAGTGAACTTGTACGATACCGTGGAACACCATGAGGTATTCTCTGAGATCAATAGCTTCTTACAAATCAATCCCTTGTATAACGTTTCGATGGTTCTAGAGATAGGAAACAAAGAAATCAAATGGGTAAAGGATACCGTTGCTGTAAACTACCTTTTAAGCTACCCATACAACCTAGCCACAGCTAACCAGCTCAAACGCATTCGACGCAAATACCTCCCAATGGGTGTTGCACGAGGGTTGACCTACTTCCAATACTTTACCGATTCATTAAATCTAGCCCCTAATAGAGTACGGTTTAATGTGGTTCGTTTAGAAAAAGGATACGACCGCCCGCTACTTCGGTTTAACCTTAGCCAATCCTTTTAAGCTTAATGCAAAAAAGCTGAACTCTAATTTATCTGAATTCCAAGGACTAGGATACCAAAGATGACTGCCATCGTGATGATAGATACCGCAGTAGTTGAAGGATTTATAAAGGCATAATCCTTATTTTTTATTCCACTGCGATTCAGTCCAGAGAGCAATAAGAAACTTAGAAAAATTCCCGAACTAGTAATGAATCTGAACATTTCAAAGGCAATCAAATCATCTAGGGAATACTTAGGAAGTAGATAAAGCAGCCCTAATATAATTCCATGCGCCACCAGGCCGGGTATAAACACGGCATTTATTAGCACATTGAATCTCCCTGCCCAAAAAACGAGATCTTGTGGAAACTCCGTAGTCCCTAAAAATTGACGGAGAACCGTCATAGGGATAATAATTATAAAGGGTATTCCAACCAAAGCAATAACATAGGCAATAGATTCTATAGGGCCTCCCTGGAAATACCATAAGTAAACATTTTGTAAAGGCGCTACATGAGTAGAATTCTTGATAAATGGAGCTGCGAAAACATCTGCAAGGCCATATACCATCGACCAAATAAAAATCCAAGAGTATATCGTCTCATAAATCCGACTATTGTCTTGCACCTCAACTACATTCGAAGGGGTGAAGACCTTTGCCGAAATCCCCAAAAGAAACATTGCCATTGTGCTCCCTCCATACACGGCTAAAATTCTTTTTTTGGACCATGCCCTAGGATCAAGAGATGGCTCAAACCATGTTGTCTGAAAATATAATTCCAACGGCCTAAAGTCCATTATGTAAAGAATCACAAATTGCACAAGGTGGTAGGCAATGTGCACCGCGAAGAGCGTTGTTAAGGCTAACAATAAAGATTTAATAAAGTGCGACCTCATAGTTTAAAATGTACCCGGAGCGGGAATCGAACCCGCACTCCCGAAGGAACTGGATTTTGAATCCAGCGCGTCTACCAGTTCCGCCATCCGGGCAGTAATTTAAAAGTACTACATTCTAGACTTTTCAAGAACTTATGGAAAGAGCCAACGTATGACGTCCATACCATTCGCATAAAGCATCAAAAACAATAGCAACAACATACCTATAGTCTGGGCATATTGCAAGAATTTTTCTGGGGGTGGTCTTCTTGCAATCATTTCATAGATGGTAAATAGAGCATGACCTCCATCGAGTGCCGGAATCGGCAATAAGTTCATAAAGGCTAATATGATTGAAATAAAGGCGGTCTTAGACCAAAATGAAGCCCATGAAAATCCACCGCTGTAAAACGAGGCAATCGTTCCAAATCCACCTATATGCTTATATCCCTTGATATCTCTATCAAATATCAGCTTGAATTGTCCAATGTAGGCCACCAAGGTGTTCCATGTTCTTCGAGGACCTTCAATCAATGCCTCGCCAAAACTTACCTCTTCATGGACATAGGGTATTTTAGGAGCGAATCCTAAGAGTCCTGATTCATCCATTACTGGATAAAGCGTTAGCGTATCCGTACCATTTCGTAACATAACCATGGTCATGGTATCACCCGTCTCATAGGTTTCACCCTTTACAATGCGGGTAACCTCTTGAAAGAAATTAACATCAACGGTATCCACTGCAAGAATTTGATCGCCAACTTGACCTCCTGATTGTTTTAGCGGTCCATCCATCAATTCATTGACTACTGGCAACAAAGCCGGTTCTAAGATGATCGGTTTAGCCGCCTGATTATCGAACAAGTCAATGTAAAATTGTTTAGTCACAGGTAACACCACACGCTCTCCGTTTCGGTCAACCTCAATCTTATCAATGACATCCTCAAACAAAAGCGCACGCACTTGCATCGCATCCTCAACTTCTTTATCACCGACTTTAGTAACAATATCACCGTTTTGTAGCCCTAAATTTTCACCGAACTCATCCACATAATAACCGTTTTCCAATGCTGAATTAGGTAGCGTGTCCTTCCCATAAACCCACGATAAACCCGTGTAGATTATCACGGCCAACAAAAGATTAACAATGATCCCTCCCAGAAGAATAATCAAACGCTGCCATGCAGGTTTTGAACGAAATTCATCGGGTTTTGGCGGTTGCTTTAGCTCCTCTTCATCCATGGATTCATCCATGATTCCTGCCATTTGAACGTAGCCTCCAAAGGGAAACCAACCAATGCCATATTCTGTATCTCCTACTTTCTTCTTAAACAAAGAAAAATTAGCCAGATTAGGAAAAGGGAAAAGAAAATCAAAAAATAGATAAAACTTCTTGACCCTCACACCAAACATTCTCGCTGCGATGAAATGTCCAAATTCATGAAGGACAATCAAAAGGGAAAGAGAAGCAAAAAATTGTAATACAGTAGGTAGCATAAGAATAATGGCTAACGAAAATACAACGTATGGTGCTTTACTTCATTGTTTTTAATAAGAAGTTGACCCAATCCCGATCATTAGCAAGACGTTTTACTTTAGATTGACCACCCCACTGACCCGAAGCACGCATAGCCTTTTCAAATCCTTGTGTGGGCACCTTGGTAATCTTAGCACGCGATAGCATCTCTCCTACTCGTAAATCATCGTAGTAGGTGTTCTGTTTGCGTAAATGATTATCCAAAAACTCAGACAGCTTATCAAGCTCATTAGAAGAAATATCGTTTTCAAACTCGATAAACCATTCGTGATAGGGCTTTCCTTCTACAGGATTGACTTCAGGCGCTACAGTAAACTCTCGCACGGACAAAGACAAATCTTCTTTAGCCGCTTGCATAGCCTTTTCTACCTCCTCGCCAATCACATGTTCGCCAAATGCAGAGATGTAATGCTTAACTCGACCTGTGACCTCTAAACGGTAGGGCGCCTTGCTCACAAAACGTAAGGTATCCCCTAGGCTGTATGACCATAACCCAGCATTACTTGTTAAAACCACTGCATAATTTACCCCAAGTTCCACTTCATCGATAAATAGTTTTTTCGCAGATGGTTTACCCCAATCTTCCAGTGGCACAAACTGAAACACTATACTTGCTTCTAAATTTAGCAGCATACCCTCATGCTCTGTCTTATCCTGAAAGGCAATAAAGCCTTCACTCGCAGGGTAGGTTTCCATGCCTTGAATCTCAGCACCAATAAGAGAATCTATAGACGCCTTATAAGGAGCGTACTGCACCCCGCCATACGCGAATACGCTAAGGTTCGGAAATAATTCTAGCAGATTATTCCTCTTTGTAAGCGACAGTAAACGTTCAAAGTAGTTTACGCACCAAGGGGGAATTCCGCTGATTAGACGCATATCACGTTGACTTGTGTCGCTGGCGATTTGTTCAACCTTAGCTTCCCAATCTTCTATGCAGTTTACTTCGTATGATGGTTGGCGATTGCGTTGTAACCAAGAAGGAACATGATGATAGACGATGCCACTCAGACGACCTACCGCAATATCGTTCTCGTAGACTAGCTCAGGACTGCCTTGCAGGAAAATCATATCTCCATCGAAGAAGTCAGCAGACAATCCGTCGGCAATCAAACAAAAAAGCGCATTACGAGCCGCACGAATGTGGTCGGGCATACTTTCCTTTGTTAATGGGATGTATTTGGCTCCTGAAGTCGTACCCGAGGTCTTTGCCCAGTACTTCGGAAGCCCACGCCACAAAACATCCTTTTCCCCTTCACGAACTCGATCAATATAATGGCGGATATCCTCATAGTCAACAATAGGAAGTTTTTGACTGATTGTCTGAGCATCATCATCTCGTGAAATCTTGAGGTCATTTAGGTAATGTACATGGTAACTCTGTCGGACTAGAGATTTCAGTAACTTCCGTTGACGATCACCTGCGTGGCGATGTGCTCTGTACACATTACTAGCTAAAAGAGGTGCAATAGCACGAACAAGAATGGATTTTAATCCCATTTTACGAAGGTAGACTATGGAAACGATTGATTTCAAATACATTTGCACTATGCTGAAAAAAAATCCATTCATCTTTCTCTTCATGGCAGCCATGCTTGTTCTTTCTTGCAAGTCGAGCCCTGAAGTAGAAAATGATAAAAGGATTGACGATGTACCAAACGACACTTCGCACAGTGCTGATAACACGGTTAACGATCTAGAGCTAAAGATCTCTGAATCCCAAGACCGACTAGATCTAGAAACAAAGTACTTTCTCTTACTCGAATTGATTGCTGAGCGATCTAATCTCCATGCAGAAGATTTTCACCAACTCTTAGGCCTGACATTAGCGCGAGATTATACAGGAGCCAACCAGTTATCCGATGACTTAATCCTTGATGCAGCTCGACATTTTGAGAAGGCATTACGGGAGAATCCATCTTCCGACTCCCTGCACATGATTATGGCACAATACCTTTTTGGACTTATGACCCTAAGCACCGACCTTTCCACTCCCTATGGCGATGTACAAACCATGAGCGACCGGGGCATGGAGAGTATTAACAACGCTCTTTCTTACGGAGCCAATCCAGCAGAGTGTTATTATTTAAAGGGTAAGATGTATCGTTATCAAAACAACTTTCTTGATGCCATGGAGGCCTTTCGTGAAAGTGTAAATAGTGACCCATCTTTTATTATTGCCTACGAAGCTGGTTTTAATGTGAGCACAGAACTTGGCTATCCAGATCAAGCTAAAAGTTGGTTGGCAGAAGGTATTGAGCGCAATCCTTCAAGTTATGAGCTCTCTAGTATTCTAGGGCATCAATATGCGAGTGAGCAGGACTATTCAAGGGCTTTAGATGTTATGTCAACCTACTTGGACAAGGCGGCCTCAATTCCCAAAGAAGCAATTTTTGACCTAGGCTACTTCTTTGAAAAAGATAACCAGCGTACAAAGGCTATTGAGCAGTACAAACTTGCGATTGCCCAAGATTCAACTTTTTTAGATGTGTATTACCGACTGGGAACGATGTACATGGAGTCTAGTCAATGGAATGATGCCTATGAAACTTTTTCAGAACTCCTAAAGCGCTTACCTTTGAATCATTCATACCAAGAGGTGATACGTAAGACCCTCGAAACTATAGAAAGAGAGCTATGATAAAACTTACCATGCCCGATGGATCAATCCGGGAAGTAGCGTCGGGAATAACAGCCTACGAGGTAGCTAAATCCATTAGCCATGGTCTGGCTAAAAAAGTACTTTCTGCTGAAATTAATGGCGAAGTATGGGACTTAACACGCCCAATAACTAATGACTCATCCTTTAAATTATTGACGTGGGATGATGACGGTGGAGCATCCACCTTCTGGCATTCTTCTGCCCATTTACTTGCAGAGGCGCTTGAAAACCTTTACCCAGGAGTGAAGTTTGGTATTGGACCCTCTATCGACAATGGCTTTTACTACGACGTGGATTTAGGGGATTATCAATTATCTCCTGAAGACCTGCCTAAAATTGAAAAGGAGATGCTATCCCTCGCAAGTCAAAAAAACACCTATGAACGCAAAGAGGTAAGCAAAAAAGAGGCCTTAGCTTATTTCGAGGAAAAGGGAGATGAATACAAAGTTGAACTTCTTGAAGATCTCCAGGATGGAGATATAACCTTCTACAGCCAAGGGAATTTTACGGATTTGTGCAAAGGGCCTCATATTCCTGATACAGGTAAAATCAAGGCAATCAAGCTTCTGAATATCGCAGGAGCATACTGGCGAGGCGATGAGAGCCGCAAACAGCTTACAAGAATTTATGGCGTTTCCTTTCCTAAGAAGGAAGCCCTAAATGAACATTTGGAGCGCCTAGAAGAAGCAAAAAAGCGAGATCATCGTAAGCTAGGTGCCGAACTAGGACTATTTATGTTTTCAGAGCGTGTCGGCGCAGGCTTGCCGATTTGGTTGCCCAAAGGCGAAGCATTGAGAAGGCGTTTAGAAGACTTTCTTCGCGAAGAACAAGAAAGAAGAGGCTATCAAGCTGTGCGCACACCTCATATTGGTAAGAAAGATCTCTATGAAACTTCAGGGCACTACGCAAAATATGGAGAGGACAGCTTCCAGCCTATCCAAACACCGAAAACGGATGAGGAGTTTCTCTTAAAACCCATGAATTGTCCTCATCACTGCGAAATCTATGCACACCTCCCCCACTCATATCGAGATTTACCCATTCGATATGCTGAGTTTGGAACAGTGTACAGGTATGAACAATCAGGAGAGCTACATGGCCTTACTCGAGTAAGAAGCTTTACCCAAGACGATGCACACGTTTTCTGTACAGCAAGCCAACTCAAAGGAGAATTTTTAGAAGTACTTGATCTAACGCTCTACGTATTTCGTGCCTTAGGGTTTGAGGATTTTACCGCCCAGATATCCCTACGTGATTCTGAAAATCCAGACAAGTATATAGGCTCAGAGAGTAATTGGGTAGCTGCTGAATCCGCGATTATCGAAGCCTCCAAAGAAGCCGGAATCCAAACGATTACAGAATATGGCGAAGCGGCCTTCTATGGCCCAAAACTTGATTTCATGGTCAAAGATGCACTAGGCCGAAGCTGGCAACTAGGCACTATTCAAGTAGATTACAATTTACCCGAGCGCTTTGACCTCACCTATATTGGAGAGGATAATGCTAAGCATCGACCGATTATGATTCATAGAGCACCTTTTGGGTCTTTTGAACGATTTATTGGAGTGCTCACAGAACATTGCGCTGGGAAATTTCCTCTTTGGTTAACGCCAACACAGATTATCCTCTTACCGATCAGCAATGTCTTTAATGACTACGCCAAAGTCGTACAAAGCGCCTTGGCCAAAGAAGGAATTCGTGTAGAAATCGATGAACGCCATGAGAAGATTGGACGTAAGATTCGTGATGCAGAGGTAAATAAAATACCCTACATGGCTGTACTCGGAGAAAGAGAAATGAAGGAAAATGCTGTGGCAATCCGTCAACAAGGAAAGGGCAACATCGGCACATTCTCCATCGAAGAGTGGACTAAATCCATGAAAAAGTTTGCAGCAATCTCTCAAGATTAACCATATTTACATCAAACTAAGACTGATTTGCAACACAGACGACGTCACCGAGGTAGAAGAGTAATTCGCGAAAACCCTCACCGTATCAATGATTTCATACGCGTTTCAGAAGTTCGCCTCGTAGGCGATAATGTTGAAATGGGAGTGTATTCCACCGACAAGGCAAAAGAATTGGCTCGAGAGCTCGAGCTAGACCTCGTAGAAATTTCTCCCAAGGCCGAACCACCGGTCTGCAAGATCATGGATTACCGCAAATTCCTTTTTGAAAAGAAAAAGAAGGACAAGGAGATCAAAGCCAAAACGCAAAAAACAGTCATCAAGGAGATTCGTTTCGGACCGAATACGGATGATCACGACTTTGAGTTTAAGGCCAAGCACGGAGAAAAATTCTTAAACGAAGGATCAAAAGTCAGAGCCTTCGTTTTCTTCCGAGGAAGAAGTATTGTGTTCAAAGATCGAGGGGAACTTCTCTTACTCAAGCTGGCTCAGCGACTAGAGGAGTTTGGAGCGGTTGAACAACTGCCAAAGCTCGAAGGAAAAAAGATGGCCATTGTCATCGCACCAAAGAAAAAAGGCAAATAGGCTTTTTCAGCTTGTCGTTTACAAGTCTTTTCTTAAATTTGCAGTCCCAAAAATGACAGGCTATGCCTAAAATGAAGACAAAATCAAGCGCAAAAAAGCGCTTCAAGCTTACTGGAAGCGGAAAAGTCAAGAGACGAAAAGCGTATTTACGTCACCTTGCTAACGCTAAAACAAAGAAGCAGAAGAAAAATTTATCAAAGTCTGATATCATCTTTAAAGGAGATGAGCCACGCGTGAAGCGAATGCTAGGCTTGAAATAAATTTGAGAAACTATTCCTGATAATCAATAAAGAGAAACTATGCCACGCGCTACAAACCACCCCGCCATTAAGGCTCGAAAGAAAAAGGTTTATAAACTAGCCAAAGGATACTTCGGTCGTCGTAAGAATGTCTGGACTGTCGCGAAAAATGCAGTAGACAAAGGACTTCAATATGCTTATGCTCACCGAAGACTTAAAAAGAGAGAGTTCCGAGCACTTTGGATTCAAAGAATCAACGCTGGTGTTCGCGAGCATGGCATGACGTACAGTACGTTTATTCACGCGCTAGAGCAGGCTAATATTAACCTTAACCGTAAGGTTCTAGCTGACTTAGCGATGAATGATCCGGCATCTTTTAAAGAAATTGTGAACTTTTTGAAGAAAGATTAAGAAACTGTTAAGAATTATCAATACCTTTAGAACAGGTTGTTGGTTATGTTTAAGGGTGGACGTCATGTCCGCCCTTTTTTTTGCCCTATAAATTCGACCATTCACTCCTAAGTCTAATCCTCCTTTTTAATGAAGAAGCGTTTTATTCTCTGATCTTTTCCATCTATCAGCACAAGATTGCTATTCGCCTAAATATTCTTTGAAAAAAGCGGGTCACTAAGCAGAACTTAACTATATTTGCAATCCGTTTGAAAAAGCGGTAAGCAATGAAAAACTACGAGACTACATTTATTATTACTCCCGTGCTATCTGAAAAAGAGGTTAAGGAGACTGTTAGCACCTACAAGAAATTCATCGAATCAAATGGTGGTAAAATCATTAATGAAGAAGCCTGGGGCCTAAAGCAATTGGCATATGCCATTGAAAAGAAAACCACTGGAGTCTACCATCACTTTGAGTTTCAATCGAATGGTGACCTTATCGACACGTTAGAATTAGCGTTTCGAAGAGATGAAAACATCCTACGCTTTTTAACCATTGCACTTGACCGTTACGGGGTGGAGTACAATGAGAAGAAGAGAAATAAGCAATCTGCTCCAGAGGTAGTTTCTGAAGAACAAGAGAATTAGAATTATGGCAACGAATAAAAATGTACGTTTTCTTCGCACCGTAAACATCGGTAAGGCAGAAAAGAAGTATTGTCGTTTTAAAAAGTACAATATCAAGTTTGTGGACTATAAGAATCCTGATTTTCTTATGAGTTTCATTAACGAACAAGGGAAGTTACTTCCGCGACGTATAACGGGTAATAGCCTAAAGTATCAGCGTAAAGTTGCCCAATCGGTTAAAAGAGCTCGACACCTAGCGCTCCTTCCATATCAAACAGACCTTTTGAAATAATTGACCATGGAGATTATCTTAAAAAAAGATGTTAAAGGATTAGGCATAGCAGAAAATCTAGTATCTGTAAAAGCAGGTTATGCAAGAAACTTCCTAATTCCACAAGGAATCGCTGAAGCTGCGACAGCCGAAGCAAAGGCTGCATGGGAATCACGCAGAGAAGAAAGAGAAGCGAAACGGGCTGCGCTTGTTGAGGAATTCAACAAGTCAGCTGCTGTGCTTGAGTCTGCAAAACTATCTATCAGTGCTAAAGTTGGAACTACAGATAAAATATTCGGTAGTGTTTCGACTCATCAACTTGCCCAATCGATTCAAGATCAGTTTAGCATCACAGTGGATAGACGCGATATAATCCTCCCTGCGGGTGAAATCAAAACCTTAGGAACATACAAAGCAATCATTCGTTTGTTCGAAGATATTCAAGCCGAAATGGAGCTTGAAGTAGTTCCTGAGCAGTAAACCAACACTGAGATTTAATCTCTACCCTCTCTAACCTTTTTAGTTACTCCGTTCGGAGTGCCACAATAGGATCAAGCCTAGCCGCTCTGATACCTGGTAAAATGCCTGCACTAATTCCTGTAAAGAGGGTGACTATAAAGGATGCTCCAATCCACTGACTAGGAATAATAAAAGGTCCCTCGAGATAGTCAGCGACAAAATACCCCGTAGTCAAACCCAGTACTACACCTAGAAAAGTACCCAACAAGCATAGGGTTATTGATTCATATAAAAACTGCCACGTAATAGAAGATCTTCGAGCGCCTAAAGACTTTTTTAGGCCAATTTCGCGTTGACGTTCTCCAACAGCGACAAGTAACATATTCATGAGGGCTATAGCTGACGCAAGAATGGTTAACAGTCCGATGACTAGGGTTGCGCCTGATAGACTTAAAACCAGCGTGTTAAGCTCAGAATAGAGCTTTTCACTGCGAATGACTCGAAAGTCATTCGGCATGGCCGCCTCAATACCCCGTATTTGACGAAAGACGCCAATAATTTCTTGCTCAACTCGAATTGGACTAATATCATCTGGAACATTAACCACAATATCATAGCTCCCCTCTTCGGTGTATTGTTGATCTAGATAGGATGCCGGCAACACCACAAAACGATCATTCGAATTTTGACTATTCCCTCTTGAAGTACATATACCAATAACGTTAACCCTGAGGCCATCAATAACTATGCTCCCACTGGCAAGCTCATCCTTCCCTATGCCTAAGGCATCAGCCGTTTCACTGCCAAGTATAACGGAGGGACTACCATACATGGATTCTGCCTCAGAAAAGTTTCGTCCATACGCTAACGAATATCCATTATTCGCAATGTAATGCAAGTTACCCCCAATCAAACTGATATTTGGATTTGTCGATCGAGATGAAAATGTAATCTTCGTATTGGGTTTAAATCGGCGATGAAAAGAAGTAGCGAAGCCCAATTCCAAAAAATGATTGGCACATCTGCGTGCTTCATCCAGGGTAATTGGTGGAACGTCATTTTGGCCTGCCTCTTGTATGACATTATCATCCACCTTTATAGAGTTCGCGCCAAGATCAACAAACTGGCTCGTGAGGTTGGATTCTATGCTGACAATGGCGGACTGCATAGCGATAAGACCTGCAACACCAATGGAAATTATAAGAATTGTCAGGAAGGTTCTGAACCCAGAACTTCGTATAGCAACAAGGGCACTTAAAAGATTATGACCACGCATCCGATGCAAAGTACGCTATACGGACAAAATCAGTCACTGAATCAGTGCTAAAAAGTTTAAAATAAAGGCCTGAAATCCGTACCTTCATGGCAAAGAATTAGACGATGGCCTTTGACATTAGCATGATTAAAGCGGTTTACAATCGCTATCCAGAAGCCGTTAAGAAAGCGAGAGCTACACTTAACCGACCATTAACATTAACTGAAAAGATTTTATATAGCCACCTCCATCCCTCTGCAAGAGTCCAAGAATACAAGCGAGGTGCTGCCTACGTTGACTTTGCACCTGATCGTGTGGCGATGCAAGATGCTACCGCCCAAATGGCCCTATTGCAATTTATGCAAGCTGGTAAAATAAAGGTTGCCGTACCCTCAACAGTTCACTTAGACCACCTCATACAAGCGCGAGTAGGCGCGGACAAAGATTTACAAGAGGCTATAAATACCAACAATGAAGTTTACAATTTCCTTGAAAGTGTTTCGCGCAAATATGGCATTGGCTTTTGGAAACCTGGAGCAGGAATTATTCACCAGGTTGTTTTAGAAAACTACGCCTTCCCGGGAGGAATGATGATTGGTACAGATTCTCATACTGTTAATGCAGGAGGATTGGGAATGATTGCCATTGGTGTGGGTGGTGCGGATGCTGTTGACGTTATGGCAGCTATGCCTTGGGAGCTTTTAATGCCTAAACTTATTGGAATTAAACTCACAGGAAGACTGAATGGATGGGCTTCTCCAAAAGATATTATTCTCAAGGTCGCAGGAATCTTAACCGTAAAAGGGGGAACAGGGGCAGTAGTAGAATACTTTGGAGAAGGTGCCAATAACCTCAGCTGCACAGGAAAGGGAACCATTTGCAACATGGGGGCTGAAATTGGTGCGACTACCTCAACGTTTGGCTACGACGAGTCCATGGCGCGCTATCTAGAAGCAACAGGACGTGCAGATGTGGCTCAGTTAGCCAACGAAGTTAAAGAGCACCTTACAGGAGATCCAGAGGTATATGCCGAGCCAGAGAGGTACTTTGATCAAGTTATTGAAATCAACTTAGACGAATTAGAGCCGCATCTCAACGGACCTTTTACCCCTGACTTAGCGACACCCATCTCTGAAATGAAGGCGAAAGCAGAAGCAGAAGGTTGGCCAACTGAACTTGAATATGGGCTCATTGGATCATGTACTAATTCATCCTATGAGGATTTATCACGATCAGCAGCTATAGCAAAAGATGCCACGGCAAAAGGTATTGATGCCAAAGCAAAGCTTACCATCACACCTGGTTCAGAGCAGATTCGTTATACGATTGAACGAGATGGACTGATTGACACCTTCTCCGAACTAGGAGCTTCAGTCTTTGCCAATGCTTGTGGACCTTGTATCGGACAATGGGCTCGGGCCGGAGCAGAGCGAAAGGAAAAGAATAGTATCGTACACTCGTTTAACCGAAATTTTGCCAAACGGGCCGATGGTAATCCCAATACACATGCCTTTGTGGCCTCTCCGGAAGTAACAACTGCCCTCGCCATTGCAGGCAGCTTGACCTTTAATCCCCTCACTGACCGCTTAGTCAACGCACAAGGTGAGGAAGTAATGCTTAGTGAGCCAAAAGGCGAAGAGCTTCCAGCAAAAGGGTTTGATGTCGAAGATGCTGGGTATGTTGCCCCGGCTGAAGATGGCTCAGGAATTGAGGTCATTGTTAATCCGTCGAGTGATCGACTTGAACTGTTAACTCCTTTCCATGCTTGGAATGGCGAAGATCTTACGGGAATGCCTGTACTCATCAAAGCGCATGGAAAATGTACAACAGACCATATCTCAATGGCCGGTCCTTGGTTAAAGTATCGTGGACACCTTGACAACATTTCAAACAACTGTCTGATTGGAGCAGTGAATGCCTTCAACAAAGAGACCAATACGGTAAAGAATCAGTTAACTGGGAGTTACGGAGAAGTTCCTGCTACAGCGAGAGCCTACAAAGCGGCAGGCATCGGTTCCGTCGTCTTTGGAGATGAAAACTATGGCGAAGGATCATCACGTGAACATGCTGCCATGGAACCTCGTCACCTTGGTGTGCGCGCGGTAATCGTGAAATCATTTGCAAGAATTCATGAAACCAATCTAAAGAAGCAAGGGATGCTAGCCTTGACCTTCGTCAATCCGTCAGATTATGACTTGATTCAAGAAGATGATCGCATAAGCATCCTAGGCCTTGCCGATTTCACCCCTGGACAACCGCTCATGCTAGAGGCATTGCACAGTGATGGAAGCAAAGATGTATTCCCTGTGCACCACACCTACAATGAGGCACAAATTCAGTGGTTTAAGGCAGGAAGTGCGCTAAACGAAATCAGAGCTAACCAATAAAAAAGCCCCTAGAGCTTTTCTACGTGGGTAAAGAAGTTGCCCAGCAAGGTATAGCCCACATCGGTTAAAATGGATTCAGGATGAAACTGAAGGCCTACTATGGGCTTTGAATTATGGGCTAGTGCCATGACTTCTCCCTTTGAGGTTTCAGCGATAACTTCCAAGGGCTTGGAGACCTTGTTAGCAACAAGGGCATGATAACGCATAACATCAAAATACTTGGGAAGCCCTTGAAACATCCAATGCTCTTGACATTCAATTTTGCTCGTGTGTCCGAAACATACTTGATCGGCTAACTGTATCTTGCCCTTATAGTAGTAGTTAATCAATTGATGCCCGAAACATATTCCCAATATTGCCTTATCATTCACCCAGGAATCAAGTTGTCTGGACAGATCGGGAAAGTGTTCAGGATTTCCTGGACCTGGGGACAATACCACAATATCTGCCTCCTCACCTACATCATCAATTCTAGGATCATCATTCCGAAGAACAATAGTCTTTCGACCAAATTGGTGGACTAAATCGACAAGATTATAGGTGAAGGAATCATAGTTATCAATAACTAATACTAAAGAATTTTTATCCGCCATACATGCTGTATTCCTTGGTCAGATCTTCAAGATAATCAATACTTTCCGGCATTACCTTCTCAAACAATGCATAGATTGGCTTAGACAATGTGTCTAGATATCCCTGTGTCAAAGAATCCTCCGTAAACGAAGGCGGTATAGCCCCTAGTTCATTGACGATAACATAAAGAGAAGCTAAGCTCAACGCACCAAATAGAGTAAAGACAAGTATACCCAAGATTCGATTTCCAATACCTAGGGTAGCCACTCTGATCACTTTAGAAAGTAGATTGGGCAAGTAGCTGACGAGGCCATAAAACACCAGTATATCTAACCCTAACACCAAAATAGATGGAATTACATAGCCATCAATTCCCAAAGGACGGATGACTTTATCCATCAATAATAAAACAATAGACGAAGTCATCGTAAATGCCAAGAACAATGCGACACCAAAACCTATGGCGAATGCTAATCCCTTTTTAAATCCATAAAGAGCAAATAGGGAAAGGACACCTAAAACGATAAGATCTAAAATCACTGCAATTGAGATTTTACTTCCTGGGCAATACGCTTACCATCGGCACGACCTTCAGCCTGCTTAGTGACCTCTTTAATAACCCTTCCCATGTCCTTTAAAGAATTAGCTCCTTCAGAAGAAACAACCTTTGCGACAAGATCCTTTAGTTCAGCTTCATCCATTGGTTCCGGCAAAAACTCTTGAATAACATCAAGCTCACCTGCTTCAATTTCGAAAAGATCATCACGTCCCTGTTCTTTATAGATTGCCATGGAATCTACTCGTTGTTTTGCCAATTTCTGCAACACTTTTAACTCTTCCGAAAGGGCTAAATCCCCATCATTTTTATCCAATGTGGCGAGCTGGAGCGCAGATTTTATGCCCCTTAGCGCTGTTAATCGAGCCTTAGCCTTCGCTTTCATTGCCTCCTTAAGCTTTTCTTGTATTTGGGATGATATTGACATGATACTATGGTATTAATCCGTTAGAAAAACGATTTCGTGCTCAGCCTTCATATGAAAATGTTCCCGAGCAAATCGCTCTTTTTGCTCTAAACTTGAATTTAACTGCTCGCGATCCTTTCGAACCTCTTCGATCTGCTCAGTGTACCACTGAAGCTCCTCTTTTGACTGAGCAACTTGTGCCCGAATCTCTCGCAAATTCATATAACTATAGCGATCAAAAAAGGTCATCCATACCAAAAAAATGATTATGGATAGTACATAGGGATTCAACAAGATGGCAAGAATTCGCTTACGCATACTTCAAAGGTATGCATTCCAAGTCTCCAAAGTACACCAACTACAAACAGAAAGGATGTGTATTATCCTGTGACTAATTCAACTTAAAAGAATCGATTGGACGAGCCGTATACAGCTTCTGAGCCCAACTCTTCTTCTATACGTAAAAGTTGATTGTATTTAGCTGTTCGATCACTGCGGCTAGCCGAACCCGTCTTAATCTGACCAGTATTAAGTGCAACCGCTAAATCAGCAATTGTAGTATCCTCTGTCTCGCCAGAACGATGACTCATTACGGAAGTCATGCCGTTTCGATGAGCTAAGTCAACCGTCTCAATCGTCTCGGTAAGTGTTCCAATCTGATTGACTTTCACTAAGACAGAATTTGCACAATTCATATCAATGCCTCGTTGCAGGCGCTTGGCGTTTGTAACAAATAAATCATCACCGACTAATTGAATTGAATCACCCAGGGTTTCGTTAAGCTTTTTCCAACCCGACCAGTCCTCTTCATCTAGGCCATCTTCTATAGAAACAATAGGATACTTAGCACTCCAATCCTTCCAATAGGCTACCATTTCATCACTAGTCATTGATTGACCTGTAGATTCGAAGGTGTATAAACCCGTCTCCTTGTTGTAAAATTCCGAGGATGCTGCATCAAGGGCTATCTTGATATCCTCCCCTATTTTGTATCCTGCTCGTTCAACAGCCTTCAATACGACTTCAATGGCCGCTTCATTTGAAGGCAGATTGGGAGCAAATCCTCCCTCATCACCAACATTTGTTGAATAACCTCCTTCGGATAATGTTTTTTTCAAATGATGGAAGATTTCTACTCCATAGCGCAGACCCTCGGAGAAGGAAGGCGCACCAATCGGCATAATCATGAACTCTTGAATGTCGATCGCATTGTCGGCATGACTCCCCCCATTGAGAATATTCATCATAGGAACGGGCATAATATGACTATACGATCCTCCGACATAGCGGTAAAGAGGAAGATTAACCGCATCAGCCGCTGCCTTGGCACAAGCTAAGGATATTCCAAGAATCGCATTCGCCCCCATCTTGGATTTGTTATCCGTTTCATCGCAAGCAATCAATAGCTTATCGATAAGTTTTTGCTCGGTAACATCCACACCAATCAGTGCTTCCGACAAGGTGCTTTCAATGTTGGCAAGCGCTTTAAAAACTCCCTTACCCATCCACTGGTCCCCACCGTCTCGCAGTTCTACGGCTTCGAACGCACCGGTTGAAGCCCCTGATGGGACCGCCGCTCGGCCATAAAAGCCACCGTCAGTGATGACGTCTACCTCTACCGTAGGGTTACCTCGGCTATCTAAAATTTGCCTTGCTGTAATGTTGGTTAAAATGTTCATTATGGTTGAATTAAATGGGCAAATTGATCAAACAAATACCTCGAATCGTGAGGACCAGGGTTGGACTCCGGGTGGTATTGCACCGCAAAAGCCGGAGCATTTTTCAATCGTATCCCTTCTACGGTATTGTCATTAAGATTTACATGACTTTCCAAAACGCCCAACGCTTCTGTAATGCTTGCTCTATCGACGGCAAATCCATGGTTTTGAGAAGTAATTTCTGAAAGATTCGTTTCTAAGTTTTTGACCGGATGATTAAGCCCTCTGTGGCCAAAGTGCATCTTATAGGTGGTCAGTCCTTGTGATAAAGCTAAAATCTGCATTCCTAGACAGATGCCAAACAAAGGCTTGCCCGTTTGGATCATAGCTTCGCATGTCTTGATCGCGTAGTCTGTAGCCGACGGGTCACCAGGGCCATTGGATATGAAGAAGCCCTTGAAATCATTGATATCAATTGTATCTAAAGAAGTATGCGCTGGGAAAACAGTGCCATAAAATCCTCGCGTACTTAGACAATCTAGAATACTTTTTTTGATGCCCAGATCAAGTACCGCTATACGGTGACTCCCTTCCGCTTCCGATCCAAAGGCATAGGGTGAATCCGTAGACACTTTTGAAGCGAGTTCGGCGAGATGCATTGAGGGGGCTTCCTTGAGTAGCTTTTGCAATTCATTGATCTCACTAACTTCAGTAGAAATCACGACATTAACTGCTCCATTATCCCGCACTTCTTGAACGAGCTGTCTCGTATCAAGACCCTGAATCCCAACAATACCAGACTCTTTTAATTGGTCGTCTAAATGTTGGACACCCTCTCCAATTCTTGAGGTTACCTCGGCGATAAAACCGCACACCAGACCTGCAACTTGGAAGCCTTTTGACTGAAAATCTTGTTCGTGGTTGCCATAATTCCCGATATGGGGAGAAGTCATAATGACTGTCTGACCAAAATAAGAAGGGTCAGAAAAAACTTCTTGGTAACCAGTCATCCCTGTATTAAAACATAACTCACCAAGCGATGTACCATGAGCCCCAAAGGATTTTCCCTTGAGCAAGGTGCCATTTTCTGTCAATAAATATGCTGTGTTCATAAACGATGTAAAAGTAAGGCTTACTAAAGTTTATGAATTGGCGTTATTAACAATGTATTCTATGTATTATGCAAGCACAATGAGAAAAGTCTTCCTATATATTACCGCACTTCTTATGATCAATGTGCAGTGCAAATCATCTAGTCCAAATGGAGCTACCAATTCGTCAAACGATATTTCTACCATCAAGCGATCTGATATTCAGGAGGAGCCCTTCAACTTTATTGATTCAAGCGCTGCATATGCATTTAAAATCAGTGGGAATGATGCGGCAAAGCAGTTGGATATAACACCAGAAAAAACCCTAGAAATCCTTAAAGAAGAGTTTGATTTATCCAACAAACCTTTAATACAAAAAATCCTCCTTAAAAACATAACGACCATAATGGATGAAGATCTAACGATCTATATCTTTCAAGATAACTTATCCAATACCAATGATCTAAAGACCTCATTAAGTCCTTATGTAATCATAGAGTCCCCCGAACTGTGCAAGGCTTTGAGGCTCAGCAAGTTTAATCGGGATACAAAAACACGCAGAAAGGGTGGTCTGCGCTCTTTAGAAAATGAGAGTATCCCCTATCATATTGCTTGGTCCAAAAATCTTGTTCTTATAGCTCAGAAGAGTACACATACCATTGATGAGGTCTACAAGAAATTTGAAAAACATGATAAGCCAACATTCACCAGTCATCCCTTGTATGAATCTTTACCTTCAGAACCGTATGCAGGATACATAAATGTTCAGGCTTTTCGCAAGATTGGAGCGTTTGACTTGAAAAATCTCCCTTCAACTTTGCCGAGTGAAGTCCAACTCTATCTGGAGAATCTTCTACAGCAAAGCCTTGCCATTCATCATGGTATTTTAAGTGGAAATAGCGTGCAACAAACCACCACACTGCATGCAGATTTTTTCACGAGAAGTTTTCAGTCGTGTCCGGCAAATACCACACCGCCAACTACTCAAGATGTAAGACTTGTTGTTAACTCAAATGCGAATGGTTATGGCAGCCTCACCCTTGAGCGTGAGGTCATTGATGCTATGCTTAATGAGATAGATCTCACTGAGATGATTGAACGACTTATTGGAGAATCAAAGCTTGATGAGTTGAAAAAATTGGATCCGTTTGGCATTTTACAAAAAGTAGAGGAGGCTATCACTGAACGAATTGATGTCGAGGTTATCAAACGATTTAACCCTAGCGGTCAAATTAGCTTTGGTTTGTATGGCCATGCCGATGAGCCACCGAGTATAGCCATATTGATCCACGGCAGTACAAGGGGAATGTCCAGCCTTCAGCCTTGGATTGAAAAAATACCATCTTCATGGATTCCTGATGATCGAGGAATCTATATCAGCACTCGGGGGTTAGTAGTTGGCTATGGTTTTTCTTCTGATGATTTGCAGCGCATTGCTAAATCGAATGAGGTAACCCTCTCTAGCACTGTTTTGCAGTACAATACGAGCCTTTATGCTTCATATGAACTTATTGAGCCATATCAAGAGTTCATTCCAGCGTTTAATGTGTTGCGAGAAAATCCCTTTTTGACTGAAATCTTAGAGCGTTTTACAGAAGGGAATTACACGATAAGCATCGGTTGCAATCCCGTTTCATCACTCGAAATCACCTTAACGAATACTCCTAGACAGTAAGCCCTAGTGATCTGTTTTTTATCGAATATATTTACTCTTTCTAATCATTACCTATGAGACATAACTATATTAAGCATCTCATTGCTGCTACCCTACTTTTGTTGGTTGTTATCCCAGGTTGTAAAGATGACAAATCAGAAAACGAGAAGGTTAGTAATTCTCAATCTAGTATTCAGAATGCCAATCAGCTTATTCCAGCAAAAAATGCATTAGCTTATTTCTATACGGATATACAATCCCTCTCGGATGCCATGGATCTCGATAAACCGAGTCAATGGCAAGAACTAGCTCTTATCCAAGAGTTGCTTTATATGAATTCAAATGATTCTGTGATCCAACCATTGATTGACCACTTTTTTTCGCAGGGAATTCAAGATGGGAAAATCATGGGTTCTGTAGGAATAACAACAAATCTGATGCAGTTGTATAATGGCTTACAAAGCGAAAGGACTTTTGCTGAAGAATGGCAGGAACTCCTTTCTTTTGATATGGCCATAGTCTCGACAAGTGCACCATTACTTATTGACGCCTTGGAGGCAGAAGATATCCTTGAAGATGCTTCGTCTACTCCTATAAACCAATACGGCTTCAAAACACATACCATCGAGGATATAACTATCGGTTGGTGCGACACCATTCTTTTGTTTTCGAACAATTCAGCGACTCGATTGGGTAAGCCACACAAGGAAAATATTGGAAACTTTGCGCATCATAAAGAACTATTGAACCATGATGCGAGTATTCTGATTGACATGCCTAGCAGCCTTTCAAAGAGCTTGGTTCGCGCAATACCACTGGCTGCGAAGAGTGCGCCTAATGTTGAAATCACCAATGGACTTGAACGTTTGTTGATTGACCTCACCGAAGCTTATGATTATCAGCTCTATTCAATTAACGTTGAGAATAACAATGTGCACCTTGCAATGGAGGTTGCGATGGATCCCACAACCAAGCTTGCACAGATCCTATACCAATCCTGTGATGAGAAAGAAACTCCCAATATGCCCCTTAGGAAAGTAAGCCCAACGGATAACGAGCTGCTCTTTGGTTTTGGTTACACATGCCTAGATTTTATAGAGGTTTTGGATAAAGAATATGACTATTTTAATTCCTTGTATGCCCTACAAGAGAATATTCAAGAGGCTCCAAGCAACGATCCCATGGCGACAATGTTTGACTTTCCTCGCGAAAATATTATCCAGTTCTATGGCGATTTATCTGGTGAGTATTCCTTTAGTTACCAGCGAGATTCAGTAAAAGGAATGCACCTTAGCCTCTTCCTTGGAATGGATACAGTACTTTCTGAAGGTCTACAACAAAAGCTAGACGGTATGCTATCTTTTATGACTCTATTTGGAATTTTACCTCCCGAGGCGACTACCATCGATTATGCCAATGATGGCATTTACTTAGTAATTGGGGAACATGCAGGGGATATAGAACGAATTAAACAAGGACAATGGCCTAAATTCGACTATACCTCCAAGGAGGATAGAATAGGGTATGGCGAGATAGACGTAATTACTCTAGCAAAAAGCGTTGGCTTTTCAGAAGATTTTAGCAATATAGAATCCTTTGACCAACTTCTCGGGAACTTGCAACTCGAACTACTTATGAATCCAACAAAAGCGCAGGCAACCGCCGCAATGAAGTGGACAATCAACAGAGATAAAACAAACGCAGACCAAGGTACGTTGTGGGTGCTTCTGTCTCCCCTATTCGAACAATTCTAGCATTTCCTTTAGCAGATACAAGGGCATAAAAAAGGGATGGCAGAACCATTCCTTTCTGTATGATAAAAGAATATTGAAGGATTTTACTCCTTATCCTCTTCAGGTGCTTCTTCTGAAGACTCTTCCTCAGCTGGAGCTTCCTCCTCAGCAGGTGCCTCTTCAACAACTGGTGCCTCTTCAGCTGCTGGAGCTTCCTCCTCAGCAGGTGCCTCTTCAACAACTGGTGCCTCTTCAGCTGCTGGAGCTTCCTCCTCAGCAGGTGCCTCTTCAACAACTGGTGCTTCTTCAACAGCAGGTGCTTCTTCAACAACTGGTGCTTCTTCAACAGCAGGTGCCTCTTCAGCAGCAGGTGCCTCAGCTACAGGAGCTGTTTCTTTTGCAGCACTCCCGCTACTCTTTCTCTTACGCGAACGACGAGTTTTAGACTTATCGGCTTTACCCTCTTTCGCATTCGAATAAATCTCATTGAAATCAACAAACTCAACCATCGCCATTTCCGCTCCATCAGATGGTCTGAACGGTAACTTCACAATGCGTAAATACCCACCTGGACGATCTTGAACTTTAGCGGAGATAACATCAAACAACTCCTTAATAGCTTCCTTATCCTTTAGGTAAGAAAAGACTACACGACGGTTATGTGTGCTGTTAACTTTTGCCTTAGTTACCATTGGCTCGAGATAAACGCGAAGCGCCTTGGCCTTAGCTACTGTAGTCGTTATTCGCTTGTGTTTTACAAGCGAAGAAGCCATATTGGCGAGCATCGCTTTGCGATGAGAAGCCGTTCGACTAAGGTGGTTTACTTTTTTTCCGTGTCTCATAATCTACAATTCTCTAGGTATCTATCCCCTATTAGTCTTCTATTTGATATTTTGAAATATCCATGCCGAATGATAATCCTTGTTCTACGAGTAAGGCCTCAATTTCTACAAGGGATTTACGTCCGAAGTTTCTGAATTTCAATAACTCATTAGTATTGTAATGCACCAACTCTTCTAAGGTGTTAATCTTAGCAGCCTTTAAGCAGTTGTATGCTCTAACTGAAAGGTCCAGATCTTCAAGATTTGTCTTGAGCAACTTACGCATTTGCAATACGTGTTCATCAACAAACTCATCCTCGCGCTTTTCAGCAACACCAAATGAGAAGTTCTCATCAGAGATAAGTAATAAATGTTGAATCAGAATTCGCGCACCTTGCTTTACCGCGTCCTCAGGATGAATTGTACCATCCGTAACAACTTCTAATTCCAGTGCTTCGAAATCTGTACGTTGCTCAACACGAACATTATTGATTGAATAGCGTACGTTTCGAATAGGGGTAAAAATTGAATCTACGGTGATAAAGCCTAATGCCAACTCCCCAAGATTTTGATCTTCTGAGATTGTATACCCACGACCACGAGCGATAATCATTTCAATTTCTAATGTTACCGAAGGGTCCATCGAGCAGATGTGCTGATCTGGATTCACTACTTTAAATACATTCGTGTGACGTTCAATCATTCCTGCATTGAATGCTTCTTTTCCTGAAATGCTTAAGTAAATCTTATCGGCAGGACTGTTATCATCAATCAACTTTTTAAGTCGAACCTGCTTGAGGTTTAGGATGATTTCAGTAACGTCCTCAATGATTCCATCAATCGTTGAGAATTCATGATCCACACCGCTGATTTTGATAGCAGCGATAGCATGTCCCTCAAGAGATGACAAAAGTACTCTACGAAGAGCATTACCCACTGTCACACCAAATCCAGGCTCAAGCGGTTTAAATTCAAAAAGTCCGTGGTTGTCACTTGACTTTTGAAGGATTATTTTTTCGGGTTTAATGAAGGATAAGAAACTCATATTGCGCTGTAATTATTTTTTTTAAAAGCTCGTTTACTTCGAATACAATTCGACGATTAACTGCTCATTGATATTTTCTGGAATTTGCTCACGTTCGGGCATGGAGATGATCTCACCCTGGAATTGACTTGAATCAAATCTCAACCATTCCAAGAGGGTTGTGGAACGTCCTAAGTTCTCCTCGATAACAAGGAGAGTTCGTGAACGCTCACGGACAGAAACCACATCACCTGGACGTACAGTGTACGAAGGAATATTTACCACGTCTCCGTTTACCATAATGTGACGGTGACTAACCAACTGACGTGACTGTCTTCTTGAATTTGCCAGACCGAATCTGTATACCACGTTATCTAAACGGCTCTCCAACAGTTGGAGCAAGTTCGTACCTGTAATCCCTTCTTTCCGGCTCGCCTTTTCAAATGTTTTACGGAACTGACGCTCCAATACTCCGTAAGTATATTTTGCTTTCTGCTTTTCCTTTAACTGAATAGCATACTCTGAAACCGACTTGCGACGTCGAGAATTACCATGTTGCCCAGGAGGATATTTCCTGCGCTCGAAAGACTTGTCTTCTCCATAAATAGCTTCGCCGAATTTGCGAGCAATTTTTGTCTTTGGACCTCTATATCTTGCCATCTTATTCTAGATTATTATGTTAGACGCGACGTCGTTTAGGTGGACGACAACCGTTGTGGGGAACTGGAGTGATATCATTGATCACCGTTACATCAATACCACAAGCTCCGACGGTGCGTATTGCACTTTCTCGTCCTGAACCTGGTCCTTTGACGTAGACTGCTGCACGACGCATTCCTGCATCGTAAGCAACTTTTCCAGCATCCTCTGTTGCAACTTGCGCTGCATACGGAGTATTCTTTTTTGACCCACGGAAACCTGCTTTACCGGCAGAACCCCATGAGATAACCTGGCCACGAGTATTCGTGAAGGTTACAATAATGTTGTTGAACGATGCCGTGATGTATACACATCCCTCAACATCAACTTGAACATTGCGCTTTTTTTGTCCGCGCTTTCCTGAATTAGACTTTGCCATCAGTTATTTATTTAGTTACCTTTTTCTTATTCGCTACAGTCTTTCTACGACCTTTACGAGTTCTTGAATTGTTTTTGGTACGCTGTCCACGCAATGGAAGTCCTTTACGGTGACGTAGGCCTCTGTAGGAAACAATGTCCATCAAACGCTTAATACTCATCTGGACCTCCGTACGAAGCTCTCCCTCGACGGTTAGATTTTCTGCGATGTACTTATTGATCTGTGTGATTTCATCATCCGACCAATCCTTAACTTTCTTGTCCCGATCAATTTTAAGATCATCGAGAATTTTTCCGCTAGTCGTAAGACCAACACCATACACATAAGTCAAGGCTATAATGCCTCTCTTATTCTTTGGTAAATCGTTTCCTGCAATACGTGCCATATTTTATCCTTGACGCTGTTTAAACTTTGGGTTTTTCTTATTGATAATGTAAACCTTACCTTTTCTTCGAACGACCTTGCAGTCTGCTGTTCGTTTTTTTACTGATGCTCTAACTTTCATGTCTAGCTTTTAAATCTGTAGGTTATTCTTCCTTTATCTAAATCATAAGGAGACATCTCAACGGATACTTTGTCACCTGGAAGGATTTTGATGTAGTACATACGCATCTTACCAGAAATGTGGGCGGTAATGATATGCCCATTTTCCAACTGCACACGGAACATGGCATTGGAAAGTGACTCAGTGATCACCCCATCTTGTTTTATCAATCCTTGTTTACTCATATCCTTTTATTCTTTATGAGATGTTTTCCTTTTATTCTTCTTCTCCATCCCAACTTGGGACTTCAATTACATTTTCATTTTTTGCGATCGCCTCATCTACGAGATTAAACGTAGTTAAGATATCCGCTTTGGGTCCTACCGCAACATCATGTTCAAAGTGTGCGCTCGGTTTGCCATCGGCCGTCTTAATCGTCCAACCATCTTTTGCCAAACGAACTCTTCGACTCCCTAGATTAATCATTGGCTCAATGGCTATAACCAATCCATTTAAGAGGCGACGACCATATCCTTTCCGTCCAAAATTGGGAATCTCAGGTTCCTCATGTATTGAACTTCCAAGCCCATGACCAACGAGCTCTCGCACGACACCATATCCATGCTGTCTTTCACAGAAGTTTTGCACTGCATATCCAATATCACCAACGCGATTTGAAGAAGTTGCCTTTTCAACTCCGAGCTCAAGCGATCTACGCGTTACTCTCAGAAGCTTTATGACTTCCTGCGTAGCCCCTGCTAATGCAAAGGAAAACGCCTGATCCCCATGAAACCCGTTCATGTAGGCTCCACAGTCAACCGAGACGACATCCCCCTCTTGGAAGGCTTTGTCATTGGGTATCCCGTGCACCACTTCATCATTGACAGATATACACAAAGCATTAGGAAACCCATTGTATCCTTTGAAACTTGGGCTAGCTCCGTGATCCTTGAGGAAATCCTCAGCGATCTTGTCTAACTCAAGCCCTGTTACACCAGGTTTAATATGCTTGGCAATTTCTGCTAAAGTCTTCGATACTAATAAAGAACTCTTTCGAAGAACCTCTACCTCCTCCACCGATTTAATCACCATCACTAAAACGCCGCACCTACCCCTTGACGTCCTTTAATCCGCCCAGACTTAGTCAAGCCGTCATAGTGACGTGATAATAAATGACTTTCCACTTGTTGAAGCGTATCTAGAATTACCGCTACTGCGATAAGTAAAGACGTCCCTCCAAAAAACAGTGCAAAATTTTGATCTACTCCAGCAAGCATTGCAAATGCTGGAAGAATCGCTACAATACCTAGGAATAATGAACCCGGTAGTGTGATGCGAGAAATAACGTTATCGACGTACTCTTCGGTTTTACGACCAGGTTTAACGCCTGGAATAAAACCACCATCTTTTTTGAGCTGGTCGGCGATTTGTTTTGGATTAACCACCAATGCAGTATAAAAATAGGTGAAACCAACCACTAAGAAAAATGTGATTAAGCTGTACGACCAATGCATTGGGTTTGATAAATTGTTTAAGAATACGCTGTTTGAGCCGGCATAGGAAGCAATCGTTCCTGGAACAAACATGATGGCCTGAGCAAAGATGATCGGCATTACCCCAGAAGCGTTAACCTTCATCGGTAGATACTGACGTACACCACCCGCTTGCATCATACGACCACCGCGCATTACATTTCGTTTAGCATACTGAATTGGAATTCTTCGTGTCCCTTGTACCAATAGAATAACCACCATAACAATAGAGAAGAGCACCGCTGTCTCAACCACAAAGAAGATCATTCCACCGCCTTCACCGCCTAATAAGCGAGTAAACTCCCGAACAATGGCTCCCGGTAATTCTGCCAAGATTCCAATCATAATAAGAATCGAGATACCATTACCAATCCCTCCATCGGTGATACGCTCACCAATCCACATAGCAAATAACGTACCGGCACTCAAGATTACCATAGAACTGATACGGAATGTCATGTCACTCATAACACCGGGCTCTGGTCCCATACCAATAGAGCGTAAATAGGCTAAGTAGCCAAAGCCCTGAAGTAATGTAACTCCTACCGTGAGATAACGAGTGATTTGATTGATTGTACGTCGACCGCTCTCGCCCTCTTTCTGTAGTTTTTGAAAGTAAGGGACGGCAATGGTCAACAGCTGAATTGCAATACTCGCACTGATGTAAGGCATAATACCTAATGCCAAAATTGATGCTCTTGAAAAAGCACCTCCTGCGAAAATATTAAGTAGCCCAGCAATACCCCCGTTGTCTTGAGCGGCTGGCGTTGCAGGGAAAGGATTAATTCCTGGTAAAAGGATATACGTACCTATTCTAAACACAAGGATGAGACCCAGCGTATACAGGATTTTCTGACGTAAATCGTCAATTTTCCAAATGTTTTGTAAGGTTTGTAGGAATTTCACAGTCGTTGATTATGCTTCTACCTTTTCAAATGATCCACCAGCAGCCTCAAGTTTCTCAAGGGCCTTTTTACTCGCAGCGTGGAATTTAACTTGGATAGGTTTTGTCAACTCTCCATTACCCAACAACTTTACGAGTTCTGATTTCTGTATGATATTCATATCGCGCAAGAAGTCTACACTTAACTCCTTGACACCAAACTTCTCAGCATAGTGTTCTACCATGCTTAAGTTCATTGCCGCATACTGTGTGCGGAAAGGATTCTTAAATCCACGCTTTGGAAGACGTCGTTGGATAGGCATCTGACCTCCTTCGAAACCGATCTTTCTTGAATAACCTGATCTCGACTGAGCACCGTTATGTCCACGCTTAGACGTACCGCCTTTACCTGAACCTTGTCCACGTCCTACACGCTTGCTATTGTGAAGCGAGCCTTTCGCTGGTGTTAACTTGTTTAATGCCATCTTATACTTCTTCTACTTTTAGCAAATGGGCAACAGAAGCGATCATACCCTTCATTTCTGGAGTATTGGCTACTTCTACTGTTTGATTCATTTTACGCAAGCCGATCGCTTTCATCGTGCGCTTCTGACGCTCCGGACGATCAATGATACTGCGTACCTGGGTAACTCTTAACTTGCTCATGATTATCCGTTAAATACTTTAGTTAACTCAATACCACGGTCCTTAGCCACAGTGTAAGGATCTCTCATCTTATTTAAGGCATCAAGTGTCGCTCCAATCACGTTACCTGGATTGGTCGAACCTTGTGACTTAGCAAGAACGTTCTTGATACCTGCAGCCTCAAGGACAGCGCGCATAGCACCTCCTGCAATAACTCCTGTACCACCAGAAGCCGGCTTCAAAAGAACCTTCGCTGCTCCGAACTTACCGAGCTGCTCGTGAGGAATCGTGTCACGAATGATGTGTACACGTTGAAGATTTTTCTTCGCGTCATCAATACCTTTTTGAATAGCTCCAGTTACTTCACGTGATTTACCCGTGCCGTATCCTACGACACCATCCTTATTCCCTACTACAACAAGTGCACTGAAAGAAAAAGTACGTCCCCCCTTGGTAACCTTAGCTACACGACGGATGGCAACTACCTTTTCTTGGAGTTCGATTTCTGCTGCGCGTAACATACTTGACGATGAATTCGACATATCTTTTAATTAAAATTTTAGACCTCCTTCACGTGCCCCCTCAGCGAGAGACTTCACGCGACCATGATACTGATAGCCACCACGGTCAAATACCACGGTGTCAATTCCTACTTTTTTTGCACGCTCGGCAATTGCTTTTCCAACTTCAGCCGATTGACCTGCCTTATCGCCACCACCATTAAGCTCACGACTACTTGCCGTTGCCAGCGTAGTTCCTGTCAAGTCGTCGATCAACTGCGCGTAGATAAACTTGTTGCTTCGAAAAACAGAAAGACGGGGGCGTTCAGCCGTGCCTTTAATTTTTCGACGTAGTCCGAGACGGATGCGTTTTCTTTTTGAAATCTTTGTCGATGCCATATTCTATTATTTAGCAGCAGTTTTACCTTCCTTACGTCGTAGAACTTCACCTTTGAAGCGAATACCTTTGCCTTTGTATGGCTCTGGCTTACGAATAGAACGGATGCGAGCTGCAACCTGACCAATTAATTGTTTATCGTTGGACTCAAGAATCACTAACGGAGGTGAACCTTTCTTCATTTCCGTAGTCACTTTGACTTCCGCAGGAATCAAAAAGACTACTGGGTGAGAAAAACCTAATGACATTTCAAGCACTTGGCCTGAATTGCTTGCACGGAAACCTACCCCGACTAATTCGAGCTCAATTTTGTATCCCTCAGAAACACCAACCACCATATTGCTGATTAATGATCGATAAAGACCATGCAGCGCCTTGTGGCGTTTTTGATCTGTTGGACGCTTTACTGTAAGAACATTATCCGCAATTTCGATAGAGAGGTCTCGATCGATCTCTTGAAAAAGCTCACCTTTTTTTCCCTTTACTGATACCGCAGCTCCGTCGACTTTAACCTCGACGCCTTCCGGTAAACTAATGGGTGCATTTCCTATTCGTGACATGACTTCCTCGATTAATATATTTCACACAAAATTTCACCACCGACATTCATTGCTCGCGCTTCTTTATCCGTCATAATACCCTTCGACGTGGAAACAATAGCAATGCCTAGTCCATTAAGAACGTGCGGTATATCAGCTGAAGCTGAGTAGTTTCTTCTACCAGGTCGACTAGAACGCTTTAGCGCACGGATGACAGGTACATTGTTCGTATCGTACTTAAGGGCTATCTTGATAACTCCCTGTGTTCCGATAACATTCTCTTCGAAGGTATACTTGAAAATATACCCTTGATCGTACAAGATCTCCGTCATGCGTTTCTTCACGTTAGAAGAAGGAATTTCAACGACACGATGTCCCGCCATTTGAGCGTTACGTATTCGTGTAAGAAAGTCAGCTATAGTATCTGTATTCATGATATTCTACTTTGTGGTGGTTTACCAACTTGATTTTTTAACTCCTGGGATTTTACCATCAGAGGCTAGTTCACGGAACTTGACACGCGAGATTCCAAAGAATCGGATGTATCCCTTACCACGCCCAGTGATACCGCAACGATTTTTGAGACGCACAGGAGAAGCATTTTTAGGAAGCTTATCCAAGCCCTCATAATCACCTTCTGCCTTGAGCTGAGCTCTACGTTCAGCAAATTTTGCAACGAGCCTTTCTCGCTTTGCCTGACGTGCTTGTACTGATTTTCTAGCCATAATTATTTTTTAAAGGGAATTCCCATAAGTTTTAACAATTCATATGCCTCCTTATCTGTCTTGGCTGATGTTACAAATGTTACATCCATACCATTGATGTTGGAGATTTTATCGACCACTATCTCCGGGAAAATGATTTGCTCCTTGATTCCCATAGTGAAGTTTCCACGGCCATCAAAACCCTTGTCGCTTACTCCACGGAAGTCACGGACTCGCGGTAGGGCAACACAGACTAAGCGCTCGAGGAATTCATACATGTTGGTGCGGCGCAAGGTAACCTTGGCACCAATCGGCATCCCTTCTCTTAGTTTGAAGTTAGAGACCGACTTCTTTGCAATCGTAGACACAGCGCGTTGACCAGCGATTAAAGACATCTCTTCTACCGCTGACTGAACCAACTTCTTGTCGGTTACAGCACCATTAACTCCTTGGTTAAGGTTAATCTTCAATAGACGAGGAATCGCCATAGGTGAAGAATAACCGAAAGTCTCCATTAAGGCAGGAGCTACTTCTTCTTTATA
Source organism: Bacteroidota bacterium (assembly GCA_002862745.1). Taxonomy (GTDB): domain Bacteria; phylum Bacteroidota; class Bacteroidia; order Chitinophagales; family UBA8649; genus UBA8649. Next base: position 49,634 of record PKDX01000026.1, on the reverse strand, counting down.
TTTTGTCTGTAAGTTGGGTGTATGCGTACTCATGATAACCTGACTTTATATTTCTTGACCTGATTTTTTAGCAATACGCTTCACACCATTCTCGTCACGCTGAAGAGAAATCCGTGTTGGTTCTCCCGAACTCGGATCAATCAGCATAACATTAGAAACATGAATTGGTGCTGGCTTTTTTACTATACCTCCTTCTGGATTCTTTGCATTCGGTTTTTCGTGCTTAGAGATCATGTTTACCTCATCGACGAGCACCTTAGACTTATCAGGATATACTTCAAGGACTTCTCCTTTTGCTCCCTTACTTACTCCAGCGATAACCACTACCTGGTCACCTTTTTTAATCTTCATTTTGTTTTCGAACCTTCCTCTTGCCATGACGTAGGATTAAAGCACCTCAGGTGCAAGTGAAACAATACGCATGAAATCCGACTCACGCAGCTCGCGAGCTACAGGGCCGAAAATACGTGTACCTCTGAGGTCTCCTCCTTGATTGAGTAACACCACAGCATTCTCATCAAAACGGATATGAGATCCATCTTTTCTTTTAATCGCTTTTTTAGTGCGCACGACAACCGCCTTATGTACCGTTCCTTTTTTAGCGTTACCAGAAGGCATGGCCTTCTTAACCGTAACAACTACTTGGTCACCAATAGAAGCGTAGCGGCGCTTTGACCCGCCTAACACCTTGATGACGAGAACTTCCTTAGCTCCACTGTTGTCTGCGACATTTGCTCTTGACTCTTGCTGTAACATTGTCTTTTATTTCGCGCGTTCTATAACTTCTACCAAGCGCCATCTCTTGCTTTTGCTCAAGGGACGCGTTTCCATAATGCGCACACGATCCCCAATGCGGGCCGTATTCTCTTCATCATGGGCATGATACTTCTTTGTCTTCTTCATAAACTTCCCATAGAGTGGGTGCTTAACGCGACGCTCAACAGCAACTGTAATGGTCTTTTCCATTTTGTCACTGGTGATAATTCCAATACGCGTCTTACGAAGATTGCGTGTTAATGTCTGTTCACTGCTCATGATTCAGTATTTGCATTTTTTCTACGATTGTATTCCGTCATTAAACGAGCAATATCTCGTCTGCTGTCACGGATTTTCATGGGATTGTCGATCGACGACACCTCATGGTTGAAACGCAGCTTCTGGAGCATACGCTTCTCCTCTTGGATGCGCTCTACAAGCTCAGCAGGGGATAAATCAGCTATATCTTCTTTTCGTACCGCCATGATATTATTTTTCTACGTGATCGATTCGTGTAACTGTTTTTGTTCTCACCGGAAGCTTCTGTGCAGCAAGTCTCAGAGCTTCACGCGCTACGTCTGCTGGGACGCCATCCACTTCGAAAAGGATACGACCTGGTTTTACAACAGCCACCCATCCTTCTGGAGCACCTTTACCCTTACCCATACGTACCTCTAAAGGCTTACGAGTGTAGGGCTTGTCTGGAAAGATTCGTATCCATACTTTTCCTTCCCTCTTCATGTAACGCGTTAAGGCAACACGAGCTGACTCAATCTGACGATTGGTGATCCAGTGAGAATCCAAAGACTTTAGACCATAGCTACCGAAATCAACGGTATGTCCTCGTCCTGCGTTTCCCTTCATGCGCCCTTTCTGCTGCTTGCGCCATTTGACTCTTTTAGGTAATAACATCGTTACTGATTTTGTCTACGTGGTCGACGGCTGCCGCGATCACGCTTTGATTTAGGTTTCTTATCAAGTATTGGGGTAAGGTCTCTTTTACCAAGAACCTCTCCTTTACAAATCCACACTTTGACTCCAATCTTTCCGTAGATTGTTTGAGCCACTTTAAGTGAATAATCAATATCTGCACGGAAAGTATGTAAAGGCGTTCGGCCATCTTTATACTCTTCCACACGGCTCATTTCAGCACCGCCCAAACGACCGGAAACACGGACCTTGATTCCCTCAGCTCCCATACGCATCGTAGAGGCAACAGCCATTTTACAAGCGCGACGGAAATTAACACGAGCTTCAAGCTGCTTCGCGATACCTTCCGCTACAATATTCGCATCAAGTTCAGGACGACGGATTTCAATGATGTTGATTTGAACATCTTTTTTAGTAAGCTTTTTAAGCTCTTCGCGCAGACGATCTACTTCAGAACCCCCTTTACCAATGATGATTCCAGGACGAGAAGTTGAGATGGTTACCGTCACTCTTTTGAGTGTGCGCTCGATGATAATACGGGCAATTCCGCCTTTAGAAATACGTGCGTGTAAGTACTCGCGAATCTTCTCATCTTCGACGAGTTTTGCACTTGACGTTTTCTTATCGGCGAACCAATTAGAATCCCATCCTCGGATGACCCCGAGACGATTCGCTATTGGATTTGTTTTTTGACCCATATTCCTTGTTTTTTAAGGGAAGGCGAAATTACGGAGATTTGCCTTCCGAACAAAATTTAATATTTACGTTCTATTAACCTGTCTTTCAATGTTTAAATACGTTTTCTTTCTATTCAGTTTCTGCCGTCTCTGATTCCTCAACCACTGCTTCCACTTGTTGATTTGGCAACTCTTTGGTTGTACCCAAAACAACGGTTACATGATTGGAGCGTTTTCTAATACGGTGAGCTCTTCCTTGAGGTGCTGGCCTAAAGCGCTTTAGCATGCGACCACCGCCGCACATAATCTCTTTGATAAAAAGACCATACTCCTCTGGACGCTCTCCTGTCTTTTGCTCGAAATTGTTAATTGCAGATAGGATAAGCTTTTCTAACTTCTCACTAGCTTCTTGCTTAGAGAACTTGAGAATATATAATGCTTCTTCTACACTTTTACCTCGGATGAGATCCACTACTAAACGCATTTTGCGTGGAGACGACGGATAACTTCCTTTAGCAACAAAGACTGATTTGCGAGATTCTTTGATGGCTGCTGCCATTTCTCTTTTACGCTTACCCATAATTCTTAATTAAGCTTTTTCGAAGAGTGACCTTTAAATGTTCGCGTAGGAGCAAACTCACCTAGTTTATGGCCCACCATGTTTTCTGTTACGAAAACAGGAATGAACTTATTTCCATTGTGCACGGCGATTGTATGCCCTACCATATCCGGTAGAATTAATGAACCTCGAGACCATGTTTTAATCACAGACTTCTTGCCTGAGTCGTTCATAGCATCGACTTTCTTTAACAATTTATGCGCCACATACGGCCCTTTTTTGACTGATCTTGGCATGAGAATTACTTCTTACGTTTACTAATAATAAATCGGTTGGAAGCCTTATTTGGATTCCGTGTTTTCTTTCCTTTGGCATAAAGACCTGTACGAGATCTTGGATGACCTCCTGACTGACGGCCTTCACCACCACCCATTGGGTGATCTACAGGGTTCATCGCTACACCACGTGTTCTTGGACGACGCCCTAACCAACGCTTACGCCCTGCCTTACCTAATACCTTTAACTGGTGGTCAGCATTAGAGACCGAACCGATGGTTGCTAGGCACGTTTTTAGAATGAGACGAGTCTCACCAGAAGGAAGCTTTACGATAGCGTACTTACCTTCTCGAGCACTAAGCTGTGCGTAAGAACCAGCACTTCTTGCTAACTCAGCACCTTTTCCTGGCTGCAGTTCAATGTTGTGAATTACCGTACCTAATGGAATCTCATCAAGGTATAGGGCATTACCCACTTCAGGACTGACTCCTTTACCGGATTCAATCTTTTGACCAACCTTTAACCCAGCTGGAGCGATGATGTATCGCTTTTCGCTATCTGGATACTGAACTAAGGCGATTCGCGCAGAACGGTTTGGATCATACTCAATAGTGAGCACTTCCGCAGGAGAATGGAAACGATCACGCTTGAAATCAATGATTCGATAACGGCGCTTGTGACCTCCTCCGCGGTAACGCATTGTCATGCGACCCTTGCTGTTTCGCCCACCACTCTTTTTGAGAGGAGCCAACAAAGATTTCTCCGGCTTGTCCGTTGTTAACTCAGCGAAGTCACTTCCTAAATGGAAACGTTCACTTGGTGTAACTGGTTTGAATTTTTTCATTCCCATAGCTTCTAATGCTTAGTGATTTACTTAAATGTTGCTGTAGAAATCGATTTCCTCTCCCTCAGCAATCGATACAATAGCCTTTTTGAAAGAAGGCTTGCGCCCCTTACTCAATCCTTTCGCTGTGTATCGAATTTTATTTTTTCCAGGCATAACCATCGTTCGCACTTCGGTTACACTTACCTCATACATTTTTTCTACAGCCTCCTTGATTTGGATTTTGTTCGCATCCTTACGGACGATAAAAGAGTAGCGGTTAAGGTTCTCACCAAGAGCCGTGCTCTTCTCCGTTACAATGGGCTTGATTAAGATATCTTCTAGAATACGCATGACTAGTTGTTTACCATTTCTTTGATAGCCGATTCACTCAATACAAGTGTTTGGCAATTCATAACATCGTAGGTCGTAACATCTCGCAGAGACATCGTAGATGCCTTAGGTAGGTTGCGAGAAGAAAGTGCTACATTTTCGTGTACCTCTGGGCTGACATAGAGCGCTTTTGCTCCGCAACCTAGTCGCTCAAGGATGGCCGCGAACTCTTGCGTCTTGGCAGCATCCATTGCAATATCCTCAATAACAACTACCGCCTTTTCTTGAGCTTTCTGGCTGTACGCAGATTTTAAGGCCAACTCCATAACCTTTCGGTTCAGTTTAAATCCGTACTTGCGTGGACGAGGACCAAATACCGTACCTCCACCTCTAAAGAGTGGGTTTTTGATATTACCAAAACGGGCGCCTCCGCTACCCTTCTGCTTGCGAATCTTCTTGGTAGAGCCTTTTATCTCACCACGCTCTTTTACCTTGTGCGTTCCTTGACGCAATTCCGCTAAGTGGCGCTTAACCTCTAAATAGAGTACGTGATCGTTTACCTCAACACCGAAGATGTCTGATGGTAATTCGACTTTACGTCCAGCGTTTTCGCCTTGAATATTTTTTACTTCAATTTTCATTGCCTTATGCCTTGATTAATACAGTAGATCCTTTGTGACCAGGAACATTGCCTGATACTACCATGAGGTTATCTTCAGAAAGGATACGTAACACCTTTAGGTTTTTCACCGTAACGCGCTCGTTTCCTGTACGACCACCCATTCGCATTCCTTTAAGGACACGAGAAGGAGTCGACGCCATACCGATAGATCCCGGTGCACGCTCGCGGTTATGCTGACCGTGTGTACGGCCACCTACCCCACTAAAGCCGTGACGCTTAACAACACCCTGGAAACCTTTACCTTTTGAAGTACCCACGACATTTACTTTATCCCCTTCCTCGAAAAGGTCTACCGTAAGCTCGTCGCCTGGGTTCTTTTCGAAGTCGAAGTCACGTAACTCAACAAGGTGACGTTTCGGGGAAACACCCGCCTTATCGAAGTGCCCTTGCATGGCACGTGTCGTTTGTTTTTCTTTTTTGTCTTCGTAACCGATTTGAACAGCATTGTAGCCATCCGTTTCTTCGGTCTTCACTTGAGTTACGCTGCAAGGACCAGCGCTAATTACCGTGCAGGGTATGCGATTACCATCGGCATCGGTAAAGTTGGTCATACCAACCTTTGTTCCTAAAATAGCTTTCATGAGGGTTATACTTTAATCTCCACATCGACGCCACTTGGAAGTTCAAGTTTCATCAGCGCATCGATTGTTTTGGATGTTGACGAATAAATATCTAATAAACGCTTGTAGGTGTCAAGCTGAAATTGCTCTTTAGACTTACCATTCACGTGGGGTGAACGCAATACGGTAAATACCTTACGCTTCGTAGGGAGAGGGATTGGACCACTCACTACAGCTCCTGTGCTACGAACTGTCTTTACGATTTTCTCGGAAGACTTGTCTACGAGATTGTAGTCGTATGATTTAAGTTTTATGCGAATTCGTTGTGTCATTATTGGACCTTTTTACTGCTTAACTGCGTTCTTCAATTACTTTTTTAGCTACACCTTCTGGAGCGGGTTGGAATGAGTCAAACTCCATAGAAGAAGTTGCTCGTCCTGAAGAGATCGTACGTAAATCGGTTACGTAACCAAACATCTCCGATAAAGGCACCTTAGCCTTAATCACCTGACCAGAACCTTTGGCATCCATTCCTTGCATAAGGCCTCGACGACGGTTAAGGTCACCTACGATATCACCTGTATATTCATCAGGTGTGAGTACTTCCAGCTTCATAATCGGCTCAAGAAGAACTGGTTTTGCTTTTTTAGCTGCTTCACGGAATCCCATTTTAGCCGCTAATTCGAAGGATAATTGATCGGAGTCAACCGCGTGGAAAGAACCGTCAAAGAGACGAACACGCATACTATCAATCCCGAATCCGGCAAGTGGCCCATTATTCATAGCATCCTTGAATCCTTTCTCAACCGATGGAATAAATTCTCTTGGAATAGCTCCCCCGAAGATGGCGTTTTCGAAGGTCAAGCCTTCTTTCGCATCTTCTGTCTGCTCAATTGGCCCGATTTCGAATTGGATATCCGCGAACTTACCTCGACCACCGGACTGCTTCTTATACGTTTCGCGGTGTTCGATAGATGTAGTAAGTGCCTCTTTGTAGTTTACTTGAGGAGCACCTTGATTACACTCTACTTTAAACTCACGCTTTAGACGATCAACAATAATCTCAAGGTGAAGCTCACCCATTCCGCTAATTACAGTTTGTCCTGTTTCCTCGTTGTAAGCAACTTGGAACGTAGGATCCTCCTCAGCGAGCTTAGCAAGTGCCATCCCTAACTTGTCAACGTCCTTCTGTGTCTTAGGCTCGATGGCTAGTCCGATAACTGGATCTGGGAAGTCCATTGACTCTAATACGATCGGCGCGTTTTCAGCACATAGTGTATCCCCTGTACGAATATCTTTAAATCCAACACCGGCTCCGATATCTCCAGCACCTAGCGACTCAATAGAGTTCTGCTTGTTGGAGTGCATCTGGAAAAGCCGTGAGATACGTTCCTTTTTACCTGAGCGCGTATTCTTTACATAAGAACCTGCGTCAAGCTGGCCTGAGTAAACACGCATAAAGCATAGACGACCTACATAAGGGTCAGTAGCGATCTTAAAGGCAAGCGCTGCGAATGGCTCACTTGTCTCTGCCTTACGCTGCACTACTTCGTCAGTATCTGGGTTTGTTCCCTCTACTGGAGGAACATCAAGTGGAGAAGGCATAAATCGGATAACTGCATCCAACACCGCTTGAACTCCTTTGTTTTTGAAAGCAGAACCGCACATCATTGGGATGATGCTCATGTCGATAGTTGCTTTTCTAAGCGCCTCGATCATTTCATCCTCAGTGATAGAGTTCTCATCCTCGAAGAATTTCTCCATTAACGCCTCATCATACTCAGCAACTGCCTCGACAAGAATTTGGCGATACTCAGCAACTTGGTCAACCATGTCTGCTGGCATTTCGATTTCTTCATAAGTCATTCCGAAGTCATCTGTATTCCAAACAATTGCTTTGTTTGAGATAAGGTCAACAACTCCTTTGAAATCATCCTCTGCACCGATGGGTAACTGAAGCGGAATTGGATTAGATCCTAACATTTCACGTACCTGACGACAAACTTCTAGGAAGTCTGCACCTTGTCGGTCCATCTTATTTACGAAACCAATACGTGGAACGCGGTAGTTATCTGCAAGACGCCAGTTGGTTTCTGACTGTGGCTCAACACCATCTACGGCAGAGAACAAGAACACTAGACCATCAAGAACACGAAGAGAACGATTTACCTCAACGGTAAAGTCCACGTGACCCGGAGTATCAATAATGTTTACGTTGTACTTATCATCGCGGTAAACCCAATCACAGTTTGTCGCAGCAGAGGTAATAGTAATACCACGCTCCTGCTCCTGCTCCATCCAGTCCATTGTGGCAGCACCGTCGTGAACCTCCCCGATCTTATGAGAAATACCCGTGTAGAAGAGAATACGTTCTGTGGTCGTCGTCTTACCCGCATCAATGTGGGCAGCGATTCCAATATTCCTTTGATAATTAAGATCCTTAGCCATGGTTTCTTATCTATTCGTTGTGAGTTATTTTTAGAACTTAAAGTGAGAGAATGCTTTGTTCGCTTCCGCCATGCGGTGCGTATCCTCTTTTTTCTTCACTGCAGCACCTTCGCCGTTTGCCGCTGCCATGATTTCTGCAGCAAGTTTTTCAGCCATACTTTTTCCGTTGCGAAGACGCGCATAACGGATAAGCCATTTCATTCCGACACTGCGTCGACGATCAGGACGAACTTCCGTTGGAATTTGGAAGGTAGCCCCTCCTACCCGGCGAGAACGTACTTCAACGCTTGGTTGAATGTTTGCCAACGCTTTCTTCCATGCTTCATGACCACTTTCACCAGACTTTTCTTCAATGATGTCCATTGCACCATAAAAGATTTTCTGAGCGACGCTGCGCTTTCCGTCAAGCATTAGGTTGTTGACGAAGATTGATACCAATTCGTCTCCAAATCTTGGGTCCGGTTCGTAGTAGCGTTTTCTAGGCTTCTGCTTTCTCATTATTCTTTATTCTTCGTTAGGATGAATGATTTATTTCTTTGGGCGCTTAGCACCATACTTAGATCGTGATTGTAAACGGCCATCAACTCCAGCAGTATCCAATGCACCACGAACGATGTGATATCGAACACCTGGAAGATCCTTTACCCTTCCACCTCTGATTAATACAATAGAGTGTTCCTGTAAATTGTGACCTTCACCTGGGATATAAGCAATTACTTCTTTGCTGTTTGTGAGACGCACTTTGGCAACCTTTCGAAGCGCAGAGTTTGGCTTCTTAGGTGTTGTTGTATATACTCTCGTACATACTCCGCGTCGCTGAGGACAGCTATCTAGAGCCATTGATTTGCTCTTTCCTTTGATGACTTTTCGTCCCTTTCGGACGAGTTGTTGAATAGTAGGCATACTTCGCGTGCTAAAATTTTCGGACTGCAAATGTAGCAAAAACTAACCAAGTAATAGGCATGTTGTCTAAAAGATTTTTGCAAAGATTTTTGCAGCCCCTAAAGGGGTCTGCGAAGATTACCCCATTTTATCAAATAAAAGACCGAAATACATACCTTTAAAGCATGAGATATAAGGCCCTATCCTCGACATTATATGTAGACAACCGACAACGGCTTGCCACGGCACTTCCTGCCAAGAGTGTTGCGATCATCCAATCCAACCCAGTATTCCCTGCCAATGCGGATGCGCACTTGCCCTATGAGCCAAGCAGTTATATACTTTGGCTAACGGGAATTCAACAGGCGCATACCGCTGTAGTCATGTTTCCCGATGCCCCACGCGAAGAGTGGAAGGAAATGCTGTTTATTGAAAAACGAACTCCATTGAAAGCCCTTTGGGAAGGGGAACGCCTCTCAAAAGAAGGTGCTCGTGCAGCGACAGGGATTCAAAACGTACATTTTATAGAGGATTTGGATTCAGTTGTCCATCAATTATCCTCTCACGCAGAAAATTTAGCTCTTGTCATTAATGAACATGATCGAAGTGATGCGACCGAATTGATCTTGGGTAAGAAAGAAGCCGCCTCCTGGAAAATGAGGTATCCTCTGCACGGCATTGTTCGACTTGCTGCAATTTTTGATGCCTTACGTTGCATTAAGCATTCTGTTGAAATCGATACGCTGTCCAAAGCTTGTGCCATTACTAAAGAAGGCTTTATGAGAACCCTGGATATGGTCAAAGAGGGCATCTATGAATATGAGGTAGAGGCAGCCATTACCGAAACTTTTATTCGAAATGGATGTGGAGGACATGCTTATCAGCCTATTATTGCTGGGGGGGAAAATGCCTGTGTTCTACATTATATAACAAATCATGAAAAATTAAAGGACGGAGACTTACTCCTGATGGATTTCGGGGCAGATTATGCCTATTACTCTGCTGATCTGTCAAGGACCATTCCGGTCAATGGTACGTTTAGTGCGCGTCAAAAAGAACTCTATAATGCCTGTCTTCAGGTTCAAATAGAATGTATCGATATCGCCCGACCGGGGATCACACTGCAGGCTTATCAACTCGAGTCAAAACGCATTATGATGCATACTCTTCGTCAAGTGGGATTAGTTAAGGCAAGTGATGACAAAGAAGCCTTAAAAGAAAGCCATCAATACTTTCCCCATGGCATTGGCCACTACCTGGGACTGGACACCCATGATGTAGGAAGTCGCTTTGCCGAGCTCAAACCCGGCATGGTACTGACTGTCGAGCCAGGAATTTATGTCCGAGAGGAAGGAATTGGAATTCGCATCGAAAATGATATCGTAGTTACTATGGATAAACCCAATGACTTAATGGCGGATATTCCACGAGAAATTGAAGAAATTGAGGCATTAATGGCCAAGTAATCCCATGGTAATTCTTCCTTTTTTAGAGATCGCCCAATCACCCATTCATGGAAGAGGTGTCTTTGCCACAGAAGATATAGAAGAAGGAACGTTAATCGAGTTTTCACCGCTTATCATCCTTCCTTCCAGTGAACGCGGTATTCTTCAATCCAGCAAACTCTACGACTACTACTTTGAGTGGTCTGAAAGCCAAATTGCTGTTGGCCTAGGATACCTCTCTATATACAACCACGCCTCGCCTGCCAATTGCTATTGGGAGCGCTTAGAGGATAAACAAGCCATGCGTGTGATTAGTCAATCCTTTATTTCTATGGGAGAGGAACTGACCATAGACTACATGACCGGGGACAAAGCCCTCGAAAAGCTATGGTTTGACGCAAAAAAGAAGTAAGGCTTATTGGCTTTCTGACGTTACGCCTCCGCATCCTGTGCAGATGAATCTTCCGCTTCCTCTCTTCCTTCCGATCCGCTAACATCATCGGATGGTTTCGCCGCTTTGGTGGACTTGCTCGACGATTTACTAGATGCCTTGCTAGACGATTTTTTGGTCGCTTTCTTAGAAATGACCAACTTCTCCTTGTCCTCATCCTTATCAGCGAGTAAGGTATCCCCTTCTTTAAGACGACCGGATAACATTTCCTCAGCAATGGGATCTTCCAAGTACTTCTGAATCGCTCGATTAAGCGGTCGTGCACCAAATTCCGGATCAAATCCTCGCTTCGCCACAAAGCGCTTCGCTTCTTCGGACAGCTCGAGGTAGTATCCTAAATCCTCAATTCTGCCATGCACACCACGCATGGATATATCGATAATCTTGAAAATGTCCTCTTCGCTCAGGCTGGAGAAGGTAATCAAGTCATCAATACGATTTAGAAATTCAGGGGAAAAGGTTCGCTTTAGCGCCTTTTGAATTACTGAACGTGCGTGATCGCCGGCTTGACTTTGACGATTTTTTGTGGCGAAACCAACGCCTTGTCCGAAGTCCTTAAGGTCTCTCACGCCGATATTAGACGTCATGATAATCAAGGTATTCTTGAAGTTAATTTTTCGTCCAAGCCCATCGGTTAACAAACCGTCATCTAACACCTGTAGTAGAATATTGAAGATATCGGGGTGAGCCTTTTCAATCTCATCTAATAAGACCACTGAATAGGGCTTTCTTCGAACTTTTTCCGTAAGCTGACCACCTTCTTCATAGCCCACATAGCCGGGAGGTGCTCCAATCAAGCGACTCACAGAGAACTTCTCCATGTATTCACTCATATCAATTCGGATGAGTGAATCTTCTGAGTCAAAAAGATTTTCGGCTATAGCACGAGCAAGCTCTGTTTTTCCAACACCCGTCGGTCCAAGAAATATGAAGGTTCCAATAGGCTTGTTGGGATCTTTTAACCCTACTCGATTTCGCTGAATAGACTTCACTACTTTTTCAATTGCCTCATCTTGACCAATCACACGATTACGCAAGTCATCGCCCATTTTAACAAGCTTCTGACTCTCTGATTCCGCAATTCGTTTCACTGGAATTCCCGTCATCATGCCCACCACTTCAGCAATGTCATCTTCGGTAATTGGGAAACGCTGAGTCTTTACTTCATCTTCCCAAGCCAACTTCGCAGCATCCAATTCCTCGAGTAACTTTTTCTCATCATCTCGAAGTCGAGCGGCTTCCTCATACTTCTGATTTTTTACGACGTTGTTTTTCTCTTCCTTAATCGCATCAATCTTACCCTCAAGCTCCGTAATGTTCAGAGGGACCTTAATGTTTTTTAAATGAACTCTGGCACCAACCTCATCCATTACGTCAATGGCTTTATCGGGAAGAAATCGATCGGTAATGTATCGTTCAGAAAGCTTCACGCATGATTCGATCGTACCTTCTGTGTAGGTTACATTATGATAATCTTCATACTTCACTTGAATGTTCTCAAGAATGGTAATCGACTCCTCGATGCTTGGCGGATCGATAATCACTTTTTGGAAACGGCGATCTAATGCACCGTCCTTTTCAATGTGCTGACGATACTCATCTAAGGTAGAAGCTCCAATCACCTGAAGCTCACCACGCGCCAATGCTGGCTTGAAAATATTCGATGCATCTAGTGAGCCCGTAGCACCTCCTGCACCAACGATGGTATGAATCTCGTCAATAAAGAGAATGACATCTTGATTCTTTTCAAGCTCTGCCATAATCGCTTTCATTCTCTCCTCGAACTGGCCACGATACTTTGTTCCTGCAACTAAGGCCGCTAAGTCAAGCATCACCACGCGACGATTAAAGAGGACTCGTGATACTTTCCGCTGGACAATACGAAGGGCAAGGCCTTCAACGATGGCTGTTTTACCCACCCCCGGTTCTCCGATGAGAATTGGGTTATTCTTCTTACGTCTACTTAGAATCTGGGAAACCCGTTCGATTTCTGTATCTCGACCGACAATGGGATCAAGCTTATCGTTGATGGCCATTTCGGTAACATCTCTTCCGAAGTTGTCCAAGACGGGCGTCTTAGATTTTGTTTTACCTCGTCTTGAGAAGCCTGGACCTCCTTCCTTTCGACTAGAACCTGGATCCTCTTCGGCAGCATCTCCATCATCATCACGAGAGGTCTCTCCCTTGATTTCATTCTGCAAGTAGTCCAGTTCGGCCTTAAAAATTTCATAGTTGACATCGTGCTTTTCAAGAATTTGAGTAGCTACATTGTCGGGATTTTTTAGGATGGCAAGGAATAAATGTTCCGTACTTACCCACTCATTGCGCAATTGCTTGGCTTCGAGGACCGTAATTTTCAGCACCTTCTCTGCTTGCTTGTTGATGGTAAGTTTTTCATCAGGACTTTTGAGGGGGGAACTATTATCCGCCACCGCACGCTCCACAGCACGACGAATCACAACAGGATCTACATCCAAAGAATGGAGCACTTTAATTGCCAAGCCCTCGCCTTCCCGAATCAAACCCAATAAAAGGTGTTCGATTCCAATGTAGTTGTGATTTAATCGTAAAGCCTCTTCTCGCGAGTAGGAGATTACATTGCGCACTTGAGGTGAGAATTTTTCCGCCATCGTATCCTAAGTTTCTTATTGAGATAAAAGTAATAATATACCTAAGACTCATGCCTTAGTTTTTAAGTAATATGCGTAAATTTCCACTTGTAGGTTTCAAGGCCTAAAAGAAAAAGTTCAAGAATATGAAATTCAGTATCGAAAAAAATGAACACTACGCACTGATTCAGCCTCAAGAAGAGAAGCTGACAAGTATGATTGCTCCCAAACTCAAGTCTGAGTTTATGTTGCTCTTTCAAGAAGAACATACGCGTATTATCTGTGATTTAAGTGACGTGAAATACATCGACTCTAGTGGGTTGAGTGCATTGCTTATTGGTCACCGTCTTTGTCGTGAAGAAAGCGAGGGTTCTTTTATTCTTACCAACATTGCCCCAAGTGTTAAAAGCCTGATCACACTCTCAAGATTAGATGATGTGTTGACCTTGATTCCCACCAACGCAGAAGCGATTGACTTCGTTAAATTGGACAACCTAGAAGGGGATCTCGATGCTTAATGAGTTTTGAACTCACCATCCTAGGGTCTAACTCAGCCGTGCCAGCATTTGGAAGACACCCTTCAAGTCAAGTCCTCTCGCTAGACGGCAACAAATTTCTCATTGATTGCGGTGAAGGTTGTCAGTTGCAAATGAGTAAGTACAATATCAAGAGAGGTAAACTTGACCACATATTCATCTCCCACCTCCATGGAGATCATTATTTCGGTCTTTTTGGCTTGATTAATACCTTAAACCTAAATGGTCGAGAAGCTCCCCTGAATATTTATGGTCCCCCTGATCTTGAGGGAATGCTTCAAAGTGTCCTAGGAGATTACAGCCACCGCCTTCAATACGAACTAGTTTTTCACGGCTTGACTATGGATAGCGCGGAAACCATTCTTGAGACCAAAGACTGTCGAGTCAGCACCTTAGTGATGAATCACAGCATCGAATGCCTTGGATTCCAATTTGAGCAAATCAAGCAAAAGCCCAATGTGTCCACTGAGAAACTCCAGGCTTTAGGCATTGAAGGAAAGACCATTGGACAACTCCTTGCTGGGGAGGTGGTCAAGGACTTAGAAGGCAATACAGTCCATTTAGAAGATGTCACCTTGCCGAGTAGTCGTGGTTGCATTTACACCTATTGCTCAGACACCGCTCGAAAACCGGAAAACATCCAACGTTTAAACGATACCGATGTACTATATCATGAAGCCACCTTTTTGAATAGCCGTCAGGATCGCGCCGAGGCTACCGGACACAGTACGGCCAAGGATGCTGCATGGATGGCCAAAGAGGCTGGAGTAAAGGATCTTTTAATTGGACATTTTTCGGCTCGATATGAAAACTTGGAGCCTCTATTAGAAGAATGTCAAGCCTCATTCATTAGAAGTCACCTAGCTCTTGAAGGCCATTCTTTCGAACTCTCTACAGAAGGATTAAAACTAGTTTAGCTAACTAGGACCGCTTCAAATTATACTTCTCTATTTTATTATAGAGATGGCTTCGCTGAATATCGAGAACATCCGCCGTCTTAGAAACATTCCAACCATTCTTTCGAAGCTTATCCTCGATAAAGAGTTTTTCGATATGCTCTTTAAAGTCTTGGAACTTCTCAAAGGATTCAAACAATTGCAAGGGTGGACTTTTTGCCATCACATTGGACACATTGGATTGAACGTCTTCGGTTTCAATTTTACTCCCTTTGGAAAGAATCACAAGTCGCTCCACGACGTTTCGAAGTTCACGGATATTTCCAGTCCACTCCACCTCCTGCAACTCAGCAACAGCCGATGGGGTAATTTTTTTGAGTGGGATACCGTAGTCTTGGCATATCTCCTTGAGGAATCGCTCCGTAATCAATGGGATATCCTCTACCCTATCATTTAATGAAGGCACATGAATCAAAATGACGGACAGACGGTGATAAAGATCCATTCGAAAATTACCTAGATCAATTTCCTTAGCAAGATCTTTATTGGTAGCCGCTACCACGCGCACATCAACTTTGATCTCCTTGTCTCCACCAACGCGGGTGATTTTGTTTTCCTGTAATGCGCGAAGCACCTTCGCTTGGGCAGACATCGACATATCACCTATCTCATCAAGAAATAGCGTACCTCCACTGGCTTGCTCGAACTTTCCTATACGTTGTTTAATCGCTGAAGTGAAGGCTCCTTTTTCGTGTCCGAATAATTCGCTTTCAATAAGTTCTGCCGGTATGGCAGCACAATTCACTTCAACCAACTGACCCTTAGAACGTGGACTTTGTTCATGAATCCAACGAGCGACTAATTCCTTTCCCGTTCCATTTTCTCCTGTAATCAATACCCGCGCCTCGGTAGGAGCAACCTTCGATATGGTCTGTTTGATAGACTCAATGGCTGAACTCTCCCCTACAATTTCTCTTGTCTTGGATACCTTGCGCTTGAGCACCTTGGTCTCGGTAATCAAGGTAGATTTATCCAGCGCATTGCGCACAGTAATAAGAAGGCGATTTAAATCCGGTGGCTTGGATAAGTAGTCGTAGGCTCCCGATCGAACCGTTTCCACTGCCGTATCAATTTGACCGTGACCTGAAATCATAATGAACTGCGCTTCGACTTCCGCCGCTTTGGCCAGTTGAAGAACTTCCATGCCATCACGCTTTGGCATCTTGATATCTAAGAGGACAACGTCATAGACATCTTCTAAAATCATATTCAGCGCTACCTCACCATCTGAAGCTTCATCAACTTCGTAGTGCTCATACTCTAGAATCTCTCGAAGGGATTGTCTAATGTTTTTTTCGTCATCAACGATTAGTATTCGTGCCATAGAGTGTCTAATTTAATAGAATTTGGAAAAGATAAGCGAAATATTCATCGAAAAGCAAAAAAAGAAGAGACCCAAGTTCCACGAGGTGGAAAACTTGAGTCTCTAATATGTGTAGCGGAATCGTAAGCCGGGTTCTGTTCATTTAACATTGACTGCTAAACTTCCACCATTTATCTAGACCTCAAGTCACCCTGAGGTTCAATCGACCAACCCCCCGAAGCTATTGACCGAAATCAATAAAAGGACGGGACACCCTATCCTCGGTATACATGGTCTTTCAGCGCATGGGGTTTACTCAGCTACCTGATTTACATCAAGCACTGGTGGGCTCTTACCCCACCTTTTCACCCTTACCATATAATATGGCGGTTATTCTCTGTAGCACTTTCCCTTCCTCTCGGAAGCCACCCGTTAGGTGGCACGCCTCCCTATGCAGCCCGGACTTTCCTCATGATATCATCATGCAGTGGATCCTTCCGCACGGCAAAGATAATAGAATTAGACAGGCCAAGTCTCCCAACAACAATAGACAAAACCAGCAACAAAAGGATACTTCATCCAGAACCGAGGGAGTAGTCCAAGAATGAAAAGAACTGAGAGCGTTAAAAAGAGAGGAAAGTATAGCGTCCCCCATACACTCATCGCTGCACCCAATAGCGCTATGAAATATAGGCTACGTTGCCGCCAAAACCCCTTGGTCTTGAGGTAGCCAAGAAAGCTAACAGCCAACAGAACAAGGCCCCCAAGCGACCACCAGAATGACGCTATACTCACGGCATTAGAATACCAATTGTAGCCTAGACCAACGCCGACAAGCAATCCAAAGAGACCTAGATAACGAGCACTATGATTAGCCGAGCTCGCTCGATCAATAAGGCCCAACATTACAAGTAAAAAGCTGGCAAATGCAATGACATGATATCCAATACCATCAGAGAGTGCAAAAAGCATGAGTAACATAATTATCCCTACGAAAAGAAAATCAAAAGACATACTGAATTGATACGTCAAGACCAGTAACAGAAAAAATAGGGAGAAGATTTCAGGAGCAAGATCTACTCCAGACTCTACGATGGCATGCGTCCAAGGAAGAACAGCAAAGAGTAAAGCCCCGAAAAAAGCACCACCTATTTGGCGAATAGTTAAACGATTTATAGACTCTAACAGAAGGTAGACTTGGGATATGATCAACGAAATTGTCAAAACCGATTTCATCTCAAGTTCAATGAGCTTGTAGGTATATATTGAAAATGTAAACAATCCAACCAACGAGAGATTAGCCAATTGAGTAATCGTACTTTCACGACTAGACCACAAAGAGAAATGTACCGAGTTAAACATCGTCGATGGAAGATAGCACAGTTCGCTGAAAGATGGTGGTGGAAGAGATATTTATCGAAAAAAGATTCCACTGAGTATCGTGAGTGGAAGCAAAGCTATTGGCTCAATGTATTGCAAAAAATAGGGTATGAAAAGGACGATATTCATGGTCGAATCGCTGATATTGGATGCGGACCAAATGGCATCTTTCAACTCTTTGAAAAAACCCATCAAATATCCTTGATTGATCCTTTATTAGACGATTATATCTTTTTTGATACGTTTAAGAAACCAAGCAAATCAGAGCTTTTTTCAATGAAAATCGAAGATTTTGAAAGTAAAATAGACCATGAATTTGTCTTTTGTTTCAATGCCATAAATCATATGCTGGATATGTCAAGCGCATTGAAAAAAATGGTGAATATTTTGTCCGAAAATGGCACACTAATCCTCTCGTGTGATGTGCACAATTGGAGTATATTTCATCAAATTTTCCGATTCATTCCAGGAGATGTTTTACATCCTCACCAAATCACAAAAAATGCAATGGACAGCCTGCTAACTCGTCATGGATTAGCCATAAATCAGTGCCAAATGCTCAATAAAAAGGCGATATTCTCCGAATATGTGTGGGTTTGTACGAAATCTCCTGCTTAACAAGGGCATTTTCTCCTAAAATCCTACCACCAATAACTTAGACGTAAAACAAGGGCACGATTTTTAGCACGAAAATCATCGAAATAATTATCCGTATAGACGAAAAATAGATCACTCATAGGCGCGTAACGCCACTGAAATCGAGTGTTTACGTTAAAATTATCCAGTTGGGTGTTATACTGAACAAAGGTATTGCACTGAATCTTTTGGCTAAAACTCACGGCAATATTACTACCAATTAGCATCGGTGAATCATCTTCACGCTTATCAAAGCGAATCTCGTCTCGTCTAAAGTTGAGATCTACCACGAGCCATGGGCGCCATCCCCTGTACGATAGATTCGCGCGATAGCTCAAACGATTTCCATCATAAAATTGTCCTCCTTGAACGAGTCCTGAAAAGACAAAATCCTTTCTTCGATTAGTCTGCCATTCGACGCTCGCATCCCGGTATCTGTAGTTATCAGCCAAAATCGGATCTCCATTCCCAAACAAGTCAAAGTCCTGCGTTAGCTGGGTTTGTAACTCACGAACTTTAAATTCTAGAGAGGCCGTATTCATAAAAGTCACTTCATAGCCGAGCCATGCATTGAGGTCGGTCGATAAGAATCGTTCAAATCCTTCAAGCGTGGGATCGCTATTCCAATATTGGCTGTAATAGATCTTCGGTGTATGGTTGAAGACGATGGGATTTTTATTCTTCGGAAAGAAGTTTCGCACCACAAAATGCTCAAATCGAAAGTATCCAGTGCGAGGGACGAATCCTACCTCAGCCGAATAATTTGAGCCCACATATTCATGGTTATAGGCAAATTGCCACTTCCCATCATCATAGTTTAACCAGACGGCTTGCGCTCCGCCATCGATTTCAAATCCATCCTCAAAACTTTGATGGTAGAAAATTTTACCGCGCCAATAGTTGTTTTTCGAATACAAATTAAAGTCCAAACCCGCCACAGTATTGCGTTGACCACTAATTGCCCTTGCTCCATCAAAGGCTTGTTTATTAACTAGAATGGCTCCAATACTTGAACGATTCCATACCTGTTGTTGAAAGGCAGCTACCGTATAGTTTTCACTCTCTAAGTTGCGTTCATCGGCTGTACCCTCTGTTTGCATGGTCATTAATCCAATGCGCGTCTTATCCGAAACATTACCACTCAAACGCAATCCTCCGAGAATATTGACCGGACTGCCACTGGATAAACCAATATTTCGAGAGAAAAATGGACGGATTCTTCGAAATCCAAAGTCGGAAAATAAGTCGCTATTCTCTGTGAAAAAAGGTCTTAGCTCTGGGAAAAACACACTAAACCGGTCCAGGTTAATCACTTGCTGATCCACACGTACATTTGAAAAATCTGGATTGATGGTAACATCAAGGTTCAAACTCTGACTCACCCCAATTTTAGCATCTAAGCCCACCTTAGAAAGGTTTGTGATCTCAGTTTCCGACGGGTCGCTGTAGTCTAGTTTTAACCCAGCGCTGGCATAGGGAATGAGGTTTACATTGGCCTTGGTCTTGGGTGCCGGATCTTTCCATAGTAACTGTCCATAGTTAATCACAGAAGCCACATTGAAGTTTACAGGAACCTTAGACCACGTGCTTCGCTCATTGATTTGAAGGTCGTTTCGAGCAAAATTTATAGACCATAGAGTATCTCTTGGATCGTATCGAATGTTTTTAAAGGGTATGGCCATTTCAGCAGTCCACCCCAAAGAATCGCGCTGCACTGCAGAATTCCATTTGCTATCCCACGCTGTTGTCACGCCAAAAAGTCCTCCGTTGGCTACAATGCCTTCCCGTTGAGAGCCATAAGGGCTGACAGCAAAGCTGAGCGCATTCGTCCCGTCGTTTCTAGGACTTAGAAACACCGCAAAAGCATCGGTTCTGGGAAAGGAAAAGTCTCGAATCAAGGTATTGACTTGATAATCATCAGACGGCGTAAAGCAGCGCACTGCGACGTATAGGTTGCGCTGATCAAAGGCCATTTTAACCTCCGTAGAGCGTTGAGCTGGAAGAGAATCAGTAGGAAAGGTTTGAATAAATGAAGTACTGATTTCTTTATCCCCCCAAGCCATATCATTAAGAACACCATCGATTTTAATGGAGTTATCTTCCACTTGATAGAGATTATAACTGCCTTGGGCAAACCCTACAGTCAGCAAACCTGTCAAAAAAACAATGCTTAATAGATACTTCATCATATAATAACTACGAGTTTCTTATTGCTTAGTACCTTAACAGCCTAAATCAAAAAAGTACTCGAATGTACAAGATACGCTTTGGAACGGATGGATGGCGAGCCATCATCGCACAAGATTTTACAGTTGACAATGTTAAACGCGTAGCCTATGCTACAGCACAGTGGGTCAAAAATGAAGCCGGTAAACGTGCAGAGCTCAAACCAGCTATTGTTTTAGGCCACGATTGTCGATTTGGAGGTGAGATGTTTTCACTTGCTGTCATGCAAGTCATGGCGCAAGAAGGAGTTCACGTCATGTATCACAAAGGCATTGCCACCACACCTATGGTTTCGCTTGGAACTCATGACTTCAAATGCTTTGCTGGTGTCGTAGTTACGGCAAGTCACAATCCACCAGCGTACAGTGGGTACAAGCTGAAGTCCTTTTATGGTGGGCCGACAAAGCCAGACGATGTTGCCTTAGTTGAATCCCATATCCCTGATCATAGCATTGACGTACCCAACGTAAGCCTTGAGGAACTATGTGTATCGGGGCATGTAAGCCTTGTAGACTTAGAAAAGCACTACCTAGAAAAAGTAGAGGGGTACTTCAATTTGGATGCCATTCGTAAGAGTAAGCTCCGCGTAGCCTATGATGCGATGTTCGGCGCAGGGTTTCCCGTCTTTAAAAAAATCCTTCCTGAAGCGACCATGCTCCATGCTGAACTCAATCCAGGATTTAATGGCCAAGCACCTGAACCTATTGCTAAAAACCTCCAAGAATTTGGAGCAATGCTTAAAAAGGACCATCATGATATAGGCTTTGCCACCGATGGTGATGCCGATCGAATTGGGCTAGTAAAAGGCAATGGGGAAATTCTCGATGCCCACCATGCGATCCTCATTTTGCTTCATATTCTAAAAGAGTATAAAAAGTATGATGGAACGGTCATTGCGGCATTCTCAGCTACACCTAAGGTCAAAACGCTCTGTGAGCATCACAAACTAAACCTCGAGGTAACGAAGATTGGATTTAAGCATATATCAGGACGTATGATTGAGGTAGATTCAATTATCGGATGCGAAGAATCAGGAGGAATAGCTGTAAAAGGACATATACCAGAACGAGATGGAATTTGGGATGCCTTGCTTGTCATTGAGCACCTTGCACAGACAGGCAAATCGCTGGAAGACCTTATTCAAGAAATTTATGCAATCACCGGCTCACTTGCCTACAATCGCAATGATATGCACCTCACCAATGAAGTCAAATTGGCCACTATGGAGCGCTGTGCAAGTGGAGAATTCAATGAGAAATTTGGAAAGTATACCATTGACTTTATTGAAAACATCGATGGATTTAAGTTTCATTTCAAAGAAGGTGGCTATGTTATGATTCGTCCTTCGGGCACAGAACCTGTCCTTCGTGTCTATGCAGAATCAGCGACCATGGACTTAGTGGATGAGATATTAAGTGAAGCAAGTCGCGTGATTCAAGGCGGTTAAGTATGCATCGTGGATTCGGTCTTTTTTGCATCCTGACTATGCTGATTATATCTCCAGCATGGTCGCAAAAAAATAATTCCGACTTGCTAGACACCTCTATTTCAGCAGAAGAGGCCCTATCGTTTTTCGAAATAAGCCCCTATCGAAACAAGGCACGCATTCGCGGACTATCAATTGGAATCCCCACAGCTTACGGAGCAACCATGTCGGCATTAAGTGTTGCATGGTACGATCAAAACGAACGGAATCGCTTTCATTTTTTCGACGATGCAAAGGAATGGCAACAAGTAGACAAACTCGGACATAGCCACACGGCCTACTTCGAAACCTATTGGATGATGCAATCCCTGCGATGGGCGGGTGTTGACAAGAAAAAAAGCCGATGGATTGGAGCAGCTCTTGGATTTACCATCCAATCATCCATTGAAATCTTTGATGGATTTAGCGAGAAATGGGGGGCCTCAGGATGGGATTTGTTGGCGAATTTCGCAGGTACAGGATTGTGCTTAGGCCAGGATGCCCTATGGGGCGAACAGCGGATACGCAGTAAATTTTCCTTTCATGAAGTTAATCATTCAGATGCCATGCTCGACCAAAGAGCCAATGCTCTTTATGGCACCTTTCCTATAGAACGTTTACTTAAGGACTATAATAGTATTGTAACATGGCTCAGTATTAATCCTGCAAGCTTCATGCAAGATCGAGAGCAACAAAGACCACTAACATGGCTTAATGTCGCAGTTGGCTACGGAGCAAGCGGTATGTATGGGGGCTTTGACAATACGTGGACTAACGAGAATGGCGATTTCATCGAACGACAAGATGTCGAACGCTATCGACGCTTTTTTATCTCGCCCGATATTGACTTCGAACGAATACCTGTTCGAAAAAAGGGCTGGAAGACGCTTATGGGTGTGCTTAATGTATTTAAATGCCCTGCTCCTGCCCTTGAGGTAAATACAAAGGGAGAATGGGTCTTTCATCCGATGTTTATGCTCAATTGGGACTACCCCATAGTGCTGAATGCTCGTTAGAGGAGACTGTTTAAAAAGTCTTTCAGCGGCGCACTTTTTGAGGGTGTTATTTTGCCCGTAGGGCGGGGGTGGATCGTGGGCCTTTTACAAACTCCTTCCCCTAATCCGAAACCGCATAACGCTCCGTAATAACCAAAGTAAATAAGCTCGCGAGCAGCAAGGAAAAGCCTGCCAAGGTCATCGTATCGATCAAGTCTTCTCCCAAAAAGGTCTCGGCCGTCAAAGTGATTCCGCCAAGTGCAGCTACAATTTGAGGGATAACAATAAAGATGTTGAAGATGCCCATAGCTAGTCCCATCTGACTTGCCTTAATCGAGGACGATAACATCGCATAAGGCATGGATAAAATACTGCCCCACGCCACGCCAATGCAGGCATAGCTTAGATGAAGCATCTCAGGACTTGTTACAAACTTCATAGAGAAAAAGCCCGCGGCACCAATAGCTAACGATAGCGCATGAACCCAACGACGATTTACCTTTCTTTTAGAATAAGGAATTTTCAAGCAGATTCTATTAATGCCAAAAAGTATTAACAAGCATAAAGTAATCTTAAAGAGAGGAAAAGCTGGAAAGGCACCCCAAAGAATCAAACAGACTATATATCCTCCGATAACAAGTATTTGAGTCCATTTCTTATTCAATATTTCAATTCGCTCCTTTGAAGAAAAAATTGTCAATAAAAGTGCAAAGGCCATCGAAGACAAACCATAGGTACCCATGTAAGCCCCTGCTTGGGTTGTTGCCTTTTCATTGGTTACTTTCAATGATTTAAATGTCGAAGCCTCAGCCTCTACTTGCATATTGTACACCTTTTCATCGGGTGAAGGTGCTTCAAAGACATGATCGACTAAGGCCAGTGTGGCAAAGTTCCACATCGTAAAGAAGGCAAACCATGAAAAGAACTGGACGACAGCCAGTTTTGCCATTACCGGGTTGAATTGAAAACCTTCACTTTCTGCGACCTCACTTTCTTCAGTGTATTCAGCCATTTCTTCTGGGCTATATTCTTTGGTCGTGAATACCGTGATTAAAATAGAGGCTAAAAAGACAAATGCTCCTACTGCAAAGGCAATTTTCACATTTAACGGAACGCCTGTACTCGCTTCATCAGGAAGCTGAAGAACCGTATCAACAAACCAAGGTAAATTGCTTGCAATCCACGTTCCTACTCCAATGACGAGCGTCTGTACCACAAAACCATAAGTTCGCTGTTCATTAGATAGCTTATCAGCCACTAACGCGCGGAAGGGCTCCATACTAATATTGATTGAGGCATCTAACAACCATAGACATCCAGCAGCCACCCATAGCGTGGGAGAATGAGGCACAAAGAAAAGTACAATAGAGGCCAACACTGCTCCAATTAGAAAGAATGGCCTCCTTCTACCGAGACGTGGATGCCATGTACGATCGCTGAAGTAACCGATAATGGGCTGAACAATAAGGCCGGTTAGAGGGGCTGCAATCCACAGCAGAGGAATCTCATCTTTAGATGCGCCGAGTGAGACAAAAATAGAGCTCATAAATCCTCCCTGTAAGGCAAAGCCAAACTGGATTCCGAGGAAGCCAAAGCTCATGTTCCAAATTTGCCAGAACGACAATTGGGGTTTGGTTTTCATTTGTTTAGATTTGATGAATCAAGATACCGAATCTTATCGTTATGAAGCCTTATACTCTGCCAAGAAATCTGTGGATTACTGCGGGAATTTTGTGCTCTACCTTCCTTTCTTGTGATTTTTTCTCATCAACAGAAGAATCGAGCCAAAAACAGCAGCTACATCACGCCTATCATCGAAATCCTATACTGACTCTTGATTTAGGATCGACCTCTTTCTCGCCGATAGATTTTGGCTTTAACGCTCCCTTTACCGATGTTGATTGTCCTGATGGAATAGAATGTTCTCTTGAGCAAAAAGGAGAGCATCTTGTAGTGAAAACGTCAGAGAAATTGGATCTACTGTATGCTATTCAAGCAAGTAGTGATAATTACTCCAATTCGCGCATTGTAAGAGGACCTCGCAAGCAAATAGCAACCCTTACTTTGCCAGCATCAGAAGGCTACACTAACCTTAGGCTTACAGGAGACGTAAACAATTGGACCCCTCAAGCCATGGAGTTAAGAGACGGAATATGGTATTATACCGACACCTTAAACCCTGGCCGATATTCCTATCAAGTGGTTGCCGACATTGATAATGGCTATTCTGTATCGACTGATATCTGGTTTGTCGATCCTAATAATCAGGATTCAACGGGTAACGGCATGGGAGGATTTAACTCAGTTTGGACAGTTGAATCAACCGCTGAGACGGCCTTCCCCTTATCTTGGAGAGGGTATGATTACAAAGTGAATGTAATCGTAGACAAACCGCTCAGCCGATGTATCGCCCTTTGGAACGGAGAAATCCTACTGGATAAAGAACTTAACAACGACTACACCTTATCTATTCCTGAGGCCGCTAAATCCATTGAGCGATCGTACATCACCCTGATTGCACAACAAGGCAGTAGCCTTAGCCAAGACGTGGTGATCCCGTTGCATTACGGCCAAGTTATTGTTCGCCCCGAGGATAAACTCACGCGATCTGACTATGAAAATTGGAGATTGTACTTCGTCTTAGTCGATCGATTTAACAATGGAAACTCGGCAAACGATCACCCTGTAGAGGATGAAAGAATCCATCCAAAAGCCAATTATTACGGAGGGGATTTAGAGGGTATCCAAGCTGCCATGGCCAACGGATATTTCAATGAACTTGGAACCAATGGGCTTTGGATATCGCCCATTGCTCAAAATCCATGGGGTGCGTATCAAGAGTGGATGGAACCGAAGCGCTTTTACTCAGGATACCATGGCTATTGGCCCAAATCATCTAGTAAAGTGGATGAGCGATTTGGAAGCAATGAAATCTTTGCGGAACTCATCGAAGATGCCCACACCAACAACCACAGCGTCATTCTTGACTTTGTAGCCAATCACGTGCATGAAGAACATCCATTAATTGTTAATCATCCTGATTGGAAAACACCGTTTTATCTCGAAGATAGCGTACCAAACATTCGAATTTGGGATGCCCAGCGCCTAACGACTTGGTTTGATCCCTTTTTACCTACACTGGACTTAGAGAATCCTGAGGTTCGAAAAAATCAAGTAGACTCCGCCGCCTTTTGGATGGAAAACTTTGATTTGGACGGCTTCCGACATGATGCCACGAAACATATACCCTATTCCTTTTGGGAGAATTTAACGCAAAAAATGTATTCGCAGAGCCGAGATAAGCACCAAGTAATGCCTTTCCAAATCGGGGAAACCTTTGGTACACGTGAGTTGATCGGAAGCTATGTGCGACCTTCAAGGCTCGATGCGCAATTTGACTTTAATTTATACTTCGATGCCGTCAACTGCTTTGCCTACGAAGACGGTTCGTTGATTAACCTAGCGGAATCACTCGATGAAAGCTTAACCTATTATGGCTTTCACCATCTCATGGGTAATATTTCAGGTAACCATGATTTAACACGCTTTATCTCTCTTGCCAGTGGAGATATTGACCGTAATGAGGATCCTAAACTCGCCGGCTGGACTCGAGACATCCAAGTAACCGACACCATTGGATACGCCCGGCTAAAGCTCCTCCATGCATGGAACTATGCCATACCCGGTATACCTATTTTGTTTTATGGCGATGAGATTGGGATTCCCGGAGGCAATGACCCGGATAATCGTCGTATGATGTACTTTGAGGGATGGAATCGCCATGAAGAAGCAGTGCATGACGTCGTTCAAAAACTAAACATCTACCGAAGCAACCATATGAGCTTGATTTTCGGAGACTGGAGAGTTATTGAAACCAGCAAAGATTACCTCGTTGCAGAACGACATTATAACGATGAGATAACACGGATTTATCTCAATAAATCAGCCACATCCCATATCTTTACCCTACCGTGTAAGGAGGCTTGTGTAACCGATAGACTGCATGAGCAAACCAGAACAGATATAATCGACTTAGAACCTTATTCATTTCAATATATAACCTATAGAATATGCGACTAATCAAAAACCCTCTCTCTGTATTAATCTTTTCTTCATTGACGCTTTTGGCGTTGACCTCTTGTGAATCTGAGGCCGTAGGCCGAAGAATCAACATCGCTGACGAAGAAGGAAGTCCTGTATCACTTAACCAACTGACACCCCCTGAATGGTCAAAGGATGCCATTATCTATGAAATCAATGTTCGCCAGTATTCTCCGGCTGGAGATTTTGCGGCGGTAACAAGTGATCTCGATCGTATCAAAGACCTTGGGGTTGATATCCTATGGGTTATGCCCATTCACCCTATTGGCCTAGACCGACGAAAAGGAAGCCTAGGTAGCTATTACAGCGTACAAGATTATAAGGCGGTAAATCCCGAATTTGGCACAGACGCAGACTTTCAAACCTTTGTCGACGAAGTACACAATCGCGGCATGAAGGTCATCTTAGACTGGGTGGCCAACCATAGCGCATGGGATAACGTTTGGTATCCTCAACACGATGCCTTTTATACAAAAGATAGTGTAACGGGTGAGCGCATCCCTCCTGTTGAGGATTGGGCTGATGTAGCCGATCTGAATTATGATAATGTAGAAATGCGCGACTCGATGCTTGATGCCTTTCGCTATTGGGTGAAAGAATTCGACATTGATGGTTATCGCTGTGATGTAGCAGGTATGGTGCCTATTGACTTTTGGCAAGATATGAGCAGCGAAGTACGTTCGATCAAACCTGATGCCTTTCTTCTTGCTGAAGCTGATGAAGTCATTATGCACGATAATGCCTTTCATATGACCTATGGCTGGGAAAACCACCATATCCTAAACGAAATTGCCAAGGGGCATATGACTGCTAATGACCTACTCGCCTATTTCACAAAAAATGATAATACCTATGGCAAATCCCCCTACCGTATGTACTTCACGTCCAATCATGATGAGAATACATGGAATGGAACGGTTTGGGAAAGAATGGGCGATGCTGCACATAGCATGGCAGCCTTAACCTATGTTATGCCTTCTTCAATGCCACTTATTTATAATGGACAAGAAGACAGCTTAGCCCACCAATTAGCCTTCTTTGATAAGGATGACATTGGATGGAGCGGTCAAGAAGTAATGGGAGACTTCTATCGTGAACTCAACGCATTGAAAAAAGACAACGAGGCGCTTTGGAACGGAGATTTCGGTGGAAATTATACAGCACGTCTTGAGAAAGGATGCGTCCTTGTCCTAGAGCGTTCGAAAGGCGACAATAGTATTCTTGCCGTATTTAACCTGTCTAACCTACCCATTCCAATGGATAGCGACTTAATTGATGTAAGCAATATGACATTGGAAACAAGTCGACATACCACTTCTGATATCACATCCTTAGCGGCATGGGATTACCTGATTTACTCCAACAACTAGCATAAAAAAGCCTAGCAATTTGCTAGGCTTTTTTGTTTGATATACCTTCTACTTCCTACTGTTTCTGAAGGACGGTAGTTGACCCGCCATTCGTAGTGTAACAGCGTAGGTAATAGATTCCATCAGGATATTCGGATAAGTCAAGGCTTACACCATTTGAAATAGAGTGTACTTCGACTGCAATGCGCTGACCTGAGCTATTGAAAACGTCCGTTCGAAGGACTTCAACAGGAATTGACGAATTGGCTTGAATGAGAAACGAGCCACTGCTGGGATTAGGGAAGACAGACCACAAAGAGGCCTTGTAATCATCTGTACGGAGACCCGTTGTCGTATTTAAATCCGCAGGTCCTAAACGCTCGATTTTTTGACTCGTATACAGTCTATACTCTCCTGGGCCGAGCGATACGTCTTGATTGTAATCTGTAACCTCCACACTGTCACCTGAGAAATACTCATACCATGTACCCAGGCGGCTAAAATTAGGACGCCATAGCCTATCACTCACATCAGTATTTGAAATCGCCGCTACATCAAAGTCGCCATATAAATTGACTGTCTTGACTGGTTGCCAGAGCGAATAATCAAAGTTGGTCGTGCGGAAAACACTAAAGGATTTTTTCAAGTAGTTTAAGTTGCGGAAGGTCTCGTAGACATCCACGCGGCGCTGATCACTAAGGTATTCCCAACGAACGGGCTTCTCTACCAAACGACATCCCTCTTGAACGGTTCCGTCAAGGCAGCGATTGATTGAAAACTCATAACCTAACTCGCCAAACTGCCAAATCATCTTAGGACCGGGAAGTGGGATAAAGGCATTGGCCACCATTTCTACACGATCAAGCGCAGTTCCTAAATCGCGACAATCATAGCCACCCCCGCTATTGCCATAGACAAGTGTTCTATACATTAATCGCTCCTCGTCATGAGACTCCATATATGTTACAAGTCGAGGTTGTGACCACGAACGCGCATTATACACTCCATTAGACATATTACTTGTATAGCCCATAGATGCTTCACCATATTGGTCATTTAAATTCCCCCACAACATAAAGCCATTATCCGCAAGCACAATCTCCTCGTCATTACTACCAAGGTGTTCCAAAATCATGTAGTGATCGGGTGCGTAACTCAAGACTTCATTTTTCATTCGGTTGAGTAAGTTGACCCTAGACTGATCATATTGACCCCATAACCCAATGTCGCCAAGTGAATTATTTTGAGTAAAGCCTTTAGAGAGGTCAAATCGAAATCCATCAATATGATATTCCTCAATCCAAAACTTAAGGATATCATCCATATAACGCTGTGTTTCCAAGGATTCATGGTTAAAGTCAAACCCAACACTCAATGGGTGACGATCGGTTACGTTGAAATACGGATTATTGGGTGCAGGACGCTGTAGTGAATCATTCCACCACAATTGACAGAGTGGGTTTTGACTAAAGCCGTGATTGAATACGACGTCAACAATAACCGCAATGCCGCGTGCGTGGCATTGATCAATCAAGGTCTTAAACATCTCTTGACTGCCGTAATACTTATCCAACGCCCCATGATAACTGGGATTATAGCCCCAACTGTTATTGCCTTCATACTCTTGAGGAGGCATAAATTGAAGCGCTGTAATTCCTAACTGCTCCAAGTAATCTAATCGGTCTAAAACCCCTTGAAAACTCTGCTCTTCAGAAAAATCACGCACAAGCAACTCGTAAATCACTAAGTTGTCCGCAGGAGGCTTGACGAAGTTTGGAAAAAGCCACTGAAAATCGGGTTCTTGAAAAATATGCTGTGTCACAAAGCCCGAAGCCTGTCCGAAAGGATAGACGGGCAGATTGGGATAATTTTCCTCTTCAATCCATCCATCATTTCCTTGATCGAGCACCACTTCAGCATAGGGATCAGCAATGGTAAATGAACCATCAACTAAGTACTGAAACTGGATTTCCTGACCAGGTACTAAGTTGGGTACATCAAGCCAATATCCACTTCCATCGACCGTCGGCGTCATAAAGTAGTTAACATCCGCTCTCCAATCGGTAAAGTTTCCAATGACATATACATTATCATGAAAAGGCGCATGGAGATATAGCCGCATCGTTGAGTTATTGATATCAGTTATACCATACTTTGTAGAACCTGGCACATCCTGTGGTGTGACATTAGGATTAACCGCATAGTAAATCGTATCGGATACCGTTTCATTCCCATCAAAGGCATTGACTATAAGGGTATGATTTCCCGAAGGAAGGGCACTTACCTGACCTGTATAGTTTTCCGCCGTCTGACTCGCAATCTGATTGCCGTCATGGAAAACAGTTAAATCACAAGTCGTAGATGCCGATACCGTAAAGTCAATGGGATCTCCCTCCTCATAAATCAACAGATTATCGGAAGGAACGGTAAAGCTCACATTAAACCCGCCGGTGTATACAGGGTAAAAAATGTCACTACCATCGGTTGACCTACCAACGACAGTACCTTCTTCGTTACGAAATACAAAAGCCATAGAGAGTACTTCCTCATTGGCTGGAATATCATAGTAATTCCGGATGTTAAAGCTTATCGTATGGAGGTCACCTCCTTGGGAATTCATCAATACGCTTGCATCATCAATCCCCCAATTTCCTTGGACATACTTCCAATCATTTCCTGTTGTACTATTGGACGTAATTACTCCTGTATGCGCATAAATTGGCGAGACGCCAGCGAGCGCTCCATTGCCACCACTTGCGTCAAATGTGATCACTACATTATCATCTGCGGTAGGAAAGGCAGGATCAACGGTCACTTGAGCCTGCACACCTGTTGCAAT
Organism: Bacteroidota bacterium; assembly: GCA_002862745.1. GTDB lineage: Bacteria > Bacteroidota > Bacteroidia > Chitinophagales > UBA8649 > UBA8649. Next base: position 18,417 of record PKDX01000026.1, on the reverse strand, counting down.
AAGCAGTGATCCTAGAAATACGGTAAATCTGTTGGTCAACTTTATCATCCGGATATCGTTTGATTTATTCAATGATTACTGAACGCGTTCCACGTCGTCCAGTATGTAAATTTTCGATTAAGATAGTGTAGACACCGGAATGTATGTTCGATACATCCAATGTGCCTTGACCATCAGTTAACGTCAAAGTGCGAACCTCTTGCCCCACAGCATTCATCAAAGAAACCTGATGGATTCCGTTATCTACCAGCTGGAATGTAAGGCTTACCTCCGCAGGGTTTGGATAAATTGCCGTTGATAGGTCAAGATTATCTAAGCCAGTTGGGGGTGTAGGTGGCGGTGTCGTTGATGTATCGCCTACGCCTAAGTCGCAAGACTCAAACTTCCATATGGGAAGAATCGTATCACCCGTTGCCATAGATAAATCCGCTACGCGATTGTATCCTCCAATACCGTTAGGCTCTCCACATCCTGACATTTCAAAGTTGTGTACCTCAGCATAGATATCCGTATTCGCTGTATCGGCCCCGTTAAAAAATAAGAAGGCATAGCGATCAGGGATCACTGTCGTTGTGTACTCATAGACCTTATTGGCATCACTATCATCCATACCCAGTGTATACTTAATCCATGCAGGATTTTGGAAGGTACCGGCCACATAGACTCCACTAGCATTCACAATTTGCTCACTCATATCAACGCGGAAGGTAACATCAATTGGCGCTAAAATAGGACCGCAGTCTTCTGTAAGGCGATTAAAGCATCGCGTAATCACCGTATCGGTAACACAACCATCAAGATCTAAAGAGGCATTAGCAACGCTTTCCCAGCCTCCACAGCCATTTAAGTACTTATACTCATAGTTTCCTTCTGTAATGGTGTAGGTGCCAGAAAACATAGAATCTACCGTAGCTCCTTCTAACAAGGTGTAGCCGCAATCATTCCAATCACCGAAGTTTCCTCCTACAACAGAGCTACCAAAAGAACCTGCCACAATTACCGTATCAGGATCACTTAGTGATGGGTCGACAAACTGGCGACGCATATCAGCTTGGAAAGTCACATTAGTAGAAAGTACTACAGTAGAATCTTCGTTATTAAACAGTGCACGATCTAACACAACATCACCACCACCTGCAGGCACGACTAACGCTCTATTGTTGGCAAATCCTTCCCATCCATCGATGCCATTTTGAAACTTAAACTGATAGGTTCCTGAAAGCATACGTACTGTACCCTCGTAGAAACCTCCACACGTATTTGACAAATTAAACTGTCCACCCGTCCAATCCGACCAGTTACTATCAATTACACTGCTTAAGAAGTTTCCTGCAACTGTAATTGGCGCATTGACGACTGGCTCCATGCTCATATCGACGCGGAAGGTCACATTGACTGTATCGATGGTTGGACAAAATGCGTCGCACGTATTGTAGCAATACGTCAAGGTAGTATCTGAAGTAATCGCTGCATATCGGTTATCTGAACCAGGATACGCACAAGGACCTGAAATGCCCTCATTATTTCCCCAAGCAAGGCCATTGATAAATTTATATTGAATGGTATCAGGAGCTCCTGTCATTGCCACGGTTACTTCATAGATTCCATCCATATTGTCATCAGTCATTTGCGTTGCACCGGCTTGCCATGCAGCCCCCACCGAAGTGAACTCTTGGAAGCTACCGGCCACAGAAATGGTATCCGGTACCGACGTCTGAGTATTCATATCCACTTGGAAGGTCACATTGTAGGTCTGTGCCTGAAGAGCAGCACAAAGCATAATGCTTGCCATAAGGGTTGAGAATAAGTTTTTCATAGTGTTTGATTTGGTGTTTAAATGAAAAATTATTTTGATTAGAAACAGCTGAGTCTATAGATGAAGGTTCCATCGGAGACATCATTGGAGTTGATTACATTTTGACGTAAGACCCTGAATTCAAGTTGACGCACGACACTTCCTTCAGGTAAGTTGAAGAAACGTGTTGGCCAAAAAGAAAACTGAAAAAGTCCTTGGCCCATATCACGCATAGCCAATTCTGATTGGTTGCCTACTTGCGTTATCGGCGTGTATTCTGTAGTGTTTTGAGTGCCGAGATAATCCGTCCAAGTAGCTACAACATAGACGCAAAGATCATTGACCCCTTGCATTGACGGTTTTTCTTCATAGTTGTTATCATAAATCAGGGTGAACACATCATCTGACCCAATACGTACTAGAGAGTCTCCTGTAGCAATCGATGGGAATGATCGGACCTTCGTTACAGGTAGAGCCGGTGGATCAACGGGAACGAGCAAGTCCTCTGACTTTATATCTGGATCGCCGTATCCACCGCCGTCTTTAGGCTTCACCAAAAAATGAATGTCTTCGTTAAACACGTCGGAGGCTGACACTTCATAGAAATCTGTAGGAACGATGGTCCAAGAGAATGTACCATCAAAATTGTTAGTCATAATCAGATTGGGATTGGAATCCTTCCAGGGTTGAGCTCCCAGGCCGTTGACATTGGGATGTCCGTCGGGATGTTCCGCAGGCTTCCAAGTCCACACGTAAAGGTCTTCACCACTCGACACAGCCGCTTGAAGCGCAGCAACGTGATCGATTGATCCGTCCATAGCGGCAATATCTACCGTAATCGTAACGGGTTGCGTTGGATCTTCTACCGAAGAAGGAAGGGTCGAGACTTGGCCATAAACTGGGCTAAGACATACACCGAGAAGCACAAAAATTGATGGTAATAATCGTTTCATAAAGCGCATATTATTGACGTACGAATTTGAATAAATAGCCATATCCTTGATTGTCTTCTGGACAATTTTTTCGAATGGTAAACTGGAGATACTCATCTTGAGGTCGCACAGGTCCAGCAAGAGCTAACGCTGTGGTATCCCCACCAGCAATGAGATGTAATTCATCAGGATAGTTCGCACTCCAATCATTGTTTGCTGTGTTGACAAAACGCCAAGTTCCTGATTCAGGTAAAAAGGATGGATTATCTCCTTCATTATAGGTAAAGGTGAAGTCCGCTGAATTAAAGGACATCGTAGTGAGTTGAGCTACTTCAGTAAATACGTAAGAAACATCAAGTCTTCGATCGGAAACATTAATGGCCTTATAATCTTGCATTTCGACAACGGAAAGCACCCAATTCCCTTGGATACCGTCGGTTTTCAATGGCTCGTTATCAAGAACTAAATCATCTTGGCAGGCGGTTATTGCGAGCATCAAGATGGCAATAGGGAGTATAAAAATCTTCTTCATAAGCTTAGGTTTAGCATCCGCCTTCTTCATTGGCTGGCATGCCAGGGTTTCCGTTTAACTCATCATCGGGGAACTGTACAACCATACCTGGACAATCCCATGGCGCTCCATTAATGAATAGGTTCTGGTTTTCCGATACTGCAATTCGTTTCAAGTCGTGCAAGCGATTCCCCTCCCCTACCATTTCTAATCGACGTTGACTTCGAATAAGGCTGATTAAATCACTGTTTGACAGCCCTGAGACAGGGGTCATACCCGCACGGACTATAATTTGGTTGACATCGTTTTCTGCTTCAGCCGTTAAACCAAGAATTGCAGCGGATTCCGCTTTAATCAATAGTACTTCAGTAAGGTGTAACACTGGATGAAACAAGTCATTCGAACCATTGGCTTTGTTTAAAAAGATGTTATTACCACTTTCAGTAAACCACTGCTGACCGCGGAGATCAAGCGTGTTGGCTGTAGCTTCTACATACACTGACTCTGACATACGTATCGTAGGTGTACCATTATCATTTCGGTAATGACCTTGCCAATTCGCTCCGCTGTTAAATCCACCGCCATCAGGTTGAACGAGGATATCTTCAGTCGTCATCATTTCATCAAATCGACCTCCAATAGAATCAACCAGGTAATATGGCCCCATATCGACAATCTCCTGCGCTAAGCTGTGCGCATTGGAGTAATCATTCATTTGGAAGTATACCTGGGCTAGTAAGGCTTTTGCCGCCCAACGATTGGCATGTGCTGCACTTATGGTGCTTTGCTCCGGCAGTAAGGCAATGGCTGTATTTAAATCATCAATGATTTTAGTGTATACTTCATCGACCGTTAATCGAGGTTGAGGATCCACACCCCATGCATCGCGGTAGGGTATACCTAAATGGCTATTGTCCGAAGTATATCCATAAGGCTGAGCAAATAGGCGAACCATTTCAAAATGCACAAAGGCACGCACAAATAGAGCGGATCCTGTGACCTCATCGTCTAAGGCCTGCGGAAGGTTGGCATTGGCCTTTCCCGCAAGAAGGCGATTGATCTCACCTACAGCGGCAAAGTTCTGCTGCCAGATACCTCGTGTAAAGCCAATGAAAATTCCTGTATTGTGCGTATGGTAGGCTTTGAAATCACCCGACAGATTAGAACCATTAATGTTATCGGCCATTAACTCGCTCGCTAACCAGGTATTACCACCCATAACCTCCCCAAAGGCCAGAATGCGATATCCCTCGTTTAAAGAAGCTAAAACTTCCGCTTCATTTTGGAAATAAGCATCCTGATCAAGATAAGGAGACTCGGTTTCGACTAACTTCTCGCAAGACGTCCCTAACAACAAACCTAGTGATACAAAAAGAATAGAATACTTTGTCATGGCTTAGAAGTTTACGTTTACAGAAAAGTTAAATGTGCGCTCTTGAGGCGGTGTGAGGTAGGTCACATTAGGGCTCAAGTTCATAGCCTGTGGACCATCGAGGTCACGCACAATTTCCGGATCGCGACGGTAGGCCGCAATGGTAAATAAGTTGATGGTCGTAAACCCGACATCACAGCCTGCAATCCATGATTTATTCGCAAAGAGCTTATTGGGTAGAGAATATTTAATGGCCAATTTCTTCAAGCGGAAATAACTCGCGTCATACAACCACTGATCGGTATTGTAGAACCACTCAGATCCCATGCCTCCATAGGTTGTAGAGTTTCGTGTGAGGCGAGGATATATCGCATTCACATCGCCTGGGCCCGTCCATCGATTTAAGATATCGCGTTGCATATTCCATTCGGTCCATACACCCAACTGACGTTTAGCCGCATCATCATATATGTTTCCTCCGATGGTGAAGGTTCCCAAGATTTCAATTTCCAGGTTCTGACCAATGGTGAAGGTATTAGTCAATCCTCCAACTACTTTAGGCTGAACATTTCCTACAGGTACTCGATTTTCTTCTGACCATTCATAGGTCTCATTGCCGTCGGCATCAAGGAATACCGGCAATCCATTGTCGGGATCAACGTGCGAGAATCGTACGAGATAATTTACTCCCATGGGCATTCCTTCGATAACTCGGGTATCACCACTTCCTGCCAATGCATCGGGTTGGGCTGTTCCAACATCAATCACCTTATTGCGGTTATGCGTCAGATTTAGATCAGTTCGCCAGCTAAAGCGATCACCTACAAGGTTGCGCGAAGTAATCATAAACTCTACCCCACGGTTTCGAATTTGAGCGATATTATCAAAGTATCCCGCCTGTCCTGTGGATGTCGGTATACGAACAAAAATAATGGCATCACGGGTAATCTTATTGTAGTATCCTAACTCGGCAGTGATTCGATCACGAAGGAATCCAACCTCGATCCCAGCATCAGTAGTCCAAGTCGTCTCCCAGGCAAGCTGGCTGTTGGGAAGGCTCGCATAAGACACAATCGGCTGACCAGCATAAATATTCGACGAACTTCCTGGACTATATCCCCCAAATTGAGCATCATAAGGAATGTCGGCATTTCCCGTACGTCCTACACTGGCTCGTACCTTAAGAAAGCTGATCTTATCAGAGTTAGCTAACCATGAGTCTTCTGACATGATGTAGGCGAGTCCTAGCCCGGGGAAGTGCCCTGTCTTTCGATCCCTACCAAACTTTGAAGACGCATCAATACGGTGATTCATATTGACAATAAGCTTGTCTTTGAAGTTATAGTTTAGACGAAAGAGACTGGAAGTAAAACGCCATTGGTTATCATCGTATTCCGTAACTGTGGTATCCGCATTCGGTGAATCATATACCTCCATGGTATTGTAGATATGCCCTAATGCATTTTTTATCTCGGTAAACTCTCCTACGGTGGTTGACTGCTGATACTCCCACCCCCCTAGAAGAGACAATGTGTGATTCTCCCAAAAGTCGGTGCGATAGTCTACCGTACCATTGACCATATAGTTCGTAATGTTCTTCTGATCAAGCTTGGAAAAAACATCGGTTAGCGTCCATAAGGAATCCTCTAGACGGCTATCCCTAAGATCCATGTAGTCCAATCCACCAAAGGCCTTTATCTGTAAGTTTTTGACCGGAGTAATAGCGAGGGTTAAATTGTTAATCGTACGAAGTTCAAGCGTATTCCAATCGAGGTAGTTTGTCTTAAAGAGCGGGTTACGCTGACCGGTGGCATACTGAAATGAGTCTACCGAATAGAATGGCAAGAGCGTAGATTCCGCGGTTCCAAGACCTCCATCCCATGCTTGAGACACTCTGTTATTTAGTCCTTGAGATAGAGAGGAACGCAGGTTTACGTTAAACCATTTAATGGGAGTATAGCCAAGATTTAGGCGGCCTGCAAGGCGCTCAAAATTGTTACCTACCTGATAACTTTCCGTATTGAGGTAGTTAAAGCTGGCATAGACATCGAGTTTCTCTTTTCCAAAGGCCACTGATAGGTTGTGCTCTTGCTTTATTCCTTTGCGTAATAAGGCATCAAACCAATCATAATCCTCGGCAGGCAAATCATCATAAGACATTCCGCCAGGTAGTGGAGCACGGCCTACATTGCCATCATTTTCCCAAGCCTCTTGGTTGAGTTGAATCCACTCCGAAGTGGTAAGGTAGTCATCCGTAATATCTACTGCTAATCCTGAGAATCCCAGATTAGAATTATAATTCCATTTAGGCTTTTTTGTCTTTCCCTTTTTTGTGGTGATTAGCACTACCCCGTTAGCTCCTCGCGATCCATAGATAGCTGCCGCCGAAGCATCCTTGAGAATCTCAATGGATTCAATGTCATTTGGGTTAATCGTCGAGAGTGGATTATAGTTTTGACCTCCTTCTGATCCATTGATAAAGGGATCTTGGGTAATTGGAATTCCGTCAACCACATATAATGGATCACCGCCCGAAGTAATAGATCCCGTTCCACGAATCCGAATCCGTGCTCCAGACCCTGCAATACCACTCGACTGTAATACTTGCACCCCCGCGGCCTTTCCCTGAAGGTTGGCCTCAAAACTATTTCCTAAGGCATCGCTCGCGTCATCGCCATCAATTTTGGTAATCGCTCCAACAATATCTCGTTTCTTGGAGACGCCATATCCTACGACGACAATTTCTTCGGTAAGCTCAATATTTTCCATTAGGGAAATGCTTCCCATAGCAACCGCAGCATCCGGGCCTACATTGACGGACTGAACGATCTTGTCATATCCCAATGACTCAATAGAAATTAGATATCGACCTTCCGGGATGTCATCAAAAAAGAAAACACCATCTAAATCAGTAAGGGCAGAACGTTCTAACTCAATAATTTTTACAGCAGCGCCATAGGTCGGGTCATCGTTTTCATCCACGACAACTCCTGAAATAGATCCCTGTCCAAAAAGACTACCTGTGAACAATGTGAGAAGAACGCCTAAAAGATAAATTCTAGGCATGGTAAAGTGGTTTTGTATTTTTTTTGTACGCCATAGGACGTATTTCGATTCAATTAGGAAATTAGTTATTTTCCTAGAAAGAACGCGGGAAATATAGGGTTTTCTCATATTTTACGTATAGATCACGCACCAAGATGATGAAAGGAATAGGCACCATTAAAGAAATAAAGGAAAATCAACAGCGCATAACGGCCTCAGGTGAGCATGCAGACCTCCAACTCGTAAGATATAGTGACTATGTGCTACGTGTTACAGCTCGACAACAACGAGTGCAAAATCCGACCTCCAAGGCCAACCCCTATGCTGTAATTCAATCCGAAGATATGCATGGTGAGCTATCATTTGAAAAGCAGGGAAATCATTACCAAATCAGTGGGATGAAGTTTAGGGTTCAAATGGAGATCGACAATGGTCGACTCACTTTCTCCACGCTTGACGATCGAGTAATCAATGCGGATGACTTTGGTATCCTATGGAATGGTGAAGAAGTAGGTTGTTATAAAAAGATTCATGCTGAGGAACGTTTTGTAGGACTTGGAGAAAAAACAGGGCACCTCAATCGAAGACAAACAGCCTTTAGCAACTGGAATACAGACTACCTCGGTTATCCTGAAAGTGCGCGCGAGCTCTATTCGACGATTCCTTTTTATATGGGTTGCAATAATGGACTATGGTACGGCATTTTCTTTGACAATACCCATCGAAGCAAATTTAACTTTGGAGCGTCAAACCATCGTTTCGCCTACTTTTCTGCCGAAGCTGGACTTATGGACTACTACTTTATACATGGTGACAGTCCTGCCGCTATTCTATCGGAGTATAAGAACCTGACGGGAGCCACTCCCATGCCTCCAAAATGGGCTCTAGGGCTACAGCAATGCCGCTACTCTTATTATCCCGATACCGAATTTATTCGTCTGGCACAGACCTACCGCGAAAAGGATATTCCCTGCGATGTCCTGTATTACGACATTCATTATATGGATGAATACAAGGTGTTTACTTGGGACAAGAATCGATTTCCTAATCCTAAACGCCTAAACCAAGAACTCAAAGACCTCGGATTTCATACGGTTACCATTGTGGATCCTGGTATCAAAGAGGACGACAACTACCCTATCCATACACAGGGAAAAGAGGGAAATGTATACCTCACCTATCCCGACGGTAGTCCATGGACTGCTGACGTATGGCCTGGAAAGAGCAGTTTCCCCGATTATACCAAGCCATTGGCTCGAAGTTGGTGGGCTAGCCAATTCGCCCAGTTAACACAAGACGGTGTAGCCGGATTTTGGAATGATATGAATGAGCCGGCAAGTTGGGGACAAGACACCCCAAACATCGTGCAGTTCGATTGGGAAGGCGAGGGCACAAGCCATAAGGAAGGACGCAATGTCTATGGCATGCAAATGAGCCGAGCAACCTATGAGGGCGCTCGTAAAGCAAGCAACGGGGAACGGCCTTTCATCCTAACACGTGCGACCTATGCGGGAGGACAGCGCTTTGCTGCCAAGTGGACGGGAGATAACGTGGCTTCGAACGAGCACATGCTTATGGGTAGCCGCATGATTACCAGCCTTGGGCTGAGTGGATTTCCCTTTAGTGGCTACGATGTGGGTGGCTTTATGGGTGAAGGAGATAAGGAACTCTTTGCGCGATGGTTTTCTATTGCGGCCTTTAGTCCTTTTTTCCGTTGCCATAAAATGATTAATTCCAATTCCGCCGAACCGTGGACTTATGGTGAGGAAGTGACAGAGATTGCGCGCAACTATGCCAAGCTGCGTTATCGCCTCATGCCACTACTCTACTCGCTGTTTTACGAAGCGCACACGAAGGGAATGCCTATTCAGCGAAGTCTTTGTATGCAATACGGCCAAGAAGAAGAGGTGTGGTCTCAGGCCTATGACTCCCAATTTATGCTTGGCGATGATTTACTTATCTGCCCTGTACCCAGTGATCAGACGATCTCTAAAGTCTATCTACCGAAGGGTGATTGGTTTGATTTTTATTCGGATAAGCACTATACCGGTGGGCAAGCGCATCTAATAGAAAGCCCACTGCATCGGTTACCGGTCTTTGTGCGCGCAGGAGGAATCCTACCTATGCAAAGCAATATAGCGCATACCGGTGAAGATCATGATGGCATCCTAAGGCTTCATATCTACCTTGGCGATAACATTAAGGGCAGTCTTATAGTCTATGATGATGACGAAAAGCTTGAGCACCCTAAGTCCGTATCGCTTAACCTTTCGCTCTATGGAAATACTTTAAGTATGGCAAAAGAAAGCAATGGACATTCCCTATCCTTTAAGACCATTCGCCTTTACTGGCATGGGAAAAAAGGACAAGCTGGCGTTCAAGGCTGTACGATCGATGGGAAAGCGCAATCAATCAAGCGGGAAAACCTGCAACATCTTCTCCCCATCTCCAATTTTGACCCCTTCTATAAAGACGGCGATGGAAAGAATGATATGCTTGACCTCCCATATATCGACATACCTTCTAAAGGCTTAGATAAAGAAGTCTCAGTTACTTGGGAAGATTGAGTAGCCTTATCATAAAATATAAAAGCCCCTTCACGTGAAGGGGCATTCCTTTAAAATTAAGTAACTCTCGTTAGTCGTTGATTAGTGTATTTAAGCGATCAATTTCAGCTTGAAGCTCTTGAATCATACGATACAACTCCTGCGTCGCAGAAACATTGAGCATTGAAATTGCGTCATAGTCAACCAAGTGGAAATCAGATATCTTCTCTCCGTCAATCAACCCATTAGTCACGCATACAGCATTTGGAAACACTTTTCTAAGTTCCTGAGCAATAACTTTTTTAATCACCTTACCTGACTCATCATCATTAAGGATATAGTCTGTGATTTTAATTTGATTAAGCAAGGCTAAATCCTGTACAGCATCACTCCGATCCACCACCGTTTTTAATCTTAGATCACTCGCACTGTAGGTTCCATTTAGTTGGAACGACCCAACCAAACCGTTAGAACCAGCATTTGTCCCCTTAAGGATTCTAAGTTGTGACCCCTCAACATCCAGCATAAATGCATCACCATTTTGACTCGCGTTGAGTTGAATTTGTCCTCCTTCAACACCTCCATAAGCACCGACAATTAGTCCTGATTCAGCAGGAGGAAGATTTCCTAAATCATAGTTTGCATTAACAATGAGCTGTGTTCCCCCAGCACCTTCGCCAAAAATCCGAACACCTCTTGAATCTTGATTAGTGCTTATCACTACTGATCGGTTACCATTTAGCTTTGGTCCATCAAAAGAGCCGCCAAGATATGCTAAATAATGATTACCATCTCCTCCACCTTGCAGCCTAAGTTGATTTCCATTTAATGCAACAATACCTGCTACATCAAGCTTAGCCTGCGGTGCAGATGTACCGACACCAATAGAGCCAGATACTCGATAGATATTACCTGAAGCTTCTGTCCACCAAGTATCACCATCTGCTCCTGCAGGACCGGTAGGACCTTGTAATCCTTGTGGACCCTGAGCTCCTGTTGCTCCCGTATTACCAGTAAGTCCCTGTGGGCCCTGAGCTCCATCAGCTCCAGGATCGCCTTGCGGGCCTTGTAATCCTTGTGGACCTTGAGCTCCTATTGCTCCCGTATTACCAGTAAGTCCTTGTGGGCCTTGTAATCCTTGTGGACCTTGAGCTCCTATTGCTCCCGTATTACCAGTAAGTCCTTGTGGGCCTTGTAATCCTTGTGGACCGGCGGGACCTTGTGGGCCAGCAGGGCCTGTAGCACCTGAACCGCTTAACGCCATCCAAGCACTTCCATCATAGAAATAAAAACCTACCGTTCCATCGGTTTGGAAAATCATAAGACCTGTCGCAGGTGTAGCAATTGCGTCACGCTGAACTTCAGTCATTCGAGGGATTAGTAATCCTCCATCAGTAGCCGATACATCAAGCTTTGCGGAGTTATCCGGGGAAGATGTTCCTACACCTACATTCTGAGCGTAAACACCCGTTGTGCAGAAAACACTGGAAATAAATAGAAGAGTTAATAGACGGTTCATAAAAAAAGATTTCCTTGAAGTTAATAACTCTAATTGATAAAAAAAAGAGCCCCTCCGAGAATGAAGGGGCTCTTTTTTTAGTTATTGACTAACTTATTTAACTGCGGTATTGATTTCGCCCATGTTTAACATTACCTTAAAGTTAATAAATTATACGCTTTTGAACGTTCACTAATGATAGACTGTGCCTAGCTTCCTAAGGCCCTATTCCACTGACGAAGACCGATAAAACTCATCACAAAGTAAATACTCATTAGTCCAGCATAAAAAGAAGCTCCGCGATCAATGTAAAGGCCAATGGAGATGCCATTCAGTACTATCCAATAATGCCACGCTTCTAAAAACCGTTTAGCCTCTAACCATGTTGCAAGCAAACCAAAGACCGAAGTAAAGCTATCCAAGAAAGGGCGTGGCGAATCCGTTAACGTTCGAATCAGATATCCTGTTCCAATACTCAGCACTAAGCCAATGGTAGACAGCGTCATCAATACCACTAAGGATATCCTTCCAATAAGCACCTCTCCACCTTGATTGGCAGACCAAGACCACCAACCGTAGAAACCAAAAAGGGCATAAAGACCATAAAGCCCTGCTTCAGCATAAAGTTTTAACTCGGCAAAAAGCGCTACACTCAATATGCATTGTACGACACCAAAAAACCAACCCACGCGCTGGCGACGAATAATACACACGATAAAAGCCAATCCTAAGACCACAGCAGACGCCTCCAAAAAACCAATGTAGGTTTGGAGATAGTCTATGATTGGGTCCATTATGGCAAGGAGTTTAACCATTTCCATTAACTTAAAGGTATGAGAAATCAAATCCTTTGCAGTCTTATAAGTCTTGCGCTTTTATTGTTAGCTTCACCAAGCTTTAGCCAGTCGACTGCAGAAGATCATGTAGAGGGTGACGAAAATTCTCCTGCACTGAATACGCTATTTGATGCGATTCGTCAGGATGACACCACCCTATTTGACGAGGTATTGCCAACTATCGAAAATGTAGATGCTGCTGATGAGCGCGGAAGTACAGCCCTTGTATTAGCGTCCTATTACAATCGTTTATACATGTTAGATAAGCTTTTGTATGCAGCAGCAGACCCTAATGTAGGAGGCGCTATGGGAAACCCAATTCATGGAGCGGCGTATAAAGGATTTACTGAGATTATTAAACACCTCGTATATCATGGAGCATCTCTTGATGTAGCCGATAGTCAGGGCACTACTGCAATGCATTATGCTGTCCTAGGAAGTAACTGTGAGCTTGTAGATTTTCTTCTAGCAAGAGGAGCCCGATTCGACATCAAGGATAATTCCAATATGACAGCGCGAGAATATGCAGACAAATTAGAGAACCGTTGTATGATTTGTCTGTTTACTCCATGTACAGAATCAGACGAATAACTTTTTTAAAAATTGTAAAACACGATTAAATGAGACATCTTATCACCCTATTCCTTACATTGAGTTTGACAACAACTACCGCACTTGCTCAGATTCTAACTGGTAGTGCTTCCAACCTCGGCAATGAAAATATCGACTTAACGGTATCGGTAGATGTTACCAATAACTCGGTAACCCTCACTATGGAAGGGCCAAGCAATAAGTGGTTTGGTGTTGGTTTTGGAAGTTCTAGTATTTCTATGTCAGGAGCATACACACTCCATGCCTCTCATTCTACTTTTCAAATGAATGAACGAGCACATGGAGGAAATGGCTCAGGCACCACCCTATCTAGCTCAGGAGCGGTAACAAACGATGCTACCTCAGGCAACCGAAGAACCTTAGTCTTTACAAGAAGCCGTGTAGGACCTACGAACAACTATTACACCTTTCCTAGTGCGGCAGGATCAATCTCTATTATTTGGGCATATGGTAATAATTTGAACTATAGTTATCATGGAGGTAACCGAGGCCGAACCACCTTAACCCTAAGCGAGCCATGCCCACCGGCAACAGAAGTAACACTGCCAGTAATAAGTATTTGTGATGGTCAATCTGTTGATGTATTTGGTGCCTCAGTAAATTTCTCAGGGTTATTTACCGATACAATTCTCTCTTCCACTGGATGCGATAGCGTCATCCAATTCCAAGAAGTTATTGCCAACTCATCAAGCGCACTGACTGACTTAGGATCCATTTCAATTTGCCAGGGAGAATCCACAACGATTTTTGGAAATAGCGAAAACACGGCAGGGATCTATCGCGATACACAGACCAATAGTGCTGGATGCGATAGTGTGATACAAGTTGAATTGGTCGTTAATCCAACCTATGATCTCAACGAGACCGTTCAAATCTGTAGCGGAGATGACTATACCTTCCCTGATGGCAGTACACAAACAAACATTGTAACCTCAACAACATATACAAGTAGTCTGAGTACAGGAGCAGGTTGCGACAGTCTGATTACAACAATAGTTAATCCGCTATCGGTTATTTCCTCTGATGTTATGGAGGAAGTTTGTTTTGGAAGTGATTATGTCACTGCTAACATTAACCTCACCAACCTAACCGCAGATACTACAGTAGTCCGTACCTACACAGCAAGTGCCGGATGCGACTCTACGGTCACGTATACGATCATGGTCTTTGAACAAGCCGTATCCATTTCAGCCAACGCAGAAAATACGGAAGCTACTATCGACCCAATCATAGGTATTCCAGTGCTATGGCAGTGGTTTGACTGTGCATCCAATACAGCGATTGCAGGAGAAGATATGGGAAGCTATGCCATTCCATCAGATGTAACGAGTATTGAGGTTTCTATACAAGGTTCTTTCCCGATTGGAAACGACACCTGCGTTGCTGTATCCAATTGCGTGATGCTAATGAATGATACGTCGACCGCGATTGCTGAGTTATCCGCTATTGGAATCCACATTTTCCCAAATCCAAGCATTGCTGATTTATCCATCATCAATCAGGAAGAAAGATTGGTAGAAGTTACCATCACCGATATAATTGGTCAGGTGGTCTATCAAGGAGTGTCTAATGAAAACATGCTTATCAATACATCGACTTGGAGTGAGGGTGCCTACAGTGTTACCCTTGACGTTGATGGCACGCGTCAGAGCCTGCAGGTGATTAAACGCTAAAGGACAGTACAAACCATTATCCAAATATCTATAAAGCATAGAGGGGTGGCACATGCCACCCCTTTGTTGTATCTGGGCTCTAAACTTTTTTTGAATTTGTTGTAACCTTTCTTGTAACGGAGTCGTATATCCTACCAAAGCACTTTGTTATGAAAGCAATAATCACAATAATCGCCCTTGCTGCCACTACGGTTAGCTACGCTCAGTTTAATGATGTTGATTACTTCGATATCTCAGAAAACAGAGCTACTGAAAACACTAACATGCCTGCTTACCAAGAAGTGGATCTTCGCGTAGAAGCAGTGCGAGGAGAAAATGAAGGAATCGATATCGCCGCCTTCGATGCTCCTGAATCAAACTACGTAAGAATCCAGTTGGATGATGCTCAAGAAAATGAAGTATTTGTAAGAATGCGCACACTAAAAGGTGATCTCGTTCATGAGCAAATCCTAGACCAAGAAAATAATGCATTGCGCCTCGATATGAGTTTGATTGCCGATGGGCACTATACCCTCGACATCGAAAACCAAAACAATGCCGCTACTAGCACCTACTACGTATCTAAAGTATACTAGTATCTAGTAGCAAAGATTAGAGTGTTTCATAGTCGTGTTTCGGCCATCTCAATTGAGATGGCCTTTTTTTTTGCCAAAAGGTTGAACCCATGACGTTTAGGTTTTACCTTTACCCTATGAACCAATACAAAACGCTTTTTCTCATCATTTTCCTCGTTACTGGCACACTAGCCCACGCGCAAAGTCCCTTCGATATCTTATTTGTTGATGATGAGGAGTTAAAAGAGAATCCTGTACTCAACGAAACCGCTTTGGATTTAGTCGATGTATATCTCGTAGATTCGACCTACAAGAGACGTTCTGAGCGCCATCGACTCTTTATACTGGGTGCCATTATCAGAGTCTTCGGGTATCGTTGGCAGACCATTGATCGGCGTCGCATAAAGTTTGTGGGAACGATTAACAAAGAGCGCATTCCAGGCAGGGATAGTGATCTCTTTACAGAATACGATGTGAATTACGACATCTATCCCCACCTCCCCCACTACATCGATGTAGCACTTGAAGGGTGGCAGGCCAGACTAACCACGATTAAGGGCCGTAAAGCTGCTCCAAAAGACAATCGAGATCAACCACCCTACGCTGCGCCCGATAGCACGACCGATCTTACCAAATATAGACTGCACAGCGAGCTAACGCCCCATGTTGATAGCCGCGATGCGCTGAATGCCTTCTTCTACCCTACTGTAGCGCCGATGCACCTGGCACGTCATCCAAACTTTTTAGAGTCTAAACCCAGTGTTGGTGTATATGGAAACTTTGTACTTGACTGCAATCATCGTTGTCATCCTGAGATTCACCCTTATGAAGTGCTTTGGTGGCTCGATGTGAATCGAAATCAAGGTCAGCTTGACGTGCATGAGAAGACATGGCATGTTGGCCTTCTGCGCGATGTAAGCAATCGCTTTAAGCATTGGTCGTCTTCACCGCGTACAGGTGAAATTGCCATTCCCTTTGTGTTTAAAATGGACAACCGTGCCAACGTTATTGAATGGGACCACCAAGTCTTCAACGGATTTAGCAACGAAGGGTTTGCTACGCTGGAAATCAATGATAACCTGTCCTACCTCGAGGTCACCGAACAAAAGCATGAATTGCTCAATGGAGAATACCTCACTATTCGAACAAATGGGTCAATCTTAGGAGGTGGGATTGCCTATTACCTATCCGACATCGCCACCGAAGAGCGTACTGATGGACGATATGTTACGGGCTACCTGAACATCCCTATGTCCGTTAAGGACGTCTATACCGCCGAGCTTCGGATGCGGGAATTGCGGATGTAAGTCTACCGCTTACTAATCTTATTATTGGAAATGCTTCGTTGACGACTGCATTTAAACCGAAGGGCTTCGGATTGAAGGCGGTGCTTTGTTTTCCGGCCTTGCACGCGTTTACGCCACATGCGAAAGGAAGAAGGCTTCATTTCACGCCGCATCAGATGAATCACCTCCTTTTCTGAAAGACCAAATTGGGCTTTAATCGCATCAAAAGACGTTCGGTCTTCCCAGGCCATTTCAATGATTCGGTCGATATCGCGTTCAGAACGTTCCACAAAGAGATAACCTTGTAATGGCTTAAATCGTTCGGAAATTTTGAAAATTCCGCCACAAACTTTGGCACTTTCTTTGTGCATTTAGCGTATCTTAAAACTATGACGCGTTTACTGGTCTCTCTTTTTTTAATTGGTATAAGTTTCCATACTTATGCCCAGCGGACATCGCATACCATGTCCTTTGATGGTCAGCAGAGAACCTACGCAACCTATGTACCTAACATCTATCATCAAGATTCTTCGTCAGTACCTCTTTTAGTCAACCTTCATGGGATAAGCGATAATGCACTAAACTTCACTGGGCTTGGCTATGATGACATTGCCGATACAGCAAACTTCATCATTTTAGCACCTCAGGCCTTGGATTTTGATATTCTTGGAATCTATACTATTGAGCGCATTTGGAATTCGGGAGTTGGAGCTGAGATTGTTCCCATTGGACAAGTTGCCTATCCTAATTCAACCATCGATGATGCGGGATTTATCAATGCGCTTATTGATAGTATGATCAGTCAATATCAGATTAATACCGATGAAATTTATGTGACTGGTTTTTCGATGGGGGCATTTATGACCACTCGCTTAGTATGTGAATTGGGGGAGCGCTTTGCAGCCGCCGCTCCCGTTGCAGGCACCATTGGAGAGTCCGTTTCTTGTGAAAACACCTCGGCCAGCAAAGTACCTATGATGTATATCCATGGAACAGCTGATGTTACGGTACCCTATGACGAGACCTTTAACCAAGGAGGTGATTTATGGCGCATTGCTGGAGCCTACGCTGAGGAGTTTAGTGATTATTGGGCGGACAAAGCAGCTTGCGGGAATGTAGACTATATCGAGGATATCCTGACGAATGCCAACCCTTCGAATAATGTTAATGTCACTACGAAACGATATTTCTCAGAAGACGGATTAGTCTTTGAGCACTTCCGGGTCGATAGCGTGGATCACGTTTGGTCAAATAGCTTTCAAGATGAAATCAACTACGAGAAAACCATCTGGCGATTTTTTCGCTCAGGTAGTAAAAACTATACCGTAGGCTGCGGAGAAACAACGAGTATTGATGAGGAGGCTAGCGAAGGAAATAATAACGAGGAAGGTAATGATCGCTCTACCCCGCTTTCCCAGCGAATCAAGCTCAGGGCCAATCCAAGAAAAGACGAGGTAACCGTTTTTGTACAGGGAAGTGATATTCAAACCATACGCGTTATCGATATTCTCGGAAGCACTAAAGAAGTTATTGATCTACGCAGTGATCCGCAAGAAAGTGTAACCATTGATGTGTCCGACTATCCGTCTACTCAGTACTTAATCAACGTGGTAGCCACCGACGGAGAAGAGACAATCTTCTACAACAAACTTCATTAGTTAACCTCGAACCGTTTCAATGATTGAATCCACGACGTCTGGGTTCAATAAGGTGGAGATATCACCCAAGTTAGTAAACTGACCTTGGCCAACTTTTCT
>PKDX01000002.1 GCA_002862745.1 Bacteroidota bacterium | reverse complement strand
AGAGTTTATTGACTTTTCCATTGTAAAGCAGCTTCCTAAGCTCAAGTTGTTTACCTCGCTCACAGCGGAGATCAATAGCCTCTTTACGAGTGAGGCAGCGCGGAAGTTGTTGGAGTTTCCTGCATACTTTCTCGGGGCCTTACCAAAGGAAACACCGGCATTATATAGTTTGATGAATTACGCGGACTTATCGCTTGGTACGTGGTATCCTCAAGGGGGGATGCATCAAATCATCAAAGGCATGGTTTCTCTGGCTGAAGAGTTAGGCGTTGATTTTGAATATAATGCAGAGGTTGAAAAAATCTTAGTGGATAAGAACGGGCGTGCCTGGGGTGTTTCAGTCAATGGCATAACCCATGAGGCCGACCTCATTATTGCAGGTGCTGATTACCACCACGTGGAGTCCAAGCTTTTAGAACCTACTTGGAGAAATTACAAGGAGGGTTTTTGGGATAAGCAGGTTATGGCTCCTTCCTCTTTAATCTACTATTTAGGTATCGATAAGCGCTTGGATAACCTATTGCATCATAACCTTTTCTTTGATGAAGACATTGAGCAATTTGGTTCAGATATATATAGCAACCCTCAATGGCCTGAAAAACCGTTGTTTTATGTTTGTTGTCCATCGAAGACGGACGTGTCGGTTGCTCCAAAAGGTAAGGAAAACGTGTTTTTGCTAATGCCTCTAGCACCTGATCTAGAGGATACTGAATCTCTGCGGGAAAAGCGTTTCAAATTCATGATTGACAAGTTAGAGACCATTACGGGTACTAGTATACATGATGCTATATCCGTAAAACGTGGCTTTTGCATTAATGACTTTAAGTCGCGTTACCATGCCTATCGTGGAAATGCTTACGGATTAGCTAATACCTTGCGCCAAACCGCTATATTCAAACCTAAGATGATCAACAAGAAGGTGAATAATCTATTTTATACTGGGCAACTTACCGTGCCAGGGCCAGGCGTTCCCCCTAGTCTTATATCAGGTGAAGTCGTGGCAAATTACATCAGTAAGAAGATGCCTTTAACGAAAAAAGAAAACTATGATGCACTTGCATGATCGCTGTGGTGAGCTAACCAGCATAATGATGGCAAAGCAATATAGCACGTCATTTAGTTTAGGTATCCGTATGTTGGATAAGCCCTTGCGCTTTCCAATCTCTGCGATTTATGGATTTACACGTGCTGCAGATGAGATTGTTGACACCTTTCATGATTACGATAAGCAGGTGTTGCTCGAACGTTTTAAAAAGGAAACCTACCTCGCCATTCAAGAGGGGATAAGCACTAACCCAATCTTACACAGCTTCCAACGAATCGTCAATAGATATAATATTGAACTTGAGGTTATTGAAGCTTTTTTCACCTCTATGGAGATGGATTTACATAAAACCACATACACACCAGAAGACTATAACACCTACATCTACGGAAGTGCAGAAGTTGTTGGGTTAATGTGCTTGAGTGTTTTTGTAAACGGTAATAAAGAAATGTACAATGACTTGCTTTACGGGGCAAAGATGCTTGGTAGTGCTTTTCAAAAAGTCAACTTCCTAAGAGATATTCAAGATGATGCAGAGGACAAAGGCAGAGTGTATTTCCCTGGAGTAAGCTTTGATAATTTTTCAGAGGAGGATAAAGAGATCATTGAACAAGATATTCAACGTGAATTTGATGAATCTTTGGAGTATATAAAAAGGCTACCCACTTCTTCTCGTTTTGGTGTTTTTGTTGCCTACAACTACTACCAGCGGTTGTTTAACAAGATTAAGCGAACACCTGCAAGTCAAATTGCTATTCAACGCATCAGAATTCCAAATACCAGGAAGTTTACTATGCTCGGACGATTATGGTTGTTCAATCAGTTAGGCGCGGTTTAGTTCATTAGGCGGTGTCAGCCCCTTTGCTTATCTTGCCTTAGTGAAGATTTTGGTCAAATATCTAGCCTTTATTGGTTGTTTGATTATAACCTTGCCTACTTTTGGCCAGAACAACGTGGAAGATATTCTAGGTCTGTCTTCAGACGAGGCCGGGTTTAGGCAGCATGAGTTGAATTTTGGAAGCCGTTTTCATACCAACGGCTATTCTGCTTTTTTGGAGAAAGTTTGGTTCAAGACCTACAAGAAAAGCCGCCTACTCCAAATTGAATATTTCCATTTCAAAGACATGCGTGAGCGCAAGCAGGAGAGTCTTTACAGTGCATGCAATCCAAAACGCTTTTTTTTTGGAAAGAAGAATTCTTTTTTTGCGCTGCATACTGCTATGGGGCAACGTAGGCTTCTCGCACAAAAAGCTGATCGATTAGGTGTTAGTATATCCTACGACTGGCTTCTAGGTTTTTCGTTGGGATTTGAAAAGCCTTACTACTTGGAAATGATTGATGATAAGGATGGAGATAATCTTATTAATTGTACAAAAGATCACGAACCCGAGCGATATTCCGAGTCAAACGCTTCAAGATTTCTTGCTCGTCAGGAGATTTATGGGGCTTCGCGTATTGGTCTTGGTTTCACTGAGATAAAGCCTGTTCCAGGGCTTCATGGAAAAATTGGACTTCACTTTGATTGGGCTACTGATGCTTCTTTTGTCAAAGCGCTTGATGCCGGCATTTCTTTGGATGTCTATTATCGTAGGCTTGATGTAATGGTTGCTGAGACGAATAAGCCTATAATTTTCAATTTATACCTCGGATTTCTTCTGGGTAAGAGATATTGACAATTCTGACAGAACCTTTAGGAAAGGAAGGTGGTTTGGTGTTATATTAGAAACTGTAAAGAAATCGTAAACAAAATACTATGAATCGCATTTCACGTATCGCTGCATTAGCAGCACTACCCGCACTGCTTCTTTCAAGCTGTGCACAACAAGAAAATGTAACTGCAACAACAGATGCATCTTCAAGTGAGTCAAACCTGGAAATTGCCTCTGCAAAACCCTGGGATAAACCTCAGCGTATGATGGAGTCCATGCAGTATCGTTATGATAAATGGGCTGATCCTGTAACAGGTGAAATTGACTACCGCAATTATTACAAAGCTCTTGCGCAGGCAGATCGCATTGCCCAAGGTCCTTCCGCCAAAGCAAATTATGATCTTTCTTGGGATGCTTTAGGCCCGGATAATCAAGGTGGACGAACAAGAACAATTCTTATTGATAAGGATGATCGAAACTTAATGTTTACTGGATCAGTAGCAGGTGGTATGTATCGTTCCACCAACAGAGGAGACTCTTGGGAATACATGGATAACTATCCTGGCTTCTCTGCGATTTCTTCTATTGTGCAGTCTGCTGACGGAACAATTTATGTGGGAACTGGAGAAGGCTTTGCTTCGTACCAATCACCAACGGGGGTAAGTTTTACGCCTGCCGCACCTGGTAATGGGGTTTGGAAGTCATCTGACAAAGGTCAGACTTGGGAGTTCTTATCAAGTACAGCTTATTACAGCCCCGGGGCATCTGGTGTTGAAAATGTTACGAATCCAGGAGGTTGGGCGATTGTAAATCGTCTAGCAGCTCACCCAACGGATCCTAACATTATCGCTGCGGCAGTAGTCAATGGACTATATGTTTCGCAAGATGGCGGCTTAACTTGGAGTCAACGTCCCGGTTCAAATGCTCAAGATGTAAAGTGGTCTCCAGACGGAAACCGTCTCTATGGTACAATCAGTGGACGGTTGTGGTACACGGACAATTTTGGAGTGAATTGGGTATCCTCCTCTCTTTCAACTTCAGGAAGAACAGAGATCGGAGTTACGCCAGCCAATCCTGATTACATCTATCTCAGCAATGCAAATGGGCAAGGTTGCTTCAATGGCCTATGGGTATCGGACAATAAAGGAGCTACTTTTACTCGCGTTGCTGATAATACAAACTTCGATCCTTTCGCTCAGCCATCTGGTACTGCTGGCTGTCAGGGTGGATATGATAATGCCATTGCCGTCAGTCCATGTGACGAGACTTTAGTATACATTGGAGGGATTACCTTCTACACTTGGTCAAATAACTCTGGTGGATTGCGTCGTGCTGACGTAATTGGTACAGAGGGTGGCAGTGCGCCTAATGCGGATTATCTCCATGCGGATAAGCACACCATCTTGTTTGACCCATTTGATGCTACATGTAATACGATGTGGGTCGGAAATGATGGAGGACTTTCTGTTGCCAGTCGCGCGAAAGATGGATTCCCTGATAACCTTCAATTCCAAGAAAAGAATTTTGGATACCAATCTCTTCAGTGTTGGAGCGTGGGTGCCGGATTCTATGGAGAAAGCGCTTGTGGAGCTCAGGATAACGGTTCTCAGTATATCGACGGTCTTGGGAATTCTTCAAAAGCTTCTTCACGATACATTGGTGGTGACGGTGGTTATGCTGAAATCTCTCACCTCAATCCAGACATTGTTTTTGGAGGCTCACAAAATGGAAATCTTCGTCGTTCAACAAATCGAGGCGGGTCGGTACAGACTTTCTTTGATAGCAACATTGATGAAGGTGGATGCGGATTCCCTTCAGGGTGTTTATGGAGTCCTTCTCAGACGTGTGAAAGTATCGAAAACAGTACGTCCAAATTTGTGACGTTCTTCACGTTGGCAGAAACTGATAATGTGGTGAATCCACCTAACTCTGCATATGTTGCTGCACGGGCTGATTTTGTAAATAATAACGGCGTGCTTATCCCTGGAGAGACAATCAATGCTGGGACTACTGTAAATGCAATCAGTGGCAAAACAGGTATTGAGTTTCCTGTAACGCTTACAGCAACTGTACTTCCAGGTGATACACTGTTTTTACCTGATCCATATGATGCTAAGCTCTTTATGTCTACTTCTTGTGGAGTATGGGTTTGTACTAATCCATTAGATAAAGTTAATGGCCAAGTTTGGTATAAGATTACCAGTCAAGATGCTGACGGAATGGCAGTTTCTGAAGACCTCAACACGCTGTACTGCGTCAGAGGATCTTCATTCTTCACTGTATCTAATCTTAACGGGGCAACCTTCCCAGCAGGTGGTTCACAAAATCCTTCTGCTGTGCTAGGTTTAATTACAACAAGCTCTTCTGTTCCAGGTGGTGGAAGTATGGAAGGTGTGGCCGTAGATCCTAACGATCCAAACCATGTCTTAGTGGTGAAAACATCTTATGCCACTTCATCGCATGTTTACCGCACGAACAATGCACTTGCGAATACGCCAACATTTGTGAGTCTTCAAAATAATGATTCTCAGATGCCTTACATGCCTTTCTATGACGCTACGATTGATTTCAATGATGCCAATCGTTACCTAGTAGCGACAGAATTAGGGGTATGGGGAAGTGATGACGGCGGTGCGACTTGGTCAGAGCAAAATACCAACTTAGGTCGAGTACCAACTTATGGTGTGCGTCAGTTCAGATATTGCGATGAAGATCCAAGCTGTAGAGCAATCTATATTGGAACGCACTCACGTGGTATGTGGCGCACAACGACTTTAAATGGCGCAAGTTGTGCAGCATCTTGTAAACTTCCTACAGATATTCCTTCTGTGGCACAGGATGTAACAGATCTTACTATTCAACCGAACCCCGTAGCGAATACGACAATCTTATCCTTAGATCTTGCGAATGGAGCTGATGTTCGAATTCGGGTGATTGACTTAAGTGGACGTCTTGTAAAAGAATTCCAAACTCAATCGCTTGGTGCTGGGACTCAAGAAATCCCTCTTGATGTTTCAGATATAAGACAAGGAGCTTATGCTGTTGTTGTATCGACAACCGGTGGGCGTGAAAATAGAAGTGTGATGATGGTCAAAAATTAAACCGACGTTCACATGGTAAACAAAAAGGGGAAGGTAATTCTTCCCCTTTTTTATTCGCTTTAATAGCTTGATTATTCTGTGTGCATAACGCGTTTCGCGAACATATCAAAGGCTAATTTGTTTTCTCATTATAACCATTAAAAGCTACACTATGGCAGTTGACGATTTACGAAATGAACTTGCAGTTAAGATTAAAGAGATACCCCCGATTGAAAAGAAACTTAAATTTCAGATTGATGGGGAAATCATGTTGATTGATGGCAGCGGTAGTGAGAATGTAATGAGTGCGATGGATGAGGAAGCGGATTGTACGATTACAATGAGTGAGGATACCTATCTCAAACTACAGAATAAGCAGATAAAGCCTATGATTGCCACCTTGACTGGCAAGCTTAAGGTAAAAGGCGATTTAGCCCTTGCTCGAAAGCTCAAAGAACTGATGTAGGTGGAATCCAAACAAAAAGAACAAGTCTTCATTGAACGAAGTCGGGGTCTTAACATAATGAATGGAGCGGGAAAGCTCTTAAATCGATTAGGTTTTAACATATATAAACTTGACGCAGGGTCCATCATACAAAAGGCTACGAAAGATGCTAGTTACCAGGGTAAAGTGCCAAGTGAGCTCGTTGTTGGTCTTGAACAATTAATTCAATCCATAAATAAAGAGAGTAGAATCAATGCCTTCGGATCGATTGCATTAAAGGGTCTTTTTAAACGCACGCTTACCTCAAGGTTAAAGGTTGAGCAATCTCTGCATGATAACCCTGACATTCTCAAATCTAAGATTACTGCTCCTGTATTTATTATAGGTATGCCAAGAACGGGTACCACGATTCTTCACAGTCTATTGCATGAGGACGTGAACCACAGGTCGCCTCTTGCCTGGGAATGCTTGTTGCCAAGTCCAGTTCCCGAGCCTTCAACCTTTACGGATAATCCTCAGCTCAACACGATAAAGAAGGAATTTGGCCAGCTTTTTAAGCTTGTGCCCGACTTTCAGAAGAAGCATCATATGACTGCTGAATCTCCTCAGGAGTGTATCGGTATTACGGCCTTGGATTTTAACAGCTTCCAGACCTGTGCTCAGGTGTACATCCCGAGCTACTTGAAGTGGTTTTCCGAAGTGTCCGACCAATATCAAACTATGCGATTTCACAGACGTTTTTTGCAGTACCTAGAGTCGGGAGGGGTTCGCTCTAAGAGATGGTTGCTTAAAACACCCGTGCACATGATGCGTTTATCTGCACTCTTCGACGTATATCCTGATGCTAAGATTATAATGACCCATAGAGATCCTGCAAAGGTGGTCCCTTCAGCTGCAAGCCTGATATCTTCTGTGCGTTCGTTGTACAGTGATTATGAAGAACCTGCTCGTTCGGGTAAAGAGCAGTTGGATTTTTGGAAAATGTCCTTTGATCAATTTATGGCTGATCGTGCTCAATTGAACAAGGAAGATCAGATTCTAGACCTTCATTTCAATGATTTTGTACGCGATCAAATGGCCTGTGTCGAAAAAATCTATTCCTATTTCGGTTGGTCTTTAGATGATACAAGCCGGGAAAAAATGAAGTCCTTCTTGGCATCTAATCCCAAAGGAAAACACGGAAGTCATGAATACAGCCTAGCAGATTTTGATTTAAGCCAGGATGAGGTTTCCAAAGAATTCAAAGATTATTATTCATTTCTTGATAAGATGAACTATGAAAAGTAAAGAAGCATTAGATGCCTTATTGGATATTGTAAAGTCTTCCGATCATACCTTTTTAGATCCTGATAAGAATCTTGACAAACAAGGGAAAGTAGATGGGTATAGACACCTCTTTCATTTAATGCGGACAACGATTGATTTCTATCTTTTTAATGATCCGATGCATCCTACTTTCATGCCATTATCCAATGAGCATCATAAGATTCTCGGCGACAACGTAGATGCGGTGTATTACTTCACGCAACTACTTCCAGATCAGGAGTATATCATTTCGGGGAGGAGATTTGATAGTTGCTATTTATCCTTTACAACATATGGTGGTGATGCTGATGGTAGTATAGTAGATCGCGTGGCAAACTCGATTAATCACAAACGTATACACTTTGATGAAGAGGGTCGTTTTGAGATTAAACTAACGCCAAACCCAAAAGGGGATAATGAATTTATGTTAGATTCTGATGTGGTCAATCTATTCACTAGGGAGTACTTTTTTGATCGATTCAATGGCACAGAGAGCGAACTAACAATAAAGAATATCAGTAATCAAGGGATACCTCCTGTTCTTGATGATGAAGCGCTTGCAAGACGGATACAAGTGATGACCACTTTCTTTCAGCAAAGTACTTGGCTCGCTCCGCTTCCTGTAGAATTTCCTATGAATGACTTCTTACCCCCTTTCCCTTTTGATGCCGAGCAAGGAGGATGGGGTACCGTAGATAATATTTACTGTTTTGGACGGTATCATCTTAAGCAACATGAATTCTTAAAGATTGAGTTCTCTTCTCCTGAATGTTGTTATTGGGGAGTGCAGACATGGAATTATCTCATGCAATCTATGGATTATAGACACTATCCTGTTGGATTAAACAAGGGTAACGCAGTACAGAATGCAGAGGGTAGCTTTACGATATATCTTAGCCATAGCCCTATGGAGGTTGATAATTGGATAAGTACGGCGGGCTATGAAGAGGCTATAATCTTTTGCCGTTGGTTGCTCAGTGAGGAAGTTCCCGACAAGCCAGTAGTCACCTTACACTCTCTTTAAAACCTGTTGCATCCATTGGTTGACCTGCTGGGGTACGCATGAGACAATAACACAGGTTGTTAAGAATAGCATAGGCATAAGGAGGCTTTGAGCAAGCGATCTATAGTGCCATTCAATATTTTCCTGAAGGATAAAGCTGCCTGCAATACATAGCAGCGCAATGCTATAGGTTAAGAGGCTTTTTTGTGTAAATGCATGTAAGGAGTTGCTTTTATACATGATGAGTGCATTAAATGCTGCTCTTAATACCAAGCCAATCGCTGTAGTTATCGCTGCGCCATAGATGCCGTAAATCGGGATTAAAAGGAAGTTTAGGACTATAACAAGAACGACAATGGCTAGGAAGTTTATAAGACCTAAGACATACTTTGATGAGGCATCGATGAGCATTTGCTGTAATCCAAAAAGATGGTCTGTTAGTGTCGCAATGCCTAAAATGTATAATACAAGGCGTGTTTCAGCGAATAACTCTCCATTCGGCATAATGCTCAGTAGAATTTCTATACCATTGACCAAGGCAATCACAAGAAGTCCTGTAGCAAAAGTCATCAGCTGGGCTCCATTACTAAGTATAGTGCGAATTTCTTCGATTTTTTCTTCCTTAAACTTTCCGCTTACAATCGGCAGGGATATTTGCGTAAGGCTTCGCTTGCTAACGTTCAGAAATGAAATCATAAAGAGCGCTATACTGTAAACACCCGTGCTTGCTAGCCCAGCCAAGCTACTCAGCATAATAGAGTCTACTGCAAGCAGAATCACATTGCTTAGAGATAATGGGATCTGAACAAGATTATATAAAAAGGTCTTCTTGTAAATCTTGGCTATAGTCGCTCTGGATGGCCACTGTAAAGAGGGCTTAATGATTCGGCTGACATATAATGTTGTGGCAATGGGCGGGAGAATAAAGAAAATGAGCGTATACACACGAGGTATATTCGTTATATCTATGCTATTGAGAAATACTAGCAATAGAAGGATTAACAAGATCCCGCGATTCATGATATTTTGCGCAAAATCTGGAATGACAGTCCGCCGGTGGACCGAAGAAATAGCCATGCAGAAGTTTTGTACGGCAAGGCCCACAAGTCCTATGTAAATCACAAGGCTGTAGGCCTTGATTTGGGGTGATTTGGCTTCGTAGATACTAAAAATTTCGTCCTTAAGTCCAAAATAGGTCAGGGTAAAAATCGTTGCTGTAAAGATAAATACGTATAAATACGAAGAAATCAAGGTGTACGAGTGGTTTTCACTGCGCATAGGATCAAAGTACTTTCGTATGGCTTGTGGCCCTCCCATAACCAAAAGCGGTACACCCATAGTAATCATCTTACGCATGGTGTCAATCAAGCCAATATCTTCGACAGACAAGATCGCTGGAATCAGAAAGATGGTCGTGATTGCTCCGATAGCCATTCCCACCACTCGGACGATGGCTGATTTCAACCCTTGTCGTTGTATGATGCTCATTAGGTTAAATTTTCTTCACGTGAATTCCATTGATAGGGTCTCGATTTCTCCACGAATTTAAGCTGTGCCTTATCCTGCAAAACAAGCGTGTTGGAGGGAATATCACCATGAATCACACAGCCAGCCCCTATCGTAACGTTATCTCCAATGCTACTTCCCGCAAGAATTGAACAGTTTCCTCCAATCCATACGTTGTTTCCAATGGTTATTCCCTTAGTCTTACTGAGTTTGCGGTGGTCATATTGGTCATGGTTGGTGGAGGTCAGAATCGAGTTTGGCCCTATATTTACGTTGTCTCCAAGCGTTATTCCTCCGTAGGCATTGATGTAGACGCCGATATTATCTCCAGGATCACAGCATACACCTTTTATAATGTTCTCGGCCCCAATGACTTTTGACCGAAAATCTACAGGCCATTGAACGTTGCCATTAATTCTTAAAACCTTTTGATGAAAAAAGTATCG
The DNA here is from genome assembly GCA_002862745.1 of Bacteroidota bacterium. Classification (GTDB taxonomy): domain Bacteria; phylum Bacteroidota; class Bacteroidia; order Chitinophagales; family UBA8649; genus UBA8649. Next base: position 80,198 of record PKDX01000002.1, on the reverse strand, counting down.
TTTGATTACTCGATAGTGGGCTTGGTATCCCTTGCGGGGTCTTTGATACATAGGCCATAGGAATTTCACAATCCATCGGAATAGGGATTGATCAACAAATTCTATGAATGTCCTGATGGGAGATGCCAAAGATTAGGATTTAGTCTTCAATGTAGTGAATTGTCGTCTTACGAGGCGAACCGGCGTACAACGACCTTGTTGAGAATCTCAAAGCCTTTAGTCGCTGTATTGACATTATATGTTTTTACCACGTGGTCATTGAGATAACTCATGGCACTATCAAGATCTGATAACTTATCGATACACTCGATTTCTTTATCAAAATTTATGCGCTTTCCACCAAATACGTCATTGATAATGAGAAAGCGGCGGTTGAGGTCGATTAAGCTGTTAAGACGAAGATGCCCTCCTCTTTTTAATAAGTGCGATGTTGAATCGTCGGTCTTGTTCTGTGCACGATCTGCGATAGAAGGCGAGTTGTTTCTGAACTGATCTACAATGTTTTTTGGTGTGGACGAGCTCTCATCAGTGTCTTTTACGGTGACATCGCTTTGCTCCATCGGTACTTCTTCAACAGGTTCTGCGATAGGCTTTGACGTTTCTTCTACCGGCTGTGGGACAATAGGATTACTCTGTTGTTGCTCTGTTGTTTGAGTCTCTTCAACGGGACTAGACTCCTTTGTCAAGGGCATAGCCTCTTCCTCTTGACTTGGTACATCATGGGTGATAGGGTGCACCTCGTTAACTTCTTCTACCTTTTGTGGAGGTGATACCTCATTCTTATCACTTTCTTCCGAAGTGGAGCCAGGTGAGCTTATCTCCGCTTCATCGGAAAGATTGACTGTACTTGATAAACGTCCTAAAATCTCTAGAAAAAATTCAATCTCCATTGGAGACAAATCCTCAAAATTCTGAGCTTCAAATGTTTTAAACAGCCATTGAAGTTTCTCAAAGCTTCGTTTAAACTCATTGATATTGCTAATTTTCATAGTGCGGAACGTTTTTTAAGCAGTATTTTTCAAAAAGATAAGGTAAAAGTAAAGTAAATGGGTTCAATCGAAGTTATTTGTGGTGGAATGTTTTCCGGGAAAACAGAGGAAATGATTCGCCGTATGCGTCGTGCAACAATCGGCGGTAAAAAGGTATTTCTTGGAAAGGCAAGTAAAGATACACGCTACGATAACGAACAGGTTGTCACTCATAATATGGATCAAATGGATTCTGTGCCTATTTCAAGTGTTGATGAATTGTATCATGCCATAGGAGATGCGGATGTTATCGGTATTGATGAGGTTCAATTTTTTACTGAAGAGTTTATCGAAGCCTTCGAAAACTTAGCCAATGAAGGTCGCCGTGTTATCCTTTCCGGCCTGGATATGGATTACGCGGGTATTCCCTTTGGTTTAATGCCCCTGCTTCTTGCAAGAGCCAACAGAGTATCAAAACTCAAAGCAGTTTGTATTCAATGTGGTCAAGATGCCTCCTACTCATATCGCCTTATCAGTGATGACAATCAAGTGATGCTCGGATCAACCGATACCTATGAAGCGCGATGTCGTGCGTGCTTTACAGAAGGCATGAAATCGTAGAAGGCCCCTATCTTAAAAAAGTCCGTTGAGTTCTGCTTGTATTCTGTTGTAGATGTCAGAAATATCATCTTTGTTTTCTACAATGTCTGTGTTATCGCAGTCGATCACAAGTAATGGTCCTTTATCGTAAGTAGCAATCCAATTCTCATAGAATTCGTTGAGCTTCTTCAAGTAGTCTAATCGAAGGTTTTCCTCATAGTCTCTTCCTCTCTTTTGAATATTATTGACCAAGGTGGGTATGGAAGCTTTCATGTAGATCAAAAGATCTGGTGGCTGAATTTGCGCTTCTACCGTCTTGTAAAAGGCCTTATAGTTTTCATAGTCTCTTGAGGACATGAGGCCCATTTTGTGCAAATTCGGAGCAAAAATAGCAGCATCTTCATAGATGGTACGGTCCTGGATAATGGTTTTATTTCCTTCGCGAATTTCTAATATTTGGCTATACCGTTGATGCAGGAAGAATATTTGAAGATTAAACGCCCAACGATGCATATCTGAATAAAAGTCATCGAGATATGGATTTGATTCAACCTCTTCATACTGTGCTGTCCAGTCGAAATGATGTGATAAATTTTGCACGAGGGTTGTCTTCCCGGCGCCAATATTTCCGCTAACGGCAATGTGTTTTACATCCATGGTTTTCCTTAATCTTTAAAGTAATGCATTCCCATTACATCACGCATTGCGCCTAATGTTTTTTTTGCACTTTCGCGCGCCTTGTCCGCCCCAAGTTGCGCAATACGCTTCATTCGGACCTCATCACTTTGCCAAGATAAAATCTCTTCTCGTTTTGGAGCAATAAAATCAATAACATCTGTGGCTAACTGGGCTTTGAAATCTCCATAACGTATTGAGCAATTGGCATAATCCGCTGTAAATGCTTGTAAAGTTTCCTGACTACTGACCCCAGCCATTAACTCAAAAAGTCCTTTGATTTCCTGTGAGAAAGGACTGTCTCTTTCTTGGGGACCGCTATCTGTCTTCGCTTTTTTTAGTTTTTTCCGAATCTCGTCGTCTGAATCCGTGAGAAAGATGGTGTTGTTTGTATTATGATCAGATTTGCTCATTTTTTGCCCACTCCCATCCAATGCAAATATTTTTACTAGACTTTCGCTGTAAGCAAATGCTTGAGGCTCTGGGAATAAGTCTGTTTTGTACACATGATTAAACCGATTACCAAAGGTTCGGGTCATTTCAAGATGTTGTTCTTGATCTTTTCCTACGGGTACAAAATCAGCCCGATGAATAAGAATATCCGCTGCCATAAGCACGGGGTAGGTGAGTAGTCCAGCATTTAATGATTGCCCTTTTTTTCTTGCTTTTTCTTTAAAGGATGCTGTCTTTTCCAATTCTCCTTTATTGGCGAACATATTGAGTACTAAATAGAGTTCTGCGATCTCTGGCACATCACTTTGTATGTAGAGGGTGCATTTTTCGGGATCCAAACCCAATCCGAGATAGTGTGCAAATATTGTTTTTGTATGATGATTTAATGCTTTGGGATCATGATCTGTTGTCAGGGCATGCAAATCCGCCACAAAAAAAAAGCAATTGTATTCCTCTTGCATGCGCAACCAATTAGCTGCTGCCCCAAAATAATTTCCCAAGTGCAAACGACTTGTTGCACGCATTCCACTAAGCACCGTTTTCATACTGTCGAAGTTAATATTTCATTCGATATACAACGAATAAAATCAATCTTACATAAATCCCTCTTATTTTAGCATAATGAAGGTTGATATAAAGCTTGTTGAGCGCTTAGCATCCTTAGCAAAACTTAGTTTTGATAAGGAGGAGAAACAGCGCCTAGTGAAAGATTTAGAGCGTATGATTGGTTTTGTTGATATGCTGGATCAACTGGACCTTTCCAATGAAGAGCCAATGACTCAAGTTCATCAAGTAAAAGGATGTCTCCGGTCGGATGAGACGGCGCCAACTCTGGCAAAAGAGGATGTCTTCCGCAGTGCGCCAAGTCATGATGGGACCTATTTTAAAGTGCCTAAAGTGATTAAAGGGCAATGAGTGCTCTAATCGTTCTTGAGAATATTCGTAAATCTTACCGTCTTGGAGGAGTAGATATTCATGCCTTGGATGGCGTGGATTTATCCATTCATCAAAACGAATTCGTTGCGCTAATGGGCCCCTCAGGTTCTGGTAAATCCACCTTGATGAATGTTCTGGGTTGTCTTGATAGCCCAACTTCTGGAAAGTATGCATTAAACGGAAAGGATGTGGGGTCTATGCGCGATCGGCAGCTTTCTGAAATTCGTAATACGGAAATTGGATTTGTTTTTCAAAGCTTTAATCTATTGCCCCGGATGTCTAGTTTGGATAACGTAGCCTTGCCATTGGTTTATGCTGGTATTTCGAGTAAACAGCGTCGAGCGCGTGCCCAAGAAATGCTTGAGTTAGTTGGCTTAGGCGATCGGTTGAAAAACAAACCCAATCAGTTGTCTGGTGGTCAACGTCAGCGAGTTGCTATAGCAAGAGCCCTAGCTAATCAGCCTTCGTTAGTCTTGGCCGATGAACCTACGGGAAATCTTGATAGTACTACTGCTCAAGAAATTATGGAAATGTTGACGAAAGTGAACGCCCAAGGCAACACGATTGTTGTTGTTACACATGAACGGGAAATTGCGGAATATGCCCAACGCATTATTCATCTTAAAGACGGACGTATTGAACGCCACGAAGTCTTGACTAAAAAATCATTGAGTTTGTCATGAAAATCTACACAAAAACAGGGGATAAAGGAGAAACCGGTTTATTCGGAGGAAGTCGAGTTTCCAAGGCTGACCTGCGCGTTGAGGCCTATGGTACGGTCGATGAGTTAAATAGCGTTCTGGCTGTTGTTATAGAGCATATGGGACAGATGGATTTATCTGTGGACGGACTGCTTAGCGTTCAGGATATGTTGTTTCGTATCGGTAGTCATCTTGCTTCCTTGGATAACCCAAAGTCAGCGTTTTTACCCGAGTTAAATCCATTAGAGATTAAGCGATTAGAAAATGAAATAGATGAACTCACCAACGAGTTACCTCCTTTAAAAAACTTTATTCTCCCTGGTGGTTGCCTGAGTAATGCATACTGTCATGTGGCACGCAGCGTATGCCGAAGAGCGGAACGACGTGTGGTTGGCCTTGATTCATCACTTGATTCAGTAGCCTTTATCATACAATACCTAAATAGACTATCTGATTACCTTTTTGTACTGAGTCGTCAACTTGCCAAGGAACAAGGTGTCGAGGAGCGAAAATGGGAGGCTTAGCCTGTATTTAGAGAAGATATGCACATTCGTGTGGATTCTGAACTTGTTTGATTCGTTGGAAATCCTATTTTTGGCTGAAAACGTATCGTATGTTTTGGACATTAGAATTAGCGACTCACTTAGAAGAAGCACCTTGGCCTTCGTCAAAGGACGATCTTATTGATTTTGCCATTCGTACTGGAGCACCCGTCGAGGTCGTAGAGAATCTTCAAGAATTGGAAGACGATGATGAAGTCTATGAAAGCATTGAAGATATATGGCCTGATTATCCTACTAAGGATGATTTCTTCTTTGATGAAGAAGAGTACTAGCTGCCCCTAGTCCCGAGCCTAGATTGGCCATTTTACTCCGGGTTGTTCGCCACCGTTACCAAGAAATATTTCTTTTTGCCACGTTGAATGAGAATAATTCCATTTGACATAACATCTTTCTTTGTACAGACGTAATCAGGACCGATCCGGTTTTTATTGACTTGGATTGAATTCTCCTTAAGTGCTCGCCGCGCGTCTGACTTCGATTCGCAAATTGCGGTTGCTCCGCTGAGCATCTCATCCATAGAAAGTCCAATTTCTAGAATATCTTCAGCCAATTCAAACTGAGGCATTCCATCGAATATCTGTCTTAACTCCTGAGCAGTAAATGCGTCTAAATCACTTCGTTCCGACTTTCCAAAAAGTAGTCGCGTAGCGCGTTCCGCCTTTTGTAGACCTTCCGCACCATGAACTGCAGTCGTTATGTTTTTCGCGAGTTCTTTTTGCAGTACTCGAAGGTGCGGTTCCTGTTCATGCGCGGCAATTAAATCTTCGATCGCTTTGCGGTCAAGCATGGTGAATAGCTTGATATACATTGTAGCATCTTCATCACTCGCATTTAGCCAAAATTGATAAAAGGCATAGGGCGAGGTACGTTTAGGATCAAGCCAAACATTTCCTTGTTCTGTTTTGCCGAATTTACCTCCATCAGATTTAGTCACCAAGGGACAAGTAAAGGCATAGGCTGATTTGCCTAATTCCTTGCGAATCATTTCCGTTCCCGTGGTGATGTTTCCCCATTGGTCTGATCCACCTGCTTGGATTTCACAGTCCATCGTTTTAAACAAATGGAGAAAATCATATCCCTGTAATAATTGGTAAGTGAATTCCGTGAAGGATATGCCAGTCTCAATCCGTTTTTTTACCGATTCTTTGGCCATCATTGTATTTACTGTGACCATTTTCCCGACATCTCTTATAAAGTCTAAGACGTTAAACTTTCCAAGCCATTCGGTATTGTTAACGATTACTGCTGCATTGTCTTCGGATTCGAAATCAAGAAATTGTTGGAGTTGTTTGCGAATGCCAAACATGTTGTATTGGATTTCCTTAGCCGTGAGAAGATTTCTTTCCTTGCTCTTTCCCGATGGATCACCTACCATGGCCGTCGCGCCGCCAATAAGGGCAACCGGAGTATGCCCGGCTTGTTGTAGGTGTGCTAAAATCATAATAGGTACTAAACTTCCTACATGCAGAGAATCAGAGGTCGGGTCAAAACCGATATACACCTTGGTGGGCTTCTCTGCTAATCGCTCAGCCGTACCGGGGATATGATTATGAATCATCCCTCGCCATTCCAACTCTTTAAAAACATCTTTATGCATAATTATTGCACCTTTTTCCTGCAAGGTAAATATTTTCGCACCGGATTAGAACATGAATATCTACAGTCACTTAGTTACCCTTCCTGAATCTTGCTCACCCTACACGGCTCATGGGGTAATTGCTCCCGATCTTTGGCCAAAATTTACGAGGGTATATAATTCATCACAACTCAATGTAGGCAATATGCAAAGTGATCCTATCGCAAAGGATTGGCTGGTTGGTGTTCAATGGCATATTCATTTGGATCAGCATTTTCATCATCTGGATGTCTTCCAAAGGGCTTGTATATCTATCACTGAAGATGTGCAAAAATATGCGAAGCTTTTAGGTTGGAAGCGTTGCCATACGATTGCCCATGTATGGCTAGAGTTAATGCTTGATGGATGGCTATTAAATCAAAAGGATGCGTCGTCCCATTGGGGTGAGGCCCTATCCGGTTCCTATAATACCTTGGTCGATCGACTAAATAGTCATGTACATGATGTGGATTCACTTGATGTCTATCTTCATCGTCTCTCGTGGTGCAAAGAGAGTCAACATTTATCCCGACCAAACCAGGTAAAAGAGCAGATGTTTATTTTGGACAAAATCCTGCCGGAGCGATTGTTTTGTGCCCGGTTTCTAGACGTTGATTTAGATTGGGCAAGTGCGGTGGAACATCGCGCTAAACATGACTTTGGTCAAGACTTATGCACATGGGTTGCAGGATGTGAAAAAGGTTTCGATAGTTTTTCAAAAGGTTTAGGGTAAAGGCCTACTTTTGAAGCAAACACCTATTGATAAAACCGCTATGAGAAAAATTACTAGTTTCCTTTGTTCCTTCCTGATTTCAGCATCATTTCTTCTTCTGAGTTGCACCAGCGAGTCAGGTAATACGCCAGATCCTAACGAATCTGAAACACCGAATGAAGAAGTCGCTGCGAACGACTCTGCACTTCTCTCTATTGAGGGTATGATGTGTCCTTCGGGATGTGCTAAGCCTATTGAAGAGAAACTTGCTTCCTGCACTGGGGTAAGTTCCTGTGTTGTGGATTTTGAGAATCAAACGGCTTTTGTGCGCTTTGACAATGCTTCTATAACTCCAGACTCAATGACTCAAGTTGTTGGTGCCTTTAAAGACGGTGTTTACAAAGCATCCGTAAAAGAAGCACTGTAGACTAATCCTCAACACTAACCATGACGTTCTCCAAACTCATCCAACGCGTTCCTACGTCATCTACCATTAAGATGGCTCAAATGGCGCGTGAAAAACGCCAAGCAGGAAAAGAGGTGATCAATCTGACCTTGGGAGAACCTGATTTTCCAACCCCTGATTTTGTAGTAGAAGCGGGTGCCAAGGCACTACGAGATGGTTTTACGAAGTATACACCGGTTCCAGGATTGCTCAGTCTGAGAGAGGCTATTTCAACTAAACTTTCAACGCAAAATAATCTCTCATATGCTCCTGATGAGATCATTGTGTCGACTGGAGCTAAGCAATCGATTGCCAATGCGGTATTGACCCTCGTAAATCCTGGGGAGGTTGTTTTGCTTCCTGTCCCGTATTGGGTGAGTTATGCGGGTATAGCAAAAATGGCGGGGGCGGAAGTCTTTCCTATGCCTACGGGTATCGATCAACAGTTTAAGATTACTCCAGCTCAACTTGAGTCAACCTTGGCTAGTCTTTCGGCCTCAGGGAAGGTTGTTAAGATGCTCATTTTTAGTAGCCCTAGTAATCCCTCTGGGATGTGTTATTCTCAAGAGGAATTGGATGCCCTGTCCAAGGTTATTGAAAAACATCCTTCGTTATGGGTATTGACCGATGAGATTTATGAGCATATCAATTTTACAGGAAAGCCCCATGCGAGTATTGCAAAAAATCAAGCTATTCGAGACCAAGTCTTAATAGTGAATGGTATGTCGAAAGGATATTGTATGACAGGTTGGCGTATTGGCTATTTAGCTGGTCCAAAAGATGTTGTAAAAGCTTGTAGTAAGCTTCAGGGGCAATTTACCTCGGGCACATCTGCCGCGGCTCAAAAGGGGGCTGAAGCGGCCTTACTTGGACCTCTAGATGAGACATTGGCCATGCGTGACGCTTTTATTGAGCGAAGAGACTATTTGCTTGATGCACTAAAAGATTTTAAAGGATGGTCCTACATAAAACCAGATGGAGCTTTTTACTTGTTTATCAATATTCAAGGAGCACTTGGGTCGGCCATCAATGGTAAAGAGATTACATCAGGAGATGGACTAGCAGAATTGTTGTTAGACCAATTGGATGTTGCCTTGGTAGGTGGTTCAGGCTTCGGAGAGCCCAATGCTGTGCGCATATCGTATGCGGCATCCATTGAACAATTAGAAAAAATGGTAAGTCGCTTGGCTCCGTATTTTAGTTGATATGCGTGCATTAGTTCTTGGCGATATCATCTTGGATAGTTTCCTTAAAGGAACAAAGACAAGGCAATCTCCGGAAGCTGATGCACCAATACTTCTTCATGATTCAACAAATTATGTTGCTGGTGGAGCGGCCAATGTAGTCCTTAACTTGCACAGCTTAGGCTGGGACGTTTCTCTTATGGGGCTAGTTGGCAGAGACGCGCAAGGCGAGCGTTTATCAAACTTGTTGGCTACTTACAAAAACCTCGAGGTGATTTCCTTTTCGGATGGGAGACCTACTACGCACAAACAACGTATTCTAGTCGATGGAGTCTATCAGATGCGTGTTGACGTAGAAAGCACACTAGCTATTGAGATGGATGTAGTTGAAGATGTACTTCGCAAGGTCGAGGAGGAGATGAAAAAAGAGTTGGATATTCTTGTGTTACAAGATTATAACAAAGGGCTTTTGACTCCTGATTTGATTAAAGGCATTCTATCTATGGCCAAGGCATCTGGAGTAGAGGTTGTGGTAGATCCCAAAAAAGACAACTTTTGGCACTACAAAGCGGTCTCCATCTTTAAGCCAAATCGCAAAGAGTTAGCCGAGGCAAATCAAATAGATGTTGCCGCTTTAACAGACTTGACCAATTTAGAAGAGGTGATGAGAGAGTCTAAAAACAAGTTGCAATGTGATCAACTTATTGTGACGCTGTCTGAAGCGGGTATTGCGGCTTTGGATCGAAACGACACCTTTCATTATCAATCGGCGCTCTCTCATTCAATAACCGATGTCTGTGGGGCTGGTGATTCTGTCTTTGCTGCAGTGATTGACGCTACGAAGAACACTATGGGCATTGAAGACGTTTTACATCGTTGTCTTCTAGCTGGAAAGGCAGCTTGTTCAACACAGGGAACATATGTCTTACGTCCAGACGACTTAGATGTAAACTCTTAGACTTTACGTATTGCTTTCACAGGGTCAAGAGAAGCTCCTAAGTAAGCGGGTATAGCTCCTGCTAGCAGACCAATGGCTGTAGATAAGCCAAGACCGATCACAACATTCTGCTGGGAAAGGCTCAGCACGATCGATGCGCCACTTTGTGCGATAACAAGATTGGCAATATGTAAGAAGCCATAGCTCGCAATCATCCCTAAGCCCCCTCCGATCAAACAAAGCATGACGGCCTCAATCAAGAACTCAAGCATGATAATATAGCGCTTGGCACCTAATGCTTTTTTTATGCCTATATAGACTCTGCGCTCACGAACGGAAACTAGCATGATGTTGAGAATGCCAATGCCGCCAACAAGGATGGAAAAAATCCCAATGAAAAGTCCCGCTTGATTGACCACTTCAAACACTTTGGTGAAAGCATTGGACAATAAACTTGTTTCGTTGATCGCAAAGTCGTCTTTGGATTGGATATTTTGGTAACGCACAGAGCGCATAAGAAAGGCTAGTTCTGCTTTGGCCTCATCCATGGATTGTCCTTCCTTCACTTTGGCCATGATGAGCGGACTTCCAAAGGTTTCCCTTCCCATGGTTTTATTGATAAAGGCATTGGATACAATAATGTCATTATCTAAACTAAGATTAAGAATATCTTGACCTTCCTCCTGCAACACACCGATGACACGAACCTCTGCATTATTCATCTTGAGTTTTTGTCCTATTGCACTGACGGCTTTAGGAAAAAGCTCTAATGCAATACTTCCACCGAGAATAGCGACGGGTTCTCCGTTGTTAAATTCTCGTTGACTAAGGAATCTTCCGCTAGTCAGCTGCAGACTGCGTATGTTGTCATAGCCTTCTGATACACTGACAAGATTGACAGCATCCATGGTAGTCCATGATGAAATTGCTTGCTGGTTTTCAATGACCTCGAGGTAACATATGGCTTGGGAAGAACGGATACGCTGGCGGATGGCAAGGTATTCGTCCTCACTGACTTCGGGTCGGTTCATATACTCCCACCAGGGATAACCTTCTCCAAAATCCCATGGCCATTTTTGCACATAGACCACATCATTTCCAAGAGAATTTATACTGCCGGATATGTTGCGCTCTAAGGAATCGACAGAAGCGAACACGGTCATAATACAGAGTACGCCGATGAAGACTCCAAAAAAGGACAAGGTAGATCGAAGTTTATGGGACCAGATCTCAAGAAAACCGGTTAATAGACTGCGAAATAGAATGCGCAACATTGAATGAATTTAGATTCGCTAAAGAATGCAAGTTAGTAGTAATTTTGGAGGATGGAACGAATGAAGCTTTCTCACTATAATTATGAATTGCCAAAAGAACTTATTGCGGAGTTTCCTACCGAGCAGCGCGATGAGAGCAGATTAATGGTCATCGACCGTGCAAAACAAACCATCGAACACAAAACCTTCAAAAACTTTATCGATTATTTCGGTGAAGGAGACACCCTAGCTATGAATAATACGAAGGTCTTTCCTGCAAGGTTGTATGGCCAGAAGGAAAAGACTGGTGCGAAAATAGAAGTGTTTTTGCTTCGTGAGCTCAATAAAGAGCAAATGTTGTGGGATGTTTTAGTCGATCCAGCGCGTAAAATTCGCGTGGGCAATAAGCTTTATTTTGGTGATGATGAACTCGTTGCTGAAGTCGTAGATAATACCACCTCTCGTGGACGAACTGTTCGTTTCTTTTTTGATGGCTCTCAAGAGGATTTCAGGAGGGTCTTATTTAGTTTGGGATCTACGCCTCTTCCAAAGTATATCAAAAGGGATTCTGAGGAGATAGACGAAAGTCGATATCAGACAATTTATGCAAAGGTTGATGGTGCTGTTGCGGCTCCTACTGCTGGGCTGCATTTTAGTCGAGAGGTGATGAAACGTTTGGAGCTCAACGGGGTGGATATGGCCGAAGTTACTTTACACACTGGCCTTGGTACTTTTCGTTCGATCGAAGTAGAGGATTTATCTAAGCATAAAATGGATGCTGAGTTCTATATGGTCAATAACCAAGCGGTTCAAACCATTAATACTGCGCTTGATGCAGGAAAACGAATCTGTTCTATTGGTACGACATCGATGAGGGCAATTGAGTCTTCTGTCTCAGCCTATGGTCGATTGAAAGAAGGACAAGGTTGGACGAATCTGTTTATATATCCTCCTTTTGAATTTTCAATTGCTAATTCAATGCTGACGAACTTTCATCTGCCTAAATCAAGCTTGATTATCATGGTTAGTGCCTTTGGTGGATATGATTTGATCATGAAGGCCTATGAAGAGGCCATTAAAGAAAAGTATCGCTTCTACAGCTATGGTGATGCGATGTTAATTCTCTAGATGTGAAGTTTTTTCGGTTTTTTCTTCTTGGACTTTTTGTAATCCTTACATACTCTTCTGTAGAGGCTCAACGAGGCTTCTTTTATTCTCATATTCCAGATTGGGACTATTCACATGTTGACTCTTCCATTCAGTCATCCATCATTCAGGATACCGCTGTGTTGACGGATGATGAGATCAAAGCAATGATTCGTCTACCTCAAAGTGAATTACCACAGCCAAGTGATGATGAGATCAAAGCGCAGCTTGAAGCTATCCCCGCTTTGGTTAATTTTCAATGTAATGATCAAGTAATCGCTGAAATACGGACCATAGTATACTCAGCTAGGAACTACATGGCCAAGCTGCGAGGCAGAGCGGAATACTATTTTCCGTTTTTTGAGGGAATGCTCGCTCAGGAAGAAATGCCTATTGAGTTAAAGTATCTCACCCTTATAGAATCTGGACTTGATCCTCAAATAACAAGTTATGCCGGAGCTCGTGGATTGTGGCAAATTATGCCAGCTACTGCACGAGGACTTGGCTTAACCCTTGATTCATGGGTAGACGAACGGTGTGATCCGATCAAATCAACGCAAGCTGCCCTTGCATACCTGAAAGCCGCAAACAGGACATATGACGATTGGTTGGTGAGTCTGGCATCATATAATGCAGGTCCCGGAACGGTGAATCGCGCTATATCCAGAACAGCAAGTGGAAGGACCTATTGGGATATTCAACCTCAATTGCCACGTGAGACTCAAAAGTATGTTCCAAAGTATATAGCGATGGTCTATTCGATGCACTACGCGGACTACTATAAAATTCCGATAATCTATCCGAGTTACAGCATTGCTCCTAGTATTCCTGTAGAAATCTTTTCTCCTCTAAAAATTAGCCACATCGCTGCTGCTTTGGATATGGATTCTGCTGACTTGGCTCGTCTAAACCCGTCGCTAAAAACAGATTGGATTCCGTATTACCAAAATGGATTCACTTTGAATGTTCCTTCCGATAAGTCAGCAAGATTTTATGCTTTGGAACAAGATATTTATTTGACAAGTGATACCCTGTTCTTTGTTTTACGAGATGACCGGGTGAATGGTGGTTATGATGAACGCAAGAACATATATTATGTTCAACAAGGAGATTATCTCGAAAAGATTGCTATGAATTTCTCGGTAAGCGTAGAGGAATTAATGGAGTGGAATGAGCTTGAGTCGATGATGTTAGAGTTGGGCCAGGGACTCGTTGTAGGTGATAACAAAGGACTAAATCCCTACGTATCAGATGGAGAACGACCCGATGAGGTTGGTGTGCAATCGGATGAATATGATGAGAACTGCGATTGTGTGTATCATCGTGTGCGCTTCGGTGAATCAATCTTTGATATTGCTTATGAATATGGCGTGCGCGTCGAGGATATTCTCAGAGACAATACCATCACAAATGTTCTATTAGTTGAACAGGGTATTAACCTCAAAATCCCAAAGAATTAGTACTGAATTTTCGGACTAAAGTGATAAGCGCTTCACATCCTTAAAATTGGGCTTTCTTTTTTCTAAAAAGGCATCTCGCCCTTCTTGCGCCTCGTCGGTCATATAAGCCAAGCGAGTAGCCTCTCCAGCGAAAACTTGTTGGCCTACCATTCCATCGTCGGTTAGGTTCATGGCAAACTTCAGCATTTTTATTGCCGTAGGTGACTTTTGAAGAATCGTTTGGGCCCATTCAAACGCTCTGTCTTCTAATTCTTCGTGAGGATAGATGGCATTTACCATGCCCATGTCAAGGGCCTCCTGTGCTGTGTAATCTTTTCCTAAGAAAAAGATTTCTCGTGCCTTTTTCTGCCCCACCATTTTGGCGAGATAGGCCGACCCATATCCCCCATCAAAACTTGATACGTCTGCATCGGTTTGTTTGAAAATGGCGTGCTCTTGACTAGCTAGAGTCATATCGCACACTACATGAAGGCTATGCCCACCACCAACTGCCCAACCCGGCACTACGGCAATGACAACCTTAGGCATGAAGCGAATCAATCGCTGTACCTCCAAAATATTAAGTCTAGGCGTACCCGAACCATCAACGTACCCTTGTTTTCCTCGAGCTCTCTGATCCCCTCCACTACAAAAAGAATACACACCATCTTTTGAAGAAGGTCCTTCCCCAGATAGTAAAACTACCCCGATGCTATTATCCTCTTGGGCATCATAAAATGCTCTTAGTAGTTCGGCTACAGTTTTTGGGCGGAATGCATTCCGCACTTCTGGACGATTAAATGCGATGCGCGCGACGCCATCTTTTTTGGCATAGGTTATATCGCTATACCCTTCGATTGAATTCCATGATACATTCATAGAATAAATGTACAATCCATAGACTCTAAATTGGGATTTCCTTGCAGGAATCCTTTAATTTGACGATATGTCTTGGCAGGATACACATCGGTTTCTAGGTAAGTTGAGTTATAAAAAGCTCGCAAACATGTCCAAGCTACTTCTATCATATAAGCTAGCAACCTGGCAAGGTCATGGTTCGAGGTGGGGCTTGCCGATGACGCTGTCCGTTGAGCCAACAACATCCTGTAATCTAGGTTGTCCTGAATGCCCAAGTGGTTTGCAATCCTTTTCGAGGCCAACGGGTACAATCGATGTAGACCATGTTAAACGACTAGTTGATGAGGTCAAAGATCACTTGGTCTATCTCTACTTCTATTTTCAAGGCGAGCCCTATGCACACCCTCAGTTTACTGAAATGGTAGGCCTTGCTGCTCAGGCAGGATTATATACCGTTACCTCATCCAACGGGCACTTCCTGACAGCCCGTAGAGCGCAGGAAACATTAGACAGTGGTCTTGATCGATTGATCATTTCGATCGATGGAGGTACCCAAATGAGTTATGGTCGTTATCGTAAGGGTGGGGAATTAGACAAAGTATTGCGCGGTATAGAAACCTTACTTAACGCACGAGAAAAAGGAGGATATAAGAATCCGCATGTAATCTGGCAGACAGTTGTTTTTTCGTCCAACGAAGATGAAATTGATACGCTTCGATCCATGGCGAAATCATACGGTGTCGATGCCTTCTCTTTAAAAACGGCTCAGCTTTATGATTTTGAAAATGGACATGATCTTATGCCGTCTTCACCGACCTATTCCAGGTACCAGAAAAATAAGGAGGGAAAGTATGAGCTCAAACAGCGAGGCGATCGTCACTGCTGGAAAGCATGGCATAGTGCCGTCATGACGTGGGATGGAAAGGTTGTCCCTTGCTGTTTTGATAAGGACGCTGAATTTGCCTTAGGCGATTATCCTAAAGAATCGGTTCAGTCGATTTGGACCAATGATCTTTCTTCTTCATTTATGGAACAAGTACAGCGGTCTCGACAAAGTATACCGATGTGTAACAATTGCTCCGAGGGGGTAAAAATATGGCGCTGATAAACAGCGCCATAACAAAAAATTCTTAAGCAGTTTTCCGCTTATTCGTTAGGAATCATTAAATCATAAAACTGATCCAACTTTGGAAGAATTACCACTTCAGTGCGTCGGTTAGCACTTCTTCCCTCCGCTGTTTCGTTATCACCCTTAGGTTGATATTCTGCTCGTGCACCAGCAATCATTCTTGCAGGATCTACTTGATAGTTTTCTTGTAATGTTCGAACAACTGCAATTGCACGCTGTGCGCTTAAGTCCCAATTGTCTTTCATACAATATCCTGCGATAGGTCGGTTATCGGTATGGCCTTCAATCATCACCTCAAAATCTTTATGATCGTTGATGATTAATGCAATTTTTTCCATTACTTTCTCACCCTGTGGTAAGAGGTTAGCACTACCTGAAGTGTATAGAAGCTTATCCGAAATAGAGATAAATACTGCTCCTCCTCGTACTTCGATATTAATATCCTCATCACTCAAATCATCAAGTGATCTGCGGATGTTTCCTTCAAGATTAGCAATCATGCTATCCTTCATATTAATATTTTCTACGAGTTCTCCGATGCTATCATTCATTATGTAGAGTTTTTCTATCGCTTCGCTGATTCGCTGTGAGCCTTCAGAAGTGATGACAGATAAATCAGCCATTCGGTCGATTAAAATCTCATTACTTGACTCGCAATAATTTAAGTCTTCAGTGAGCGTTACATTTTCTTCTGTAAGAACGCTGATCGATGCTTTTGAAGAATCGAGTGATGTTTCACAATTAGATAGGTCAGTTACCAATCGAGCGCGTTCGATACGAAGACCATCGAGCTCTTCTATAGCCATATCATATTTTTTCTTAGAAACACATGATGTTGCGAGGGTTGCAATCCCAATCAGTATGAGTATATTTTTAGCGTATTGCATTATAAATTTTTTTAATAGCAACAAAGATAATGTTTTTATAACGCACAATCCTTAACGAAAATGCGTTGAATGCGTTAGAGAACGTTAAAACTGTTGTAAAAAGCGCTGGTCGTTCTCAAAAAACAGTCGAAGATCATCGATTCCATGGACTAACATAGCAATTCGCTCGATGCCCATACCAAAGGCGAATCCAGTATACTTGGGATGTTCAATATTTACAGATTTTAGCACGGCGGGGTCGACCATGCCGCACCCTCCAATTTCTACCCATCCACTGCCTTTGCAGACTGGACAACCTTCTGCATCACAAATGAAGCAGGAGACATCTAACTCAGCAGAAGGCTCTGTGAAAGGGAAGTAGGAAGGCCGCAGGCGGATATTGTCACTTCCAAACATCTCTTTAGCAAAATAGTAGAGGGTTTGCTTGAGGTCAGCAAAAGACACGTTCTCAGCAATATATAGGCCTTCTACTTGGTGAAAAGCACAATGAGCTCGTGCGGATATGGTCTCATTTCTGAATACACGTCCAGGAGTGATCACACGAATAGGAGGTTTTTCATTCTCCATGACACGGATTTGTGCAGCCGATGTATGCGTGCGCAGTAAGATGTTTGCTTTACTATCAACATAGAAGGTATCCTGCATATCTCTTGCCGGATGATCTTGCGGTAGGTTTAACGCCGTGAAGTTGTGCCAGTCATCTTCGATTTCTGGTCCTTCAGCAATTGAAAAACCAAGCTTCGCAAAGATTTCGATCATTCGATCTTTGGTTTGTTCGATAGGGTGGCGTGTGCCAAATTTATGGGTAATTCCTGGCGTGGTATAATCTCTTTTTTGAACTCCATTCCCGCTGGATTGTTGCTCACCTTGTGCCTCTTTTAGCCGAGCTTCTGCAGTAACTTTCAGCGCATTCATAAGCTGACCAAACGCTTTTCGCCCTTGAGGATCTATGTCTTTCATAGCTGAAAACATGGCTTTAATTTCCCCTTTACTTCCTAAGTATTGGATTCGAAAAGCCTCAGCATCTTGGATGACTTCAGTTTTTATCTTCTCATGAAGAGCTTCTGCTTGTTGAAACACTGCATTCATGAACGAAAGGTATGATTCTTCTTGGTTTTACCGATAAAAAATTAGCCCAAATTGAGTTGGAGATCGATAGGGCAGTGATCCGAACCATAAATGTCGTCCAAAACAGCACTCGAAGTGGTGGATTCTTGTAAGGCTTTGTCGACAAGAAAGTAGTCCAACCGCCACCCCACATTGCGCTCTCTTGCTTTAAAACGCATATTCCAAAATGTATACTGTGCCTTCTCTGGGTGCATCGTCCGGAATGCATCAAAAAACCCTTGATCAAGAAGAAGATCCATGCCATCAATCTCATCTTGCGTGTATCCAGATGTTTTATTGTAATTCTCTTTGGGGCGTGCCAAGTCAATGGGTTGGTGGGCAACATTAAAATCTCCTGTGACAATCACAGGCTTTTCTTCTCTGAGCGTTTTTAAGTAGTTGGCAAAAGCGATGTCCCATGTTTTCCGATAGGGGAGACGCTTCATCCCACTGCTGCTATTGGGAACATAAACATTCACCAAGTGAAAGTTGCCCGCATCAACACGCAGAACGCGCCCTTCTTGATCGTGTTCATCGATGGAAAGACCGCTTGACCAAGAGGGTGCCGTCTTACCAAAGGTTGATTTTTTGGCAAGTATGGCGACTCCTGAATAGCCCTTTTTGACAGCAGATGTACTTTGAATATGGTATTCGGTGGATAACTCCTTAAGGGCTTCCATAACTTGGTCATCCTGAGCTTTGGTTTCTTGGAAACACCAGATATCTGCTTGATGACTATTGATTTGATCAACAAGGCCTTTTTTGACCGAGGCACGAATTCCGTTTACATTCCATGAGATAATACGCATTAGTGTAGATTTTGAAGTATTTAAAATGATAAGTTTTTGAATAAGGTAAGGCAGTGAATGATTGTCGAACGATGATATCGGTAGAGTAGTTTCTTTACACCAACTCAATAGTTAGCGAAGAATTGGTTTTGACCACTTTAGTAAGTCCTTTCTTCGCAAGACTTTTTGTGGTTTTGTCCCATTGCTTATTGGATAAGCCCAACGCTTCTTTGAGGGAAGCTAAATCCCGTGGGCTTTCTTTTTCTAGGGCGCTGATTAGAAGCTTTTCGTTATCATTCAAGTCTTGAGTAACTGCTTCTTGCGCAGGTGCAGCCTCTGAAGTTTTTTCAGGTCTCATTTGGGGAAACAGCAGAACTTCTTGAATCGAAGTTTGGTTGGTCAGCATCATAACCAATCGATCTACCCCAATACCCATACCTGCCGTTGGCGGCATACCATATTCAAGGGCACGGACATAATCATGGTCGATAAACATCGCCTCATCATCACCTCTTGCTTGCAACGCAACTTGTTCTTCAAAGCGCTTCAGTTGGTCATTAGGGTCGTTGAGCTCGCTGTAGGCATTGGCTACTTCCTTCCCACAGATAAAGAGTTCAAAGCGTTCGGTTAGGTTCGGGTTGTCGCGATGCCTTTTGCAAAGCGGTGACATTTCAACGGGATAATCAGTGATAAAGGTGGGTTGAATAAACTGGCCTTCCGCTTTTTCACCAAAAATCTCATCGATGAGTTTGGCCTTACCCATTGACTTGTCGGTTTCTATGCCGAGTTCATTTGCGATGCTTCGAATCTCCTCCTCGCTTTTGCCATCGAGATTGTAGCCGGTATGTTGTTCGATGGCATCAAGTATGCTTATGCGCTGGAAGGGTTTTCCAAAATCTATGGTATTTCCCCAAACCTCTAATTGCATAGACGACGAAGTTTGTTGTACGCAGTGCTTGACAAGGGCCTCGGTATAATCCATCATCCAGTTATAGTCCTTGTAGGCGACGTAGATCTCAAGTACGGTAAACTCTGGATTGTGTGTGCGATCCATGCCCTCGTTGCGGAAGTTCCTACTAAACTCAAAAACCCCATCAAAACCTCCAACGATAAGTCGTTTTAAATACAACTCATTAGCAATACGTAGGTACATTGGGATGTCCAGGGTATTGTGGTGTGTAATAAATGGTCTTGCATTGGCACCACCGGGTATGGCTTGCAATACAGGGGTATCTACCTCAACATATCCATCCTTTTCAAAGAAATTACGCATGGATCGAATGATATCACTGCGTTGTTTGAATATAGATTTTACACCATGGTTGACCACAAGATCAACGTAGCGTTGACGGTAGCGTAGTTCAGGATCGGTTAACGCATCATACACATTTCCTTCGCTATCTTTTTTTACGACCGGCAGGGGCTTGATAGATTTAGATAATAAGGTAAAGTCCTTAACGTGAACGGTGATTTCTCCGAGCTGCGTCCGAAAAACATAGCCTTCTATGCCAATAAAATCGCCTAAGTCAAGCCACTTTTTAAAGACATCATTGTACTTCGATTTATCCTCTCCGGGGCATATCTCATCGCGATTAAAGTAAAGCTGGATTCTCCCTGAATGATCTTGCAACTCGGCAAAGGCTGCTTTCCCACTGATTCGTTTGATCATTAGCCTTCCTGCAATGCAGAGGTTCCATGGGGTATCATCTCCTTCAATGGTTGGAAAGTGATCAAGAATATGTTGAGCACTTGCTGAGACCTCATACTTTTCAGCAGGGTAGGGGTTTATACCATAGGTAATGAGTGATTCAAGGTTTTGTCTTCGTTGAATTTCCTGTTCGCTTAATGGGGCCATAGTTGCTTTGTAACGCTTAAACATCAATAAAGGTAAAACAAGCAAGTCAAGAAAAGGTGCTTTTCTTACGCTCTTTCAATATTGCGATGGATTAATTGATTTAATGTATATCTTTGCCGTCCCAATTTATCAATTCGGGGTGTGGCGCAGTCCGGTTAGCGCACCTGGTTTGGGACCAGGGGGTCGCAGGTTCGAATCCTGCCACCCCGACACGATAGTAAAAAGCCATCGCAATTGCGATGGCTTTTTTTATACTTCATCTTAAAGTGACTTCCTGCAAAAAAAGTACAAGGGAATGCCTGTTATGGTGGCAAGGATTCCTTTCCAATATTTCATTGTCTCTGCACCAGGTAATAGGGTGCTTTCTTGCATCCACGATAGTACGGCGAACATGATTCCGAAGGCCGAAAGAAGAAGCCACAGCTCTTTACGATAATTATTCATGGTTTTCAGTTGATGATTAACAATGCAATGCTTATTTTGAGACATCACAAAGATTAAAAATATGGCTGACTTTACACGACTATTTGATTTGTTTGATTATCAAAATGCATCTCATCCTAGAGAAGATGCATTGAATTATAAGTATGGAGGGGTTTGGAAGAATTACAGTTCGCAGGATTGTATCGATTTTCGAGATAAGGTCAGTCGTGCTCTATTGGCCTCAGGACTTAAGCCCGATGATAAGGTTGCCTTGATTTCTCCTAATCGCCCTGAGTGGAATTTTATGGACTATGGGATGTTGCAAGTGGGCATAATCAATGTGCCTATTTATCCTACGATTTCAGAACGTGAGTATGAGCATATTTTTAACGAAGCAGAAATCAAAATAGCCTTTGTTGCCGACCAAGGTTTGTGTGATAAGATTCTAGCCATTAAAGATCGTTGTCCTAATCTTCAAGAAGTCTTTGCCTTTGAGGAAAATGTCAATGGATGCGAACATTGGACGGCTTTTTTAGCAAGGGAAGCTTCAGGCAGTCACGAAGACGTCAAGGCTATTGCAGATAAAATCCAGCCTAATGACTTAGCAACGATTATTTACACATCAGGAACTACTGGATTGCCCAAAGGTGTGATGCTGTCCCATAACAATATTATAAGTCAAGTTAAGGCGGTTATGGAAGTTTTGCCACTCTACAAGGAGTATCGCTCATTGAGTTTTCTTCCTTTATGCCACATTTTTGAGCGTACGGTAACCTACACTTATGTGGGCGTCGGTGTAGGTGTCTATTATGCGGAAAGCATGGAGACTATTGCGGACAATTTGAAAGAGGTCAAGCCTCATTTCTTTTCTTCTGTTCCCCGTCTATTGGAAAAAGTCTATGACAAAATCATGGGTAAAGGAATGGATTTGACGGGCTTAAAAAAGCGCCTATTCTTCTGGGCAGTCGATTTAGCTCAGAGCTACAAGGAAGGTCAGAAGCCAACCCTTAAAACCAAAATTGCCGATAAATTGATTTACTCCAAGTGGCGCGAAGCCCTAGGGGGAAACGTGCTTGGTATTGTTACCGGCGCGAGTGCTTGCCAAGAACGATTGGCGCGGGTGTTTTCTGCGGCAGGAATTCCTATTCGTGAAGGATATGGTCAGACAGAATCAAGCCCTGTCATAACAGTAAATCGTTTTGATGACGGGATGTTTAAGTTTGGTACAGTAGGTGTCGGGATACCCGGGGTAGAGTTTAAAATTGCTCCCACCGAAGGTCATCCCGAGGGTACCGGGGAGATTTTAGCCAAAGGACCTAATATTATGCTGGGCTACTATAAAAAGCCGGAAGAGACCGCAAAGACGGTTGTCGATGGATGGTTGCATACAGGTGATGTAGGAACCATTATCGATGGTAAGTTCTTGAAAATCACCGATCGCATTAAAGATCTTTTTAAAACCTCAGGAGGTAAGTACGTTGCACCACAGGTAATTGAAGAAAAAATGAAAGAGAGTCGGTTCATTGAGCAAATCATGGTTCTCGGTGAAAATGAAAAATTTGTTTCTGCGCTAATTGTTCCATCATTTGCTGCGCTTCAAGCGTGGGCAGAAAATGAAGAAGGTATATCAGATACTTCCCCGCAGGGACTTGTTAGTCATCCTGCGGTCGATGCCTTGATTCAAGCTGACATCAAGGAGTTAAATACCTATTTTTCTAAGATTGAGCAGATTAAAGCCTTCCGCTTATTGGCCGAAGAGTGGACGGAGGAAAGCGGTTGCTTAACACCTACTAAGAAAGTTAAGCGTAAGGTTGTTATGGAACAGAGTACCGATCTTATCGCCTCCATATATTCCTCATAAGGAATTTAAGAAGTTATCCACGTAACATCTTCCTAAGGTCTTCGTATATATAGTTCGAAGATTTTCAGCACGTTAGGTGCTTAGATACCATAAAATGCAGCAAAAAAGCTCCATATTAAGGGCCTTTCGCCCATTGAGAGATAGTCGTCGTGATGTCGCATTGAGCATTCATGACTTCCCTGCATTTATTCTTGGATTTGACTTTATAATCTACAATGTAAACGAGGCCTTTTGCGACATTATCGGGGCATCAAAAGAAGGTATTGAAGGACGTCCGCTTAGACATTTTGTGCTTCGGGATGATCTGTATGTACTCAAGGAAGCCATAGGAGAGCTGCGTCAAGGAAGTAAAAAGCGTTTTCATTTCACTCGGCACATAAAGTCTGAACAGCAGGTAGTCATCGACTCAACACTTAGTCTTTCCTTGTACAAAGATGAATTTGGTCTTCCAGAAGGAATAATGGTTATGGTTTCGATAAGTGAAGATGTCGGAACAAACACTAGGTCTACCGTCGAGCAGGAGGTTATTGGAAATCTCTTGTCTACTATGACGGATTTTCTCTATGTTTTTGATATGCGCCAACAGCGTATAGTCTATGAAAACCGCTCTTTTCTGAATCATCTTGGATACGATAGAGAGGATATTGATGATGTGTCAGAAATGCAGTTTCTGTCCAATCGAATTCAGGTAGATTCTATTCAAGGTGATTGGGAAAATGACACGGATTTCCTTCAATATGGTAAGAAGGGAGAATTCATTGATGCAGAATACCAAATTCAATGTAAGGATGGCAGTTACCGATGGTTTCATGAGCGAACGAGTATTATGAACCGCGACAAGGAGGGCTTGGTAACCTGCATTTGTACCATGCGTGATATTACTAATCAACGATATGCGCATTTTGAAAACCAAGTACATGGGGAGTTTATTGAGAAAATTTCTCAGACCATTCCTGATTACATCTATGTGTGGAACTTGAAGTCACGGCAAATAATGTATTCTAACTTTTCAGATCGAACATTCATGGGCTACACTGAAAATGAATATAACATTGGCGATATGGCTATTTATTTTGATGATGATAATCGAACAATAGCAAGAGAAGGAATAAAGTCTTTGCAAACTTTAGAAGATGATGCTTATTTAGAAAATGAGGTAAGATGCATTGACAAACATGGCCAATCTCAATGGCTGCGTTCCCGTTTTCGTGTATTTTCTCGTGGTTATGATGGTGAAGTGGATACAATTTTTGTGGTTTCTAAAGTGATCACAAATGATAAAGAATACATTGATAATATTAACAAAGCTGAATCTTATAACCGCGCAATCATAAGTGCAATCCCTGACGTTGTTCTTATGGTTAATGCCAATGGAGACTACTTAGATATTCGGGAAAGAAAATATGAAGATGGATACGTTCCCAATATGGATGTTTTGGGTAAAAACATACGTGAAATACATACTGAAGAGAATGTAGCCTTAATTCTTGATGGTATTACGCAATGCAAAGAATCAAAGAATGTTTCAGAATGGACCATGTCCAGAGATATTGATGGGGAAACATTCTATTTATTCTGCAGGATTTCCTATATCAATGAGGATACCTTCCTCGCAGTGGTTCAAAATGTTACTGAGCGCCAACAATTGAAACTTGCATTGGATGAAAAGGTTGTAGCCTTATCCAAGCAGAGAGATACATTGCAGGATTTTGTGGAACGTAATCAAGAGCTTGAGCAATACGCTTATATCATTTCTCATGACTTAAAAGAACCCGTACGAACCGTTGCTGGCCTCTCCCAGGTACTCGAAGCGAGTTTAGAGGATTCTCATCCTGGTAAGCGCTATGTGAAAATGATTAGGGAAGGCAATAAACGTATGTATGATTTGATTGATAGTTTATTGCAATATTCCAATACAAGTAAAAATGAGCTGGTCTTGACTGAGATTAACCTTAATGATGTTGTGCGTGCTGTCCAATCGGATCTGACTATGTCGATTGAACGCAACGAAACCAATCTTATCATTGACACCCTACCCGTTGTGACCGGAGATAACACCATGATTCGTCAGCTTTTACAAAATATCATCGGTAATGCGATTAAGTTCTCAGGTAAAAAGGAGGATTCAGAGGTTCACGTATACGGCGAGGTAACGACTGATGAAATTATAATTCACGTAAAGGATAATGGTATTGGTATCCCAGAGGACTCAAACAAAGATATCTTTGGCGTATTCCAGCGACTACATAGCGATAAGAGCTATCAAGGCCAAGGGATTGGGCTTTCTATCTGCAAGCGGATTATGGATCGTCATCAAGGCCGAATATGGTATACCTCAGTCCACGAAGAAGGCATGACCATTCACTGCGCGTTTCCCAAATCGTCTACAGACTACTCATTACAAGATCCCTCCTCCATAGAGGCTATCCAAGAGGCAATCAAATCCAATCCTTCATAGTGGATTATTGATCGTCCGATTTCAGGCATCATAATATCAATTTCATCTGAGGCCATGCGATAATGTATGATCGATTTTTCAGGAGATCCTGGAACAATGTCAT
Source organism: Bacteroidota bacterium (assembly GCA_002862745.1). Lineage (GTDB taxonomy): Bacteria > Bacteroidota > Bacteroidia > Chitinophagales > UBA8649 > UBA8649. The sequence goes on along the minus strand of PKDX01000002.1, from coordinate 55,102 downwards.
AACTAAGATTACCGCTACCTCTTCCTGCTGCAACAGGGACTTTACAAACACCTAATTCTTTGGGATCGATGGTTAGTGCATCGAGATAAAATCCAGTAGTATTCCCTGGCCCCTTAGGGTTATGACAGTGGCCGCAGTTTATATCAAGGTAGGCTCTTGCTCGTTCATCGAGGTCTTCGGATAAATCATTCCAAACCGCATTCCGGGGTTGGATCTCATCGGGATTAAATCCTTCGAGATACCCCATTTGCTGCCAATAGACAAGTTGATTGTGCTTGCCCTCCTCTCCGTAGTCAAAGAGTCCATTGAGGTTGCGAACCTTCGGGCCGATAGGCATTACGTTATCATCAACGATATGACATGACTTGCACTGACCTTGTTGCGGTTGCATATAGTTTACATGCTGTCCTTCCCCTTTGACATCAATCCAAGAAACCTTGGTAAACTCGCCAAACGGATGGTATTCTGCCTCGGTTTGATCTTCATTCCATAGATATGGATAGTTTTTCCACCCTGACTGGGTGTTTACAAGGAGTCTCGTCTCGATTAAGCGTCTTTCCCCATGGGGATTTCTCATATCTGCAGGATAGTAAAAGTTCTTGATTAAGACGGTGCCCAAGGGGAAATCTAGGACTTCATCCTTTCGATATTTGGCAGCACTTCCTTGAGGCATCCAAACAAACCGTGCTTTATAGGCATAGTCAGAGAATAGTTCGGAATTTAATGTATAGGGTAGCACCCCATCGCTTGGAATCAAATATTGTACAGGACCTTTAAAGAATCCATAATCACTGAGTGTGGGAAAAGGAGAATCACCTTGTGGCAAGACAATGGTATTGCTTTCAAAATCGGCAGGATTAATCCCTAAAAACTCAATATGGCTTTTGAGTATTGCAGAAGACGCTTCAGCCTCCTGATTCTTATGCGAACGATGATTCTCATCAACATTTCCCTTGTTGCATGTCATAAGCCCAAGTGTAATGACGATTAGAATACAAGTGAAGTAATGTTTTGTAGTAAGCATTTAGCTGTAATACGTTGAAGTGGAATGACTTATTATCGATCGACTTGGTAGACTTCGGGAAAACTCATTTTTTGACAATTCCCGAGCGGTCCGGCATCTCGGGTTAATGGACTATCAAAGTCACCATTATTCAACATCATGAAGGAGAAATCACTTGAATCCTCTTGCACACAAAACAAGCCGTCCTCAGAAAAGACGCCATCGGATAGCAAGTCGAAACCTTTTCCACCATTTCCACTGGTTAACACAAGTAACCCAAAAGGAGTCGAGTTATCCGCATAAAAGGAAGGATCACATGAATACTCATTATTGCGTATGCTGATATTTGATGAATAAGGACTGAACTGGTCGGTTGATTTTTGATTTGAATTATGTACGAAGTAGCTTGCTACTGCGACACCCATGGTTTTGTTATCTCTGATTTCATTGTTAAATACCTCGCAGGATTTAGCGGCTAAAAGAACAATGCCAGAGCCAGGAGCTACGATGGCCACCATATTGCCTTCCGGAGCAAAATTGAGGTGGTTGTTATGTACTACAATGTTGTCATAGACCTGACAGAACTGCCCATCAGGATTCACAGGAAGATCGGGTAGGTTGAACACCAGGATGCCTCCTGTGTTATCTTCTGCAACATTATCATACACTAAGGAGCGGGTGCAGTTTTCAATTTCTATACCCGCAACATTATGGTAGACGTAGCAATTTTTTACGACCACGTCCAATGATTGCCCGACATAAATGCCAGCATCCGATGCGCCTGCTACCATACATTGCTCCACAAGAATTCCTTGACTCTCAACAGGATAAAGACCATAGCCTCCATTTGTAGGATGGGGTCCTTTGGTCCAAAGCACTTCGAGGTTGCACATAATCATGTTATTACATCCCTTGGTTTTGATGCCATCTCCGTGCGCATCGTATACTGAAAAATCGCACAGCGTAATGTTGTTTGCTTTGTTCACATTGATACCTTGCCCTCCAGCCTGTTGGTCAGCAAAGTTTATAATGGTTTTTCCCATTCCCTTCCCTTGAAGCGTTACACCGTTTACCTCGCTAATAATTAGTTCGTTTGCAAGATGATATACACCGCTCTCTAAAAAGATCGTATCGCCCTCCTTGGCATTATAAAGGGCTATTTGTAGCTGCTTCACATCTAAAGAATCTAAGGCGCTTAACTCCTGTATTGGTAGATTCCGTCGCTCACGAAGACCGCTTTTATCATCAATCTCTCGCATTTGGTACGATATATCTTGGCGATATGTTATCTCTTTATCCTCTGATGATTGAGCATGTGAAGCTACACTTTGTGTTTTGTGAGTACTATTGTTTTTCTCATTTGTGCATGATGTGAAGACTGCAGGAACAAGAAGGATTAGCAAGAGATGGGTTTTCATTCTGGAATTATTAAGTGTTCCTCTTAAGTTAAGTCAAGTCTTGCTTTTCTCCAAAGGCTAAATCTCCTGCATCACCAAGTCCTGGTACAATGTAACTCTTGGCATTTAACTCACCGTCCAATGCCGCAGATAGAATCTGATGCTCATGGGTTAAATTACTTTTAACATATTGAAGGCCCTCTTTCGATGAAATCAGTGCTACGATGTAAAATCTTTTGATGGCTGGATACATTTTGATTAACACCTGTGCCGTTTTTACGATGGATTTCCCAGTTGCTAACATGGGGTCAATTAAGATAACTTCTCGTTCATTTAGATTGGGAAGGGCATGATAGTCTAAGGCAATGTCAAATGTAGTGGCACTAGTCGTCTTACGCATGGCACCAATAAAACCACTTTCTGCATGAGGGAAGACCGACTGTAACCCCTCGTAAAAGGGAAGTGCTGCACGCAAAATGGGAATTAAAACGGGTTGTTCATTCAGTAGGTTAACTTCGGCATTTCCAAGCACTGTTTGTACCTGTTGACTTTCATACGCCATGCATTTACTTAGTTCGTATCCGCAATAGATACCGCTTTGTCTGAGATTTTCTCTAAATCTTGGCCGATTTGTTTGAATGGCTTTATCCCTGATTTCAGCTAAACATTCATTGAGTGCACTGTTGTGAATATTTAGTATTTGGTAGTTGTCGCTTTTCATAACCCTTCTAATTTCGTTCAAACGGTGCGAATATGCAACAAGGAGCGGTTATTATTCTAATCTTTTTATGGGTTCTAGCCATAATTATCATCCTTGCCGTTTTAAAAGGATATGATTATTCGGATAACCAGAAGGCAATAATTGCTATCTCTTATTCTTCAAATTCTAAGCAATTACCTCAAACGTATTTATCATGTCTTTCCAAATAGGTCAGTCAACTTACGTGATTGAGCAGCGAACTTTGTTTATCAAGGATAAAGAAGGGATCAAGCTTACTCCAAGGGAAGCCGCTTTGTTCGAGTTCTTGCTGGAACACAAAAATGATATCGTAACAAGGGAGGCAGTATTGCAAAAAATCTGGTCCCAAACGGACTACTTTGCTGGACGAAGTATGGATGTATACATCAATAGATTGAGAAATCATTTGAAGCAAGACGCTTCCATAACCATCCATTCTATTCGTTCCCTCGGCTATCGATTAGAAGATTAAGTCATCAATTGAAGGTAAAAGCCCTATTTGCTTACTAGGGTAAACGTAATCGTAAACTCGTCATAAATGAAGCCATCAGCCACAGCTTTGGCATCTAAGATGGATTTGGATTTATACATAATATCAAAGTCTGTGCGGTCAATAACTAATTTTCCTTTGATTTCGCCGTCCTTATACTCGTATTGAAGCGCGTATTCTTTGGAAATATCTTTTATGGTTAGTATGCCTAGAACCTCTCCTGGTTTGCCGTTGCCCTCTTTAACAGTAAAGGAAGCTTCTGGATAGTCTTCGGTATTAAAGAAGTCGGGATCTTTGAGATGGTTGGTTAGGGAATTTTTCGCCCCACCGCTTAAATCTTCAACGGTAATGCTGGTCATGTCCATTACAATATTTGCTTGACTTACCTCGCCTTGGCTATTGAATGTAATATTGGCCTTTTGAATGCTGACTAACCCATCATGTTGTCCTCCTACTTTTTTGGCAAGCCATTCGACATTACTTTTTTCAACATCAACCTCAACCCTCTGTTGAGCTTGTACAATGTTTGAGGATAAAATCACTGTAAGGATTAAAGCGAGATATTTTTTCATAATGCGTTTTGTTAGATGTTGAGTTGGTTGAACAAGATGATCTCTGTTTTGGTTTCAATGTCTGTGCCAAAACTCTTGTCTATCTGACATAAGGGCAAAAAAAAGCCGAGGAATATCCTCGGCTAGATAAAATCGAAGAAGTGATTTATACTTACTCCTCTTCAGCGCTTTCTTCTTCAGCAGGTGCTTCTGTAGCTTCTTCTCCATCAGCAGCTTCTTCTTCGCCACCACAAGCAACAACAGTGATTGCTACAAAACCTGCTAGTAAAATTGGTAAAAACTTTTTCATGATAAAATTTTAATTATTTAAGAATGACCTAAATATAAACGGGTACTTGAGTAATTCAAAGCGAAGTCACTAACATTTTGTTAAGATGGTTGATTTCGTTGTGTATTCAGTCCCAAAAGGTTCTTCCACATCCCGTATTTTTGTATTCATGGGACGCTCGCAAACCTTTGCTCTACAGACACTTGGCTGCAAACTAAATTATGCGGAAGGATCTTCAATTGGTCAGCAGTTGGAGCAGCAAGGGTGGATGCGGGTGGACTTTGCACAGCCTTCGGATTGCTACATAATCAACACTTGCTCTGTCACTGCGCAAGCTGATAAAAAGTGTCGAAATTTAGTCCGCCAGGCTAAACGAAATAATGCGGAAGCTAAGGTAGTAGTCATAGGATGTTATGCTCAGTTGAAGCCGGAGGCCATAGCCTCAATTCCTGGAGTAAACCTTGTGTTGGGTGCTAATGCTAAGTTTGATGTCGAAGCCATTATGGCGGCGGATGCTGATGCAAATTCTGTAGAGGTTGAATCCATTAAAGAAGTAAATCGATTTGATCCAGCTTTCTCTCAAAATGATCGAACACGTACCTTTTTAAAAGTTCAAGATGGTTGTGATTACCACTGTACGTTTTGTACTATTCCTCTTGCAAGAGGCCGTTCGAGAAGCACTTCAATAGATAAGGTGCTACAGACGGCACATAAAGCCATTGAATCAGGGGCTAAAGAAATTGTATTAACCGGTGTAAATATTGGTGATTTTGGCCGTTCGGAAGATGGACGCCAGCGAGGTAGTGAGAATTTCCATGATTTAATTGTCGCATTGGACGATTTAGAGGGTGTTGAGCGGTTTCGCATTTCTAGCATTGAACCCAACCTTTTGACTGATGAAATTATCGATTTTGTTGCATCGTCCAAGAAATTCATGCCTCACTTTCATATTCCCTTGCAAACGGGTGTCGACCGCCTTTTACGCGCTATGCGTCGGAAATATGATACCGCACTATATCGCAGTAGAGTAGAGCATATAAAAGCGGTCATGCCGAATGCTTGTATTGGTGTTGATGTCATCGTTGGTTTCCCAGGAGAGACGGATGAAGACATTCAACGTACCGCCTCCTTTTTGCAAGACTTACAGGTTAGCTATCTCCACGTGTTTACCTATAGTGAGCGACAGAATACGAGAGCCCCTCAGCTAGCTGATCCTGTTCCTGTTCAGAAGCGACGTGAACGCAACTACATCTTAAGGAATATCTCGGATCGTCTTACTAAACAATTCTATCGTGAACAGGAGAATCATACTTTCCCTGTTCTGTGGGAAGAAGGGGATGCGAAAGATGATTGGATGTACGGTTACACATCAAATTATATTCGTGTTCGTGCCAGACGTGAAGAGCTTAATTTTGGGGGGATAACATCTGTAGCCCTCAATCAATATCATGAAGAAGAAGGCGTATATTCAATAAACAGGCCACTATAATCTTGGATTTATGGTTATGATTTTACGTGCTTACCCCACCGTTTTTGACTTTATCAATGATAAGTTACCTTTTCTGTCTGAGATGTTTCGAGATGGTGAGCCCTTCCCAAGTATGTTTCCCAACACCTACGGCTTTTTTGTCGCTATGGCTTTCCTTTTGGCCGCCCTTGTTCTTCGTCAAGAACTAAAGCGTCGCGAGGAGTTGAAGCTACTCATTGGTCATCCTCGGGAAATTGTGGTGGGCACAGGTCCCAATTGGACTCAACTGTTGATTAATGGAGCAATCTCTTTTTTCTTTGGATATAAGATTATTGGTGCGTTTACCAATATGGACCAAGCATCCATTGATCAGATGGCCTATTTGCAAAGTAGCGAGGGAAGTTTATTGGGCGGTATACTTGCTATGGCGTTATCTATCTTTCCTGCCTATCGAAAAGCTAAGAAGGAGGAGTTGCCGAAGCCCGAGCGACGATGGGTGGACTATATGCCTCATGAGCAAATAGGAGAGATGGTTGTTATCGCCGCAATTTTTGGTATCCTTGGGGCTAAGATTTTTGATTTTTTACAACCAGATCGTATCCAAGACTTTTTTCAGAACATGGGTGATCTACTGAGCAATCCCGCTTTATTTGTCAGTGGCCTGACAGTTTATGGTGGGTTGATTTTTGGTGGCCTTGCTATATTGATTTTTGCCTACCGTCGCAAAATTCATATTGCCCATTTATTTGATGCGCTTGGATTGAGTTTCTTACTTGCTCAAGGAATAGGCCGTCTAGGGTGTCACTTTTCCGGTGATGGTGATTGGGGAATTGTTAATCTCAACCCAAGGCCCAGCTGGATTCCTGAATCTTGGTGGTCAAATACTTACGCGCACAATGTAATCAATGCGGGAGAGCCCATTTCAGGGTGCACGGGTCAATACTGCTATGAGCTTTCAGCAGGTGTCTATCCCACAAGCATCTATGAGTTTTTCCTTTTTCTAGGAGGATTTCTTATGTTGTTTTTTCTCAGAAAAAAGCTTACCCATAAACCAGGGATACTATTTGCTGGCTTTTTGATATTTGCTGGTGTTGAGCGTTTTTTGATCGAAGGTATTCGGGTGACCTCTACTGCAAGCACATTGGGTTTGTCGCAAGCTCAGATCATCTCTATAGGTATGATTCTAGGAGGGATGGGATTAATCATGTACAAGTATAAATCGAACTTGCTAAGTTATACCTCATTGATGAAGGACGGGGACAAGTAGTCCTGTTAGACTTCCTGCAACATACCCTGTGATTATATCGCTCCAAAAGTGTTTTCCTGCTCGGTACCTAAGAATTCCTGTTCCCAGGGGCAGAATAACAGCGGACGTCCAAACTAAGGGCATCCATTTAGCTCCCTTATGATAATGTTGAAGGGTCATTGCACTAAACATGGACATGGAGGCAGCAGTCGAGGTGTGACCCGAATACATCGAAGTAGTGGCATCTCTCGAAGTCTTCAAGGACATGGGTACATCGGGATTATAAACATAGGGACGCGGTCTTTGGACAAGTTCTTTGATTAGTCCTGTTAGCCCCAAATTCAAAAAAAAGACTTCCACTCCGAGTACGGTTGGTTTTTCCCAATCCCTACGAATCTTTTGGCTGGACATGAGGAGTAAAGGGCTTGCGATGGCGGTAAACATCAAGGCATCAGAGAGATGAGCGGATTTAGGTCGCCATTGATAGACTGCCCTTCGATCGAAGGCATTGATATCTGATATCGTTAGATTGGCTATGTTTTCTTCAGTCAGCGTTGGCTTGTTGCGATGAAAATAATAGGAAAGGCCTGCTGTACCGAGTCCTACAACGGGTATAGCAATTTCAGTAGAGTTACGAAAAGTATACGGAGATGTATGTTGACCCTTTGCATTCGATATCAAACTACTCAGTAGGAAAACCCAAAGGAATAAGCGCATGACTATCTCGAGGTTGTAAATAATATGGATAAGTCCGTTGCTTTCAGATTAAACCTTCGCGCTAATGCACTTTGTGTAACTTGTCCACGGTACATGTAGACTCCTCTTGCAATGCCATTGTCCTCTTGCATTAAATGATGTATCCCTCCATAATCCATTGATCTGGATAACATGGGACCAAGGAGGTGACTTATTGCAATGGAAGCCGTTTTTGAAAACCTCGACGGAATATTGGTTAGACCACAATGCCAAACATCATGAATGGATTGAAAGGGTTGTTCATGGCTCGTTATCTCAGAGGTCTCAATACATCCACCCTGGTCTATACTTACATCGATAACCACAGATCCTGATTTCATATTTGCGACCATATGCTCGCTGATAACGATGGGTGAACGACCTGTTTTCGAATGAAGGGCGCCGATTACAACATCCGTATTTTCTAGGGTTTTAGCTATGAGTTGAGTGTCTAGGATATTGGTGAAGAGTTGTTCTCCTACATGGTCTTGGAGTTTTGATAGCTTGTTGATGTCGTCATCCATAACCATGACGGTTGCACCAAACCCACGAGCTGCTCGAGCAGCATAACGTCCCACAATTCCTGCCCCAAGAATTAGGACGCTAATGGGCTCAACACCATTGAGTCCTCCGAAGAGTTTTCCTCCACTTTCATTACGTTGACCTAATGCTTCAGAAGCTAAGAAAATGGAAGCATAGCCCGCAATTTCACTCATAGCTTTTACAAAGGGGAAGGATCGCCCTTCTCTACTTCTGAAAAACTCAAAGGCTAAAGCTGTTACTTTTTTCTTGGCGAGCTTGTCAAGTAAACTGGTGTCAAATGATGATAACTGTAATGGGGAAATAATTATCTGCTCCTGAGAAGCATTATCCGCATCTCTTTCATCTAATGGACAAATCTTTAAAAGGATATGTGATTTATAAATCTCTTTTACATCTGAGGTGATGACGGCTCCAGCTTCAGCATACAAATTGTCGGGAAATCCGGCACGCTTTCCAGCTCCGATTTCTACTAGTACTCGATAGCCATCGGCCGTTAGCATTTCTACATTGCGCGGAGTGAGGACTACACGTTTCTCTTCCGATGAAGTAGACTTAAGAATACCGATGTCAAGAGATCCCTTTCGCTCGGCTACTAATGAAGGCGACTCAAGGGGTTGCAATCCTAATTTTGAAGTAAGACCCATGTCAGATGGTTATTCCTTTTAAAATACGAAATTCTCTTTGAGACGGACCTTCTTTAATTTCGATAACTGAAAAAGGAATCATCTCTTGCTCGAGGTAAGATTCAATAAGTTCCGGCCATTCGATAAAACAAACATCTTCTTTTTCTAACGAATCAAAAATGTCGAGTTCTATAAACTCCTCGAGTGATTGCAGTCGGTAAAGATCTAAATGATGGCATACATGTCCATTCTTCATCGGGTATTGATGCCAAAGGCTATAGGTAGGACTATTGACTTCTGGATTTGCTCCAAATTGACGAATAAACTGTTTTACCATACTGGTTTTACCTGCTCCTACGGGGCCTGTACAGCACCAGATCTGGCCCGCGGGCTGTTCTGCGATCCAAGAACAAATAAAATGCAAGTCCTCAGGGGATTTGCTAATGTGTCGATAAAGGATATCGCTCATTATCCTTTTGGCTTTAAGTGTATCCATGGCACAATCATCTCCTCCAAAGACACACCTCCATGCTGAAAGCTATCACTAAAGTGGTTGGCGAAGTGCGCGAAGTTATTGGGATAGACAAAGAAGTTTTCATCCTTCGCAAAGATGTATTCCGCTCCCAAACTCGGGCTTGGTAGGCCAATAGAGCTAGGGTCTTTAACCCGAAAAACGTCTTTGGATTGGTAGGTGAGCTTTCGGCCAGACTTATATCTCGTGTTGGAGGTGATCGACTGTTCTCCAGAGCACTTGCTTGCTGTTTTTACGCGCTTGGTGCCATGGTCGGTCGTTAGTATAACCTCTACATCTTTTTGTGCTAGTGCAATCAATGCTTGTCGCAGTGGACTGTTCTTAAACCAGCTTTCTGTCAATGAACGGTAGCTTCGGTCGTCACTGGCGAGTTCCTTAATCACTTCCATATCCGTTTTCGCATGAGATAGCATATCTACAAAGTTGTAGACTATGGCAGTAACATCATGGTTGAGTACATTGAGCGCCCGAGCTTCAAGTGATTTACCCATTTCGTAGTTGGCGACCTTAAAGAAGTCCACTTTGTCAATACGAGTTGATTTTCGTTCAATAAATGACTTAAAGTGTTGCTCCTCATGTTTGTTTTTGCTGCCTTCGGCTAGTTCATCAATCCAAAGGGAAGGGTAGTGCTTGATAATGTCATTGGGCAGTAAACCTGAAAACAAGGCATTTCGAGCATATTGAGTTGCTGTAGGAAGAATACTGAAATACAGGGATTCATCTTGTATAGTGTATTGATCCGTCAAAAACTTTTGGAGCACTTTCCATTGGTCATAGCGCAAATTGTCTATGACAAGCAAGAGGGTATGATTTGCTTTGTGACAGGTTGGAAGAAACCACTTTTCCAATACCTGATGGGAGAAGATTACCTCGTTCTCATCATTAAGTAGTCGAACATAATTGCGTTCAATAAATTTTGTGAAAGCGCGGTTAGCCTCTCTTTTTTGCATTTGGAAAATCTCGTGAACATCGACCGATGCGGATTTGTCGAGTTCCAATTCCCACCAAACAAGTTCCTTATAGAAATCGATCCATCCTTTACAGTCCTCCAATTCTTGGATTTTGGTGAACATCTTTTGAAAGGCCTGCTGGTAGTTGGTGGTCGTTCGCTCCCGAATCAATGTCTTGTCTTCGGTTAGCTTTTTGATGCTCGACAGTAATTGCTGTGACTTTACTGGTTTGATGAGGTAGTCGGAGATCTGTGCTCCGATAGCATCTTCCATTAGATCTTCCTCCTCATTTTTTGTGACCATGACCATGGGGAGTTGAGGTCGCTTTGTTTTTAGGATATCTAAGGTTTCTAATCCACTCAGTCCGGCCATACTCTCATCTAATAAGACAATGTCGATGGCTTTGTTGGTTTCTAAGTAATCAATGGCATCCCTTCCATTGGTAAGACCAATAACCTCATAGCCTTTCGATTCTAAGAAAAGTAGCTGAGGTTTTAGGAGGTCGATTTCATCATCGACCCACATGATGGTCTTCTTGGAGTTATTCATTACTGCTTGATTAATGGGATAAACTCCTTTATGCCATTCGTAAATTCAATTTGAACCATGTAGTGCCCCGGCAAAAGTGAGGAGATATCTATTGTAGTGACTTCTCTTTGTGGAATGCTTGATGCTACATGAATTCCTGCAACTGAGTAAATGGATATATCTCTTCCTTCGATATTTGAAGGCCATGTAATGGTGATTTCTTCAGCGCTTGGATTAGGATATATCACAGACTTTCCTGCTTCTAATGCGTGAAGATTTGTACTTGGTCCATTTTCTCGAAACTTACCATCGACGATTCGCACGTCATTTACATAAACATCTGCCATACCTGTTCTTCCGAGTACGACCATCGCGCGCATGAGACCGGCTTGCTGAGCTGTGAACGTAACTTGACATGTTTCGGTAGAATAGTCCATGTAATTCTCAATCATATCGGGAAGATCATTCGGGTCTCCACCGCCACAAGAATTTTTGGTCTTATCACATCCAGTTGCTTGCGAGTTATTGCCTGCATTAGGTGTATCGTCAAAGCCGTCATCAAGGTTTGGGTCGCAGTCTACGCCTCCAAGCAGTGGGTTTCCTGCATCACCCCATATATGACGCAGACCTAAATAATGCCCCATCTCATGAACCGGTGTACGTCCTTGATCAGCAATGGATAGGAGCCCTGTTGCTAGAGGATTATTCGGTCCGAATACTTTGTAATGGACAACGATTCCCTCGTATTGTTCTTGAGTATTTTGTAACTCTGATGGCCAATTGGGAGCCTCAATGGGCGGGTAGGCAAATCCAAGCGCTGCATCGCCGAGCAGGGGAATAGATAAATCACATACCCAGATGTTTAAATATTCATCGGTGGGCCATGCATTCTTGCCTCCTGTTGTACTATCCTTTACTAGATCAAGTGAAGTAATACTTCCAAAACTCGTGGTGGACGTATTCGTTCTGGTAATTCCATTGGTGGGATTTCCATCTGGATCAATGTCAGCCAAAAAGAATTCAATTCCTGCATCGGCTGCCACAGGAAGAAAAATACTTCGCAAGTCAGAGGTGTCCGCATTCTGTCTTCGAAAATCTCGCGTGAGTACATTGATTTGGTCTTGAATTAATTGTTCGTCCAAGTTTTCAGCAGCCTCGTTGTACACAATATGAACAACTACGGGAAAGCGATAAATTGTATCGGGACTTTGCTGCTTTGCGCGATGATCTTCAGCATGATGAGAGGCATAATCAAGTGCTTTGAGAAAAAGGGCCTCTCGAGCCTCTTGGAAACCCGGATAACTCTGCTCGAAATAGTTGTTTAGGACATGGTCTTCATAGCATTTTGTGACGTGCTGTCCTACAGTAAACTGAGATAAACTAATCATCAGAACAAGGGTCCAAAATCTATGCATAGCAGCTTTTGTTTAAATATACATGGAAAAGGCAATACCTTTAATGTTAGAAAATGGAATGATTTGAATCGATTCAAGGTATTTAACGACCCTATTCACGGCTTTATAAGTATTGAGAGTGCCTTGATTTTTAAATTGATTGAGCATCCTTGGTTTCAACGCCTGCGAAGAATCAAACAGCTCGGACTCACGGATTATGTTTACCCAGGTGCGAATCATACGCGTTTTCACCATGCTATTGGAGCCTATCATATTATGCGACAGGCCCTATGGACTTTACGCCGCAAAGGGCACGAGATTTCCAAGCAAGAAGAAGAGGCAGCGCTTATTGCCATCCTGCTTCATGATATGGGGCATGGCCCTTTTTCCCATACGTTGGAAAAATGTTTGATTCCTGAGGTCAATCACGAACGTATTACCATATTATTTATGGAGCGCCTTAATGCTCAATTTAATGGCAAACTCGACTTAGCCTTGGATATCTTTCATGATCGTTATCCAAGAAGATTCCTTCATGACTTAGTGAGCTCACAGTTGGACATGGATCGCTTGGATTATCTATCGCGCGATAGCTTCTTTACTGGGGTTAATGAGGGAAATGTTAATCATGCGCGAATCATTGATATGATCGATGTGCTAGATGATCATATTGTGGTAGAGGCTAAAGGCATTCACTCCATTGAAAAATTCCTTCAAAGTCGACGCTTTATGTATTGGCAAGTCTACTTGCACAAGACGGTGGTTTGTGCAGAAAGTATGCTCGTAAAAATTATGGAACGTGCCTTAGAACTTCATAAAGAAACGGGCAAGCTAACCGCGAGTCCTGTGTTGCAATTTTTCCTTGATAATCGAGTAGATGTTGATCGTTTTCTCCGTGATGACTCCGTCCTAGATACTTTTGCTAAGCTGGATGACTACGACATCTTCTCCGCAGTAAAAGAATGGATTAACCATGAGGATGCCGTCCTTTCTTATCTCTGCCGATGCTTGATTGATCGCAAGTTGTTTAAGATTGAGGTATTTGATGAGGCCGTGGGCTTTGATCTTGATTTAAAACGTCAAGAAGTTGCAGAGGCGTTGCATACCCATAAGGATGCGGTTAAGCATGCCGTATATACCTTTGCTATGAGTCATTCACTATATGATAAAAACCAAACACGCATAAAAATTCTGTTTAAAAATGGTAAGGTCCGTGAGATATCAGAGGCCAGTGAGCAGTGGGATGAAAAGTCGTGGCTAAAGAATACGACTAAGTACTATTTATGTACGCCTAAATTGGGATAATTCCCTATTTTTCAAGTATGTTAAATACGGCAGCAGACATTGCTACGATGGTAGGTGGTGAAATCGTTGGAGATGACCGTCGCGAAGTACGAGAATTTTCAAGAATCCAAGAGAGCTCGGAGGGCGCATTAAGCTTTGTGGCCAATCCAAAATATGAGCAGTATCTTGAGAATACACAAGCTTCTGTTGTCCTAGTTCAAAAGGATTTACCCCTTCCTGATCGAACGGATATAACCTACATTAAAGTGGCTGATCCCTATCAAGCCCTTCAATCCATTTTGAGCAATCTGTCTGAGGGACTTCAGCTTCGTCAAGGTATTGAGCCATCATCCTTTGTGCACGAAAAAGCCCAAGTTGATCCCACAGCCTACGTTGCGGCCTTAGCCTATGTGGATGCCGGAGCTGTCATTGGTCCTGATGTTCAAATCTATCCTCATTGCTTTGTTGGAGAAGGAAGTGTTGTAGGCGCTGGCACAGTCCTTCATAGTGGGGTAAAAATCTACAGGAATACTCGCATTGGCGAGCGTTGTTGCCTACATGCAGGTGCAGTTATTGGCAGCGATGGATTTGGATTTGTCCCCCAAAAAGATGGTTCCTTTCAGAAGATGCCACACATAGGGAATGTGGTTATAGGAAATGATGTGGAAGTTGGAGCAAATACTACCATCGATCGAGGAAGTATTGGTGACTCCATTTTAAAAGATGGTGTCAAGGTCGACAATCTTGTACATATAGCGCATAACGTTGAGATTGATAAACACTCCGCTATTGCAGCCCAAGTGGGTATTTCAGGAAGTACGCGCATCGGGAAATCCGTACTTATAGGAGGACAAGCCGGAATTGTGGGTCATATCACCATTGCCGATGGAGTACATATCAATGCTCAGAGTGGTGTATCCAAATCAATTGATGTAAAAGGTCAACGACTTACGGGATCTCCCGCTAGACCGTTTAGAGAGCACTACAAAATGATGGCTACCTTGCGCAAATTAACCCAATCACCGAACAAATAGAATACATTATGAATGAGTTTCAACATACGCTCAAACAACCCGCTGAACTTGAAGGCATAGGTCTACATACTGGACAATCTGTCAAGGTTAGAATTTGTCCAAGTGAGCCCAATACAGGGATTATTTTCCATCGGGTTGATTTGGAAGGCGATGTTCGTATTAAGGCTGATGTTGATTATGTGTCATCGGTCGAACGGGGTACAACATTAGAACGACAAGGTGTAAAAGTGGCGACAGTAGAGCATGTCCTGGCTGCTTTGTTTGGTTGTCAGGTGGACAATGCCGTGATAGAAATTAATGGAGAGGAGATTCCAATCCTTGACGGAAGCTCGAAGCCTTTTGTTGACGCCATTCTTGAAGTAGGTATCGAAGAACAAGGCGAGGAAAGAGAATATTACGAAGTGCGAGAAACCATTCGCTTCTACGACGAGGAAAAGGATGCTGAGATATTGGTACTACCGGATTCCACCTTTAAGTCAACTGTCTTAATCGATTATCAAAGCAATATTTTAGGACAGCAACATGCTTCGTTAGAAGATGTATCGGAGTTTAACGAATCGTTTTCTGAGGCTCGAACTTTTTGCTTCCTTCATGAGTTAGAATCCTTATTAGATCGTGGCCTGATTAAAGGAGGGGATCTTAATAATGCCATCGTGGTGGTCGACCATAAGTTGGAAGTAGATGAACTGAATCGATTACGCACATTGTTTAATAAGCCTGATGTGGAGGTTGAACAAGGGATTCTCAACAATGTAGAGCTTCGTTATCCCAATGAGTGCGCAAGGCATAAACTCCTTGATTTTGTGGGAGACTTGGCACTAGCAGGAATGCCAATCAAAGGAAACTTTATTGCAAGTCGTCCTGGACACAGCACGAACGTGGCTTTTGCAAAATCGATTAAAGCCAAAATCAAGGCGTGGAAAGCGGCTCCACAAGCACCTACTTACGGTCAAGATAGTCCGCCGCTCTACGATTTAGTTGCGATTCAAAAACTACTTCCTCACCGCTATCCTTTTTTATTGGTTGATAAGATTGTTCACTTGGACAAGAAGGAAGTCGTTGGGGTTAAGAGCGTAACCTTTAATGAGTATTACTTCCGAGGTCATTTCCCTAACAACCCTGTGATGCCTGGAGTGCTTCAAATTGAGGCTATGGCGCAAGTCGGTGGAATCTTTGCTCTATCTCAAGTCGAGGACGATGGCGATTATGATACCTATTTCCTAAAAATTCAAAAGGCGCGCTTTAAGGCCATGGTTGTTCCAGGTGATACGCTTATTATTCAGTGTATTCTGATGTCACCCATTCGAAGGGGGCTTGTGGAGATGCGCGGTTTAGGATTTGTTGGGTCAAAGCTTGTTGTTGAAGCAGAGCTTATGGCGAAAATTCAAAAGCGTGAGTAATGCGACAGCCTTTAGCGTACATACACCCAGAAGCACAGGTTGCTGATAATGTCGTCGTTGAACCCTTTGTGACCATTGATAAGAATGTTGTGATTGAGGAGGGGACCTGGATTGGTCCTCATGTCACGATTATGGAGGGTGCACATATTGGTAAAAACTGTAAAATATTCCCTGGAGCAGTTATATCTGCTGTACCGCAGGATTTAAAGTTTAAAGGGGAAAAGACTCGAGTTGAAATCGGTGATAACTGTATTATTCGAGAATGTGTGACCATTAATCGGGGAACGGAGTATGCCAATAAGACCGTTGTAGGTAAAAATTGCTTGCTTATGGCCTATGTCCATGTAGCACATGATTGCCAAGTTGGAGACAATAGCATACTTGCCAATAGCGTGAATTTGGCAGGACACGTAGAACTTGGTCAATTTGTTCGCTTAGGTGGAGCTGTAAATATTCAACAATTTACTCAGGTTGGTGACCACTGTTTTATATCTGGGGGTAGCCTCGTAAACAAAGACATCCCGCCATACATCCGTTGTGGACGAACTCCATTGAGTTATATAGGAGTAAATTCGGTGGGGCTGCGCCGCAGTGGCTGGTCATCGGATTTGATTAACCACGTACTCGATATCTATCGTATACTTTTCGTGCGGGGATATAATACTACCAATGCCCTTAAGATAATCGAAACAGAGATACCTGATAGTGAAGCTAAAGATGCTATAACCACTTTTGTTCGTGATTCTGTGCGAGGGGTTGTCAAAGGATTTAGCCACTTAGAACGCAATCGATGATTCAGGTTAAGGCGCAGGAAATTGATATTCAACGTCAACAACGCTGGCTGTATAACAAAGCGAGTTTTTCCTTAGAAGGTTCGCCAATGTGGGCTGTTAAGGGACGCAATGGATCAGGAAAGTCCACCTTGCTTCAATTGCTTATAGGCTATATTGAACCTACATTAGGCAGCATTACCTGGTCGATAGACCAAAAGGAGATTGATCGAATGGATATCAGCCAGCATATTTCATACGCTAGCCCCTCCATGGAGCTACCCATGCATTTAACCCTCAAAGAGTTTATGCATATGCATCAAACCTTTAAACCATTTCTTGTGCCATTAGATGCGATACTCGACGGGCTTTCCCTTCCTACGGATATCCACCTGGCCAAGTTTAGCACGGGGATGCTTCAACGGGTCAAGTTGGCGCAGGCCTGTTACAGCAGATCAAAGCTCGTGGCTTTGGATGAGCCCATGTCCAATTTAGATGAAGAGGGAAAACAATGGATAGAATCGGTTTTGTATGGCCAAGAGTCCTTGTTTAACGATCGGCTTCTCTTGATTGCAAGCAATGACAAAAGAGAGGTCGCACCTATCAAGACAACCCTTCAAATCACTGACGAAGGTCTAATGACTGCTTAATCATTAGCAGTTAAAACTCCATATCCATATCCATACCACCTCCAGGACGTCCTGAATATCTACGATCATCTTGTTGGTTAAAGCGATAGGTAAAGGTCATGGTGGCATTACGTTGACGCCATTGGAACATGCCATTGGTTGAAAGGGTTGGGGTCTCAACTTGCCAACGCCAGCGTCCTGTATTCAATATGTCATTGACATTTAACGCTAATGTGGCATTTTTCTTAAACACATCGATTGACATACCTGCTTGCCACATAGAGAAGGCTAGGCTTCTGCCTTGCGGAGTTTGCATGGGTGAACTATAATTGATACCCGATTGAATTTTGAGTTTCTTCCAGAGCGTAAGATTAAGCGAAACGCGTCCTCTGAATCCAAAGGTCTCAGCGGACAGATCTTGATTTTCATAGCTTCCTTGTCGGTTGGAGTAGAAGAAGGTCCCTCCCATATTTACGCGAAAAGCTCTTGAGAAGTTAAGGTTGATGTTGGATTCAAGCCCCCAGTCATTTTCAGTAGCGAGATTGACAGGTATACTCTCAGTGATTCCATCATCCCCTCCAACAAGAATACGCTGAATAACACCGGTTCGGTAGCGGTAGTAGGTGCTCACCATGAGTGTGGTCTTCATCGTTCGGTAGAGGTAAGTCAACTCCGTTGAATTGGTGTACGCCGGATTCAGGTCAGGATTCCCTCTCCAAAAGTTTCGCGCATCAGCATAGGATGAGAAGGGGAGGAGGTAGCGGAACCAAGGTCGACGGAGACGCCGACTGTAACTCAGCTGTATATTATGCTTGTCCGACAATGCATAGGAAAGGCTGGCACTTGGGAAAAGTTGGAAATATCGTCGATCGAAATTAGTGTCTGAACTAAATATATCTGTATTGAGAAGACTCGCTTTGATTACGGTTTCCTCTCCTCGTAGCCCTACATTGAAACTAAACTTCCCATAGGTCTGATTCGTTTGGATGTATGCCGCATAGACCCCTTCGTCATACCCAAAGGTGTTTTTTAAATCAGGAATTGAAGTGTAAGCCCCATTTTCAGATGGGCTTTCCTGGACGTCATAGCTGTTTTCTAAAATGCGTACCGTCGCTTTTCCTCCGAGTTCAATCTTGCCCGTTGAGCCTGTTGGTAGTGTATAATCTGCTTGGGCTAACCAATCCACCTGGTTTTCCGTATTGGTGTTAATCTGGTAGAGATTGGTAAAGGAGGTGGATATTGTTGTATCATATAGCTGGGTAAAAACTCCTGCTTCTTCATCTTTTGAGTCCGAGTAACGACCCTCAATACTTAATTTATGGTCCTTGTTGTCTCCAAATTGTTGCTCGAAACTTGCATTAAGATCCCAGTTGAGTGCTTCTTCACTTTCATCTTCTGTTCGAGTACTTTGGGCAATTTGAGCATTCGCGTCATTAAAGTCAGTGTAGACGATGGTGTTTCCATTGCTGTTGTCTCTGAGACCTAGTACCCCGCTCACTTCGAAGGTTGTTTTGTCAGTGGGTTTAAACTCAACGCCGAGGCGTGCCGTGTGTCTTAGTCCTCCACGAAAGTGTTCTCCTTGGGTGAGGTAACTATAGCTTGTATCCAATGCATCACTCGCCGTATAGGTTTGGCGGAACTCTCTTTCTCCAGGCATTTTTCTATACATAAATCCATAGCTGGAAAAGAAGTTAAACTTGCCAGGATTCCAGTTCAGTACTCCTGTAAAGCCATGATTGTTTGGGTAGCCTGTCTGCAGTTTTACTGAGCCATTGAGCCCTAGTTCTTTTTCTTCCTTGAGCACGATATTGATAATACCAGCTTCGCCTTCTGCATCGTAACGAGCAGATGGATTGGTTATGATCTCTACCTTTTCTAGAAGGTTTGCTGGAATCTGACGTAGACCATCAGTTCCGCTGGCAAGTAAGCTGGAAGGTTTTCCGTCAATTAGAATGCGCACATTAGCACTTCCACGAAGTTCTACATTGCCATCTTGATCAATCATTAAAGAAGGAACATTTTCTAAAACTTGTAAGGCATCCATTCCTGTATTTGCAAGATCGTTACCCACGTTAAACACACGCATGTCAGCTCGTAACTCAAAGGTTGAACGTTCTCCCTCAACGACAACTTCATCAAGTAAGTCATTGTTAGCCTTCATGGTGAGTTGTCCAAGATTAACAAATGGGCTATTCATATTTAACTCCTCAATGATGAGGGGTGAAAAGCTGAGGTAGGTTGCCTTAACAAAAGAAGGAGCAACCTCTTCTGCGGGTAGAAAAAACTTGCCATCACCATCGGTTGTGGTACTGGCTAAAACGGAGCTGTCACTTAACTTGATTAACTCGACATTAACATAAGGTAGTACTTCATTGGCCTCATCAGCAATTTCTCCTATGATAACCCATGCAGGTCGATCTCCACCACCGCCGTACATTCCTGATGGTGGCTGTGCAGTTAACACGCTGAATGAAAGTATAGGACAAAGAAGTAAGAGGCGTTTCATTCCGTTGATTTTGAGGCAAATGTACTATTTCATACAATTAACCTTTTCAATCGGATGAATGTTCTCAAGTGTTATTCGATGAGCAGTTACTATAGCCCTCCAATCACTTTAAATTCTGTTCTTCGGTTTTTAGAACGGCCTTCTTCAGAGTTGTTGTCAGCGATAGGAACAGCCTCGCCATAACCTCGAGCAATAAGTCGGTCAGCACGAATTCCTCCTTCGACCATGTAGTTGACACAGGCTTCAGCTCTTTTTTGAGATAGGGTTAGATTCATGGCATCGCCTCCTACATCATCGGTATGTGAACCCATTTCGATGATGAGGGTAGGATTTTCTTGCATCGTTACAATCAATTCATCAAGAATTTCTTTTGATCGGGCACTTAAATCCGCTTTTCCTGTAGCAAACAAGACATCATCGATGGCATATGCCTGATCTTTTTGAATGGCATTCAAATCGGCATTGATCAATAGTTTTCCTTGACTAAGGCTATCACTATCGACATAGGTGGAGATTTTATGCATAAAATAAGATGCACGGGCAAACTCTAGTCGATATTCCTTTGCCGTATTTACATCAAAACTGAATGAACCATTTTCACTCGTTTGCTGCAAAGACAAGGTCGCTCCGCTACTCGCATCAATCAGCTTAACCACGGTTTTAGACAAGGGGCCTTTTGTGCTGGCATCGCGGGCGATCCCAACAATTTCAGCATTTACTCGATTCAATGCGAAGTTGTGCTGGACTACAGCATTTTCCGTTAGCCCTGCAGTATTAATCTCTACTTCATCCTTGCTAAAACCTTCTTGCTCTAACGTAATTTTATACTTGCGTCCAGCTCGCAATGCGGTGGTAAACTCAATGCTTTCATCCATGATGAGTGTATCATAGTTGATCATCTCATCTAATGAATCGAGGGTCGCTATAACAACCGTGCTCTGTTCCAATGGAAAACTTCCATCCTTCCGATTCTCTGAAACAAAGCCTTCAAAATCAAAAGTAAATACATCAAAAACGAATATATCATCATTCGATGTGCTGTGTTTGAAAAACGTTGTCCCTTCTCTATTGCTGATGAGGTAGCCACGTTCCGATTCATCCAACAAACTTTCTCCTTGTGCTTTTCTAAAAAAGACATCATCGGCCTGGCTGTTTAATGGCCTCATCAAATTTTGTGGTGTCCTCCACTGCGATAAGGAATCCTGGGCGGTGTAAAAGATATCAAATCCTCCTAGGCTTGGGTATCCATTCGAGGAAAAGTAGAGTCTCTTGGTAAACTGATCATAAAAGGGCGAGATGTCATCCATTGCAGTATTCACTGAGTGCAAGGCATTCGGACCTTTTACGCCTCCGTTATCGGTAAGTATACACTCATACAAATCCAATCCTCCTTTTCCTAGATCCTTATTTGAGGCAAAGTATACTACATAGTAATTGTCTTCTTGCCGGATGGTTGGATGGGTGGAGGTAAAGTTTTCATGATTTACCGCTTCGCTAAAGGCTGGCTTAGTTACCCAAGTGGAGTCATCTCTTGTCGCTAGACGAAGATGGCATTGAGATGTATTATCTCGGACTTCACTCAAGCATTCGGAAAAAACCATTACGGATCCATCATCACTAATGGCTACACTACCTATTGACCGACTGGGGTCTGTGATTAAGCCATTGACTAAAATATTTTCCCCTTCATTCTGAACATAGAGGGAGTATTGTCCTTGATCAATCTCAAGAGGACTTTGCGTTGCTATGGAGGTGAAGTACAATTCATCTTCCCATGCGGCAAGCCCCATTTCATTATAGATTCCATTAACTCCTTGAACTGGTTTAATACTTAGACTGGCAGGTGCAATCTTTAGCAGGGCTAGGCCTATTCCCTCAAGTTCAACCTGAGCGGCAGATTTCATGGATTCTACATCCTTTCCATCATAGGATTCGATGAAAAGATTGAAGGCATTGGTTGCCTCATCATATTGCATCGCTTGTTTAGCGGCGACCCCATAGTGGTAATGTATCAAAGGAAACAAGTTGGTTTGAAGCCGACTCCATTGCTTCTGTTCTTTTGGTGTTACCGGTGTATAGAGGGCTACCTCCTTCAGATAAGTGTATGCCTGTGAGTAGTTTCTTGACGCTAAGGAGGCCATACCCATGCCATAGCAAGCCTTCCGGTAATTCATGGATTCCTTTTCAAGGTTGCTAAGTGCAAAGAGGAAATAATCTGCAGCATCATAGTAATATCCTTGATTCAGGAGGGTGTTCCCCAATCGTAAATCACGCTTTGGATTTGATGAGCTTGATACATCGATGTCGCTTTGAGCCTCTACGGAAAGACTAGACGTGATCAGAAGTATGATCCACGCAATCTGATTGAATTGGAATGATTTCATGAAGCTGGATTTTAGAATCGACGCGCTGGCAAACTACGATCAGCTTTGAATTTGCTGATTCCCTCACCAATGTATACTAGAGATATCTCAAATCCTCCATTCCCTTGCGATACTGTGCTGAGTCCTGAAAGATTGATATCGTAAGCTCCACCAATTCGAAAGTTTCTAAACTCTACTGCGAGCATGGCTATTAATGCATCGACTTGATCAAATCTGTTGAGCCGTGCTCTAAATCCACCATGAATTCCTGAGCGATTGCGAAATCCAGTGCTGAAATAATGACCGACAAAGGCCCCAATCAGGGTCTCTTGTGCCTCTCCTTGAAAGTTTACCAAGACATCAGGCTGGATGCTAAGATTCATTTTATCGTTGAGGAATATTTCCGCCCCAAGGTCTGCTTGGTAACGCGCAGGCAGAAAGGCATCTTGGCTTTCCGCGATAAAAAACTCGGTTGGTTTATGAATATGCCAAGCGCTAAACCCTGCTTGCATCAAAAGTCTGTCACTCAATCGTGCCTTCCAATAGATACCGGCGCCAAAGTCAAAAAACATTGAGTTTCCTTGGACAATTGCCTCATCGGTTGGGCCGAAGGCTCCGTGGCTGTAGTTGTCAAATTGATCATAAAATAAAAGACTTGACTCATCGAGTCTACGTTGTTGAAAAGCTGTTTGAGCTCCTATAGATATGCGATGTTTACTGAACCGTCCAATGGCTTTATGGTATGCCAGAGAAAGGCCTCCTTGGATGGAGGTTAGGCTTCCTTGGCCAAATCGGTCATGCTGCATAACTAATCCTAGTCCTAATTTGTCAGATCCTAATTGTCCATCTAGAATACTGAGGTCTAATGCGGCACCTGTGGTCATAAATCCGCTATTGTCAAGAAAGGATGCCCACTGATTTCTATGCATCAACGCAACCCTGTATGACCCTTCATAGTTTGCTGTGAGGGCGGGATTTAGGTTTTGAGCAAAGGTATAGTATTGCGAAAAATGGGCGTCTTGTGCTAATAGGTTTGCATGCATTAGCAAAGCCACAATGGACAATAGGAGGTATCGTGCCATGGATTATTACTTTGGTTCCTTCTAAAGATAACTGATTTTGTGAGAGAAGCTCTTGGCTTAGTCACAAATAACAAACATCGGCAAAAACAATTTTCGACTCAAGAAGGTTACTTTCTCAAATGCATTTATGGGATGGTTTAGAAAAAAAACGGAAGAAGAAAAATTGATTGAACAGTATGATAAACTAGTCAAAGAAGCCCATAGATTGAGTCACTCTGATCGGAAAGCTTCTGATGCGAAACAAGCAGAAGCAGAAGAATTGTGGCAAAAGGTAGAAGCCTTGCGCAGTCAACAGCAATCCTAAGCGTGCTTTACATTGTCTGGGAACCTGCCTTTACGGAAAACATTTCGTTGCCCAGATTTCGCTTCAGCTTCCTTACGCTGCCTTCGCCATTGCGATTGTTTTTCCTCAGGCCAGGTAATGACTTCTTTACACGTATTAGAGCAACAAGCGTTATAATCCTGTGCACAAGATGGACATTGGATAAAGAGTAAATTACATCCAACATTGGCACAATTGGTATGGTCATCACAAGGTGATCCACATTGATGGCAAGTGCTGAGGATATCTTCGCTAATTCGTTCGCCTAAGCGGTGATCAAAAACGAAATTCTTCCCCTTAAATTTATTATCAAGCCCAAGGGTTTTGGCTTCATGGGTGTAATGGATGATGCCTCCTTCCAATTGGTAGACATTATGGTATCCTTTATGCTTAAACCACGCGCTAGCCTTTTCACAGCGAATGCCTCCTGTACAGTACAAAAGGACCTCTTTGTCCTCATTGGATTGTAGGATAGTCTCTTCGATGAAAGGAAGTGAATCCCTGAAATTGTCAACGTCTGGTGTTATAGCGTTTTCAAAACGACCGACTTCATGCTCGTAGTGGTTGCGCATGTCGATGACAATGGTATTCTTATCCTGAAGCTTTTCGTTGAATTCTTGAGCATCTAAATGTCTCCCTTTATTGGTCACATCGAAGGTGTCATCATGCAAACCGTCAGCTAAAATTTTGTTTCTGACCTTGATGGTGAGTTTGTAGAAGGAAAGGTTTTTTTCTTCCACGGCATAATTATGCCGAATGTCTTTTAAAAAAGAGATGTTTTTCATCGTGGCCTCCCAAGCCTCTTTTGATTCTGTAGGGTAGGCAATTTGTGCATTGATTCCCTCCTGAGCGACATGCACTCTACCAAGTACTCCAAGGGGCTTCCAAGCACTGTAGAGGTGATCCCGAAAAACTTGGGGATTACCAATATGCGCATAAGCATAAAAAGAGAGCGTGTACATAGGTTTCCCTTCACGCAGACGTTCTTCGATTAACTCTTTTCGATTTTTGGTATTATGGAGTGCCTTTGCCATACCATGGGCAAAGATACATCTCTTTCCGCGTATTTAAAGGCGTCAAGCATTCACTCGGTTAAGGATAGAACTTATCCATCGCGTGAATGATCCACTGGCTTACCTCGAGCATGTCAATATCTTGGCCTAGTTGCTCTTGCATTGAGGTGACGGAGGCATTGCGAATTCCGCATGGGACAATGGCATTGTAATAGGATAAATCGGTATTCACGTTCAGTGCAAAGCCATGCATGGTAACATAGCGACTCGCTCGAACCCCGATGGCACAAATCTTAGCGTTACCAACCCAAATTCCAGCTCCCTTATCACTGCGATGGCTATTGATTCCATAATGCGAGAGCACAAATATGATAGCCTCTTCAAGGCGCTCAATATGATGTTTTAAGCCTATGCCATGTTGTTCTAAATCAAAAATTGGATAACCCACCCATTGACCATGTCCATGAAAGGTAACCTCACCTCCACGATTTGTTTTGTAAATCGGTGCGGGAAGGGATTGCGTATTGAGTAGAAAATTATCTTCTACTGTACGTTTTCCAATGGTATAGATTGGATCATGTACGCAGAGGATGCAATATTCATCCTTGGATTCTTCTGATGCTTCATCAATTTGCTTAGCCTTTATCAGCGCATTGAAAAGTTCTTCCTGTTGACGGAGTACAACTTCATATTTTTGGGGCGTATCGTTGACTAGATAGGACCGCATTAATCTTTTGGATTGTAGTAGCGAGCAAGACTTGCATTGAGACGTATGATGGCCTTGGTAATGGGGTGGCACTCGTTGAGCTTTCCTTGGCGCATGCGTTCAATAGCTAAATCAGCTTGTTCAATTTTATCGGGCCTTGCAAAAAGGAGGTGATTTGATGGATATTGAAATATTAGGGAGTCTACCTTATAGCCACCTTCCTCATAAAACAAAGACCAGTCTTGTAGCCTCTTTTTGCTGATACTTCGAATCGCTGCAAAGCCAGGCATGAGATTATGAAGCTGATTTCCTTCAATATCTTTTAAGACAAAAGCTTCTTGAATTTGGGGTGTTTGGGTCGTTGTACTCGTCTTACCATCATGGTATGGATCAGCTAGTTGGCTTCCATAGACCGGTCCAATCTCAGCTAAGAGTATATATTTTTCTTGGCAGATCAAATCATTTTGTGGCTCTAATGAAGCATCTAGGAAAAGGCCCTTTCGAATACCCTTTTGAAGGAGTTCAAGATCCTCTTGATGGATAAAATAGACGGGCAAGACATCGAAGAAATCCGAAGTCAGGGTGTACACTACATGTTGTCGCTCAATGGCTCTTTCTGCTTCAATCTTTTGAGCTTTTATTGGTAAGCCTGATTCAAAATAGGCTGCGCTTGCTCGGGCATGGCCTTGAATAACATAGATTAATGCAGTAGAATCCTGAGGGTAGGGTATTGACTGACCTTGAATGAACCATGGACTCAAGGAGAGTATTAGAGTGGCATACTTTATAAATCCCATACAGAGGGTCTCTTTTTTCGAAAGTAGCTTCGGATTTCAAACCAAAAACCAAGGATAAAGTAGAGTATTATGGGGCTTCCGAGCGTAAAAAAAGATATATAAACAAAATACAGCCTTACGGTACGGCTAGGAATGCCTAACGGTCTTGCTAGGGCACTACACACACCGAAAGTTGCTTGATCAACCCATTCTCGAAATGGCTGCATAGAGTAATTCGTTTTCTTTAATCTTATTCTTCAACTTCTTCTGCCGCTTCTTCTTGCATAAGCTCAGTTACTGCAGCATAGTTTTGCTTTGGAAGGATAAATTCTGGGTCTGCTTGGCTTGCTGATTCAAAAAGTTTGATGGCATTCGCGTAGTCCTCTTGCTTTGCTAGCATCAGCCCAACCATATTTAGGCTTGCAGCAAGAAGGGATGTGCGCTGTTGTTGATTTTCTCCGATAACTTGAGGTACAGCAATACCGCTTGACGCGCTATCGTTTATGATGGCCGTTAGGGACTCCAAGCATTCAGAATTCCGCTGTAGTTGGTATTGTAAATTAGCAATTTGCCACAGGTAGCCAAGACTAGGGAATTCGGCATTAAGCATTTCCAACTCTTCAATAGCTTCTTTGGGTTGGTTGCTTTGGTTATATACTTCCGCAAGCACTTCTTTTACCATTCTCGTATCTCGTCCATCCTCTCGTAACTGCATAGCTAGATTATACGACTGCAGGAGGTTGCCATTGGTACTGTAAAGCATTAATAGCGTATCACGGTACGGACTTTCCTTACCATCAATACTCACGACATAATTCAGGCATGAAATTGCTGTAACGAAGTCATTAAGTTGTAAGGCGTGTTCATAGGCGGCAATGTGCATAGCAGAGCGCGATGGGCGTTCTTCGTTTTGGCCTCCGCGTTTATTGCGTTGGCCTAATGTCACATTAGCTGTACTTACAATCATCAAAAAAAGGATAAATCTTTTCATAAGTATCTGTTCAGTTTGTTAAGGTAATATTTAGTGCACATTCTTGTTGCATTTTCTCAGCAGAAAGTCGAACACTTGTTTGAAAGTCAGCATCTAAATCACTGTAGATAATGCTTCGTGTTGAATTGATCAATAATCCTCCTCTAGCCGTTCCCGCCGATTGAATTACCTCAGCCACGCTTCCCCCTTGGGCACCAACACCTGGGACGAGAAAGATAGCCTCAGGGGCTTTTTCCCGCAGCGCTTTTAGCTCGTCAGGCTTTGTAGCTCCTACGACATACATAAGTTTCTCGGCATCTGGCCATTGTTGGGAGGAAGAAAGTATATGGTGTCCTAGTGATTGGCCTTGCACCAATTCTTGCTCTAAAAAGTCTTTACTTCCAGGATTACTTGTCATAGTTAAGAGTATCGACCATTTGTCCTTGTAGTATAAAAATGGAGCGATCGAGTCATAACCCATTAACGGACTTAAGGTGATGGCATCAAAATCCATGGTTTCAAAAAAAGCCTTAGCATATTGCTTACTTGAGTTGCCAATATCACCGCGTTTAGCATCCGCGATACTGAGTAAATTGTGGTCTTTGATCATCTCGGCTATCCTTGGCAAGGCATCCCACCCTGAACTTCCAAAGGCTTCAAAATAGGCGATGTTCGGTTTGATGGCTACAGCAAAGGGAGATACTGTCTCAATGATCGTTTTGCTAAAGGCAATAAGGGAATCTGTGGAGCAATCTTGGTAGCGCGCGGGCATGCGTTCTTGAACCGGATCAATACCCACACAAAGCAGGGATTGTTTTTTAAGTATTTGTTCTTCTAAAGCTTTTCTATTCATTGTACTGCAATCACTGATTGGATTGATGGAAAGGTATCTTTCAATGTTTTTTCGATACCTACTTTCATCGTCATGGTACTCTGTGGGCAGGTCATGCATGCGCCAAGCATTTTGACCTCAACTGTCCCTTCTTCGGTTATTCGCACGACTTCAACATCACCTCCGTCACGCTCGAGATAGGGCCTCAGTTTATCCAAGGCGGAATTGATCATTTCTAATGTTGGTAGTTCACTCATCCTATTGGGGGTAAAGTGTTTGATGGTTTCTTCTCTACTTGAGCATTTCTCAAGGCTAACATTTGTGCACTAGCTCCCGCAATTTTGTCGATATAACTTAATTGTTCTTCGGTGAGGGAAGAATCTAGACCGTCTCCGCGTTCACGCATAGGCATCGTGAAGGGTAGGTGTCCTAAAAAAGGTAGATCATATTCTTTGGCTAGATGTATTCCTCCTTGTTCTCCGAAAAGAAAATATCGCTCCTCAGGTTGATCTGGTGGACTAAACCATGCCATGTTTTCAACGACGCCTAAAATGGGCACATTAATTTTTTCCATTTGGAACATACCGATAGCTTTTCTCGCATCAGCTAATGCCACACGTTGTGGGGTTGTAACGAGAACTACTCCATTAACTTTTGTGTGTTGTAGAAGGCTGAGCTGGACATCTCCTGTGCCCGGCGGAAGATCAATAATGAGGTAATCAAGTTTACCCCATAAAACATCTTGTATAAATTGTCTAAGCGCCGAGGATACCATGGGTCCTCTCCAAACGATGGCTTGTCGTTCGTCGACGAGCATACCGATTGACAACACTTTGAGGTTGTCCACCTCTACAGGAATGATATAGTTCTTTCCTTTGATTTCTCGCGATTCGGGGAAGGCGTTATCTAATCCCAGCATAGTGGGCAGAGATGGTCCATGGATATCAGCATCGAGTAAACCTACTTTAGCTCCAGTCCTAGCTAGGGCTCTTGCCAACTCCGTACTTACAGTCGATTTCCCTACGCCACCTTTTCCAGAGGCAACGGCAATGACGTTTTTTACATTGGGCAGGGTGTCTACGCCAATTCGACCTGATTGGACATTAGCTGTCATGGTTATCTCGACATTAAGGCTACTATCCAACTCTTGGATAGCTAGAAGGCAATCCTGTTTGATTTTTTCTTTAAGGGGGCAGGCTGGGGTGGTTAATTCAACCTCGAAACGCACGTTGGATCCTTCCAGCTGAATATTTTTAATCATGTCGAGTTCGACAAGACTTTTCTTTAAATCAGGGTCTTCCACCTTTCGCAACGCCTCAAGTAACTGCTCCTTCGTAATCATTATTCAAAGGTATAATCTTCTCCTTGGATATTAATATGCCACCGAAATCGATTTTCACGATATAAGACCGCTTGATTTATTTGATCAAAACCTGTGGCAATACGGCTAGAAATGGAGAACTTCTCTCCATTGGAAAAGCCTTTCAATCGGCCATTAATATCCTGATAGACTAATAGGTCATTATCAATGGTTACTTTATCGGGAGTATAGGATTCTAATCGAACGACTTCCCCTTGGTAAAAGGTAAAGAAAAAGCTATTGCGATCAGACCAAACAAGCTGGTTTTCTTTGAGTTCAGAGAATAAGGGTCTGTA
This sequence comes from Bacteroidota bacterium, assembly GCA_002862745.1. GTDB lineage: Bacteria > Bacteroidota > Bacteroidia > Chitinophagales > UBA8649 > UBA8649. Next base: position 25,271 of record PKDX01000002.1, on the reverse strand, counting down.
GGGTAGAAGGGGATACGTTTCTCCTTGGTAAAAGACATTAAAGCCCCCCAAATCATCGTAAAAGGTTACTAATTCATCGCTTACATCAAAGCCTCCATTGGTATTGTAAGTCAACGTATAAAGTTCATCTTCATACCAAACCTGGAGATCGCCAATGCCTGTTTGAAAGGCTACAAGGTTTTGGCCAGCAGTAAATGCAGTGACTTGGGTTGGCCAGACGATGTATTGTCGACCTCTGCTGAACAATTTCAGTTGTTTGTTTACATCAAGATAGGCCAAACTATTATTGCTAATGCTAGCCGTGTAGATATTCCAACTCTCTAAGGTTTGAGCGCTGTCAGCTTGGTATACATTAAAACGGTTGTAGACATCGTTGTAGGCTACAATAGAATCAGATACCCATAGATCTTCTTGAAGTGCCCAACTTTCTATTTGATGTAATTTATTTCCCTCTAGTAGAAAGATTTGACTTCCAAATTGATAGGCTAAAAAATGATCAGTAGAATACACACTGGGCCTATTCAGAGATAACTCATGTTTTTCGCCACCGAAATACAACTGAAATCTACCTCTTGGGTCAAAGTAGGCGAGGTAGGCATTCCCCACAAAAAATTCATCTACAGGTTGAAACTCGAGCTGCTCAAAGACCCCTTCATCAAAAACATAGAAACGGTTGAAATTGTCATTAAATGGATAGAGAAATTGACCGAATCCCTTGATGAATAGGGTAGAGAGAAATAGAACGAGATAGAGCGTCTTTCGGTTAGCCATAGTGTGGTATAAACAAAAGGCGGACCAAAGTCCGCCTTTCTTACTATTTGTTTGTCATTCTTCTTTAGAATGTTCCTTGTGGATCAGCATCTTCATACTTGATCTCAATGCCATCCTCTTCTGAGTTTACATCATTGAGTAGTCTGAAGGTTACACGACGGTTTTTCGCACGACCTAAAGGATTATCTTCACCGGCTGCACTTTCGTTGTCAGCAATTGGATCAGATTCCCCTTTACTTATTGTCATTATGCGATCAGCTAGATCAACACTATCCGCCATCCCTAATGCCATTAAGTAATCTTTTGCGGCATTCGCTCGTCGCTTTCCAAGGGCATCATTATATTCATTAGTACCACGGCTATCCGTATGTCCTGCAATCTGCAAAATCCAATCCGGGTGCTTAACAAGTACACTATATAGAGAATCAAGTTCGACTTGGTAAAGCTCCGTGATGTCTGATTGATCGAATGCGAAATAAACCGGCTTAACCGTTATCGTTTCTCGGATAATTGGATCCATGAGGTAAACCATAAACAAGGTATCGTCCACCTGCTCGAAAGCTGAAGCTTCTATTTCGGTTACACTTTGGTAATATCCTTCCGCATCTCCTACAACCTTGATATTGCTTGCACCAACTTCATAGACAAGCGAATTGCCTCCTTCTGTTACATCATCGCCAATCATCTCCATGCTTCCATTGATATCCATGTATGTACTTGCTGAAACCCCATTAATAGGTGTTTGACTAGCATCATTACGTGATGCGAAGTATCCACTCAAGAAAATTCCAGAGTTCATTTCAACTTCAAATACATCATCACAACAAGTTTCTCCTCTAGAAGAAGTAGTGCCCACCCGGTTGGAAACCATGTAGCCTTTTCGTCCACGATCATCTAAGGCAAAGTAGATGTCATCTGTAGGGCTGTTAATTGGCGCTCCTGCATTGGTTACATCGCTTGTCCAATTCTCTAAATTTCCGTCGACGAAGTAAACATCGAAACCGCCCATCCCTGGGTATCCAAGAGAACTGAAGTATAGTCTCTGATTTTGGTTGTCGTAGTATGGACTAAATTCATCAAACTTGGTATTGACCTCTTTAAGGTTTGTAGGGTTTGAAAAGGTTCCATCTTCCTGCATGGAAGTATACCAAACATCAAGTCCACCTTGACCTCCGTCTCTATCGGACACAAAGTATAATACCTCATTATTGTCGCCGTCATACCCTAGACTAGGTTGAGTTGTAGTAAAGTCCTCCCCGTTAATCTCAATGATTTCTTGGGCCTCGCCCCAATCGTTTCCAACTTTGCTCGATTTGAACAGGCGACATTGCATAGCAGCAACACCATTGATTTCTGTACATCTTGTGTAATATAATGTTTGGCCGTCTTCGGAAATTACTCCATTTCCAACGTGCGCACCCATCTCATTAATGTCATCATCAAGTCTTTCCTTCGTCCATGAATCACCAGACTTCCGTGCGATAAAGAGCTCAGCGTAGTAATCATTGCTTTCAGAAATTTCATAGTCGTAATTGATCACACTATCATTGACCATCGATCCAACAAGCATTGTGTTTTCATCGATAACCTTTGGAGCTAAGTCTTGGAAGTTAGAGTTCACGCCTTCACCTAGTGAGGAGACAGAAGCTAACTCCATGGAAGACAAGCTATCCATTAAGGAAATACCATCAAGATTCAACTGAGCTCTCTCTCGTAATACACGAATTCCATCATCAGAAGTCTCTTTCGTGTTGATTAAGAATTGGTTGAAGTGATAAGCTGCTGAATCATATTCCCCTTGCATTTGAAGTGCCTCTGCATAATAGTAGCGTGCATCAGGCCAGGCTTTTTCATTGGCAGTAGTCGTTTGACCAAAATACTCTGCCATCGTAGAATAATCTCTCATGGCCATATTTGCCGCACCGATTTGATATGTGAGCCTTGTATTGTTTGGCTTCTTTTCTGTAGCAGGAATGTAGTATTCCGTGGCATTGTAGTAACTGCCTTCCTCAAAAAGACGGTCACCGGTTTTAATCATTTTTCGAGTCTTACAGCTAGTTACGACAAGCGCAATGCTTACAGTAAGAAAAAATATACGTTTTGCACTAAACATAAAGGTTAATTATGAGGGTCTGATAATTAGAATCTTGGGTTGAATAGATATCGATCTTGAGGAACCTTTGGATTATTGAATCCGAAGTAACTCATGGAAATCTCGAATGCCGTCGGAATCTTACCTAAGGCTACATTCGTGTCGTCTCTCAATTGAGAAAGCGTTAGGTCGTAAGCAGCCGACAGGCGAATACGGTTGTATTCGAGACCACCTTTAATGATTGCTGCATCTCCCAATCGATACCATGCACCAAGGAAACCGATAAGATCTTTAGATGGGTCTTTTGCGAAGTCATAACCAAAGGTTGATCCAAAGTTTACTTCTTGGTTCCCAATATCATTGACTTGGAATAAGAATCCAGGAAGAACATAGAAACGATTGAATTGCATATCCAGGCCTCCATGACCTACATAACGTCTTGGTAAAGCGTTGTCGTCGTCGTTTCCTGTTGATATAAAGTCATTTAGTGGGCGTGTGATATGTAAGAATGATCCACCCACATACATTGTAATATTTGAATTGATTTGAGCATCAAAGAGTAATCCGGCATTCACATCAAAGAAGCTGTTGGTGCTTGAAGCGAGGCCATTGGTTTGCTCCATGCTCATATCCGCGATGGTTCCATCTAGGCCAATCTGATCGGCAAAAATTGCATTAACATCCAAGCTGCTGCTGTTGTAAACTCCTTGTAATCCGAATGCTAGGTGATATTTGTTGCCTCGGTCCAATCCTTTATGATATGCCAAGTTAACTCCCGCTTGATATCGTTCAAAGATGCCATCTTTATCATATACAACGTGAGCTCCTACACCAAGGGCATCGGTTGAGAGTTTGTCTTTGAGTAAGGAAAAGTCTACTGAGGCGGATGGTGTCATAAACACGGCTTCACCACCATTGACATTGCGCCATTGGTCTCGATAAATTGCTGTCGCCCGATAATAACCGTTAAATTTTCCGGTAAGTGCTGGATTCAGCGTGAGGGGAGAGGCGTAATACTGAGAGTAATGGATGTCCTGGGCAAGCAGGGTCTTTAATGAAAAGAGACAGCTCGCTAAAATAAATAGGAAGAGAGATTTCTTGAGCATTTGATTTATTTTCGATTGTGTAAAAATACAATTCATTTTTTGGTTCGACATTGAATCCCTAAGAACTCAATACCTGTTCAATGCAATTTAACGTTAATATAGTCATTTATGAAGCACTCCGTCAATATAATCAGGCTTAAAATCATTGGTTTTATCCTTCTTTTCTTACCAATTTATTCCTCGGCCCAAAACGATGAAAACTACAGTGATGAATTTCGTGATCTCTACAATGACGTCTTTGATGGGGATTCAATAGATTATTTAGTCCTGCCGACCATCCCGATTATCGACAATCCATACAACCGGCTTAAATACCTTGAAACCAAACGCAAACTTGAGAAGATTTGGCCATACTTCCTTATTGCGCAAGAAGTACTCTTTGATCTGGAGGCTAAGGAAGAGGCGTTGAATAAGAGACATTTCAGACGCTACAAAAAAGACCGAAAAAAAGATTTGTATAGACGCTTTGAAAAGGAACTTAAGGCCTTGCGTATCAGCGAAGGCAAACTGCTTGTCAAACTCATAAGTAGGCAAACTGGTGTGTCTATGGCGGAATTACTCAAGCATTACAATCCTAACATTAAGGTTTGGGGCTTTAATCTTGTCGCCAAGCGGTACGGATATGACTTGAAGGAAATCTATGATATCACACATGAAGACAACTACTATATCGAACTTGCTTTAGAATCTATAGCTCCTTCAGTGCATCGTCGATCGCTTGAACGATGATTTCCGGCTTAATGGTCATCATGCAGTTAAAATGTTTTTTTGGACAAGATGGTCTTCCCGCAGTGTGGCAAGGTTGACATGAAAGTTTTTTTGGCGCAGCAATGAGTTTCGCCTTTTTACTCAAAGGTGTGAATCCCAATTCAGGTGTGGTACTTCCCCAAAAACTAATCAGGGGTTTTCCGGTGCCTGAGGCGACATGCATCATGACAGAATCATTCGCCAAGGTTAGTCGCGCTCGTTTGATTAATTCTACAGATTCTAAAAAAGAGGTTTTTCCGGTAAGATCTGTAACACGATGTTCTTTGGGTAGATGAGCGAGAATGCTCTGGGCATTTTTGCAATCTCTTGAATCGCCGATAAGAATAACGTGGTGATGAATAGATTGTAGTGTTTTTGCAATGATTGAAACAGGCAATCGCTTCGTAAAATGCTTGGCTCCGATCGCCCAGACGATAAAATCCTTAGCGAGTGTTTCGGGGCTTAGTGGGGGAATGAGCTTCGTTGAATCCGTATCAGGAAGCTCAATTCTCTCCTGTAATGGTGTTGAGCAAAAATCAGATATACACGAATAATAACGTCTTATTACGTGTTTTTCCCGCAAAATATTCCATCCTAACCCTACGAATACCCTGCGCCGAATTCCTTCTTTGTTTACACGGTGAATTTTGCCGGACAATTTGCGTGATAGACGTCTTGAACGCCAGTTATTTTGCAAGTCGACGATGTGATCATACTGCATGCTATCTATTTGATTGAGCATTTCTTCGAGCCCATTATCCGAAGAGCAATTCCATGGGTAAACCCTTGATATGCCAAGGTGGTCTTCTATTACTTGGCGCATGGTATCCTTGGTATAATAGTCAATGGTTGCCTCTGGATAGCATTTATGCAATGCTAACACTATAGGGCTAGTTAATAGGATGTCCCCCATTGAGCTTAATCGAATAATGGCAATTCGCATCCTGTAAATATAAGGGCATAAAAAAGCCTCCCGAAGGAGGCCTTTTTAAAAACGTAAAAGAAGGGTGATATTACATCATACCGCCCATTCCTCCCATGCCGTCCATACCACCTCCTGGCATAGCTGGAGCCTCTTTTTCAGGCTTATCGGCTACTACCGCTTCAGTGGTGAGCAACATGGATGCGATAGATGCAGCATTTTCCAGGGCAACCCGTGCCACTTTAGTAGGATCGATTATACCAATCGCCTTTAGGTTATCGAATTTGTTCTCTCGTGCATTGTACCCGTAGTCCCCTTTGCCTTCAGCTACCTTGTTAACAATGACAGAACCTTCAACACCTGCGTTGAATGCTATTTGACGTAAAGGCTCTTCGATGGCGCGCTTAATCACTTCGATACCCACGGACTCATCTTCGTTTACACCTTGTACACTTGATAGCGCATCGAGGGCTCGGATATAAGCAACCCCTCCTCCAGGTACGATACCTTCTTCTACTGCAGCTCTTGTTGCATGCAGCGCATCGTCAACTCGATCTTTCTTTTCCTTCATTTCAACTTCAGTAGCTGCACCAACATATAGAACGGCAACTCCTCCAGCAAGTTTCGCTAGACGCTCTTGAAGTTTTTCGCGATCGTAGTCCGACGTAGTCGTCTCAATTTGCGCTTTGATTTGGTTGACACGTGCTTTGATGGCCGCATCATCTCCAGCACCATTGATCACGGTGGTATTGTCTTTATCCATTACTACTTTTTCAGCAGTACCTAACTGTTCAACAGTCGTTCCTTCCAAGGAGAGGCCACTTTCCTCAGAGATAACTTCTCCGCCGGTTAGCGTTGCGATGTCTTGTAGCATAGCTTTTCTTCGGTCTCCAAATCCTGGAGCCTTTACGGCAGCAACCTTAAGAGTACCACGCAGTTTATTGACAACAAGCGTAGTTAGAGCCTCTCCCTCTAGGTCTTCTGCAATGATTAACAAAGGACGTCCGCTTTGAGCAACTTTCTCAAGAACTGGAAGAAGATCCTTCATAGCAGAAATCTTCTTGTCATGGATAAGGATAAATGGATTGTCTAACTCTGTTTCCATTTTTTCCGAATTCGTAACAAAGTATGGAGAGAGATATCCTCGATCAAACTGCATACCCTCAACAACATCAACATAAGTCTCTGTTCCTTTGGCTTCCTCTACAGTGATTACACCTTCTTTCCCAACTTTCTCCATAGCATCGGCAATAAGACCGCCAATGAAGTCATCGTTATTGGCGGAGATCGCAGCAACTTGTTTGATTTTTTCGGATGAATCACCTACTGCTTCAGAGTTGGCTTTGAGTTGATCAACAATAGCAGCTACGGCTTTGTCAATTCCTCGTTTCATATCCATTGGATTGCTTCCAGCCGCTAAGCTCTTTAAACCTGGATTGATGATAGCCTGCGCTAACACGGTGGCAGTGGTAGTTCCATCGCCTGCCACGTCGTTGGTCTTAGAGGCAACCTCTTTGACCATTTGTGCTCCCATGTTTTCGATGGGATCCTCTAGCTCAATTTCCTTAGCTACTGATACTCCATCTTTAGTTATAGCTGGTGCACCAAACTTCTTTTCAATAATTACGTTTCGCCCTTTAGGACCTAACGTTACTTTTACAGCATTAGCGAGTTGATCAACACCTGATTTGAGTTGACCGCGCGCTTCTGCATTAAATTCTATGATTTTAGCCATTTTGCTTAATATTTATATTAGTTAACAATTGCGAGAATATCAGATTCGCGCATGATCATGTACGTTTCACCATCGAGATTCACTTCAGTACCTGCGTACTTGCCATAAAGAACAGTATCACCATTTTTAACAACAGGTGCTACGCCTTTATCATCCTTTTCACTCACTACCATTACATGGCCCTTTTGAGGTTTTTCTTTTGCTGAATCAGGAATAATGATTCCGCCAGCTGATTTTTCTTCAGCATCTGCAGGCTTAACGACCACACGGTTGTTACTACCTGCTAGTGGATTTATATTAATTGAACTCATAGTATGTCTAAATTTTGAACCTTACTAAGCGAATAGCATACCAATTGTATAAGTTGCATTTTTTGCTGAAAAATTGGCAGAAAGTATGGCAAAGTGTCTTTAAAGAAGGCCTAAAAACATCATCTATGACGCAAGACTGTCGTGATGACCCTTTAGCTTGCTGGAGGTGCGGGAACTTCTTCTTGTGGAGCTACAAGTTGTAATTCGTTGTTGTTCTGCTCTACTTGGTTTACTTCAGGACTTGAAACAGAAGAAGTCATGGCAATGGATAGCACAACTAAAGCACCAGCCAAATACCATGTTAGCTTTTCAATAAAGTTCGTTGCACGGCTTGCTCCAAGAATTTGATTACTAACTGTGCCTAAACTTGCTTGGATTCCTCCACCTTTTGGGTTTTGGACAAGTACGGCGATACCGAGTAAACAGCTAACGAGAATGGTAATTATCAAAAGGATAGTGAACATTGTACGATCTTATTTTTTCAGAAGTTCATCAATTTGGTCTGCAAAGAAACGCTTTTTTTTGGGATTCTCGAACATCAACTGTTTATACACTTCGATAGCTTCCTCATAGCGACCTTGGCTTCGAAGAATGGTAGCATAAGTTTCAGAAACGAATCCCTTCGGGGTATTCTCTTTTTTTTTGATTTTTGAGCGGTGGATGATGGCTTGAATATCTTCAGAGCGTAGGACAGCCTCCAGATCACCGTCCATTGTCGAGGCTGGGCGAGACTGAATAGGAACCTCAGCAGCGAGCGAGGCTAAAAAGTCACCCAATGAAGTTATCTCTGTGTCAGATGATGACGACGTTTCCTGTAAATCAAAGGTTGGAATAGGGGGTGTGCTAGGCTCATTTTCTTCGATAGAATTTTCCTTAGTAGCCTTTTCTTCATCATGTATGACCGTTGAGTTTTCAGTAGGGATACCTTCTCCTTTAACCAAGGCGAAAAGTTGACCGCGATCGGCCATGAAAAAAGCAAGTCGATTCAGTTGGCGTTCATCATAGTCCAGCTGACTATCTAGTCGTTCATTCCACAAGCGAATAAGGCTGGGACTAAGATGATAGGGATGTTGTTCGGCCCAATGTTCCAGTTCAGTTAGGGTTTTTTCTGGTAACGGATTTCCCTGAAAAAGCTGCTGAAGACAATCGACTACCATTTCACAAAACTTTTGTTGAAGACATCTTCCACTATGAGGGTATTCAGCGCGTTAATCAGTTGTTCTTCCACTACATTAAGGTCTTCATTGGCTGGAAAGTCAATGAATCTCGTGAAGGTTTTTGTCCAGTTTTCCTCTGGATTGATACGATTCTCACTCGTGATACTAATGGACATGGTGATTCTCTTTTGCTCAGAAGTTTGACCAGCAGCTGGTGCTTGAATTGAATATCGATATGAGATAATCTCTCCCCTGAAATGTAGGTCTCCATTCCCATCTTGGAGTGGAATATTTGTCGTGAGCATTTTTTGCTTGAGGGCTTCGGTAAGCAGGTCTCCAACAGTTGCTGGGGCACCTTCTGCATCATTGGATATGTATGCAACAGATATTGATTTGATGTTCGGATCAAAATTTGCCCCGGTAAAAGAGTAAATCTTACATCCAGAGAGCATAAAACCTACGCAGAGAACAAGGGTGGATATGACTAAATTCCTCTTCATTAGATATCGTATTCTCTAATTTTTCGATAAAGCGTTCGTTCGGAAATTCCAAGTTCTTCGGCGGCATTTTTTCTACGTCCCTGATGTTTATCTAGAGCCTTTTTTATCATTTGCTTCTCCATATCCATCAGGGAAAGAGAGTCCTCGATCTCCTCAGCATTTGGGATATCTTCCTTAGAGTGCACAACGAGATTCTTACTATCATCTTTTGGAGGCTCCCATTGCATTTCTTTATTCGGTACAAAGGTGTGATTTTCTATGGGCAAATCCTCTTGGTAAACCGAAGCATCAGTATGACCAATCACCTTTTTCAATGCGTTAATATCCTGCTTCAACTCGATAAACATCTTGACTAGAAGGGTCGTGTCCTCCTTGGTGCTGGACGTTCTGTTATCACCAGATTGCTCTTGACGTAATGCCGGTAGTCGGTTGTCTTTTATATCGGGGATTAGTTGAACAATGTCATGAGCGCCAATAATGTCCTCAATAGCTAACACGGATAGCTGATCCGCCATATTTCTTAGCTGCCTGACATTCCCTGGCCATGGATAGCGTTGAAGTAAGGATTGCGCATCTTCACTCAGTTGAATAGGTCTTCTTCGATGTCGTTCGGCGAAGTCAGTGGCAAACTTTCGAAACAACAGTAAAATATCATCCCCACGGTCACGAAGGGCCGGAATCTTAATAGGAACAGTGCTTAATCGGTAATACAAGTCTTCTCTAAACTTCCCTTGTTCTGCTGCTTTTAGCAAATTTCGGTTGGTTGCAGCAACGATTCTGACGTTCGTCTTCTGGACTTCAGATGAGCCCACTTTGATAAACTCACCTGACTCGAGGACGCGCAAGAGCCGTGCTTGGGTTCCCAAAGGCATCTCGCCGATCTCATCGAGAAAAATGGCGCCTCCGTTAACTGTTTCAAAGTATCCTTTGCGTTTATCTTGAGCTCCTGTAAAGGCACCTTTTTCATGACCAAAGAGCTCCGAGTCAATCGTGCCTTCAGGAATGGCTCCACAGTTTACCGCAATAAATTTTTCGTGCTTTCTCGGAGAGAGTTGATGAAGGATTTTTGAAAATGCTTCCTTTCCTACACCACTTTCTCCATTGATTAAAACCGATAAATCTGTAGGGGCTACACGCATTGCAATTTGTATAGCATGGTTGAGCGCTTGGGAGTTTCCAATTATGCCGAATCGTTGCTTGACGCCTTGTAAAGTGGGATTCATTAGGCTACGATTTCTCCTTTTAATATGGCTTGGCTATAGTCAGAAACCTTTACCTGAACGTATTCTCCTACTTTAGCGTTGCCTTTGGGAAAGACAATCATTTTATTCTGACTATTGCGTCCGCATAGGTCATCTTCGGAGCGCTTGGAAGGCTTCTCGACTAATACTTCAAATGTTTTACCCAAATCTGCTTTGTTGCGCTCTAGGGAATGCTCTCTTTGGAGATCGATAATCTCGGTTAAACGACGCTTCTTTACCTCTTCTGGAATATCATCTTCATATCGTTTGGCGGCCAACGTTCCTGGTCGCTCAGAGTAAAAGAACATGTAGGCCATCTCGTACTTTACCTCCTCCATGATGGACAAGGTCTCTTTGTGTTGTTCTTCGGTTTCTCCGCAAAATCCGGCAATGATATCCGTAGAAATCGCAGCGTTAGGAAGAATTCTTCGAATCGCCTCAATTCTATTCATGTACCACGCTCTATCATAGGTGCGGTTCATACGCTCTAAAACCTCAGAATTACCGCTTTGCACAGGCAGATGGACGTATTCACAGATGTTGTCGTATTTCGCCATCACGTGTAAGACATCATCGAGCATGTCTTTTGGATGTGAGGTGGAAAAACGTACACGAAGTTGCGGCGAAACTTGCGCGACGGCTTCGAGAAGATTGGCAAAGTTGAAGACATCGTCAGTGTCCTTTAACTCAATGAGTTTTTTCCCGCGAACTGTAGGATCTTCCGACCATCGATAAGAGTCTACATTTTGACCCAGAAGGGTGACTTCTCGATACCCCTTGTTAAACAAGTCTTGTGCTTCGGCGACGATGGATTTTGGATCTCGGCTTCTTTCTCTTCCACGAGTAAAGGGCACGACGCAGAAAGAGCACATATTGTCGCATCCACGCATTATCGAGATAAAGGCAGATACCCCGTTGCTAGAGAGGCGCACCGGGCTGATATCTGCATAGGTTTCTTCTCTAGACAGCAATACGTTGACTGCCTTTTGCCCGCTTTCTGCTTCGGTAATTAAACTCGGTAGATGTCTATAGGCGTCTGGCCCTACCACAATATCTACGAGCTTTTCTTCCTCCAGAAACTTTTCTTTGAGTCGTTCTGCCATACAACCTAACACACCGATTAATGCGTTGGGATTACGTCGCTTAATAACATGAAAATTTTTGAGGCGATTGCGCACGCGTTGTTCCGCGTTCTCACGAATTGAGCAGGTATTGACCAAAACAAGGTCGGCCTCGTTGTAGTCGGGCGTTGAGACATATCCATTTTCGCATAAGATGGAAGCGACGATTTCACTATCAGAGAAATTCATTTGGCATCCATAGCTTTCAATGTAGAAGCTTTTACCATTGGGTTGGATACCGCGCAAACCCTCTTTAACAATCACTTCGCCTTGGCGATCCTCGGAAAGGAGGCTGTGAGTATGACCTTGACTATTTTCTTTTAACTCTTGCATTCTAATGAATCTTAAGGACTAACAAAGGTAAGACCGTTTGCGTTTATGACAAAATGTCAGTTTTTTGGCAAGAAGCAAGGATATAGGAAACGAATCACCGCCCGCCCTTTGATTTTACTTGGTAGCCCTGATTTTCGAGATAAGCCAATGTTTTTTTTCGCTGGTCTCCTTGGATAAGAATCAACCCATCTTTGACTGATCCTCCGACCCCGCAGTGCTGTTTTAGTGTTTTGCCGAGGTCAGCGAGTTCAAGATCACTTCCTTGGAACCCTTCCACGAGCGTGACGGATTTGCCACCTCGCTGCTTGCGATCTAAGCTTACGTAGAGCTTTTGGAATTGCGGTGGAAGAGAAGGTTGGTCGTCGCTGTCTTCGGAAACTCCACGATCATATTCTTCAGGGTTGGTGCTGTAGACCATACCATCACTGCGCTGCCATTTTTTACTTTTCTTACCCATAGCTTTAATTTGATTAAAAAGTTGCTATCATTTTACTCCTTGATAAATGGAATGGTATGGCTTTGCCCGTCGACAGTCAACTGGATATAATATTGCCCCTGGTTGAGGTGAGATAGATCTATAGCTAAGAAATTGCTCGAAACATTATCCAAATGCATTAACAATTTTCCATCCAAGGTGTAGAGGTCCAATGTTGTGGTACCTGAAGCACTAGGAAACTCTAGCCATGCAGAACTTTGCACGGGATTGGGTGTGATTTGAATGGGATTGTCTGTAGCCAGGATGGAAAGGTTAGTCTGTGGTCCAGGGCAAGTGAGGACGACATCCAACAGGGTAACAGAGTCCAAAGCAAGCTCGACATTTGGGACAATCTTCGACGTACACCCCTTGCCTGAAAATCGTATGGCGTAGGTACCCGCCTGATCAAGCCCATTGCTATAATCACCTGACGGCCTACTGCGTTTTATGGCGTCTGTTCCAAGAATTTCTATTTGAATATTGGCCAGTGGAAATCCTGTGTTTTCTTCAGTAATGTTTCCCTCGAGATAGGCTGCTGACGAAAACTGAGGTTGCATGAGATAAAGACCTTCTTCGATATCAGAGGCAGCAATCATTCCATTGCTAAAGAAGGGATACACTCCCCAGCAACCGTAAAACTCAGGGGTAGAAGGAAAAGGAGAAGTATCAAAGTTTCCTACTTCGACGACATTGTTTTTGCGCTTAGCATTAATCAATACGACACCATCTGTATAATGAGAAGCTACAAGGTAATCTCCAACCCAAAAGGCGTTGTGAGGTATAACACCACTTCCTTCGCTTCGCTGGTATCGATCGGTTTCCTTGATATCTAGTAGGTCACTCACATCATAGATATCAATATTCGCACCCTCAGCCTCATCGACGGTCACTAAGTACTGACCACTTGAATCAAGCCAACATTGGTGGGTAAAGTTTGAGGAGGTGGGAAAGCGGGCTAGGGTAGTAGGGTTTTCCGGGTTGCTGTTGTCGACAATGGCTTGCGTTCCATTCCGTATTTCAGAAAGGTACATTGTATCCCCTCTGACATAACCATCATGGACATACTCCTCTGTATAGCTTCCAAGGTAGGTGGGTTGGTAGCGGTTTATGCTGTTTAACTCAAAAACATCCACTCCACCGGCAAAAAGATTGCTTCCAAAGAGGTAGCCATATCCCTTCTCGTCAATAAAGATATTGTGTGCTCTTTGAAGATTTAAAGTATCTGCGGTAAATCGCTCAAAATGGATAGAGTCGGGGAGGTAGCGTAGATCGATAATATCTAGTCCACCTCCTTCGTCATTGGTAACGTAAGCGAAACTATTCCATGTTTTTATATCTCGCCATTGATTTTGGATTCCAGGGATACTGTGCAGGGGAACTATATTGTTAGGGTCGGTAACGTCAAGGATCAACGTTTTCGAGTTTTGCCCTAGCAATACGTATTGGTTTCCCAATGAGTCTTCATAGCCCCAAATGTCATTGTTTTCTTCGTCACTCGGATAAAATCCTAGCAAGTTGAGTTGTCCAAAAACAGATGGAGTAAAGAGGAAAAAAATAGAAGCAGTAAGCGCAGATAACCGATAAAGTCGCATAGTGTTTAGTCGAGATATGGCACGGCCTCTATTCCCACGAGTTTCATCCATTGGATACCATAGGATTGCCAATAGGCTGGCCGATCAACTTCAGGATATCTATAAAAAAATGGAATCTCCATAAAGTCGATACTGCTTATCGAAGTATCACAGGGGTTGATAACGAGGCTATCTTCTTCCATCGATAGAAATGCTCTTCCTCCTTGTCGAATTCCTTGGTCAATAGTGGTCATAATCTCATAACCCAGCTTGAAGCTCTCACTTGGATTGAGATTAGTCGCCTGCCGAATCTGATAAATGCTTTCTTGAGGTAGGCATGTCATCTCCTTTCGTTCATAACTCGGGATAATGAGGTTGGTCTTTAAGACCTTGTGATACTCTAACTGTTTTGTATCCAACCACTCTTCCAATCCTACCGCCGTAGCGCTTGAAGTGTCTTTGATTATCGGTGAGAAAAGTTCATAGAACCTAACAACAAGTTGATCTCTTTTTGTAGGATAGTGGATAAATGACTTTCTACCTGACACCAAGCATTTGGACTTTAGAGAATCTAGACTTTCACCTTTGAGGAGGCCGTAAGTGACCGGTGTGAACCTTGTATTGAAGCGCTCATTAAATGCGTACACCGCGGCTTCCATATCTGCTAACAACTTGTTGTATTGGCGATTTGTATCCGGTTGAAAAACGATGATGTAGGCTGCGCTATCCTTTCGGGCTGCCACCTCTAAACTCGAGTAGAAGGTTTCGAGGTAACTGGGTTGGTATCCGATGTAGTTGCCGTGAAGCATCGAGGTGTCGAGTTTTGTGCATCCTGGATCGAATACTGTTGCGCCATTTTCTTTGGCAAATGATAGAGTAGACCGAAGCATAGAATTGGACTTGCCTCCGAAACCGGGTCCAATGATAAAATCTGGAGGATTTTGCTCCAAGAGGTTTAAAATTGCTTGATTGCTATCGACTGAATTTAGGTTGTCCCATACACTGAGATTAAGTTGAATTGAGGTGTCCAATCGGTAACTGAGATAAGACATAATGCCGTCATACAAATCATAGTTTTGAAACAGTGATTTAGGCATGGTAAGCTTGGCCGCATTGGGCATGACCTTTCCGATTTCGAGTTTCCACTGCCCTAAGGCACTTGGCATAAAATCGCTTCGAAAGGGAAGAATTACCGCAATATCATATGCATCCTTCCAAACGATTTGATTTTCTAGGATGCGTATTTTTTGATCAATTCGACGTATTAATTCATCGATGTAGGCTATCATATCCTCACGTATTGAGGAATCCGCTGGATTACTTTCTTGTTTAAGAAGCAATAAAAAAGCACGTTCCTCGCCAAGCATGACGATACGATCTTTTCTTAAGCTGTCTTGAAAAATTTGAGCTTCTTGGGCGGATAGCACTCGGACCGTGTCGTCTTCCATCGCATTGGTGGAAGAATCCATCATAGGCTCAAGCACTTGAGCATGGGTCGAGGTGCCGAGACTCAGAAATAAGAAAAAGACAAACTGTCGAAAGGTCTTTGATGTCAAGGATAATCTTTGCATTTCTAGCGGATTAAAATACTTCTTTATTCCCACTCTATGGTAGCGGGCGGTTTTGAACTAATGTCATAGACTACTCGATTAATGCCTTTCACTTGATTAATAATTTGATTGGAAACATTAGCTAAAAAAGTAGAGGGCAGGGGATACCAATCGGCCGTCATTCCATCCACTGAAGTCACCGCGCGAAGGGCTAAAACAGATTCATAGGTTCTTTCATCTCCCATAACGCCAACGCTTCGCGTATCCAATAACATGGCTCCCGCTTGCCAAATCTTCTCATATAGTCCTTCTTCTTTTAAGGCATTGGTGAAAATTGAATCCGCTTCTTGTAGCATGTTCACTCGTTCTTCCGTGATGGGGCCAAGGATTCGAATAGCAAGTCCAGGGCCAGGGAAGGGATGCCTACCAATGATTTCTTCGGGCATATTCATTTGTCGACCAACTCGTCGAACTTCATCTTTGAACAACATACGAAGGGGCTCTACAAGTTTCAGGCCAAGAGTTTCAGGGAGACCTCCAACATTATGATGAGACTTGATCGTAACGGAAGGCCCATGGACAGATACGGATTCAATAACGTCTGGGTAAATCGTTCCTTGGCCTAGCCATTGGGCATTGTCAATTGCTTTGGCTTCTTGTTCAAAGACATCGATAAAGCGCTTTCCAATTCGTTTCCGCTTTTGCTCTGGATCCGCTATGCCTTGTAAATCTTGTAGAAACTCAGTAGATGCATCGACTCCTTTTACATGAAGCCCTAGTCCTTTATAGGAGGTAAGCACTTCATCAAACTCATTTTTGCGAAGTAAGCCATTGTTTACAAAGATGCAATGTAGATGATCTCCAATCGCACGGTGCAATAAAAGTGCGGCAACTGATGAGTCTACTCCGCCAGATAGACCGAGTACAACGGACTCATCACCGAGTTCTTCTTTGAGTCTGCTTACTGTGTTCTCAACAAATTGGGCTGGAGACCAATCTTTTTTGAGCTTAGCGATATTAAAAATGAAGTTTTCTATAATCTTCCTGCCATCTTCGGAGTGCGTTACTTCAGGATGAAACTGCAAGCCATAAAGAGGGGGTAAGTCCTGAGTATTTCTTTTGAAAGCTGCCACGGGTATGCTTTCCGTTTTTGCGATGACTGAAAATCCAGAAGGAAGTTCTGTGATCGAATCGCCATGAGACATCCAAACGGTCTCCTTTTTAACCTTTTTCCAAAGGGAATCTTCATTGGATACCACGAGTTTGCTTCGGCCATACTCACGGTGCTGGCTGCGTTCAACCGTTCCCCCCATGTGATGAGCGATACTTTGAGCACCGTAGCAAACTGCGAGACATGGTAGATGCGTCGTGAGCTCTTCCCATTCGATTTGCGGGGCATGATCTTCCAAACATGAAAACGGACTTCCGGAAAGGATTACTGCCTCCGCCTTGAGGGCTTCCTTGTGTTTGGTGTAAGGGAGAATTTCACAATAGACTCCACACTCTCGAATACGGCGTGCAATAAGTTGGGTGTACTGAGAACCGAAGTCAAGAATGATCAATTGTGTTTCCATGCGAATGTGAATTGCTGTAAAAATAAGCGGAGGCAGCAAACCTTTAGCAATAGTTAACATCTATTCATACACATCTGACTACAATATGGTCGGTATATTGTTGATTTAATCTTTACCTTGTATTTAATCAAAAAAATCAATATGAAATCTTTACAACTAATCGCAATCGTCTTATTGGCGAGTATTGCGCTTTCCTCATGCAGTAGCAATGGTGCTGAACGAGCAAATGACTTATGTGATTGTGCCATGGATGGCAACATGATCAGTATGGAAGCCATGACAGGCATAAGTGACGAAGCAACGGAAGAACTTGAACAATGTGTACGCGGAGTCTTGAAAGATGTAAAGAGCGATGTGGAAGATATGGATAAGGAGGACCAGGTAGAATATCTCAGAGAGATGATGCAAGGAGTCTTTGATACAGAGTGTTATGAGACAACAGCAACGCTTGGATTGAGTTTTATGAGCATAGAAGATATAGTTGATTTAGCCCTTTCAGAAGATGGATTGGACGAACTCTTTGGCGTAGGATCATATGAAGAATATGAGTATGAATATGATTTTGACGATTACGAATATGATGCTGAATACGGCGAAGATTATGACTTGTAGTCTATCTAGTCCTGCAAAGCAAAAGTATAGGCATGGTGAACACCATGCCTTTTTTATAGGTTACCTACATTAACAAAACGTTTCATTATGCCCATTTGGAAAAAACCTACTGACAGAAACTATCTAGAGAACACACTTAACAAGAATACCTTAGGTGAAACACTGGGAATTGAGATTACTCAAGTCGGAGAAGATTACCTTGAAGGGAGAATGCCGGTTGATCATCGGACAATGCAACCTTTTGGCCTGCTGCACGGGGGCGCTTCCGTGGCCTTGGCGGAAACACTTGCTAGTGTCGCAGGATTTCTCAGTTTATCAGAAGGTAAAAACTTAGTTGGCGTAGAGATTAATGCAAATCACTTACGTGCCGCACGAGAAGGATATGTAGTGGGAAGAGCAACTCCCATTCGACTTGGAAGAACCATGCAGGTTTGGGAAGTCAAGATAGTCGATGCGAAAGATCGACTCGTATGTGTGTCTCGAATGACGGGCGCCGTAGTAGGAGAGTAAGTAATATCTAGTCTATTTACTGTAGAATATCTTTACGATAGCACCTTTCATGTAAATATCGATTTTAGCCGTTTTATCTGCCGCGTTAAAACGCCACTCTAGGCAGAAAGGACTCGTTTCATTATTACCACAAAGCGGAAACCCTTTGTCCCATTCAAGCATGGTGCCCGAGTATTGAAGAATCTCTATGTCTTCGGGTTGATAGTTTGGGAATTCTGGATCGAGACAAATGTTTACCCCATCTTTATGATTTGTGATAGGCTTTCCATGGTAAATCTCTTCGAAAATGGCTACGCTTTTGACAAGCCACCGTACCAATCCTTTGGGCTCGATAACGAGTTTGTTTGACCGAAACCATTGGTTTTCTTCAGGGGTTAAGCTCTCCGCCGTATCACTAAGCGCGGTATCGTAATAATCGGTGTACTTGATTAAACTATTTCCTTCCTCAGTACTCTTCGTGTAGTACAGCCGCTGAAAATCGTTGCAAAGTATGCGGACAGAATCCAAGTGAAAGACTCCAATAAGGGAGTCCGGCATCTCTTCGAAACGCGCAATGTCTGAAGTAACCTGGCTTGAATCAGCAACCTGAGTAGAATCGTCGCTTTCTACAATAACAGAGCTATCCAAGGGACTTGTGAAATTAAGGCTGTCAAATGCTGACAATGTGCTATCTACAGTCGAAGAATCTGCCTCGTTAATGGCGAGAAACAGACTAAGTTTATGCTTGTAAACGCTATCCATGATGGCTAAATTGTAAGCCATTTTTTCCTCCCATTCAGCGTGGATGCTATCAATCTCAACCTCATGTTCATAAGCTAAATCTTCGAGTTCAATTTTTAGGCGTTGAACAAGTGCATCCTCAGTAAGGGTTAAGTTGGTGGAGATTTCACGCGCTAATCTTAAGTCCTTTTTTAGCTTAGATATCTCTTGATTTTGTTTTTTGATCAGCGTGTTTAGCTCATCAATTTGAAAAGCTTGTTCCGCGAGTCTTAGGCTATCACTAAGGCGTTTGGACTCCAAAAAACTGATTAGCGAGGCCATCTCTTTTTTATTCATTCTTTTCTGACCAACAACAGTAAAGCTCGTGGTGATACACAGAAGAAATAGGAGGAGTCGGGTTGGCATATTAGATGTTGTGTTGTGATGGAAAATTACTCAAATTCAGGTATATCTAAGGTGCTTTTTGTCGGTTCAAAAGAAAGTGAGACTGAGTTTACACAATAACGCTGCCCAGTCTTGTTCTGTGGACCATCGGTAAAAATATGCCCTAGGTGTCCTCCACATTGACCACAAAGTATTTCCGTTCGTTTCATGCCATGGGAGTTGTCGGCTTTGGTGGTCACAGAGCCTGCCGCGATTTGGTCATAAAAACTAGGCCATCCACTACCTGAATCGTATTTGGTGTCCGAGTCAAAAAGAGGGTGATTGCATGCTGCGCAATGATATACTCCTTTATCCTTATTGTATAAATAGGCTCCTGTGAAAGGAGCTTCCGTGGCGCCTCCGCACATAACCTCTCGTTGAAAGGAGGAAAGGCTTGATTTAATGGAATCGCTGTCAATCATTCTTTTAGTATCGGAAACTTCCGAACTAGCCTCACCTTGGGCCAAGGTGCAGGACGTAATCAGCATGGCACTGAGCAGACAGAGTATGATTTGATGATTAACCACGTCAGTTAAACGATGAGATTCAAGATAATGTTATCGACACCTTCCTTTATTCCTTCGCAAACTCTGGCCAAAGGTTAGCTCCTCGACTATCCAATGAAGTATCCTTTAAAAAGTCGAAGACCACAAAGAAAAATGACATGGCATAACTAACCCACAAATACCCAATGATGTAGGAAGAGCTCATGGGAAGCGTAAAACTAAGCGTAAACCAACCGTCCCAAGTTGCCATGATAAATAGGCCAAGAATCAATCGAAGGGATTCCCAGAAGACACTTGTTATTCTTCGATCCATTAGGCTTGTATAAGAGAATATGCTTAAAAAAATAAAGAAGCCGTACAGCAGCGTAGGTTGCATCATGGCTAGTCCGAGGTGTGTTCCCGCTTCATGGATGGCTACCAAATGATTGAAAAGAAACATAGCGCTGATTACACTTATCGTCATTTGAATCGCGGCCCATGCTTTCAAGGCATGGGAGGATTTAGGGTTAAATTTTTCCTGGTCCTTTGGTTGGTCGATTACAGCCACTGGATAACGCTCGGCAACATCCTCAGGGCGCCATCCTGTTGGCATAAACCACAACCGAACTTTGTCAATGAAACGCTTGGTACGAATTGTATCAAAAAGTAGTAGTGCATTGTGCTGAAAGTTGATCAGGAAGGGGTTCCATGTATGGGAAGGTCGCTTTATGCCGTAAACTGGTTTCTCCTCCATCAATTCGTCTTGATACGTTCCAAATAGTTTATCCCACACGATGAAAATCTGAGAATAATTCTTATCGAGATAAATCGGGTTGATTGCATGATGCACCCTGTGGTGGCTTGGCGTTACAATAATTTTTTCTAAAATGCCCATAGTACCAATGTGTTGGGTGTGATACCAGAACTGAGCGAAGAGGTGAATTGGCGCTATGAGAGCAAAAACTTCTGTAGGTATTCCCACAAGTGCCAAGGGAAGATAGAAAATTGCGATAAAGGAAAAGATTTCACTTACAGACTGTCGCAGCGCACATGCCAGATTAAATTCTTCGCTACTATGGTGAATGAGATGTCGATTCCACAAAACGTTAATTTCATGTTCCCAACGGTGCACCCAATACCCAGCAAAATCTTTAACAATAAATACTATAACGTACATCCACCAGGTCGCTTTTAGGGGTTGCGATGGTCCTAGATGCCTTAATAGAAAATCGTAGCCAATGAGCATTATGACTATGCCTAAAATCGACTTGGTAATATTGGTTATACCCGAGCTAAGACTTGCCACAGTATCCATCCATCGCAACGTTTGATTCTTAACCACGTAGCCATAGATGAACTCAATACAAATTAAGATCGAAAAAAAAGGTATGCCATAGTTTAGGGCATCAGCAAAACTTCCCATTAATTTGAAGATATGGATTTAAGCCCATTAATTCTAAGTAAAAAATGTCACAGATTGAATAGAGTTAATCTGCTTTGAGGAGACTAAGCGAGTTAACACAATACCGCAAACCAGTGGCCGTAGGTCCGTCGGGAAATACATGTCCTAGATGCGCTTCGCAACGATGGCACTGAATCTCCACTCGAACCATGCCATAGGAAACATCTTTGATATAGCGTATGCTGTTGGGTTCAAGAGGTTTATCAAAACTTGGCCATCCACTTCCTGATTCGAATTTTGTCGTTGAGTCAAAAAGGGGGATTTTGCAGCATGAACAGTTATAAATTCCTGGCTCAAATCGACTACAATGGCTTCCTGATCCAGCGGCTTCGGTTCCTCCTTCTCTTGTTATTCGATAGGTTTGCTCGTCCAAAATGTTTTTCCAGTCTTCTTTTGTCTTTACAATGGGGTCAGGATGTGGAGCTTGGCCGCATTCGACCAGATGAATAATGTCTTTCCAGTGTTGCATAAACACATTTTACGTAATGTAAATATCAGGGGAATCTCTGATATTTTTTAGTCACAAATGAGACAAATCGCAGGTATTAAGTGATGAAATTAGTAGTCGCGAGAATAGCTTATGTTGAAAAAAACAACACCCTTTTCAGTAGCAAAATTGCATTGCCTAATCGAATAATGATATTTTTAAGCTAAAATTTGACAATGAATCAATCACTTCGTCAGGCTTTTTATGCCCTTTGTACAGTTTTTTTGGCACAGATAAGTTTTGCACAAACAGACTTACTCCCCACTGCTATAACTTCGCCAACCAACGGCTGCCTGTTGTCGGCCTCTCAAAATGTCGAGGTTCGTGTCGCACGTGGTGACAATGTTACTCCTGGTTCTGTAAACTACTCAGTAACCGTTACTACAACAGTCAATGGAACGACATACCCAGCAGAAACCTCAAATGTAAGTCTAGTCCCCTATCAGGCTGCATTTATTTCAGGTAGTTCTGCGCCCATTGATTTCTCTGCGCCAGGAATCTATGATATCCAATGTGTAATCAGCTATGGCGGTACAATAACAGCCAATGATACGATTACCACTTCAGTGATTAGCTCTGTTCTGCCAGGTTCTTTGTCGGCTGATGAAACGGTCTGCGAGGGAAATAATGGACAAATTAACCTAACAGGAAATTCAGGAGAAATCGTTCAATGGGAAGAGAGTATTGATGGAGGAATCAATTGGTCAGCTTTAGGAAATACTACGAATTCACTTAACTACACCAACATTGCTGAAACCACTTCTTATCGAGTGCTATCTCAAGGGGAGTTTGATACGTTGATTCAAGCTGGTGGAGATATACTAGGATTCGAAGCTGGCCAGCAAAGCGGTTGGGCTGTGGCACTTGACAATAGTGGTACACGTGTTGCCATAGGGGAGTTTGAAACGAATGGAGGAGAGGGTAGTGTTCGGGTATTAGACTATAATGGAGCAAACTGGACTCAAGTAGGAGATACTTTGCGTGGGTCAGCAGTCAATCGCCAGTTTGGCTTCAACGTTGCTTTATCAGATGATGGGAATACGCTCGCAGTAGGAATACAGCGAAGCGATTCAATCGGTGCGGATGTCGGAGCAGCTGCAATTTATTCTTGGGATGGTAGCAACTGGTCTGAGATAAATATGGTGTTTGGTTCTCTTCAAGACTCATTGTTCGGACGTTACATGGACCTCTCAGACAATGGACAATATTTGGTGGTTGGTTCGCCACACAATGAAGTGAATGGCCCTAATGCAGGTGCTGTGTATAGTTATGCTTATCAAACGGATGTCCCTGTTTGGGTGCAGTTAGGATTAGATATTGATGGTGAGGCGGGAAGTGACCTATCAGGATTCTCGGTTAGCCTTTCCTCTGATGGAAGCCGAATGGCGATAGGTGCACCTAATAATGATGGCAATGGATTTGAGGCTGGCCATGTTCGCGTATATGAATGGAATGGCGCAGGTTGGGTGCAGTTAGGATTAGATATCGATGGTGAGGATGCTGGTGACCTATCAGGATGGTCTGTTAGCCTTTCTTCTGATGGAAGCCGAATGGCGGTAGGAGCACGGTTTAATGATGGTAATGGATTTGAGGCTGGTCATGTTCGTATTTATGAATGGGATGGTATAAGCTGGGTGCAGTTAGGATTAGATATTGATGGTGAGGCTGCTGGTGATCAATCAGGATTCTCGGTTAGCCTTTCCTCTGATGGAAGCCGAATAGCAATAGGGGCACGGTTTAATGATGATAATGGATCTGAGGCTGGTCATGTTCGTATTTATGAATGGGATGGAATAAGCTGGGTGCAGTTAGGATTAGATATTGATGGTGAGGCGGCTGGTGATCTATTAGGACAATCTGTTAGCCTTTCGTCTGATGGAAGCCGAATGGCAATAGGGGCACCTGATAATGATGGTAATGGATCTAACGCTGGTCATGTTCGTGTGTATGAATGGGATGATCTAGCCTTTGATTGGTTTCAGTTAGGATTAGATATTGATGGTGAGGCGGCTGGTGATCTATTAGGACAATCTGTTAGCCTTTCGTCTGATGGAAGCCGAATGGCAATAGGGGCACGGTTTAATGATGGTAATGGATCTAACGCTGGTCATGTTCGTGTGTATGAATGGGATGGTATAAACTGGTTTCAGTTAGGATTAGATATTGATGGTGAGGCGGTAGGTGACCTATCAGGATTCTCGGTTAGCCTTTCGTCTGATGGAAGCCGAATAGCAATAGGGGCACGGTTTAATGATGGTAATGGATCTAACGCTGGTCATGTTCGTATTTATGAATGGGATGGAATAAGCTGGGTGCAGTTAGGATTAGATATTGATGGTGAGGCTGCTGGTGATCAATCAGGATTCTCGGTTAGCCTTTCCTCTGATGGAAGCCGAATGGCGATAGGTGCACCTGATAATGATGGCAATGGATTAGAGTCTGGTCATGTTAGAGTTTATGAGCTCGATTCATTTACTGGCTTTTTAACACTCAATGATACATTGTATGGTAACCCTGGTGATCATTTCGGTGGATCTGTGGCGATTGATGCTGACGGAAATCGCTTAGCGGTTGGATCTCCAAAATGGTCTGACGGTGTTCAAGACTCCGTTGGGCGAGTAGATTATTACAGTAGATCAGTCGACGTATGGAATTCTTCAGGTTCTGGGGTGACTGCAGGAAGAGGATTGTCAGAGTTTGGTTCCGATATATCACTCAATGCGCAAGGTAATCGTCTTGTAGTAGGATCATATCTTGATGACTTAGGAGGAGTCAATACAGGGGCAACGATGGTTTATCAAAGAGTAGGTGCCGGAAATTGGTCTCAAATAGGTTCTGATCTTCGTGGTGAAGACTTCGGAGATGGCGCAGGTATTGCCGTTGGAATGGATAATACGGGTGATCGAATTGTCGTAGGTGCTCCATTTAATCCAGGTGGAGGAAACTTCTCTGGCCAAATGCGCATGTACGAATTACTTGGCAGTAATTGGGTTCAAGTAACTCCTGACTTAGATGGTGATGCACCAAATGACTTCTTTGGTTTTGGTGTAGCGATTTCAGGAAATGGAAGTTTTGTGACTTCTGGTTCTGGAAGCAATGATAACGCTGGAATAGATGCAGGGCTGACAAGGGTATACGAAGTGAATACGCTTCCTTCTGCTTGCGGCTCGGCATACAGCAATACGACAACTATAACCGTAGATGCTACAGTGATAGCAGGAAATCTATCATCAGATGCTGTAATATGCGGAGGAAATAATACGGGCAACCTTGCGTTAACTGGCGTACAAGGAACGGTAGTAAACTGGGAATTAAGTGTAGACGGTGGACTTTCTTGGTCACCAATCGTTAATGTATCTCAATCCT
>PKDX01000017.1 GCA_002862745.1 Bacteroidota bacterium | reverse complement strand
TGGGATAAAACATTAGATATTGGCTTTGCCGAGCAATTAGTATGGGTATGGTTGGCCTATTCAGGTTGGAATGCCGCGGTCTATGTAGCTTCTGAAATTCCTGATGCTAAGCGATTAATCCCTCGAGCCCTAGTTATCGGAGCGAGCGTAGTAGCTGTTCTCTATGTCCTGCTCACCTTAGCCTTTATGCGCAGTATCCCGAGCGAAGCCTTTATTGCAGGAGATGATTTGGAATTAACAGTGATCTACGAATCTGGCAAACACCTTTTTGGACCTAGTATGGCATCCAATCTTTCACTTCTTGTGTCGATTAGCCTTTTAGCTACATTGAGTGGTATGGTTATTATTGGACCTCGCGTACTTAAGGTGATGGGAGAAGACAATCGCATGCTGCAATATTTTGCAAAGACAGATGATAAGAGCCAATTACCTTTGCGTGCAGTCTGGATACAAACAGCAATAGCTTGTCTACTCATCTTACTCCCAATTCAACACCTCATTATGTTGGTGGGATCCTCACTATCCATTATGGCCACACTAACTGTGCTAAGCTACGTGGAATATACTTTTAGGCATCCCACGGTAAAGCGTTCTATATTCTTTCCTTGGATTCACATTCTTTTTATCCTACTCAATGTTGGAATGCTTGTTCTCATTGTGCGACAACAAGGAATGCAGGCAAGCTTAGTTATGCTGCTTGTAAGTCTCTATCTCTATGCTCGATTGAATCGAAACAACGATTTAACTCCTAAACAAGCTTAATCGTCATGAATCGAAAGCCTCTATTCTATCTTTTCCTTTTTTTGAGCATGTTGTTGCTTGGTTGGTGGATTGGGACGAAAACCGTCGAAGCAGAACAGAAGCGAATAAAACGACTGCCAGAATCGTCGGCCGAAGAAGGCCAAACCTCAAACGATTTACCTCGATGAAACAAAATCCTCAAACACTTGTGCTTCTAGCAATAGGAAGTCTGTTGATTGGTTTCATAGGATATCGAGCTTTCCAAAGCAATAGGGTTTATGATGATTATGGAAAGAAAATATCTATTGGGGATTATGATCAATGTGCTAATTGCACCAACCTCGAGGTTGAAGATCGACCGCCCAGAGATTCAATCCTGAGCTACAGTCAGGAGCGCATCGTTCGGATCGCGCAAGAAAACCCATGCTATTTGCCGCTTATTCAAGATCCATCCTATTGGTCACCGGAATTTGATAGCACGAAATATATACGCTACCACAACCTCTTCAACTCATCCATTAAAGGCAATGAAGACTTACCCGATTCATTGATGTTTGTCAGACGATACTTAGTAGGCGATTTCATGGTACTTAATGCGGATTCGTCCATTCGAGGCAGTGAGGAGTTTTATCCAAGAATTGAAGAATTATTTGATTGGGCTCCTTATCGAAGTACATGGATGGAAGAGCACATGAGATATCCATTGTATCAATCGGACTCTGTAATCCAACGATTACGTGATAGCATACCGCGTTACGTAAATGAGAACCACCCTGTATTTACCGCGGAAAGTCAAATCAACTTCTTTAACAAGATATGGCGATACTATGGGAGACCAACAAAGAAAAAGTATAGCTTTTCGGGGAATACCGTCTATGCAAGTGGTCAACGACTATGTATGTGCGAAGCGTATTGGGATACTTTAGTTTGGGTAGGTTCTGTAGCGGTATCATCAAAAAGGCTTGGATTAAGAACGATTGTGCATGCAGATATTACGCAATCCACCTCTACATACAATCATTTCCCAATAGGCAGCTCCAGAGACTACTATGGAGGATTTTACACCATTTCATCCAAACACTGGGAATACAGCCGCAAATATGAAACGATCGATCGTTCACATGATACGTTAATGAGCGGTGGCCACAATCGAGTCGTGATGTATAAAGGAAGGGTTGAATTACCAAATTTCTTAACGATGCAGCCCACTTCCTTCTATCCTGAAGCCATGAAGGACAATGGTATTCATGAAGTAAGTTTAAGGCAGATGCCACGTAACATGTTAGGTACATGCAATAGCATAGGATGCATTCGAGTTTCGGACTATATGGCGAAATATCTACGTTGGTGGGTACCTCAGGACTGCCATTTTTATGTGGCCTATCAACCCCACCGATACCATTATCGTGTACCGGATATCAATGCGAATGACCTCTACCCCATTAAGACAGAAAAAGAGGGAAATGCTTTTAGGGCTTGGATTAACGACAACTACCCCTTCTACGCACAGAATGTAAACTTAGATCGAACAGGAGACCCTAGAAATGGCTACCTGCAACAGGCATATTTTGAATTAGGCAGTGAATACCAAAAATATCAGAAATCCTATGAAAGCGATACCACAATATCCCAATAGCACCCTGTATTGTTTTATTCTAGCTGCTTTGCTTTCATGCAATACAAAGCAGTGCTCTAGCCAGCATCCTCCCATGGAAAAGCCTAAGCAAGCGTCGACTGAAGCTTTGGCCATAGATTCATCAAGTCTCGTTGAAGAGGTTCCGCGCATACCCATTGCCGAACTTAGTCAGGAGCAAATCCTACATCGTGTAGATTCCAATCCCTGTTATCTTCCACTTGTTCGCGATCCAAACTATTGGCCACCACGGTATGATAGTACGACCATGTTTCGCGTTGAGGATCTATTTAATGAAAATATAAAGCCAAATCCTGAACTCGAGGACTCCTTAATGTTTGTTCGTCGGTACCTAGTTGGGGATTTTATGGTATTAAATACAGATGAAAGCGTGCGCGGTATTAAGGAGTTTTTACCACGTATTGAGGAGTTGTTTGACTGGGAGCCCTATAAAAGCGAATGGTTGAATGATGTGATGACCTTTCCATTGTACCAGCCCGACTCTATACTTGACCAAGCAAGAGATAGCTTAATCAATTATGTCAATCACAATCATTTGATAAGTCCTGAGGGTCAGCTCAATTTTTTTGATAAGATTTGGCGGTATTATGGTAAACCTATTGATAAAACATACAGCTTTAGCAGAAGTAAAGTGTACGCTAGTGGACAGCGGCTTTGTCTTTGCGAAGCCTATGAAGACACCCTGGTTTGGGTGGCTTCTGCTGGTATTTCCTCAAAGAGGCTCGATGTAAAACAAGTTATGCGAGCCGACAGCACCTATGCTAAATCATACTTTCAGCTTCTCCCTTTAAATCGTTTTCGAAGGTATTATGGCGGGCAGTATACGATATCGTCCAAACATTGGGAGCGAAGTCGTCCCTATGAAGCGATTGATATCGAACATGATAGTTTACTCAGTGGGGGACATAACCATGTTGTGTTCTACCAAGGACGTGTCGAACTTCCCAATTTCCTAACCATGCAACCCCACAAACGATTTACCGATGCCATGTACAGGAATGGCATCCACGAGGTAAGCTTGAGGCAAATGCCACGAAATATGCTTGGAACATGCAATAGCATAGGTTGTATTCGCGTTTCTGATTATGTATCAAAGTTCGTGCGCTGGTGGGTTCCTCAAGATTGCAACTTTTTTGTCGCCTATGAACCTGAGCGGTATCATGCGCTCATGACCGATGTAAACATCGCTGATCTCTATCCTATTCATTCCAATGAAGAAGGTGATTTGTTCCGTGAATGGGTTAATGATCACTACCCCTATTATGCAAAACATGTTGAGCTAGGTAGAACAGGGGATTATAAGAATGGGTATATTCAGCAAGCTTATTTTGAATTAGGTGATGAATATGAACGAAGTCAACAACATGAAGATGAATAATAAAATCATTGGCAGTCTACTGCTTATCCTTGTAAGCTTCTCCACCTCTTTTGGACAAGATCCCTTTCAAGAGTTAACTAAAAACCAAGAGTTTCTAGAAATACTCAACGATGTACGTCGTGGTGTACGAAGAGCGCCAAATAGTGAAGATCAAGCAAAAGAACTTCTGGAATACACCGAAGAGCTTGCATCCTTCTTGAGAAAGTATATTGAAGAAAATGGGGATGACAGCTCGATCAGCGATTTTTTGGATAACACGGACGAAGATGACCATGACCATGATCACGACCATGACTACTCGAATGAAGAGGATGATTTAAGTAATGGAATTGTGCGAGCAAACGAAGTTGCTCCGCATACTCAGGCAGAAACGATTCGTTTAGAAGAATGTGAGGACAGCGAGCATTTCACAAGAAATTGGAATAACAATGGTCTTTATCTTTCCTACGAATCCTATACAAACCTTCCTGACCAACTTGTAATTCCCCTCAAACCCTTTAAAGGAACCTATTACAACTCCTTTAATTCAGGATTCGGCCCACGATGGGGTGGTCAAATGCACATGGGAATTGATTTAGGATTACGAATTGGCGCTCCAGTCTATGCCGCCTTTGATGGAAAGGTGCGCTATGCAAAATTTAACACAGGGGGTTATGGAAATTTAGTCGTAGTCAGACATTGTAATGGACTCGAAACCTATTATGCCCACCTTGATGAGATATCCGTTGAACCCAATGAAATGGTATCCGCAGGTCAGATTGTAGGTCTAGGAGGAACAACAGGACGATCAAGTGGACCCCACCTGCACTTTGAGGTTAGGTACCGAGAATTTGCCTTTGACCCAATGCTGTTTATTGACAAAAACACTTGGGAGTTAAAGATGGACACCCTCGTATTAAATCGAGAAGACTTCCATACCCTGAGATGGAGGGGTGATTCTGGATATAGCGGGCCGAGTCGATATACATCTCCTAGGGAAACCGTTCATACCGTAAAAGAAGGTGAGACATTATACAGTATTGCCTCTACAAAAAAAATGACGGTAGAAGATCTGTTGTTTCTCAATGGAATTCACAATCCGGATCGGATTTTTCCAGGACAAAAGCTTAAAGTTGAGTAGGACTTAACTGATAAGCAGAATACAACCAAGCATCAATTGCTCGTTGAAAATCACGTAATCCACCTGCATTCATTAAGGTGATATCTGCTCGTTGCATGCAGACACCTACTTGCTGTGCTTTAGGGTCGTCATTGATCCATTCCGAAGCCTCTTGCGCTTGAAACGTCTCAAAATCAATAGCATCGGTAGAAGATGAACGCCCAATAGCCCTTTGATAGCGAAGTTCCTGCGGAGCGTCAATTGCCACAAGCTTACTTTTTGCATTCCATTGCTTGAGAAAGTCAATCTCCATAGGATTTCGAATACTTTCTATAATCACGATTCCCGGTTCTTGCTGTGCTTGTTTACAGAGAGCTTCAATAATGAAAGCCCCATATTGATTGTTTCGTATGGAGTTGGCGAGTGAACGCATGGCAGGCCGATCGGTGGGCAGTCCTTGTTCTTTGAGTGATTGCACCAAATAATCGCGAACCGAATAATGACTAGCACCATATTTCTCTTTTAAATAAGCCACAAAAACACCCTTCCCTGCACCATTACTACCCGTCACACCAAGTAGTATCTGCTGAGAAAACTCACCAAGGGATACATTTTCGGTGTCCGGTTGTTTTATATTTCCGCCGTATGCTTGTAAGGATTCCATAAGTTACCGATTCGCCATTGCTTTAGAAATCAATCCAAAACCCTAATTTAACAGAAGAATCCTTGTCATGATGAATAAACTGAAATATATCGGAGCACTATTCATGCCATTACTGGTCTTCGGAAGCCTTTATGCTGGGGGCTATTGGCCATTTAACGTAGTCTGTTTCACCTTTGTACTCCTGCCGCTTTTAGAGGTTGTTCTCCCTATGTCCACGACGAACATGACGAAACTCGAGGAAGCTATTTCGAGGGAGGATTCCTTCTATGACGGCTTGCTGTATTTGATTGTTCCCTTGCAATATGGCTTGCTCTTTTACTTCTTATGGATTGTTACGGAGCGAACAATGAATCCGGTCGAGTTGATTGGCTGTATTCTGGCCTTCGGTATAGCATGTGGTGCCTTTGGAATCAACGTTGCCCATGAGTTAGGCCATCGAAATACTTGGTACGAGCAATGGATGTCTAAAGCCCTCCTCCTGACATCACTTAATACGCATTTCTTTATTGAACACAATCGCGGACATCACTTACATGTCTCAACCCACGAAGATCCCGCTTCAGCACGACGTGGCGAATGGCTCTATTTCTTTTGGTTTCGGTCTATGATTGGAGAATGGATTAATGCCTGGAAGTTAGAATTTCAACGCCTTAAAAAAGAGGGTAAACATCCTCTTCATTGGTCCAATACCATGGCACAATATCAAATCATTCAAGCCCTTTTGTGTGGAGGAATTGCCTGGTATTTTGGAGTATGGACGATGGTATATTTTATCATTGCAGCCATTATTGGTATTCTTCTTCTTGAAACCATTCAATACATAGAACACTACGGGCTTCGAAGAGCGCGCAATGAGCACGGAAGCTATGAAAAAACCCGCCCGGTGCACTCTTGGAATAGCAATCACCCCTTAGGACGAATTTTACTTTTTGAACTTACACGCCATTCCGACCATCACTATATACCAAGCCGCAAATATCAAATCCTTCGACATTTTGACGAAAGCCCCCAATTACCCGCGGGCTATCCGGGGTCTATGTTACTCTCCTTGTTTCCGCCCTTGTTTTTCTGGGTCATGCACCCAAAAATTGATCAGCTGATGGCCAAGGACCTTCAAGAAGGAAAACCCTCAATAGAACATTAAAATTTGCTTAGATGAAAAGAATCCTTATCGCTAATCGAGGAGAAATTGCGTTACGTATTATCCGTTCATTGCGTGAAATGGACATTGAGACGGTAGCTGTCTACTCCGATGCAGATCAACATGCGCCACATGTCAACGCTGCGGATTTCGCTATTGGATTGGGACCAGGTCCAAGCACTGAATCCTACCTGCGCATGGACGCCATTATAGATGGAGCCAAAAAACTTCATGTTGAGGGCATCCATCCAGGCTACGGCTTCTTATCAGAAAATGCAGTTTTCGCTGAAAAAGTAACCCAAGCAGGTATAACTTTTATTGGACCATCCCCTGACAGTATTCGTACCATGGGGTCAAAACTAGCCGCAAAGGAGGCCGTTGCGGCCTACAACACTCCCCTTGTCCCAGGTACCGCGGAAGCTATCACCGATAAAGAAGATGCTAAGCGCATTGCTGCAGAGATTGGCTATCCCGTCTTGATTAAGGCTTCTGCCGGAGGAGGAGGAAAAGGAATGCGTGTCGTAGAAAAAGAGGCAGACTTTGACGAGCAGATAGAAATGGCCATGAGTGAAGCACAAAATGCCTTCGGAGATGCCTCTGTTTTCTTGGAAAAATTCGTCCTTGACCCAAGGCATATCGAGATTCAAGTCTTATGTGACCAACATGGCAATCGCCTTTACCTTCATGAAAGAGAATGCTCCATCCAACGACGGCATCAAAAAGTCGTGGAAGAAGCACCCAGTGCGCTCTTGACTCCTGAACTTAGAAAAGCCATGGGAGAGAGTGCTGTTCGTGTAGCAGAGTCATGTAATTACATCGGAGCCGGAACCGTAGAATACCTAGTAGACCGTGATATGAACTTCTACTTTCTTGAGATGAATACACGACTTCAAGTAGAGCACCCTGTCACTGAACTTATTACGGGATTAGACCTTGTTAAAGAACAGGTCAAAGTCGCACGTGGGGAAGCACTTAATTTGACCCAAGATGGCGTATTGTTGCAAGGCCATGCCATCGAACTAAGGGTCTATGCCGAAGACCCCCTAAACAACTTTCTTCCTGACATCGGAACCTTAGAATACTATGAGAAACCTGAAGGTCCTGGTGTTCGTGTGGATGATGGATTTGAGGAAGGAATGGAAATACCCATATTTTATGATCCTATGATTTCTAAGCTTATCGTGTACGGAAATTCCAGAGAGGAAGCCATTCATCGCATGAAAAGGGCCATAAAAGAATATCGAATTGTAGGAGTAAAAAACACGCTAATCTTTGGTTCGTTTGTCATGGAGCATCCCGAATTTGTCAAAGGCAATTTTACCACGCACTTCGTAGACGAACACTTTACCCCCCAAGTTCAATCACTAAAAGAAGAATCAAATCACGAGCATGAACCGTGGCTAGAGGATCTTGGAAAACTAGGAGCCTCCTTGATTGGAAATTCTGCCGCTAAACCTGTTCAACATGTTTCTGTGGCTCAAGGTTCGAGTAATTGGTCGAGTCAACGAAGAAGATAATCCCAAGTTGTGTATAAATAGATTAAGTCCTTGTTTGTTTATACCCTTCTACCCTATTTTATTTGCATTTAAATAATTTCCTATGAGTTTCGAGATTGCCGGACGTTTACACAAAATTTTTCCCACCGAACAAAAAACGGAATCGTTTAAAGCAAGAGAGTTCGTTATTGAAACCGATGGGCAATATCCTCAATACGTTAAATTCCAATTAGTACAGGATAAATGCGAAGCGATGGATTCTATGCAGGAAGGAGAATCCATTAAAGTCTACTTTGATCTAAGAGGTCGAGAATGGCAAGGAAAGTACTTCACCAATCTTCAAGCATGGAAGTTAGAATATGGGCAATCTTCTGAAGCGCCGACTAGTCCAGCTGGAGATGGAAACTTCATTCCGCCTCCGCCTACGCAAAAAGACCAACCTGCCAATGAAGAAGGCAACGATGCCTTTGATGACTTGCCATTCTAATTATCCATCGTATGCTGAGTTAAAAGTCTAGAATTAGACCGATCGATGGTTGTAAAAAGCCATCTTCCTCCTCAACGGACTTAAGTAGATAACGACTAGGGTCGTTCGGATCAATCAGCGCATTTCCATTGGGATCAAGCTGTAAGAGCAAATCAGGTTCACGAGCGACCACAGCATTAGTGGCATTGCGCACGTCAAAATAGAGATTCATACTCCACGACTTAAAATACCAACGCTTATCGATTCTGATATCTAACTGATAACCTGAAGCGATGCGAACAGCATTTAGCTGAGAATAATCAAGCACACCTTCACCTAGGGCATCATAGACATCAATAAGCGAAGAAGTGGCTAAATCGTATGGAGTGTAGGGACTTCCCGAAGCATAGCCGATGCGACCACCAATGTCCCATGATTTTGGAAGCTTCCACCCTAGATTGATACTTGCTACATGACGTCGATCCCAAGAAGAAGGACGATAAGTTCCAGAACCGTCCGTAAACTCACTTCGAGCAAGGGTGTAGGAAATCTGACCAAACAACCTCTTATGCAGTTTGCGTTGAATGGATACTTCCATGCCATAAGCACGTCCTTTAGATGAGGCATCAGCAGGGGCATCACCAACTATACCGTACTCTGCCCCAAGATTCGCAAGAGAGATACCTTCTTGAAGCAGAAAGGGATATCGTGAATAGGATTTAAAGAAACCTTCAACCGAAAGTAATGTCTTACCTGGCAATTCAAGATCCCAACCGAAGCCTACCTGATCACATAGGATAAATCGAAGTCGATCTTGATTTACCCGATTGCCTGATGAATCTTCATATCCCATCGTCGTATTTGGAGGACGCTGCGTGAATCGACCTCCGCTTAGATTAATATTGAACTTGTCGGTTACCGCATAAGAAAGCACAGCCCTTGGAGATACTTGATTGAATGGATTACTCATCGAGGAGTTGAACGAAGACCCATCCAATCGAAGACCTAAGGAAAGTAAAAGACGGTTATCAAAAAATCGACGACTGGACTGAGCGAAAAAGCCATAGTAGACCGTGTAGTAAGACGCATTGTAAAAACTACTACCAAGTCCAGAAGCCGTATAGGTTGGATAGATTACGTCATTTTGGTAATTCGATCCTTCTGCATTGAGGCCATAGACAATTTTCCAGCCCTTGGTGCGCAAATTATGTTCGATACGTAACCGCTGTTCTATCTCTTTAGAGCGTAGATCAAATACAAGGGCCGTTGGGTCATCATTCGCATTGTCTTGGTATTTGAAGTTATTGTTGTTGACTTGTGTCTGACTTAAGACTACCGCTAGATTGCCCTGCTTCAAAAACTTCCTGTAGCGCATACCCAATGTGTAATTCGCCTGACGGAAATACGGCAAGCTTCCTAATAGATACCGCTGTTCCTCCGTTTCGTTGGCATCTAAGTTTAAATCAAACTGATCTAGTGCACCCAAGCCAATAACCGTCAAATCGTGACCACTCGGCCAACGTTGGTAGATTTTAAATTGCAAATCGTTATAGGTTGGCAGAAAGGGCAAGCCAAAGGCTTTAAAGAGAAGCTGTTGATAGCTCCTACGGTAGCTCATGATAAAACTCCCATTCTTTTTTTTCGATAAAGGCCCTTCAAAGCTCAATCCAGCCTCTGTGGCCCCTAAGGTAAAACGGCTTCGGAATCGTTCCGTACTCCCCTCTTTAAAGGTAAAGGCCATTATACTACTCAATGCATTCCCCCTGCTCGCCGGAAAAGCTCCAGAATAAAAATCAACCCCTTTAATGAAATCTACATTGATATACCCGTTCGACCCACCTGACGCACCCTGTGTCGTAAAGTGATTAATCGTAGGAATTTCAATACCATCTATGTAAAACCTGTTCTCATTAGGACTCCCTCCTCGAACGATTATATCGTTTCGATAGGATACCCCCGTCGACACGCCAGGTAAACTTTGAATAACCCGAGACACATCTCTATTTCCTCCAGGAAACCGTTCAATTTCATCCGTACCAATAACCCGAACAGATAGTGGCGATTCTTCAATTTTTTCAAAGGGCTTTCCTTGAATGACCACCTCGTCTAACTCCTTGGTAGATGCAGTTAGATAGGCATCAAGCTTTGTCGCCTTGTCCCCTAGAATACGGACTTCAGTAATCGTTTGTCCTTCATACCCAATAAACACCACAGATACATCAACAAGACCCACAGGGACCTCTTCAATGCGGTAATCGCCGTTTACATCACTGATTGCTGAGGGACCACCGTCAACAAGGACTTCCGCAAACGGCAAAACTTCGCCATTAATATCATCATAGACTGTCCCGTACAATTGACCTGTAGATTGAGCCCAAAGACCAGACGGCAGCAAACAAATCCCAAGAAAAAAAGCTAAAAAATAAGAACGGGCCATGTGCACTCTTTTACAGGGAACACATAACCCGCTAAAAAGTTATCCCAGATTACTCTTCTACTAGCCTAGTAGCGATAGTATTCTGGTTTATATGGTCCTTCGACCTTAACCCCAATGTAGTCCGCTTGGTCTTCACGAAGTGTTTCTAGCTCGACACCAATTTTGGCTAAGTGGAGCTTGGCAACCTTCTCATCTAAATGCTTAGGCAGAACGTATACCTCATTATTATACTTCTCATGATGCTGCCAAAGCTCCATTTGAGCTAATACTTGATTGGTAAATGAATTCGACATCACGAAGGATGGATGGCCCATGGCAACCCCTAAGTTTACAAGACGACCTTCGGCAAGGACAATAATATCCTTTCCATTGATGGTATACATGTCAACTTGCGGTTTAATCGTTGATTTTGATGCGCCATGCGTCTTGTTAAGCCAAGTCATATCAATCTCGTTATCGAAGTGACCGATATTGCAAACAATGGTTTTATCCTTCATTTTTTCAAAATGCTCTCCGCGTATAATATCCTTATTTCCAGTAGCTGTTACTACGATATCTACTTCGCTTATAACGGTATCAAGTCGTTTAACCGCAAAGCCGTCCATAGCCGCTTGAAGCGCACAAATTGGATCAATCTCTGTTACAGTTACACGAACGCCTGCCCCGCGCAAAGAGGCTGCAGAACCTTTTCCTACGTCACCGTAACCAGCCACTACGGCTGTTTTTCCCGCAAGCATGATATCCGTTCCTCGGCGCAAGGCATCAACAAGAGATTCCTGACATCCGTATTTGTTATCAAACTTTGACTTGGTAACCGAATCGTTCACATTAATAGCCGGAATCGGCAAAGTACCTTTACGTCCCCGCTCATAGAGACGATGGACTCCTGTAGTCGTCTCTTCAGAGAGACCGAGAATATTTTCTACGAGTTCAGGATGATTATCCAACACTATATTGGTCAAATCGCCACCATCGTCAAGGATAAGGTTTAATCCTTCCCCATCTTCAAAAGCGAAGAGCGTTTGCTCAATACACCACCAAAATTCTTCATCGGTTTGTCCTTTCCAAGCAAATACTGGAATACCCGCAGCCGCAATAGCAGCCGCAGCATGGTCTTGGGTAGAAAAGATGTTACAGCTCGACCAAGTAACTTGAGCCCCTAATTCAACTAACGTTTCAATCAATACTGCTGTTTGGACCGTCATATGAAGACAACCCGCGATTCGAGCACCTTGAAGTGGTTTAGAGGCTCCGTACTCTTCACGAAGAGCCATTAGTCCAGGCATCTCTGCTTCTGCCAAGGTGATTTCTTTTCGGCCCCACTCGGCTAGACTTATATCTTTTACTTTAAAATTGTTTGAAACGTTCTCCATTATTCTTATTGAGATGCAAATATACATCTGTCTAGATTCCTTTACCACAGCGATTTATTTGTTTACAATTATTAAGGCATGAATCTTGATAATCAAGGTTTAGAGAATAACTTTCCATTCAATTGACGTTATTACCCCATACACAATCTGAGATATGAAGAAAATTAGCGTATTCCTTCTTGCCTTGTTCTTGATTCAAGTCAATTCCAGTGTGCTAGGCCAAGCCACTATAAAATACAGCAAGCAAACCAAACTGATTTCCGATGCCATTGAAGATGCAGAGAATCAATTGTGGGCCTCTTGCCAGCAGCGCATTGATATGTACCGCAGCGACCCAATCCCTCGATGGGACGACGAGTTTATGCTATGGAGAATGAGGGCGGATTTTTATTACGCTACGGCCGCTGCTCGATTAAAACACAGTAATGCTATCGAGCTTTTGCAACAATTTAAGATTGATTATCCCAATAATACCTTTTCAGCAAATGTCTCGCACCTTCTGGGTATGGTGTATATGGATAACAACAATAAAAACAACGCCATTATTCATTTCAACGAAGTAGATCCCAATGAGTTAAGCGAAACCGAACAGGATGAATTCTACTTTTTATCGGGCTATGCTCACTTTCAACGTGACAACTTTGTTGCTGCTCGAACCAGTTTAGAAAAAACCGCTAACTACTCCAATCCTTATCAAGTCCCTTCGGTCTATTATATGGGAGTCATCGAACTTAAAGATGGAAATATGGCGGCTGCGAAGGAATACTTTGTAATGATTGCCAATGAGCCTGAGTTTCGAGAAGATGCCGCGCTTTATCTCACACAAATTGACTTAATGGAAGGCCGTTGCACTCAGGTAATGCGGCATCTTGAACCTATGGTTAGTTCAGCACCTCGGAGCAAACAAGCTGCCATTAAAGGCACACTTGGTCAGGCCTATTTCTGCGCAGAGGATTGTGAAAAGGCAATTCCGCTCTTGGAAGAATACATAAAATCGCTCAGAAATCCAGAATACGCACTGTATTATCAAGTTGGATATTGTAGTTATAAAAGCGGACAATATGAAAAGGCTATTACCTATTTAAAAGAGCTTACTTCCGCGAACTCAGACTCGATGAGACAACATGCGATGTATCTCATCGCCAATAGTTATCTCGACATGAATAATAAGGAGGATGCTAAGGCATATTTTCAAAATGTAGCGGGAACCGGGCCTGATGAACGGCTTAAGGAGTTAGCTACTGTGCAATATATTCGGCTGTCAGATGATTTGGACGATCATAGTCAATCCATTGCATTGATTGAAGCATTCTTAGAACTCTATCCAACCTCGGCGTACAGGGATGAACTCCTCGAGTTATTACTCAACGCGACCTTACATTCTAAAGATTATGCCAAGGGTATTCAGGTCATTGAAGATCTAAACCTCAACACGCCAGCCTTTAAAGAGATCTATCAGCGCCTTACCCTCTACTCTGCCGTTGAGTCATTGAATAGTAATCGTTATGAAGAAGCCATTGATTACGCGCTCAAGTCGCAATCGAGCAACATGGACAACACTCTCTATCAGATTGCGCACCTAATCATAGGGGATGCAAAGCATTTGCAAGGGAAGTACCCTGAAGCACGCAATAACTACAATCAATTTTCTATGACAAGTGTCGACAATTCCGAGTTTCCTTGGGCTGTCAACGCCTATGCTTCCTATGGAGTGGCCTACACCTACTTCAAAGAAAAAGATTACAAAAATGCAGCGAGCAAACTCAAGGTGGCCTATGACCAACTGAATCAGGCTCAGTTCCCAAAGGCTCAAGCATTTTACCAGGATGCCATATTGCGAAGGGCGGATTGTTTGTTTATGGAACATGAATACAACACATCCCAAGAACTCTATCTAGACGTCTATCAAAATAATTATCCCAAAGATGATTATGCCTTGTATCAAGCCGGCTTAATTGATGGATTTAATAATAATCTTTCATCAAAAATTTTACGGATGGATCAATTGTCTGTTGACTTCCCACAATCCACATATCGCGATGACGCCGACTTTGAAAGCGCGGACTCTTATTTTGCACTAAGTGATTTGGACAATGCAAAAAGAGGATTTCTAGATTTTGTAAATGATCATGGATCAAGTCTGTACAAGCCCGTTTTATACAACAAACTAGGCCTGATTTATGAAACGCAAAATCAATACAATGAGGCAGCGAAATGGTATAAAAAAACCATCACAGAATTTTCAGGAACACCCTCAGCAAACATCGCAGTAAAGGCGCTCGAAAGAGTATATCTCGCCATGGGACAACCTCAAGCCTTTTTGGATTTTATTAACTCGCAATCTGGGATCACCCTCAATGAAAGCAAAAAAGATAGTCTTCTGTTTACCAATGCAATGAATTTCTACAACGCGAATGACTACCGCAAGGCTGCAGAAGCATTCGAAGACTACCTAAGCGAGTTCAGTCGTGGATTTCATCACTTGGAAGTAAATCTTTATGCCGCTGAATGCTATTTTGAACTAGGCAAATCAGAGAACAACGCTAGTTATTTCAGTAAGGCCCTCCCCTTTTTCCAAACCGTTATATCTGAAGGGTCAGGAGCTCAACTTGAGACGGCTTTAGTGCGTGCAGGATTTATAACCTTTAACCATCAACAAAATTACTCCTTAGCCCAACAGTATTACAGGAGGTTATCAGAGCTTGGCGGAGTGCAAAGTAATGTTGAATTGGCTTTGGAGGGCTACTTGCGATCTAGTATTGAGCTCCAAGATCAAGATGGAATTATCGATGTATCAGAAAAGATTCAACAGACCAATGGTATGGCAAAAGATATTCAAGATTTAGCCTTGTTCTCTAGCGCAAAAGCCTATTACAACAAAGGTAACATACAAACAGCCCAATCAATGTTTCAGCAGTGCATCCAACGCCTCGATATGAGTTCGAAAAAAGCTGAATCCACTTGGCATCTTGCTAAGATTACTTATGACAATGGACAGTTTGAAGAATCCAAAGAGGCCTGCAAAAACATCATTAGTACCTATGGTTCCTACAGTTATTGGGTTGTAAAAGCTTACATCCTTATTGGTGACTGCTGGATAGGTCTCAAAAACTACAATGAGGCTATTCTCACCTTAGAGTCAATTGTAAACAATTATCAAGGAGACCAAGCATTGATCGATGAGGCAAATCAAAAGCTTGAGCAAGCCAGATTGCTAGAGCGTCAGGCAGATTCAGA
Organism: Bacteroidota bacterium; assembly: GCA_002862745.1. Lineage (GTDB taxonomy): Bacteria > Bacteroidota > Bacteroidia > Chitinophagales > UBA8649 > UBA8649. The sequence continues at coordinate 75,340 of PKDX01000017.1, read as the reverse complement.
AGATGCTGAATAGTGAATTACAAGATTAATCTTATGCAATACAATAAAAACTACTTCACCCCACTACTACTCATTCTACTTTGTAGCAGTGCCTTTTCTCAAAACAATGGGCTTAACGATGCAGATTTTAATCTAGTAAGAGATTATGAGGGCACTATAGAGGATGCGGACAAGCTAAAACTTCAGTTAGATGTTAGTCCACCTGAAGCCGATGACATAACGCATGACTACACCATGCCTCAGGTAAAGTTTAATGTTGACCTTCCTCCACCCGAAACACGCCCAACGCGTGTTGATCTAGAGGCTTTATTTCAAACCCAGGACAACTTCCTTCGCTTTGGTTTTGGCTCCCAGCTATCTGCTCTCGGAGAACTTGGATTTTATGAAGATCTTGGGAAAAAGAAAAGAAGTCAGCTTGGTATAATGGGAAGTCATTTCTCCTCCAATTGGGGAAGACTGCCGAACATGACCTTTATGGATTCCCGGGTAAACTCCTTTCTCAATTACCACTCACGATACATCTCCATGCATATCGAGGGAAATTTCGAACACGATATTGACCACAACTATGTCTATGACACTACACAGGGTGAGTATATGGATGAAGATGTCAGGCAGCGGGCTACGAGATATGGTGGAAGTGTTCAAGTGATTAATCATGAGGCAAATAATCTAGATATCACATTCAACAATACGTTCGGGTACAATCGTTATCAAGATAACTGGTCAAACAACGAAAACATCATAAATTTTGATAGCCGAATTGGGAAAGAGATTGACAAATTTCAACACTTTGAAATCATAACAGGCTTTAACTATATCACCCGAAATGCTAATCAGCCCTATGGAGATCTCAAACGATCAGTATTTAAACTAGGAGGACACTACCATTACAGAACCAATGATTGGTTACTCGACGCAACACTTGGCTTTGGTATTGGCGATGTTTCTCCTAGAAAGAATAAGAATCAAAGCAAGTTTGACTTTTTCCCAAAACTTGAGGCGCGAAGAGAAATTATAAACAATAAGCTCCAATTCTTTGCACGATACGATCGGGACATTGATTTGATAAGTTTAGATCGACTTCAACGAGACAATCCGTGGATGATTCTCGATAGTGTAGACGTCCAACATGCTGGCTATGATCATTTAACTAGCGGTTTCCAAGGAGGAGTCAAACGATTTGACTATGATATCCACTTTGGAATGAGAGCAACTCGAAATCAAGCGTTGTATAGAAACTTTTACGACGTAAACCGACAAAATCTAAGCGAGTTTCAGGTTGTCTATGATTCATTAATGATTACCTACAATGCACATGTTGATTTGGGCGTCAAAATAAAGGAGAATGTACACCTCTACTTCGGAGCTGATTATTTCGCATACAAAGTGAGCAATAATGAAGCAGCCTTTAATCTACCCAAACTAAAGACCTTTACGGGGGTCAAGATGTCTGTGCTTGATGGTAAGTTACTTATGCGCGGTGAACTAAACATCTTTGCAGGAGCGCAGGGATTAGACGAAACAGGTAATCTTCAAACCATTCCTGTTCCCGTTGATATCAACCTCAAAAGCGAGTATCGGTTCAATAAGAATTTTATAATATTTGCCTACCTTAACAATGCGTTTGGATTTGTAGAAAACTATCAATACCAGCAATTCTACAACTACCCAAGCTACGGTGTAAATGGTTTAGTAGGTGCAACCTTTCAATTCTAACATAAATAACGATCTCGAGGAAGTCTTACAAGAAGTCCTAATAAGAGATGGTAACCTAGTTTTACCCTATTTTGGTAGCCTACACTATCGAGCTACTGAGATTCTGCATACTCAAGAACACCTTGAGTTAAAGCGCAATGTTGTCTCTTTTGAAGCAAATGCGAGCGCATCGATAAAGACCGACCAGATAAAGACCATTTCTCGTCGTTTAAAGCTCAGCGAGTTTGAAAGCAAAGTGGTTTTGAACCGATGGCTCGGCAATGTAAAGAGTTCCTTACGAACAAATACTGTTTGGTCATCGAATAGATTTGGAAAGATTACCCATACAAAACATGGCATACAAGTCCTTTTGAATCAAGAGGCCTTCAAGAATGAAGATTATACTTACTTCGGATTTGCCAGTGTGGCGATGCCCAAAACACTAGTGTCGAGCGATTCCACTGCGACTAATGCGGCCGAAGAAAAAGAGGAAATTGAGCACTCTAATGCCAAAATCATTGCTATTGGCCATGACGTAGAACAAGAGCGTAAGGAGAACAAAAAAGAAGTAAGCAAGCAAGTAGCGCAAACCTCTCCAAGGGCCCTCGCAGCAAGCTTTATTCTTGGCGTAATAACGCTGAGCCTCTTTAGTTTCGAAGGAAATCGAGTGGGAAGTCCAGTCTACAATATGTTACATCCCGTGCAACAAACGTCACAGCCGGTTAGCGAAGAACCTTCCAAAGATCATTCATTTGAACTTAAGGTTGAAGAAAACACCGCAGAATCAACGCTTGATCAAGGACTTCCTATGGATCCAGAAGATATTGAGTCAACACCAAATATTCCAGCAGCAACAAAAGAGACGAAGAATAATATCATTTCAGATGATGAGGCCACAATTTCAGCAAGGGATGGCCAGGACAATAGGCCTATGATTTATGTGGTCTTAGGTTCGTTTAGTCAAAAGAAGAATGCTGATCGAGCAATCATTGAATTTGAATCACTCAACTTAGCTGATAAGATTCAATATAAATTCAATGGAACCTATTATCGTGTTGGACTGTATATCTCAGAAAATGAATGGCAACAGGCCAACAAAAAACATGGATTACCCTTCTGGATCCTGCATTAAGGTATTTAAAATCTAAACCCTTTTAAAAAGGAATACAATACCGTTCGCTTCCTCGATTTTTCGGTTTCCCAACATACACCAGACTAATTTCCGGACCGCCATTACTTCGCGAAGCAGACGACAAACTAGAAATGTTTACGTCATAACTAAATCCTATAGCAAGGGTTTCAAGATTTACTCTCGTCAGCAATGCAATGGCATCCAACGGTCCTCTGTACATCACACCGAAGGCAACAGAATTTTTATCAAAGGGCTCGCGATTAAAGGAATACGACATTAACGTCGATAAGTTGATTTCAGTAGACGGTCCTTGCCTGTTAACAATAAAGCTCGGTTGAAGATGCATGCGCTCGCCTACAGGCACCTGCATTCCTCCCATAACGGAAAACTTAGCATACATACGGTCACTTGCGCCAATAGAAGTAAACTGGGAAAGTTCAGGCTGATTGAGATGGTGCATAGCTGTACCCAGATAGAAACTACGATCTTTGTTAGGAGAATAACTCCACAAAAAACCCATGCCTACATCAAACATAGCGTAACGCTCACGATCAATTGCTTCTCCACCCAATGGGTCAATACCGCCGCCTTGATTAGCGAACACAGCATTGGTAAGGTCAATACTACGCATACCAAATCCGCTTTGAATTCCTGCAGATATAGAATTGGTTCCTTTGTTATCCAAGATAAAATGGTAGGCTACATTAAGATCTACTTTATTCGTGCTGTAATTCAAATCACCAGCTTGGTCTGAATAGAAGTTAATCCCTATACCCGCATAGTTACTGTAATAGGTGGGTTTGCCTAAAGCAAAATCTGAAAACATATTGAATGTACGATAGGTATTCCCCGTAGATACGGCGTTCCACTGCGTTCTGAAGTTAGCCCCTGCTCTGTAATTGGAGCCGTGGAAACCACTCATTGCTGGATTTACATAAACCGGAGTTGCGGTGTACTGGGTAAAGTGCACATCTTGGGCAAAGACAGACCCCACAACTAAACACCCTAGGATGTACAGCCAAATGCCAATTGTTTTTATCACATTTTTCATCGTATCAATGTTACGTTTCCACTACCTTGAACGCGATCTCCATTGGAACACTGGACTTCATATCGATAGATATAAACTCCCTCATTACATCGTTCTCCATTTTTACTTCGCCCATCCCAACCATTCATTTCATTGTTTGGCAGAGTATTGAGCGATTCAAATAAAAGAACACCCCATCGATCAAACACAGCAAACGAGTTGACATTTGTCAAGCCCGAGCCCTGCAGATAAAAGTTATCATGCAATAAGTCACCATTTGGAGAGAACGCATTCGGAAGAAAGATATACCCATCGGCACAGCTATTCTCCACACCTACTAATACGAAAGAATCTAGGGTGCAGGTTACAGAATTGACACTATATTCAATATCAAAATCATAAATCGTTGATTCTGAGGGCGAAACTAGCAGTGTTTCATCATCTACAATGCCGGAATTTACGCTCAAATCCCAAATTAGTGTATCATATAACCCATTGATTTCCACCGATAATAAAGATGAGCTCCCCTGTAATATGGTATCAGGTTCTGCCTGTGGACTAGCTATTGGAATCACAGGAACCAAAACGGAAAGATTGGGCGATGTATCCCTTGGGCAGTAGTCATTTTCACTCAGTCCTTCAAAGAAAAATACACTCAGTCCCTCGATTGACGGTTCGACCTCTAACTGGGAAGAGATCTCATTGTAGACCACTTGAAGGTTTGGATTAAAAACATATTGAATCGAATCAAAGCCATTCACCGTAAAGACAGCGGTTTCCCCATAACATACCGTATCCACCAAAGGATCAACCACTACCTGTGGAAGCACGTCTTGAACCACTTGAATTGAGTCCCTATCGACGCAACCATTAGCATCCTCAATGTATAGCTCAGCCGTAATTTCATTCGGAGAATTGTGTACCGCGCTAAAGCCATTAACCCCTACTACATCATCAAAAATCCAATTGGCTGATGAAATAGGGGCATCTCCTTCTATAGAAGCGGAGTTAAAATCGACTGGAAAGTCCTCACAAGCTGGACCAAATTCAATAATGGCTTCCGGATTTTCAAAAACAATGATATCCTGAAAAGCTGAATCTATACATCCATTTCCATCAACTATTTCTAGTAAGATAGTGTAGGTTCCTATGGGATAGATTTGTGTGTATCCTGGATTGACGACATCCACTTGATCAAATCCAGGTTGAATGTTATAGTCGTAATCCCATGAATACGTGGCAGTCGGAGTATACACTTGACTCGATCCACCGAGAATTACTGAGGTAAGTCCTTCACATGCTGCCGTATCGCTTGGTGTGATTACTGCCATAGGGGCAGGAACTAAGTCTATGGTTTGAAACGATGTATCCCTACATCCAACATTATCCTCAACAACTAGCCTAATATTATGAATTCCATCCTGAGCAAAGATGGTGGTTAATGGGGGTGCAATCACTTCATCACCGCTGCCCTCATCAAAATCCCAAGTCCATGTTAATAGCGCTTGATTAGGGTCTGCTGCTTGGCTTAAATCATTGACTGTGGAGACTGTTTCTGTACACGTTGCTAGTACTTCAAAATCAGCCTCAGGCAAATCATATACAAGTGCAGTATCCCTTCCAATACCCACACAACCTAAACTATCTGTAATCGACAAGGATACCAAATAGATTCCAGGAATAGGATTAACTCTTGATGTATCAGGGTTACTAGGTGCTGAAATCGTGAGCAAATCAAAAGGAGAAATACCAAGATTCCATGTGTAGGAAGCAAATGGAGCTTCTGCCACAGAAGATAGCTCGGCGTAAGAAGTAGCAGTCCCTAAACACACAGAATCAACCACTACCTCTACGGAAGGAAGTGAACGAATATGAACCGACTGACATACTGTATCCTGATTGCCTGCACAATTTAAGTCTGTCTCCACAATCAGACACACATTATAATCTCCCGATACCGTAAAAATATAATTCGCGTTCATACCTATTAGCGTATCCTGCGTATTACTTGGATCGTTGATAATCCAGATATAATCAGTGATATTTCCTGTGCCACCAAGCGATGCACTTGCATCAAAGGATGCCGGCTCATTCTGACAGGTATCATTAAATGTAAAACTTGCTTGGGGTCCCTGCCCTACTAAAATGTTTGCCGTGGTATCAAAAGAACATCCATTATCATTTTGAACCGTTAAGGAAGCTAGATAGATACTATCTACGGCATAACTATGTTGAGGGTTTTGGAGAGCACTTGTGTTATTGACTCCTGAAGCAGGATCTCCAAAGTCCCAATTCCATTGTACAATGGACCCCAGCCCACCAGTACTTTCGTCCGTAAAGCCAACTGGGCTTCCAGCGCATGCCTGACCAACACTAAAATCCGGGATTACTCGATCCACTGTAACTTGCATGAATCCACCTAGCTGACTTGAACATCCATTGCTGTCGACACCAAATACAACATAAGTGGTTGTGGTGTCTGGATAAACCAATGGTGTTAAGGATAAGGTATCATCTATAGCATAGTTAGGTGACCAGACTACCGTTTCAATATCTGTGGAGAAAAGGCGTATTGAGTCTCCACGACAAATCGTGGTATCATTGGGAATTCCAATAACAGGATCCGCGAAGATTTCAATAAGTGTACTATCACTATTTGCGCACCCTCGCGAATCAGTAAGACTTACTTTTACCCAGAACAAGCCAGAGCTTGTAAAAACATGTTGAACTGAATCATTAGCTACACTTAATGGACTTCCGTCTCCAAAATCCCAAATACTCTGTACAATTGATGCACCGACCACGGTGTCCCCAAATGATGTATACGTAAAGGACGCATCAAAACCACTTCCATTAAGACAACCGGCACTGTCACCCGTGAGACTAATTATTGGAGCCTCTGGAAGATAAATAGAATCCAAAAAGGACTCCGTACAGCCAATACTGCTTGTTGCAGTAAGGGTTAACTCGTAATATCCTGGACTTGGGTAATTATAACTTGTTGCGATCTGGGAGGATGTATCTGTAGTCGTATTGAGATCTCCAAAGTCCCAAAAAATATCGGTTAAGGGGAAATTCCCAGGGAATGACACCGTATTACTTACCAAGTCAACCAGTCCTCCCCCACAAAATGCCGAATCATTCAAACTGTAATCAAAATCAAAGCTGTCGATAATGATTGATGAATCAGGTAAAAAATAGGTGTAGGAACAATTTAAATCATCGACAAATACACCAGGAGCAAAGACCCCTAGATTACAAAAGGCAACGTTAAACAATGTATCGGTTATCGTGTCTGTTAAACTACCTGTAACAGATAATGGGATTTCTGTTCCATCACCTAATACAAAACTCGCCGAAGGTGTCCCATATAGGGAATATTCAATATCAAAAGAGTCGCATACACATCCCGTGTTATTCCCAAGAACTCGGAGATTGGCCCAAGGCCCTCCCACTTTGACTGTATCCCGGATAAGGGTATCGGAACAACCTGTATTCGAAGAAACCGTGAGAGAAATGGGATAACTTCCCGCTCGAACATAGATTTGCTCAGGATTCACTTCGGTAGAGAGGAATCCATTTCCAAAATCCCACAGAAGAGAATTCGTATCGACATTGTTTTGCGAAAGATTTGTGAATTGAACGACCTGAACGGGAAACGGGCAAGGAAGGCTTGTTTGGGAGATGGCATAATCCGCAACAATATCAAACACGGGTAGCACAAAGGTTGTATCCGCCACGCAGCCATTATTATCCAATATCTGATACTGAATGGTCTGGTTTCCTTCTACAGGAAAACATGCCGTTACATTGGATTCATTAGCCCCTGATATGGTATTTGGCACGCCTTGGTCAAAATTCCACGAATAATTCGTAACGTTCGCACCCGTCGAGTTATCGGTAAAGGTTACACAGGCATCCTGACAAATAAACGTATCCGATAAGGTCAAATCAATCGTTGGATCAGACACATTGATGACAATTGAGTTATCGTTTATGACACAGCCCGCCGAATCAAGTAAGGTAAGGCTCACTTGAAAGATTCCAAAGGTATCATAGACGAAGGACGTAACCCTTTGGTTACTCGTATCTGAGGTTGTATTGTCTAACCCAAAATCCCAGAAGTAGCTTTCAATTCCAGAAAAAGGTGCCGTCGAAGTGTCAGAAAAATTAACCGTTAAAGGTGCGCAACCGCTTATCATATCAGCCACCGCACCTGTTGAGACCCCTGCGACATACAAGGAGGTAGAAAATGTATCGGCACATCCATTAAGGTTAATGTAACTCATGTTAATAGGATAAATACCGGACTGTGCAAATTGAACCGTTAGAGCCTGCCCCTGTGCTACTGCCCTTGGAGGAACTGGACCACTACCCAAGCCGCTAGCAAAGTCAAATGTTCCGTTAAAGGTCCATCTCGTATTACCCTGAATTCCCGTGGCATCTGGAGAATTCTGAAAGAGAGAAATCACTTCACCAGCGCAAATAGAATCATCGCTTAATCCTGCAATAATAGTGTCCGGATAAATCCTTACTGTTCTTGACACATCTTGAACACAGCCAGTACTAGCATTGGTTAGGGTAAGTCTCACTACAAAATCAGTAGTAACTGAGACCGGTGGATATATATAACTATCCGAAATGTTTGAAGAAATATCTGAGGTAGTACTCGGATCACCAAAATCCCAACTAACCGAAGTATAATCCGATGAATTTGATGCATCAAAGAAAACGGTGTTTTCATTATCGCACCCAATGCTATCTGTAAACTCCGCAAAGGGGCCCAATACATTGATAGCTGGTAAGGATGTTGGATTGATGTCATTGGGGCAATTGTACTGAAGCGCGGTAAAGGAAGGAATTGATGGGCCAATACCATTATTGTAGCTGTGACAAACCGTATCAAAGGGGGAAACACTCGTTGTTACACCATCTCCAAAATCCCAAAAAATCGTATCCGCATTAACTCCATTGTAAAAGAAACACACTTGTTCTGTTTGAAGGCATGCATCCAACGTATCAGTCATACCCATTCCAACCGGTGGACTACCAGCACAAATAGCATCTTCTAATAAAACCGTATCTGTACAACCTGTTGTGGTAATCGTAATGAGCTCCACATCAAAACATCCGGTATCTGTATAGGTCACTGATGGGCCAGGACTACTTATGCTTGTCACGGACGCTGCTCCAGGAAAGTTCCATGCATAGGATTGAATACTCTCACCAGTAGGCAAATTGTTAAATAAGGCCGTATAATTTACATTTAGCGGAACGCATCCATCCAAGACATCAGGTACAATTGAAGAGGTATAGGGTTGGACTATGTGAAAGTCATTGAGGGTTTCCGTTACCTGACAGCCATTAAATGCTGTTTCTGTTAATACAACCTCGTAGGAACCAAAGCCATCATAGGTAACGAAGACTGGCCCTACTCCTGTAACACTTGAGGGCGTCCCGTTGGGAAAGGTCCACTCCGTTTGTACTGTATTGATAGAGGTTGACTGTACGTTTAGCGTGGCGGGTACCTTACAATCCTCATTTACCGTAAAAGTGGCACTTGGAATAGGAATATCTAATATCTCAATAGCACCCGTTTGAATCTGTGTTAGAGAGCAACCTCCAGGGAACTCTACAGTCAGCGTCACATCATAACTCCCTGCATTCGCGTAGGTCCTATTGACGACAGGAGCAGATGCATTGGAAGGGTTAGCTCCAGGCATCGTCCAAGACCACAAATCAGGTGTTGGAACCGACAAGTCCGTAAAAACTACATTTTCCAAGGCGCATGAGGTATCCGTAGATATAGAAAAATCAATAATGGCATTAAACACACGTAACACCCGGTTCTGAATAAAGGTGTCCACGCAACCATTTGTTTCCGCAATGAGCTCCAAACTATACACTCCCTCATTAAGGGTTACCAGAGGTTCAAATCCCGTTTGGGTGGATACTACATTACCGAGTGTATCAATGAAATTCCAAGTGTAGGTTGTAGCAGGGCTTGTTGACGACGATAAGTTAGTTGCAGTTACAGCTGCAGGAACAATACAAAAATCTGTTTCTGGAAGGCTGAACTGAGCATTAGGCCGCTGAACAGGTGTTACAACAAATGAGGCGGTATCCTGAGTTACACATCCACAGGAATTGGTAAGAATAGCATTAGGAGAAAAAACACTAGACGAAGTGTAGGGCAAGGTAACTGAGGTGTCACAGGCATCTTGTATTAACAACCCTGGAATCGGCTGAAAAAATGATGTTGCAATGCTGCCGCATCCTGGATTGCAGGATAAGTTGACTGTTACAGAATCACCAAAACACAAATACTCTGTATTCGCCGTGAGTGAAGCACTCGGAAGCTCAAAAACTTCAATGACATCATTTTGAGTAAGTGTGCTGGAATTACCCAAATTATCTGTGACCGTAAGACTCACAGTGTAAAAGCCAGGATCACTAAGTGCAATAAATGGATTCGCAGCAAAGAACGGACTATTGGGAAGTACACCATTAGGCCCTATAACTGTCCAAACATAACTTTGAATGGGATTAGCTGATGTAGAGGCTTCCTGTAATTGCGTTACTAGAGGTTCTGGGCATCCTTGACTTCTAGACACCGTAAAATCCGCAGTAATCTGTGCCATTGATTCCTGCGAAAAGGTGGATAGACTTAGGCTTATCAACAATGACCAAAACATCTTCGACGATGGCCTGTAAAGCTTGATATTTTTATGTTGCACAATATCCCACATACGCAAATCCTCCATGTCGAACCTTTCAATATGTCATGTATCCAATTCTACCGTTTATTTCGAGCCAAACGACTCGAGCGATGTGGTATCAATGGTCCTATTTGGAGAGAACGTAAAGGTAACTGATTTCTCACAAAAATGGTCCCAGGTTCAGATACATAACAACCAATGCAAAGGATGGGTTCACACAGACCATTTTGTTCCTTCAGAAGAGTCTAGTAATAGTGCTATTCGTTGCATCGATTTTACTGAATTTGTTTACCACGAAGAACGTAGAATCCCCATATTTATTGGGTGTCAACTCCCAAATTATGATGGCATACGCCTCCAATATGGAGGCTATCAATGGAATTTTTCGGGTCAATCTATTCACGCCAAAGATCTTGGCATGGAGCGCTTCAAACGTCTTGGCCAAAAATATATAGACGCTCCATACCGTAAGGGAGGCCGATCACCCTTTGGAATCGACGATTCGGGACTTGTTCATATCCTTTACAGTTTTTTGGGCAAAAGCTTGCCGAGATCAGCAAGCAAACAGTTATCAAATGGCAAACCCTTAAGCTTCATTCAAGAAGCTCAAATTGGTGACCTTCTCGGATTTTCTTCGGTAAAAGGTGGTCCTGTAGATCACATCGGCCTCTATTGGGGAAACCAGCACGTACTTCACGTAGATAGTGTGGCTCAAATTGACCAAGTTGATCACAATGGAATCTACCATGCATCCTCTGGCCAATACACTTATTTCCTCACCAATATTCAGCGAATCATTGAGGTATGGCCAAACCCTTAATCGTAATACTAACTGGGGCCGGAATGAGTGAAGAAAGCGGCCTTTCCACCTTTCGTGGTGCGGATGGGCTTTGGGAAGGCCATGACATTACAGAAGTGGCATCTCCTGAGGGATGGCAGGCTAATCCGCAGTTGGTCAATACCTTTTACAATGCACGCAGAAAGCAGCTTTTTGAGGTAACGCCAAATGACGGACACAAGGCCTTAGCCCAACTAGAAGATGATTATGACGTACAAATTATAACACAAAATGTCGATGACTTACATGAGCGTGCTGGTTCTCAGAATATCTTACACCTCCATGGTGAATTACGTAAAGTGCGCAACCAACGAGGAGATGGTATTCGTACATGGGATAACGATTTAACCCTTTCCGATCTTGGAGGTGACGGTCTTCCGCTAAGGCCACATATTGTGTGGTTTGGAGAGGATGTTCCCGCCATTCCCACAGCGATTGAATGGACAAGAAAAGCCGATTATTTTGTTGTGATTGGAACCTCTCTTCAAGTGTATCCCGCCGCCAATCTTATTTACTATACTGCCTCGCACACAGAACATATTTTAATAGACCCCTACCCTCCTCAACACCTTACCATTCCTCGACTTACAGTCTACCCTATGAAGGCGTGCGAGGGAATTCAAGAATGGATCAATCAACTAAAGCGAGTGAAGTAATCAACTATGAAAGACAATCAATCTATGGAAAAACCATCGTTTAAGGATAATGGAAGATTTGACCCACCTAAACCTCATGGTGATTGGAAAATCAATCATCGACGCACTGCCTATGAGAATGCGTGGATCGAGGTTGGCCATTATGAGGTAATGAATCCATCGGGAAGTGAGGGAATCTATGGTGTTGTTCATTTTAAGAATATAGCGATAGCTATAGTCGCCTTAGATGAAGCACAGAATGTTCATCTTGTCGGACAGTTTCGCTTTACATTGAATAGCTATGAATGGGAGATTCCTGAAGGTGGATGTCCTGCGGATGAAGCGCCACTAGAGGCAGCCAAACGAGAATTACTTGAAGAATGCGGACTTGAGGCAAGGCAATGGAAAGAAATACTTCGTATGGCGACGTCTAACTCAGTAACTGACGAGCTATCCATCACCTATCTTGCCACTGGACTTACTCAATCTGAGGCAAGGCCTGAAGACACTGAAAACCTAACGCAAAAGTGCATTTCATTAGATGATGCGCTATCTATGATTGACCGCGGTGAGATCATGGATGCCCTAAGCATTGCAAGCTTGCTTAAGGTCTCAAGAGATTTACCAACGAGTAATTAACATTGCAACCTCTAAATACGCTTTTAATCTTATCTTATACATTAAGAACAACAAGATTATGCGATATTTTATAGCTCTAGCTTTACTTTTCATCTCGTTTTCACTATCAGCACAGGATAATGTTGGTGTCGGAACGCTTACTCCCAACCCCAATGCTGCCCTTGATATTGAGTCCAATGATAAAGGTCTTTTGATTCCACGTTTAGATGCAGCCCAACGAGCAGCGATTGTTGGTCTAACCAATGTCGAAAGTGGGCTGCTTGTCTATGATCAAACGGACAATCTCTTTTATTACTGGGATGGCAGTGCATGGCTTCCTATGCCCATAGACTTAGATGAGCAGGATATCGATTCTGTAGTCCTTACAGGAAGTATTCTTGAAGTATTTATAAGCAATGGAAATTCCGCAACCGTTGACTTAGCCCCTCTTGCTGCAATAGGCCCCGCGGGCCCTCCAGGTGCAGATGGCGCAGATGGTATTGACGGTGCAGATGGCGCAGATGGTGCCCCAGGCCCCGCTGGCCCTCCAGGTGCAGATGGCGCAGATGGTGTTGACGGTGCAGATGGTGCAGACGGTATCGACGGTGCAGATGGTGCCCCAGGCCCTGCTGGCCCTCCAGGTGCAGATGGCGCGGATGGTGTTGACGGTGCAGATGGTGCCCCGGGCCCTGCTGGCCCTCCAGGTGCAGATGGTGCAGACGGTATCGACGGTGCAGATGGCGCCCCAGGCCCCGCTGGCCCTCCAGGTGCAGATGGCGCAGATGGTGTTGACGGTGCAGATGGTGCCCCGGGCCCTGCTGGACCTCCAGGTGCAGATGGTGTTGACGGTGCAGATGGTGCCCCAGGCCCTGCTGGACCTCCAGGTCCTGCTGGATCTGATGACCAAAACCTCACTTCAGCTATACTGACTGGTAATATTCTAGAAATTAACATAGAAAATGGGAGTTCTGTTAATGTAGACTTAAGTTCGCTATCTACCAGTGGTGGAACAGATGATCAAAATATACAAGGATCTGGACTTGCTGGTAATATTCTAACAATAGGTATTGAAGGGGGTACCTCAGAGACCATTGATCTATCATCATTAGCTGGCATTGATGGCGCAGATGGTGTTGACGGTGCCCCAGGCCCTGCTGGCCCTCCGGGTGCAGATGGCGCTGACGGCGCAGATGGTATTGACGGTGCCCCAGGCCCTGCTGGACCTCCAGGTGCGGATGGTGCAGACGGTGTCGATGGAGCAGACGGTGCCCCAGGCCCTGCTGGACCTCCAGGTGCAGATGGTGCTCCAGGTCCTGCTGGTCCTGCCGGCCCAGGAGGCACAGATGATCAAAATATCTCTGGCTCTGGTTTAGCGGGAAATATCCTAACCATAGGTATTGAAGGGGGTACTTCAGAAACCATTGACTTATCAAGTCTTACCTCTTCAGATGACTGGGCATTGCTCGGCAATACAGGTACAGATGAAAACACCAATTACCTTGGAACCAATGATAATCAGGACCTAGTCTTTCGAACGAATGGAGTAGAGAACATGCGCATTAACACCAATGGCAATATAGGTATAGGAACAACCGATAATTCTGCTCGTGTATATGCTAATATAGGCCTAGCAGATGTATCCACACTCTATGGCGTAAGAATCTTTCAAAACGGAGGGGGCAATGGAACTAAATATGGTTTGTTCAGTACGGTTGGGTTTAATGGAACAGGTAATCGGACGGGGATCTTTAACCAGGTTTACATGAACAACAACTCAAATGGATCTGGAACAGGAATGCATAATTACGTATCCTCTTATGGATCTGGCGTTCATAGAGGAAGCTATAACTATTTAAATGTACAGGGAACAATCGCAAGTAATGCAAACTATGCTTCTTACAACGAAACCGATGTGGCTGCAATTGATTACTCGGGAGATGTCTACGGGGAGTACAATGATGTTGACTTTGGAGCAAATAGGAGCTATGGTGAGTTTAACGAAATGAATACTAGCTCCTCAACAGGGGGAGCAGGTTTTGTATATGGCCAGTACAATCAAATTGAGGGAGACGGAAGTAATATCCGATATGGTACCTATAATTCGTTAGAAGCTACTGGAAGTGGAAGCCAATATGGAGTGTATAATAATATGCAATCTGGAACTGGCACTAAATATGGCGTAAGGAACGAATTTGCTGATATTGATGGGGCCAAATACGGAGTATATAATTATTTCGATAATGGTACATCCACTGGCATAATATATAGCACATACAACCGTATTTCAAATGATGGCCCCTCAACTAAAAGAGGGACATATAATTCGGTTTCGGGTGGCGATGGGGCTTTAACAGGTTCTTATAACCTAGTAACACCTGCTGCTAGCAATACTAGTAGTATTTACGGTGTATACTCCTCTGTAAGCAGTTCTGGTACCGGCACGCACTATGGAGGTTATTTCAGTGCTTTTGGCGATGGGAACAGAGCGGTTTACGGCACGAATACAGCCTCAAATGGATATGCCGGATATTTCGTAGGAAATGGATACTGGAATGGAGACATGGTATACAATGAGTCGGGAACTGTGGACCACAATTTCAGAGTAGAATCAGATACTAGAGAGTATGCGTTGTTTGTCGATGCCGAAGATGATTTAGTAAGGATTGGAACAAATTTCGGCTTTGCTCAAGGTCAAACAAATAATAATGGAGATTCAGTAAACAATATTTTAGTGGACTATGTGATAGATATGGATGTTGGTGCTTCAACAGGTACGGCGATTGGTATTGGATCAATTGAATATCTTCTGGACGCTTCTAGTCTCACTACAATAAATAATAATTTTGCTCCTTCGACAGATAATATTAGAGATTTAGGATCTTCAGCGCTAAGATGGGATGATGTATATGCCACAAATGGTGTGATACAAACTTCAGACCGCACAGAAAAAGAGTCCATTCAAAGTTTGACATATGGACTTAATGATTTACTCAAACTTAATCCTGTTTCTTTTAAGTGGAATAAAACACATATAGGAATTACGCCAATAAGTAGTGCTGAAAAAGAGGTGAAACTTGGGTTTATTGCTCAAGAAGTCATGGAAGTACTTCCCGAGATTGTGCAAACACATAATTGGATGCCAATCAGCGAAGATCGTCCTGGCGAGTTTGCTTTAGAACCTATGCCTCTTCTTGGAATGAGCTATCATGAGTTCACCCCTGTTATTGTCAAAGCCATCCAAGAGCAACAAGAGATGATTGAATCCCTAAAGGCAGAGCTCAAGGAAGTTAAAGCATTATTGGAGCAAAATGGAATCAAGTAGGCACGCCCTACTCTATCTTGTGATTAAAGGATATGCCCTTGGACTCAAGATATTGTAAAGAAGGCGTATAGATGCTCGGGAGGGTTGGCATTAAAACGCCACGCTCCATTAATTGCTTATCGATTATCAGCTTGGCAGCAATTACAATGGGTAAGCCTACGGTTTTCGCCATCGCAGTTCGCATCTGATCTTCGCCAATCACTACGAGGCTGCTTGTCATGCGTTGCTCGACATCTCCTGTATGGTCTTTGGTGTAGCGTACATCATGCCACATTACAATCATATCCTTGTCCTCGGGCTCTAAGCGCCACTTTTCCTCTAACAAATCTTGCAGTATTCTGGCTGGAGAAGCCTTCTTACGTTGAACGAGCTGATCGGAAAACAGGCCTAACCATTCAAGTAATTGCATGGGCTCTGAATTTACCTTGGTATCGAGATAATGCGCCATTTTTAGCTCTACCGAATCATAGTCGCGATACTTTAAAAAGAGATTGGTAAAGTCTCTGTAGGTCATCCCCTCCTCGATAAGCATCTCATAAGAATCATCCGTCATACCCAACTGCACAAGCATGTGCCATCCTGAACAAAATGGAGGTCTTCGGAAGGTACCGCGATACATGGTATCGATATCTTCCAGTCCATAAATTGATCTGTAGGATAATGAATCACGATTGGCGTATCCTTCAAAGGTGCCATATCCTTCAATATCAATGCGTTCCGTGCGATCAAACAATCTGTGATACGGGATGTATTTCAATCTTCCCTCCTGCTTAAAGGCAACGGCAGGACCTTGCCCAGCAAGTACAACATTGCGTGGATTCCAGGTAAACTTATAGTGCCAAGGATTCGTATCCGACTCAGGAGCCACAAGGCCACCCGTAAAGGATCGAAACCCCTTGATTTCCCCTCCAGCTGATCGCAAATCATCTAGCATTTCCATAGCACTCATATGATCGATTCCTGGATCAAGTCCCATTTCATTGATAAAAATGAGGTCATTCGCCTTTACTTCATTATGCATATCCTTCATGTCTTGGGAAGTGTAGGAAGGCGTTATGAGGTGGCAACGATGATGTAAACACCATCGAGCGACAATGGGATGGAAACGCGCTGGCACCATCGAAATCACCAAATCATTGGCCATAATTGCTTCGCTTAGGGCTTTCTCATTGGTTACATCTAAGTCATTCCATTGAAGGTTATGTTGAATGATTTGCTCGAATTGAGGCTTGAGCTGTTTATAGTTTGGATCACAGAGCGTAAGCTTAACCCGGCCATCTTTTTCCCATTTCGCTAATTCCTCAATAAGCACGGTAGCGCTTTTCCCAGCGCCAAGAAGTAAAATCTTGGCCATTGACGATAAATCCCTCATGGCGTTGAAAGTACTTAATATTTCATGGCTTACCTACACTCGCGGTGAGGTGGTGTAGCATAATTAGTGGATAACCCAAGGATGGAGGTTTGTTTTTTGCCCACGGAAGGGGGCCGAATGGGGTGCCAACACACAAAATCCCACGCTATCTCATTCATAATCACCCAACTACCATTCCACCCATCCTAAAGATTTTACGGTATAAAACGGCACAAATCCTTACCTTTAACCCTATGTCAGAATCGCGTAGCATTCACATAGACTATCAAGTCGTTTCTCAATTGGCTAATCTTTCTCAAGATGATCAAAGCCTGTTAAATCAAGCGATTGAAGCCTCCAAATTAGCCTATGCACCCTATTCAAATTTTCATGTGGGATGCGCCCTACGTCTTGCCAACGGCGAGGTCATCAATGGCTCAAACCAAGAAAATGCTGCCTACACAGTATGCCAATGCGCCGAACGCGGAGCACTGGGGTATGCTTCTGCAAAGTATCCGGACGTTGCCGTAGTAGAAGTCGCAGTCTATGCCCGAGGTGCTGCCGTAACCAAACCTGTAGCCACGCCATGCGGAGTCTGCCGACAAGCCTTACTTGAATACGCCGATCGATTTGACCAAACAATGCGAATCATAGCCCAATGCAACGATTCCTCCATCTACCTCTTTAATTCCATTAGGGACTTACTCCCTCTTGGATTTAGCAAAAGCAATCTCATCTAACTCTCGAATTAGTATCCACATGAATACTCCAGAACTTACTGCAAGCCAACGTGCCATCGCCAAAGAAGATCAATATGGCGCCCATAACTACCACCCTCTACCGGTTGTCCTAAAAAAGGGCAAAGGAACGCGTGTATGGGATGTCGAAGGCAAGGAATACTTTGACTTTTTAAGTGCCTACTCTGCGGTAAACCAAGGACACTGCCATCCAAGACTTATCGATGTCATGCAGGATCAAATCCAAGAGCTAACCCTTACCTCTCGTGCGTTTTACAATTCCTTACTTGGCGAATTCGAGGAATACATTACGGCGTACTTCGGCTTTGACAAGGTGCTAGCGATGAACACGGGCGTGGAAGCTGTAGAAACCGCGATTAAACTCTGTCGAAAGTGGGCCTATCGTAAAAAAGGTATCGCAGATAATCAAGCAAAAATCATTTTTGTAGAAAATAACTTCCATGGACGGACCCTTGGTATCATCTCTGCTTCCACCGATCCGGATAGCAAGGCAGAATTCGGCCCATACCTTCCGGGAATCGTGGTAATTCCTTACAACGACTACCCTGCTTTAGAGAAAGCCTTGGAAGATCCCAATGTCGCTGGCTTTTTAGTCGAGCCCATACAAGGAGAGGCTGGTGTTGTAGTGCCTGACGAAAACTATCTCGTTAAAGCGCACGCGCTTTGCAAGCAAAAGAATGTCCTCTTTATGGCGGATGAAGTTCAAACCGGCTTGGCACGAACGGGTAAGCTCTTAGCGACCTGCGGAAACTGCTCGTGTAATGTTTGGTGCGAAAACAACTATGAAACACGCCCAGACATTTTGATTTTAGGAAAAGCACTTAGCGGTGGAATGATGCCTGTATCCGCTGTTTTAGCTGATGATGACGTCATGCTTTGCATTCGTCCAGGAGAGCACGGATCGACCTATGGAGGAAATCCTTTGGCTTGCCGAGTTGCTATGGAGGCCTTACAAATCCTTAAAGATGAGTCACTTACAGACAATTCACAACTTCTTGGACGCTACTTACGATTAGAATTAAACAAGATTGATAGTCCGTGGATCGAAGGAGTTCGAGGCGCAGGACTACTCAATGCCATCTTGGTCAATGCGAAGTCAAAAGAGACTGCTTGGAATATCTGTATGAAACTGAGAGATAATGGATTGCTGGCTAAACCCACACATGACACCATCATTCGCTTAGCACCTCCTCTTGTCATTACAAAACAAGAAATCGATGACTGCCTTGCTATTATTCGCAAAACCTTTATGGAATACACCGAAGAATAACTTCTCACCTCCAGATGGGAAAAAGAAAGGAAACATTATGAGTAAATCAGCACAATTAGGACGAAGAGATAGCATCATAGTTAGCCTATCCTCTTATATCGCCGCCACAGTTTTATGCTTTGTAAGCTACATGCGAATGCCAGAGCATTGGGAAATGATGCCCAAGTTTATGGTAACTGCCGCCATTGCGACCTTCTTCATATTTATCATGAGCTATCTGCTTAAAAATTCAAGCATGTATGACCCGTTTTGGAGTGTACAACCCATGGTCTTTGGAGCAGGCCTTGTAGCAGCCTATGGTATTGAAAATGTGACTACCCATCAATGGATTACTGTGATCGGCATGCAATTGTATGGTCTTCGTCTCACCTCCAATTTCTATCGAGACTGGCCTGGATTATCCCATGAGGATTGGCGTTATAAGGATTTGGCAGAGAAAAGCGGAAAAGCCTATTGGCTCGTAAGTCTATCTGGAATCCACTTCTTCCCTACCGTTCAGGTATTTATGGGCTGTCTTCCTGCATTCTATCTCTTTGCAGCTGAAAATACAGGAGGTGATAGCTATCTAATTCTTTCCATTTTGGGATGGGTTGTTCTCTATGGCTCTGTTTTGCTTGCTTTTGTTGCTGACGAGCAAATGCGCAATTTCCGCAGAAACCCTGAAAACAAAGGCAAAACTATGGATCAGGGTCTTTGGAGTCGTAATCGCCATCCCAATTACCTTGGAGAATGCTCAACCTGGATAGGCCTATGGATTTTAATTCTAGCCTATAATCCAAGTTATTGGTGGACAGGATGTGGAGCCATTGCCATTCTTGTAATGTTCTACGGCGTTTCCATTCCGTGGATGGACCGACGTTCGTTAGAGCGCCGACCAGGCTTTGATGAATACATGAAGCGCACAGGGCGTCTCTTCCCCAAGTTGTTTTAACTCAAAAAACGGGTTATTTAGCCTTTGCGGCAACATCGTCTTGAATCACCTTTGAGATGCGCCATGTAAACAAATACATAAGCGGCGTGTCAATTAGAGCAAGAAGCGCTTTAAATCCATATTGAGCAATGATTAATTCCCCGGCTAACGTCCAGGTAATGGGCTCAGTACTGGTTATACCATCCATTGATGGGTAGATGATTAACGCAACAATAACGACAATCGAAGTATCTAAAAGCTGACTTAGTATGGTTGAGCCATTGTTTCGCAACCATAAGTATTTCCCTCCTGTGAGTTTCTTCCAAAATTCATAGATACGCACGTCGACAAATTGAGCTGCGAGATAGGCACACATCGATCCAAAGACAATACCCGGTGCAAGACCAAAAACATTGAGAAAGGATTCTTCCGTAACATAGGAGTCCTCAGCAATTTGGGTTTGTAAGGCAATAAGGAGGACAATTGTTACAAAAACACTAGCCACAAAACCTACTTTAACCGCTAAATCAGCCCGTTTTCTTCCGTAGATTTCCGAGATTAAGTCAGTGACTAAAAAGGTTACAGGGTAAGCAATAACGCCCGAGGACAAGGTCCATGAACCTATGGTAAAAAAGCGCCCTGCAATGAGATTAGTCAATACTAAAGCAGCAATAAATACACCGACTAAGGTGACATAAATACGCAAGGCCTTAGGCGACTTATCAAAGGAAATGTCCATACCATTAAAGGTATGCAGAAGTATTCAATACCTTCACACTATGATTTATCTCTATACGGATGGCGCAGCTCGAGGCAATCCCGGTCCTGGGGGTTATGGTGTTGTGCTAAAAAGTGGCACCCATTACAAGGAGTTATCCGAGGGATATAGGTATACGACCAATAACCGTATGGAATTGTTAGCGGTCATTGTTGGGCTTGAGGCGATCAAGGTAGAGGGTGCCCAGGTTACCGTAGCAAGTGATAGCAAGTATGTCGTCGATGCCGTGTCCAAAGGCTGGGTCTTTAACTGGGTAAAAAAGAATTTTAAGGATAAGAAAAATACAGACTTATGGAAAAGATATCTATCCGTTCACGCGAAACATTCCATCACCTTTCAATGGATTAAAGGTCATAATGGCCACCCTGAAAACGAGCGTTGTGATGAGCTCGCAGTAGAAGCTAGCCATGGAAGTAATCTCTTAGAAGATCATGGGTATCTAGGATAGATCTATACTATGAATAATTTGCGCGCACAATTACCAACTTCTAAGCACAATCCGCGTTATCTTACCACTTAAATCAGAAATTATGGCAAACTGGGAAGTCAACAAGTTTGGAGGAGCCTCTGTGAAAGACGCTAAGCGATTAATGAACGTGGCTTTTCTTATGGAAAAGTTTCCCGCTGAAAAGCGTATGATTGTCGTTTCTGCCATGGGTAAGACGACTAATGCACTTGAAGAAGTACTCAAGACATTTCTTGATGGAGATGACCACTATTTAGAACTTTTTGAGCAAGTCCGACAATACCACCTGATGGTGGCTGAGCAACTCTTTCAAAAAAACGATACGGTTTTTCATAAAATCCATGCACTTTTTGATCAAACGCTGAGTTTCATGCAACATGTACCAGTTCATCATAATGACTACATCTATGATCAGGTCGCAGTATTGGGTGAATTGGCCTCAAGTCGAATTCTTAGCGATTTTTTAAATGCACGTGGAATTCATAATCAATGGCTTGATGCGCGACGTATTATCACCACAAACAATGACTATCGCTCTGCCAAAGTAGATCTTCGATTATCTCAAAAAAATCTTCAGAAGGCCTTGGAGAAGTACAGTTATTCATGTTTTGTCACCCAAGGATTTATAGGCGGGAGTGAAGAAGGAATTTCGACTACCCTAGGTAGAGAAGGAAGTGATTACAGTGCTGCCTTGTTTGCCAATATGTTACAAGCCAACAAACTCACCTTTTGGAAGGATGTAGATGGTATTTGGAGTAAAGACCCCAACACATTTGAAGATGCAGTTCAGCTTCCTGAAGTAAGTTTTCGAGAAGCCGTTGAGTTCACGTTTTTCGGAGCCAAAGTTCTTCACTCTAAAACCATTCAACCCCTAGTCGATCGAGACATCGAACTCCATGTACGGTCCTTTTTGTCACCCGAAAAGGAAGGAAGTAAAATTGTTCAAACTAAGGAGATAGACGCGGAAGAAATACCATCAACAATGGAAACACTCACTGATAACATCATTGTTACTCAACTCGAAACCAAGGATTACAGCTATATTTCTCTTGCTTCACTAAAGGAAATCCTAGAACAGTTTGACAGGTTAGGCATAAAGGTTCTCCAAGTATCTCGAAGCGCAACAACCCTAACCCTGGTACATCAAAACGTAGATAAGCTTTCAAAAAAGCATTGGATGAAAAGTTTCTTAGATGAGCACAATATGTGTCAGAGTAAACTTGGTAATCTAGTGAGCCATATCAATACTCAAAGTATCTCAGGAAAACCGTTACCATTTGCCAATTTCAACGTACACTATGAAGGCGGATCAATAAAATTTCGACAAGAAGTAAAATTTTAGATTTTTCATCCGGTAATTATTTATATATTTACATTATAAACAAGAAGTATGAATTCTTCAAATAACGCCAAATTAACCCTCTTCGCAACGGTTGTATTAGCAACCCTAGTCTCAATTGCAAGTGCGCAACCGCCACCGCCACCGCCACCACCGCCTGCAGCGGGTGTGCCGTTAGACGGAGGTCTTTTTGCATTACTTGCTGGAATAATCACTTTTGTAGGTAGCCGAGTTTTTCGCGCTAGTAAAAACTCCTAAGGGATTATATTTAAACTAAAAAGTACAGGGGACTTCGGTCCCCTTTTGGCGTTGAAAAGTTATCAAATAGAGAGATATAATACTTGAGATACGCATTAACGCATTACAACATTGACCATACGACCCGGCACTACAATTACTTTTACAACTACTTTACCTTCTGTCCATTTCTTGGCCACCTCTGAGGAAAGCGCTATGGATTCTATTGTTTGTTGATCCGCCTTCGCGTCAATCTCTATTTCACCTCGACGTTTCCCATTAAAACTTAAGGCAAGTGTTATTGAATCTTTTTGAAGATGCGTTGCATCAAATTCTGGCCAGCCCTGATCGAGCACGTAACCTTCTCCATCAAGTAATTCCCATCCATACTGCGCATAAACAGGTGCAAAAGGTGCTATCAAACGTAAGGCTTCTTTCATGGTCTCTTGAGGAAGCTTATCTAGCTTTTGCCAATCATTCACTGCAATCATAAACGCACTAACACAGGTATTCAAGCTTAGTTTGGACAAATCCCGATCTACCTTATCGATTAACGTATGTAGTATTTGCAAACTTGACTTAGCCTCGGAAGCCTCGAGTATAACATCCTTAGATGCCTTGATCAGCCTCCAAAACTTATTCATAAAGCGATAGACGCCGTCGATTCCTTGATTATTCCAAGGTTTATGCTCCTCAATTGGTCCTAGAAACATGGAGTACAGACGAAAACAGTCGCTTCCGTAACGAGTAACAATATCATCGGGATTGACCACATTATGTTTAGACTTCGACATTTTTTCCGTCTCAAACTCCCCAAGAAACAACCCTTTGTCATTACCGTGAAAAGTAGCATCATGAAACTCCGGTCTCCAACAGGATAGTTCATCAATATCAACTTCGCCCTTATCATTCGCTAAACTCGCCAGGATTCGAATCCGTTGACAACTGTCATTCACCGATGGGTGGTCCGCGCTAAAATAGGTGTTTGCTTCCTGTGCATCTCGATAGATAAAACATGTTTGCCCTTGAATCATCCCCTGATTAAATAATCGCTTAAACGGCTCTTCTGTGGCTACTAAACCAAGATCAAACAAAAACTTATGCCAAAAGCGGGCATACAATAAGTGACCTACGGCATGTTCCGTACCTCCTACATAGAAATCTACATCTTGCCAATAGTCTGCCTTATCCTTAGTCAGAAAGAAATCGGTATTGGTTGGGTCCATAAATCGAAGAAAATACCAACTTGATCCCGCATAACCTGGCATCGTATCTGTCTCTAAAGGAAACCCTTTGTAGGTCCAGTCGTCAACGCGTGACAAAGGCCCTTCTCCACCTTTGGGCGTAAAATCTTCTGTATCAGGCAATTGGAGAGGTAAGTCCGCTTCATCTACAGGACAAGCTATCCCCTCTCTATAATAGATTGGAAACGGCTCTCCCCAATAGCGTTGGCGACTAAAATTTGCATCACGAAGTTTCCATGTTGATGCAGCATCACCTATCCCCTTGCCCTGTATAATTTCAATACCGCGTTGAATCGCTTCCATAGGTGCAAGACCATCCAATGAAGCTGAATTTGTCATTTGCCCTTGCTTATCCCCTCGTTCTCCTCCTGAGTTACTTCGATCAATAACTTCTTGAATTGCAAGACTAAAATGTTTGGCAAAGGCATTATCTCTATCGTCCTCAGCAGGCACAGCCATTACAGCTCCTTTTCCATAGTCAATGAGGACATAAGCGCTGATATAGATAGGAATCTTGTCGCCTGTTAATGGGTGAACAGCAAAACTTCCTGTAAAACGGCCATCCACTGATTTATCCTGCTGTCGTTCAATGCTCGATTTACGACTTACTGCATCTTTATAGGCCTCAACCTCTTTACTATTTTCTGAAGTAGTTAATTGAGCAACTAAAGGGTGTTCCGGTGCTAACACCATAAAGGTGACTCCATATATTGTATCTGGACGTGTCGTAAACACTTCGATACCTTCATCACTGCCCTCTATTGGAAACGTGAGGTTTGCTCCGATGGATTTACCAATCCAATTTCGTTGCATTGCCTTTAGTGCATCCGGCCAATCTAATCCATCTATTGCCTTGTACAAACGTTCAGCATAGGCTGTTATCCGTAACGTCCATTGAACCATGGGTTTTTTGACAACTGGGTGTCCCCCTCGCTCAGAGACTCCTTGCACAACTTCATCGTTTGCTAAAACAGTTCCAAGCGCCTCACACCAATTCACCATTGACTCCTTACGATACGCTAAACGGTACTTCATGAGGATGTCCGCTTGTTGCTTTTCGTTCATAGATTGCCATTGGTCAGCAGTAAAATGAGGTGTGTTCTCATCACAAGCTGCAATTACGTCCAGATTACCATGTTGCTCAAAAATCTTAATTAGTCCATCGATTGGCAATGCTTTATCTAACGAAGTACAGTAATAGTGATTAAAGAGTTTTAAGAAAATAGATTGTGTCCACCGATAATAGGAAGGTGAAGATGTGGTTACTTCCCGAGACCAATCATAACTCAAATCGAGATTAGCCAATTGATCTTTGAAGTGTGCTTTATTTTCCTTCGTGGTATCCCTTGGGTGTTTCCCCGTCTGGATAGCATATTGCTCAGCAGGAAGGCCGAAGGAGTCAAAGCCCATGGGATGAAGCACATTAAATCCTTTTTGTCGCTTGTAACGCGCATAGATATCCGAAGCAATATATCCCAGAGGGTGTCCAACATGAAGGCCCGATCCAGAGGGATACGGAAACATATCAAGAACATAGTATTTTGGTTTGGAAGCATCTTCTACACAACGGTAAATACCGGCCTCTTCCCAAGAGGATCTGACCGCCTTTTGTGCTTCGTTAAATGGATAATGCATTCAATATGGATTAGTTATAGCTTTTGCTATGATTTCTGCAAAAATTAAAAAGTAATTGCACAAAATAAAGGTTATTGTCCACAGGATGGAGTAAAAGCTCAAATCGCATGGATACAATCAGTACCTTTATCTCGTGGGTAAACAACATTCCAGTCAGAAAAAAAGATGGCAGATCCGAGGCCTTTCCTCCGTGCTTAGTATGTCACTTATGCTGTGGCTTCTTGGCATAAGCTTTTCTGTATACTTGGAATACAGGCCTTTTACGCAAACTTTAAAAGAACGGCTGCCGCTTATTGTAGAACTTACACCAACCTTTAATGAGACTAACGCACCATCAATGCGACAGCGGCTAATGGACCAACAAGAAATAAAAGAAGCTGTTTTTGTATCTAGAGCGGAAGCAGCGGAAGTTGTCCGTGCTGATTTGGGTGATGATATTGGAGAGTTAATTGGTGACTCATTGTATCCGACATTTACCGTGCATTTACATCATCAGTTTGTAAGTAATAATCAATTGGCAACAATCAAAGGAAGTTTAGAAGGAATTGATGGGGTATCCTACGTCTTTATTCCTGAGGTCAACTTGGATGTTGTTAATGCTAATCTCAAGCGCGGGGCCTTGATTACCGGTGGTCTTGGATTACTCTTTTTATTTGTATCCTTAGTATTACTAGACCACTCCATTCGACTATCCCTTTACAGCCGAAGGTTTCTCATACGATCTATGCAGCTTGTTGGAGCTACGAGCTCCTTTATAAAAAGACCCTTCCTTTGGAGAGGGTTATTGAGAGGGTTATTCAGTGCCGTTTTGGGCATTGGTCTGCTTATAGGTACGTTGTATGCTATCGAACAATCCAACTACCCCATTCAACTGCTTCACTCCTACGACAAATTGGGTCTTCTCGTAGCCACTATTTTGTCATTTAGCATATTCGTTTCATTAATTAGCACCTATCGTTCAGTTAATCGCTATCTTCGTATGCGTTTGGAAAACTTATATTCATATTATGGCTAACTCTACGAAGCAATCTTCGAAAAAAGTATCCTCGAATGTTTTACTCTTTGGTTCCATGAATTATAAACTCATGATCATCGGTGCGTTGCTGATAACCGCTGGATTTATTCTCATGTCTGGAGGAGGCGCAGAGCTATCAGGGGAAGCGAATACTGCCGAAACGTTTGATTCATCGATCTACAGTGACCAACGCATTGTTCTTGCGCCTATTCTGGTTGTTTTAGGTTTCATCGTAGAAGTGTTTGCCATATTTTACAAAGCCCCTAAGTCTGAGGCATAATTTGATTTTTACCATTGGCTGAGACCCTTAAAGCAATACTCCTAGGTATCCTTCAAGGAATTGCCGAATTTCTACCTATCTCAAGCAGTGGGCATATTGAAATCGGACAAGCATTACTGGGTGTTGACATCGGAGAGTACGACCTAGCTTTTTCAATAGCTGTTCATCTAGGAACTGTCTTAAGTACCATTGTCGTTTTTTGGGATGAAATATTAGGGCGTATTAAAGGAGTATCAAAAGGCAGCACCATTGATATCCAATATGCAACCCTCATCATTATCAGCATGTTACCCGTCTTATTTGTTGGACTTTTCTTAAAAGACCAAGTAGAAGCCATTTTTAATGGCAACCTTGTCTTGGTTGGCGCTATGCTTTGTCTAACAGCACTCCTATTACTGGTCACAATAAGAACAAGTCCTTACAATGGTAATTTAAGCTATGTTGGTGCTTTTATCATGGGGATTGCTCAGGCCTTTGCCGTCTTACCCGGTATATCTCGATCGGGGGCTACCATCTCCACCGGACTTGTCTTGGGAACTGACCGGAAAAAAGTAGCAAGCTTTTCCTTTCTCATGGCCATTCCGCCTATACTTGGTGCCTCCATCCTAGAAATCAATGATCTTGTCCAACTTGATGCGGTTGATGCCGTTCCATGGGGCATTTTACTTGCTGGAGGTCTCAGTGCCTTCCTTGTCGGTGTAATTGCCTGTCGTATTATGGTCCAGCTCGTTCTCCGGAACAAATTGGTCTACTTCGCAGCGTATTGCGCAATCGTTGGAATAGCCACTATGTTATGGCAAATACTTTAACAGCTAAATCCACCGCCTTCCTCTCTGAAGAGGAACTGAGAAGTGGTGCAGTATTAGCCATCAAAAAGCCCCTTGGTTGGACATCCTTTGATGTTGTAAATAAGATACGATGGGTAATCCGAAAACGATTGGGGGTGAAGAAGTTTAAGGTAGGTCATGCCGGAACGCTCGACCCTCTTGCTACAGGAGTTCTTGTTTTATGCGTTGGAAAAGCGACCAAAACGATTGAATCTTGGATGGCAACAAGCAAGGCATATTCTGGAATCATTCGATTTGGTGTCACCACACCAAGTTTTGATCTCGAGACTGCCATTGACAACACGTATGCGATACCTGAGTTAACACAGGAAAACATTTCACAGCTGATCCGAGAATTTACGGGAGAACTTCAACAACGACCTCCCCGCCATTCAGCCATTCAGATTGATGGCCAACGGGCTTATAAACAAGCCAGAAAAGGTGAAATCTTTGAATTAGCACCAAGACCCGTGGAAATACAAGATTTAGTACTAACGCCACACGATGTGGATTGCTTAGCGTTTTCATTGACCTGTAGCAAAGGAACTTATATACGCAGCTTAGCAAGAGATATGGGTACGAGTTTGGGGAATGGTGCTCATTTGATTCAGCTAACGCGAACCGCTGTTGGTGAGGTTCAGCTTGAAGACTGCTTTGAAATCGAAGATTGCATCGCAATGTTAGAGAGAAACAATACCTTGGCATCGTGAAGGTTTATACGAAACTAGAGGAGCTCAATATTCTTGAGCATTGCATCCTGACTATAGGAAGCTTTGATGGCCTGCATATAGGTCATCAAGCCTTGATAAAAAAAGTAACACAATTGGCCAAGGCATCTAAGACTGACTCTGCCATGCTCACCTTCCACCCTCATCCACGATCCGTCCTAGGAAGAGATGGCAAACTAATAGAGCTGATTACCACGATGAAGGAGAGAGTCAGACGCTTAGAGCAACTTGGGTTAGACCATCTCGCCATCATTCCCTTCACGCGCGATCTATCGGAGATGCAACCTCTAGCCTATGTTGAGCAATATATAGCAAACGCTTTTAAACCCAAGCGAGTTGTCATTGGATTCGATCATCGATTTGGATACCAACGCAGTGGTGATGCTTCTCTCTTGGCTCGCCTTGGGAGAGCCTATTCTTTTGAAGTTGATGTTATCGATGCACAAAAAGTCACCGAGCTAAAAATAAGCTCGACAAGAATACGTGAAGCCTTGGCTAATGGTGCGATATCCGAAGCCAATAGGCTGTTGGGCTATGCTTTTGAATTAGAAGGTATCGTTGTGCACGGAGAAAAAAGAGGAAGGCAATTGGACTATCCAACAGCTAATCTCCTTTTACAAGACGGTAAAAAGCTTATTCCTAAACCCGGTGTGTATTGGGGAGTTTCCAATATCGACAATCAGGAGTATTGCGTAATGGTAAACATCGGCCATCGCCCTACCTATGATAATGGCGCATTAAAAGTGGAAGTTCATATTCTTGATTGGGAAGGTGATCTCTATGGATCCAACCTTCGCGTTTCCTTTATGGAACGCATACGTGATGAGCAACCATTTGACAATTCAAATGCATTAAAATCTCAATTGCAGGCAGACGAACAATTATGCCGTACGCGCTACGCTCAAGTTCTTGGAAGCAGCCAGTAAGGAAGGGTTAACTACTATCATACAGAATTCTGTAAGCAGCTCAATGGACTTTGTAGGACTATTGCGTACTCCAATACCTTTAGCTTTTGGTTCATAGGAAGATAACAGCATGAGCACTCTGGACAATTCAGGCAAGGAATAACTCGAAACCTGGCGCAATATCGACTGTTGAACCGGAAAAGCATGAATATTCGCAATGGCCTTAACATCATGAACCGTCGGTGATGAAATCATCTTAAGCTGATACAAGACAACCATATGATTATATATCGTAGCTAGGATGAGCGGCAGATATAAGGCTTTATGGTTTCCTCGATAATAAGAAAGGATACGCATTACACGCTCTGTGTCTCGATTTCCAAGGGCATCTTTCAACTCAAAGTTGTTGTATTCCTTTGATATTCCAATGTATTGCTCAATGATATCAGCATCGATGTGAGCGTTTTCCGGAAGTACGAGCTTAAGTTTCTCAAAGGCTTGATGGATGGTACTTAGATCATTGCCTAGAAACTCGGCCAGAAGCGATACCGATTTATTGTCTAAACGGAAGCCCACAGATTGCGCATAATTGGCAAGCCACTCTTCCAATTTATAGTCCTTTATTGCTTTGGATTCCAAAATGCATAGATGCTCACTTTTCTTAACGCCTTTCGTGTAGAATTCACGACGCTTATCAATTTTCCGTTTCCACGCCAGCACCAAAACCGTTTGTGGATTTGGCTTGAGCATATAATCCAATAAATGAGCTATAGATTCTGCTGGGATATCCTGTGCCTCTTTTACTAAGACGTAACTGCGCGTTGCCATCATAGGAAGGCGTGCACATACCTCATTGAGCTTTTGTCCTTCGATATCCGCCCCATAAAACACCGCCTGATTAAAGCCGCGTTCAGCCTCAGTTAAGACATGCTCATCGATAACGGACACCGCTTGATCAATAAAAAAAGGTTCATCTCCATAGAGCAAGTAAATCGGTGCAAACTTTCCATTTTGCACATCATTTCGTATTGTTGTGAGGTTCACAGCCATGAGTCGTAAAATACACTTTCTACCACTAGAACCTAAAGAAAGAGCCTTTCGCTTTCGCAAGAATGAAAATTACCGAGAGGTTTTCGACATTATCCGAAAAAAATGGGTGGCATGGACAAAGGAAGAGATGGTACGACAGCATATTATCCATTTGTTGGTAGAAGATTGGAAAATTCCCAAAAGTAGGTTTCAAGTAGAAGGAAGCATCCAAAATGCCGAAAGAAAATTTCGCTTTGATGTTTTGATCACCTCTTATGAGCAACCGTGCCTTCTTTTGGAGTGCAAAAGCCCTAAAGTTTCAATCAATTCTACCGCAATAGATCAACTTCTAAACTACCAATCCCTCCTGAAAAGTCGATTTATAGGTTGGTCCAACGGGCAACAAACGGCAATCTATGATACGAAAACAATATCATGGATCTCTTCATGGCAAATTCTTGTGGAAGAAATATCGAAAAAATGATGTTCTAATTAAACTAACTTAAGATTTAGTATGTTTAACCCTCATAAAATAAAACACATGAAATATTTATCAACTCTATTCTTTGGCGGCTTTGCTGTCATGGCAATTTCTCTAACGTCTTGTGGCGAGGATGATGGAGGAGGAACAACTCCCCCACCATCCGCAGACAACAGCATATTAGGAGTCGCTGCAGATCAAGGTTACACTGATTTCGTAGCAGCAATTGATGCATGCGGTTTAACTTCAACGTTAAGTGGAGACGGTCCATTCACAGTATTTGTTCCAGCAAATGACGCAGTTAGTGCAGCTATAGGTCTCTTTGGAGCGACGGATCCAACAGAAGTTGGTGCAGATACGCTATCAAGTGTCTTACTGACACATGTATTAATAGGTGAAGTATATGCGGCAGATTTAGCAACAGGTTATGTAGAATCTAATCGCCCTGTAAGTACTGACTGGACTCCCAATGAGCACGTAGACCTTTTCGTCAATACAGCAGGTCCTACCGTTGCCCAAGCTGGGGAGGTACTTCTTCCCGATGCAGCCGGAGGCGTTTCAAGAATCCCATTCGCAGCAGCCAATATCGTAGTTACCGATATTCAGTGTGACAATGGAGTAATCCATATTGTTGACAATGTAGTTGTACCTGGCGGTATAGGTCAGATGTTAACGGCTAACCCTGAATTCGCTACACTTGTAGCGGCATTGGAGTTCGGTTCAACTTCTTCACAAAACACGTACGGGGATTTAGTAGTAGCGCTCTCAAACCCAGATGCTGCTTTTACCCTATTTGCTCCTAACAACGCAGCTTTTGAGGCATCTTTAGATACAGATCAAGATGGAGACGTAGACGCAGATGACCTAAACTCACTAGGGGCTGACGCAGTATTTGGTGTATTAGCCAATCACTTCGTAATTGGCGACATGGTGCTTAGCAGTGAGTTAACCGATGGTCAAACTATCACTATGACTTCTGGCACTGGACAAGCTTTTGACGCCAGCGCACTTACTGTAGGTGGTGCAGCGCTTAATGCTGGTGGTTTAGATATTTGTGCTACAAACGGTGCAATCCACGTTCTCGATGGTGTCATCGGATTCTAATCCAATCACACAATAACTTTAAAGGCGGTCCGTGTTGACCGCCTTTTTTTTTGCCTCATTCCAGAGAGCATCCATTTCTGCCAGCGTCATATCCTTTAGATCTTTGCTTTGCAATTGGGCTTGCTCTTCTATGTATTGAAAGCGATGCTTAAACTTTCGGTTGCTTTGTTCAAGCGCTGCCTCAGGATCAAGCTTCAAGTACCTGCTATAATTCACCAAGGCAAAAAGAACATCGCCATACTCGGCCTCGACATCTTCTTGTATACCCATTCGAATCGCTTCGTCAAGCTCGGATAATTCTTCCTCTACCTTAGCTTTTACCTCGGCTATTTCATCCCATTCAAAACCAAATTGAGCGGTTTTTTCCTGTAAGCGATATGCTTTTATCAAGGATGGCATGGCATCAGGAACTCCAGCTAAGACTGATTTGACCCTGTTGTCTGAGCCTTCCTCCCCTTTGGCAAGCTTTTCTTTCCGTTTAATATCTTCCCAATTGGCCTTTACGTCCTCTTCTCCGTCCACGGTAACATCTCCATAGATATGTGGATGCCTACGAATGAGTTTATCGCATACAGCGTGAAGCACGTCAGCTACGTCAAAGGCCTTTTCCTCCTCACCTATTTTGCTGTAAAACACCATATGGAGCATTAGATCTCCTAACTCTTCTTTAACAGCCTGTAAATCGTTCTTTAGAATCGCATCGCTTAACTCATAGGTTTCTTCTATGGTAAGTAATCGCAGACTTTCTTTAGTCTGCTTCATGTCCCAAGGACATTGAGCCCTTAAATCGTCCATTATCTCAAGTAATCGCAAAAACGCCTTAGCCTTATCCTGCATCCGTAGTGTATTTTACTCAATACTAGGAAAGATATATGTTGAAAGCCCTTAACTTCGTCCTATGTTACAAACAATCATAGGGAGTTTCCTTGTCCTATCCTTAGTAATCTTTGGAATGGCTATACGCATCGTTTTTCAAAAGAATGGAGAGTTTCGAGGAGGATGTGCTTCAAACAACCCTATGCTTCGCAATGAACTTGGTGAATGCACACTCTGCGGCAAAACGCCAGAAGACTGTGATAATCCTGAAGAAAGTACGCTTCCAAAAATTGGCTGAGGCCTAAGTCAATCGGCCAAGAAGCTCTCAAAACCTGAAGACATTACCGTTCGATATTGTCCATTCGGAGCAGAAAGGATTAGCAAGACCTCTGTATTGGGAAGTTGCTCAACCATGTTGAGTGCATCCTTCTCACCAAGCACCATGCTCGCAGTAGCTAGTGCGTCAGCTGTCATACAGTCTCTAGCCACAATCGTAGCACTAAGCAAGGCAGTTTGTTTGTTTTTGCCATCCCTTGGATCTATAATGTGTACCCATTTGCTACCATCATCTCCTTCTCTGTAATTGTGGTAATTCCCAGAAGTAGCCATGGCAAAGTTGCTAAGCGACACTTTAGCATAGATATCGGTTGCCAGAGAAGTATTCGGCGTCTCAATGCCGAGCACCCATTGCGCATTCCGATCATTGAACCCTTTAGTGACCACTTCACCCCCTACTTCAACCAGGTAGTTTTCGATTCCTAGGGTATTAAGCGCTCCGGCAATCGCATCTACCCCATAGCCTTTGGCTATAGCCGAAAAATCTAACGGAAGAAAAACATCGCCTTGATGTTCAAAAATCATTGGAAAATTAGCAATTGCCTCAACTATCGAATCTACTATAAACTGCTCTTCGTCACTCAGCAATTCATGGACATCACGCTCCTTGTAAAAAGACACTAAGTCCATTACTGCCGGATTAAATGCTCCAAAGGATAATTTGTGAAAGCGTTTGCTAGCTAGGATGTTATCTATCAGAACGTATTCCTTATCCTTAAAAGGATGTAATGAAGTATCACCCGCATTATACCGGCTAAGGTAGGAAGTAGGATCCCATGTATTAACCGATTCATTGATGGCCTGTAGTTCCGCCTGAATAGCATCAATGATAGCTATAGTGTCTACATCTTCAATAGAATCTAAGGCTATACTAACATACCCCATTGTACCCATCGTAGGGAAGGTATAAGTCCATGTTGCACTTGTATTTTCCTCAACATGCGTAATACACTGTGTGAGCAGCGTAATGCCTAAAAAACATAAGATGTTTACAAGACGTAATAAGTTCATTTGAACTATCTATCCTCCGAAATCGTCAAAGGCTACTTGGTCCTCTGGAATGCCCCAATCATCACACATTTTGATGACGGCTTGGTTCATAAGCGGTGGTCCACAGAAATACACTTCGATTTCCTCTGGCTCCTCGTGCTTACTAAGGTATTGATCAATAACACATTGGTGAACAAATCCAATAAATCCATCTCCCTTCGTGTCATTAACATCTTCCTTGGTTACCCAGTTATCCTCTTCTAAAGGCTCACTAAGGGCAATATGGAATTTGAAGTTTGGAAACTTCTTCTCAATTTGTCTAAAGTCATCGATATAGAATAACTCTCTTTTTGAACGACCACCGTACCAGTAATTTACTTTACGACCTGTATTCAAGGTGTGGAATAAATGGAATAAGTGAGAGCGCATTGGAGCCATACCCGCTCCACCACCGATGTACAGCATTTCACGATCAGTCTCTTTGATAAAGAACTCACCATAAGGTCCAGATATCGTCACCTTGTCGCCTGGCTTGCATCCGAAGACATAGCTTGAACAGATCCCTGGATTAACATCCATCCACTTATTGGCCTTTCGATCCCATGGTGGTGTGGCTACACGTATTGTTAGCATGATGATATTTCCTTCTGCTGGGTGGTTAGCCATAGAGTATGCACGAAAAATAGGCTCATCATTGACCATCTTGAACTGCCATAATCCAAACTTATCCCACTCCTCTTGGAACTTCATAAGATCATCCCCATGGTGGTCTGGGTGGGCTGCAATATCAATATCCTTGTAATCCACTACCATTTCAGGTACATCAATTTGGATATAACCACCCGCTTCGAAGTCTAGGCTGTCCCCTTCTGGAAGTTTCACCACAAATTCTTTGATAAAGGATGATACGTTATAGTTTGACACCACTTCACATTCCCACTTCTTAATTCCGAAGATCTCCTCAGGAACATGCACCTCCATATCATTTTTAACCTTGACCTGGCAACTCAAGCGCCAGTTATCTTTCGCATCTTTTCTGCTAATGTGGTTTAGCTCCGTAGGTAAGATATCTCCTCCCCCTTCTGATACCTGGCAGGTACACATCGCACAGGTTCCTCCCCCTCCACATGCAGAAGGAAGAAAAATGTTCTTCGTAGAAAGTGCCGTTAACAGTGATGCACCTGGAGCAACCTCAATTGGGTTCTCTGTATCACCATTTACAATAATCTTAACATTACCTGCAGGGATCAATACCGATTTAAGGTATAGTAGGATTCCCGCGAGAGCAAAAAGGATCGCTGCAAAAAGGACGACCCCCATCATAAGATTTCCAATATTCATTGCCAACATATAGGTCATAGTTAGTTAGATTTTAGAGTTTTAATCCCATTAGGCTCATAAAAGCTAAGCCCATAAGTCCTGTAATAATAAAAGCCATTCCAAGTCCGCGAAGTGCTGGTGGAACCGCTGAATACTTAATTTTCTCTCGGATTGCCGCTAGTGCGATGATGGCAAGGAAAAAACCAAAACCAGAACCGATGCCAAACACGGTGCTCTCCACAAGATTGTATTCTTTGGTAATCATAAACAACGTTCCCCCAAGAATAGAGCAGTTTACCGTGATAAGCGGCAAGAAGATACCGAGCGCCATGTAGAGCGAAGGAGAGAACTTCTCAACGACCATCTCAACGATCTGCACCATTGAGGCAATAACTGCGATATAGACAATCAAATCAAGGAATAGCAACTCATTAGGTACAAGGATGTATTCTCGAATAAGCCAATTAATTGGAGCCGTAATTCCTAAAACAAAAACTACTGCAGCACCAAGCCCAAGCGCAGTCTTTACTGTCTTGGACACCGCGAGAAATGAACACATACCAAGAAAGTATATGAGTACCATGTTTTCGACAAAGGCCGCTTTTATAAAAATGTTAATCAAATCCATAGGTCCGGTTTAAGAAATGTCAATTAGGTCCTTATTAAAGCTTCTCTGCACCCAAATAAAGATTCCAATGAGAAAGATTGAAGCAATCGGTAAAATCATGATTCCATTGTCTGTGTAGCCAAAATCATAGACCGCACTTGGAATAACCTCATACCCGAGTAGTTTTCCTGCGCCGAAAAGCTCTCTAAAAAACCCTACAGCAATCAGAATAACACCATATCCTAAGCCATTACCTATACCATCAAGTAAAGCAGGAAATGGGCGATTGGCCATAGCAAAGGCCTCAAGGCGTCCCATTACAATACAGTTGGTAATGATTAGGCCAACATATACCGCTAATTCTTTGTAGACCGGAAAGGCAAAAGCTTGAAGTGCTTCACGCACCGCAATCACCAATGCGGCAATTACAACAAGTTGTACAATCATCCGAACGCGCGTTGGGATAAAGTTCCGAATTGAGGAAATCGTAATATTAGCAGCTGCTGTTACCAGAATTAC
The DNA here is from genome assembly GCA_002862745.1 of Bacteroidota bacterium. Taxonomy (GTDB): domain Bacteria; phylum Bacteroidota; class Bacteroidia; order Chitinophagales; family UBA8649; genus UBA8649. The sequence continues at coordinate 38,403 of PKDX01000017.1, read as the reverse complement.
TGCAACGGCCATTACAATCGAATTTGCCAGATTAGATGTTACAGCAAGCGCAGAACAGACACCGAGTACCTGAACAGTAATTGGGTTGTTATCATTTAATGGATCGGATACTAATTTTCGATCCTGCTTGCTTAACAAAGGCTTTCTTGATGCTACTTCTGCCATAATTAAAGGTTTACAGGGTTGAATTTAGAGGCGTACATCTCTACGGTTGCTTGTACCATCATATCGACGCCTTCAGTGGTTAACGTGGCACCAGACATACCGTCCACGCCATTCTCACCAGATGTGTATTTTCCAGCTTTGTATACTTTGAAGGCATAATTCCCTTCGTCGTCAAAAAGTTTCTTATTGATAAATTGATTCGTAAACCATGGCTTAACCAACTCTGCGCCAAGACCTGGTGTTTCTCCTTTGTGGTCGAATGCAACTCCTTTGATTGTATTCCAATCGGAACCAATACAGAGATAACCGTTGATTTCGTCCCATAGCCCCATACCGATCATCTGAAGGATATAATAGGTAGAATCCTTCTCATCAGTGTAGGAGTAGATTGGAATTTGACGCTCTTCTCCCTTATTCTTTACCTCATTTCGGAAATCATACGAACCTTCAGGAACCACATCAGCTACTGTATCGCCGTTCACGTCGATGAGAATACCTGAAATTGAGTTTTCATAGGTACCGTTAATCCATGCTTCATCTTTGTTTGCTACCATATTAGGATCACTCACACAAGACATAAGAATCTTCTTGCGAGTATCTAACTTGATATTAGCATCAGACAACGGCTTGAGGGATTGACTAAGCACACCGAGCACGAGGGCGACCACCAAGGCTAAAACCGCTAGAAAGCCTATGGTGTATACATTGGAATCTTTATTGAACTTGGACACGAGCTTCTCTTCTTTTGATGTTTGATTGTAATACGAAGTAATCGATGAGTGGCGCGAAAACATTCATAAATAGAATGGCCAACATCCATCCTTCAGGATAGGCTGGATTAAGCACACGGACTACCATCCCCACAGCTCCGATACCGAATCCATAAAATAACTTACCTAAGTCTGTACCACTTGCTGTTACCGGATCGGTTGCCATAAAGGCCATGGCAAACAAGAAGCTTCCCATAAACAACTGATAGTACCAAGGCACTTTAATGAAATGATCCTGATTCGGATAAAGTGTCTCACCTAGGATATTCATGAGAATAGCCACCGCGACTGCTCCTAAGACCATGGATAGCATGATTCTCCAACTACCAATGCCCGATACTGCGAGGATGAGCGCTCCTGCAATGACAGCAAGTTTATTCATTTCGCCAATAGAACCAGGCATTACACCCAATAATAAATTAGTCGTTGAGTACTGTTGAAAGACTTCTGCCTTGTTCGTTACAGGGTCAATAATCGTATAACTCGCTTCCTGCACGGCAGACCAACCGCCATTTGCCGCTAAGCCTAAAGGAGTTGCACCTGACCATCCATCGATCAATACGGATGAATTCGCCATAAACTGCCCCGCTTCATCGAACATCGAATCAAAGGCTACTCCACCATTGGGAAGATTGGCCAAATAATCAACGGTATGCGCTTTAATACCTAACAGGCTGTGCAAGACATTATAATCGTACGATATCCAACAAATCTCACCTGAAATTTCTGAAGGATAAGCAAAGAATACAAAGACCCTTGCTGTTAACGCAATATTCAAAATATTCATTCCCGTACCCCCAAAGGCCTCTTTCGCTACGATAACAGCAAAAGCTGTGGCGATAGCTACCATCCAGAGCGGAACATCTGGAGGCATAATCATTGGAATCAAAAAGGCACTCACCAAAAAGCCTTCTTCAATAGAATGGCCTTTTTTCGCTGCAAAAAAGAATTCAATACCTAATCCTACAACATGAACTACAATGATAAGAGGTAGCATTTGCAGCAAGCCGTAAGCAAATTTCCATCCAATTCCTTGGAAGGCACCACCATACATCCCGAAGGCCGTATAATGTTGGTGACCGATATTAACAACTCCTGCAATAAAAGCAAGCTGCATAGCCAACACTACGTGAATCATGGTCCGTTTTAGGTCCATTCCATCACGTATGTGTACGCCATTTTTCGTTACTAAGGCAGGAGCATATAAAAAGGTATCGAAACCATCCCATAGGGTATGAAGAAAGGGACTTGACTTTTTGTCTGGTTCAATACGATCAAGAAAATTTCTAATCAATTTCATAATCTCTTATTAGCGTTGGGACATGATAAAATTCAATCCCTGACGTAGGGTTTCTTGTACGGGTTGCTTAGACGTGCAAACGAATTCACACAAGGCTAAATCCTCTTCTAAGACTTCGTAGATTCCAAGACCTTCAATACTCTCAAAATCCTCTGCAAGTATGGACTTCAATAAGTGCTGAGGATATAAATCCATAGGCATCACCGATTCATACTGGCCTGACACCACGAAAGCTCTTCGCTCACCATGGGTATTGGTGTTGGCCTTAAAGGTCATAAAGGAAAACAACGACCAAGGAATCGTTGGGTTAATCGATGGCCTTGGGTAGGAAGGCAGAAGCCATCCAAACATCTCATGCTTATCGCCTTCTTCGAGCACAGTGACATGCGCATCAGCATTGCGGAGGAATCCCTCACCCTCAATTTGCAAGCCCGATAACACATTACCACTTACCATACGATAACTTATTTCCGACTTTTCTTCAGCATCGCGATCATCAGTTGCCATGTAGGAATCAAATCGATCCTTAACTAGATCACCGATTGAAGATCCTGAAGGAACCTCGATGTAGGCTTTATCTGAGAGACAATCGCCAGTTAGCGCCACAATGCGTTTTGCGTGCAATTTGCCGGTTTCAAATAAACGGCCTATCATAATTACATCGTCTGGACGGAGAGTCCAGACTTTATCATTTGGTCCAATCGGACGAACATGATGCAATTGAACGCCAGGATTCCCTGCTGGATGAATTCCCTTAAACCAGTGCTTTGTAGCATTTTTAGCTTCTGTGAACGCGGCATGAGGTTGCTCACCCGCATTAAGTCCAAGATGAACTTGTTCAGGGGCAAGAACATTTAAGGCGTCTAAACCTTTTTGGAAATGGGCTCTTCCTTCTTTCCCTTGCCACGCAAGAATCTGGTTGTAATCCGGTGCCAAAGGCGCCGTATCAAATGTTGAAATATAAATAGCGTCTGGTTGCGTACTTCGATTAGGCACAATACCAAATGGTCGCTCGATAAAGTTTACCCACAGACCACTTTCAATAAGCTTTTCAACCACACCTTCTCGATCCATTGATTTGGGATCACCGCTACCAAAGTCAACATAAGAGTTTCGCTTAGATACTTCGATAATTACATCGGTAATTGCTCTCTTCGCTCCTCGGCGAATCTCTTTTACTTTTCCCGCTACAGGAGAAGTAAAGAAGAAGCTATCTCGCTTACGATCATGAAAAAGTTTTTGACCGATCTTCACTGAATCACCTTCTGCTACTAACATCTTTGGAATAGGCTGCATACCTACATAATCTGTCGGACGGACACTCACTAACTTGATTTCTGGATGCTGCAAGGTGACATCAGCACGCCCATCAAGTTTAATCTCGTGCCCTCGGTCTAAGACGTGAACTTTAGCATCACCTGCTATTGGATCATCATTGATTCCAAAAATCTCTTTTTTCGAAGGGATAAATGATGGAGGAAGATCTTGTTCATCCTTGGCAAGCGTCGAGCGGCTCATACGAATGGACTGATCACCCATTATAAGCGCCAGAAAGATCAGGAGAACAATGACAAAGGCAAGAGAAGAAAAAACAATAACATTGGACACGCTATCGTCAGCAGCAAACATAGGTGTTGCAACAAGGTTGAACAACACAAGCGTTAAGATATTTCTAAGGGTTCGCTTCATAGGGCTCGGTCTATTGAGAAACATAGCAAAACTAAGACTTGGTAAGCAATTCTTTTAAGACTTGAATATCATTTTTTGTCGTTTTTTAAAAAATGTGTGGAAAAATCCATCAAGCACCTCAGCTTGCGATTGCTTCATTATATTGGAGGTCAAATATGTGGGACTACAGAAAAGAAATACGAAAACCGCTCAACCAGGGTTCATTGTTACTCTCTGAACCCTTTTTAAAGGATAGTGAATTCGCACGAAGCGTAAGCCTGCTATGCTTTCATGACAAACAAGAGGGTTCCATGGGATTTATCCTTAATCGGCCGCTTAAGGTCCAACTCCACGACATCTTAGACATTGAAACGCCCAATAGCTTTCCCATATATAGCGGTGGTCCCGTGGCTCAGGATACCCTGTTATTTATTCATAGAAATCTTCCCTTAATCGAAGGGACTATGCCGATTGCCAACGGCTGGCAATATGGAGGATCTCACGAACAATTGCTAGCGACTTTACAAGAGGAAAGTACTGATCCTAATTGCGTCAGACTCTTTCTGGGATATTCGGGTTGGGATGCAGGCCAATTAAGGAAGGAGATCATTGACAATTCATGGATCATCAATCACTTGGACGCCGTAAACCCTTTTGACTATTCAACTCCAGCGATGTGGAAGTCAATTATGGCCTCCATGGGAGACCCTTACGAATCAATGGCCAACATGCCAATAGACCCCTCATTGAACTGAGCCTAATGAAACGATTTACTGCCATACTATTCTATGTGCTACTGAGTTTAGACCTTGCTTCTTATGGACAGAACATCGATCTCCATCAATACTTTGATAATCTTGATGATCTTGAAGTTTCTCTTATCACTGCAGCCCCTTCGGATCTGGTCTATGGAACATGGGGACACTCTGCCCTTCGACTTCGTTCATTAAATGGTACAACTCGTCAAGACCTTGTGATTAACTATGGGATGTTTGATTATCGAACAGAGCACTTTGTCTCCAAGTTTATACGCGGAGTACTCCCCTACTCATTAGGTATTGAACCCTACAATTCTTTTATGGTGAACTATCTAGAGCGCGACCAACGCCTAACCGAGCAAGTGCTCAACTTAAGCATTGCAAAAAAGAATACCCTGCTAGACCTCATCAATGTAAATCTCCTTCCTGAGAACCGCGTGTATCGCTATGACCACTTTAAAGACAACTGCGCCACGCGAATTCGCGATTTAATCGAAACATGCTATGCAGACAGCCTGATCTATTCTTGGGGAGTGTCAAGCGAGGTAAAATACTCCAATGAATCCTTTGTTGACCTGATTGAGCCTTTTGTCGAAAGAAAACCATGGCTTCAATTTGGTACGGATATCATTTTGGGCTATTCCGCATCACAGCATGCCACGTTCAGGGATAGAATGTTTTTACCCGATAATATGATGAAGGCCTATGAAAATACCTATATCCCAAGTGATCAAAAATCAAAGCTGGTTAAAGAAACAAGGATACTCAATCCCGGCTCGCCTTTAGAAGAACCTACTGGATTGACTGGCCCCATGACTGCATGCTCTCTCCTACTGCTGATCATGCTTAGCCTGTTTTTTATAGAATACCGCTACGGCAAGTGGTTTTGGGCAGTTGATATTTTATGGCTTTTAGTTACCGGAGTCATTGGATGCCTCTTTCTCTTTATGTGGACTGGAACGACGCATTGGTCGACCTATGCAAACCTGAACATGCTTTGGGCTAATCCCTTAGCTATCCTAGGTATCTTTCTGTTAAGAACATCCTTTGCCCGTTATGTTGGAAGTATGCTTCTTTGGTCTCCCATCTTGGTGATTATTGTGGGACTATTTGGATGGCAGCACATGGCGCCCATGGTTTACCTAATCGCATTGATCAATGGTTTACGAGGCTATCGAATTCTTCGATTCGCAAACTAGCTTCTCCCCTGCTCTTCTAAAATATTTAGCATCATCTCCTCAATCCCTTGACGAAATGCGAGCGCTGAATCGTAACGCTTGGGTTCGATGACCTCACTCCAGTGACTATCCACTATACCAGGTCGAAGTTCAAGATACTTCCCTACGGGATTCAACCGATGAGCGCCCACTACGGTATTCACAACTACAGGAAAGTTATGCTCATAGGCCAAGACTAAGCTTCCCATTTTAAAAGGAGCTAATGGCGATGCAGTGCGATTACGGCCACCCTCAGGATAGATCAACACCGACTGTCCTCCCTGAATAGCCTCGACAAGTGCTTGCTTTGCGGCTTGCCGACTCTCTGTAGAATGACGATCAACCAAAATAGCGCAGCGCGCCGCTATAGAGGACAATACAGGAATTTTTGAAACACTTGATTTGGCAAGAAATTTAAAGGGAATGGCGCTTGGAATACCAATTGCTTGGATGGGAATATCCATTGCTGTCCTATGATTGGCTAAAATCATGTAAGCTTTATCCTCGTAGTTGGTAGCGCCATGACGACGCACAAAGATTCCCGAACCGTAGAGTACAAATCTGCCCAATACTTGGTACCAGTAACGCTGAAAATACTTATCATACGATGCAGGACAAAAAAGATGGAAAGGCAATATTAAGACTAACGCAAGACCGCAGATGAAGCCAAACCAGACAAACCCCCAGTATCCCCATATGCGGCGCAAGAGCATCATATCATAGCAATGGCTCGTTTATAAAGACCGTGGGTATTTTCCAATCCATAATACAAGCAATCCGCGATAAATGCCTGACCGATGGAAACCTCTTTGATATCAGGGTAGGCCTTAATTAGCGGACCAAGGTTTTGAAGGTTCAAATCGTGGCCAGCATGAATAGAGAGATTAAGACTGCGTAATTTGTCCACCGCTTCACTGAGCTTGGCGAGCGCTCCTTCCCCTTCATGGGCAAAATCTTCGGCATAGGGCCCTGTATAGATTTCTACAGCGTCCACTCCTACATCTTGGAGCCCATCATACTTCGAAGCATCAGCATCCATAAATAAACTTACCCGAATGCCGTAAGTATGGAGTTTCAACGTTACTTGCTTAAGAAAGTCTCTGTGAGATGCTATGTCCCATCCGTGATTGCTTGTCAACTGATCAGGTGCATCGGGAACGAGGGTGCATTGCTCAGGTTGGATATCACAGACAAATTGAATAAAATCATCAGTTGGGTAGCCCTCAATGTTTAGTTCACCATGGTAGTTACTCATCGTCCGTTTGAGCATTTCAATATCAGACCAGCGAATATGGCGAGCATCTGGTCTAGGATGAACCGTAATGCCATCAACATTAAAATCCATGAGATGCTTGGCAAAGGCCTCTACATTGGGAAGGTTACCACCTCGAGCGTTGCGCATAAGCGCCACTTTATTGATATTAATCGATAAGCGCGTCATTGCATTTCTTTAAACATTGAATCAATAAAATAATTGACGTCGAAAGGCTTTAAATCCTCTTCTCCTTCCCCTAATCCCATATAGCGAATAGGAATACTAAACTGATCGGTTATTCCCAGCGCCACACCACCTTTTGCTGTACCATCCATCTTCGTTAGCGCTAAACAAGAGACATCGGTAGCTTTGGTAAACTGCTTAGCCTGTTCAAAGGCATTTTGTCCTGTAGACGCGTCAAGCACAAGCATTACGTCATGAGGAGCTTTAGGAATTCCTCGATCCATCACCTTGCGAATCTTAGTCAACTCATTCATCAAACCAACCTGATTATGAAGCCTACCTGCCGTGTCAATTATAATCACATCCGCATTACGAGCTTTCCCCGCATTGATTGCATCAAAGGCTACACTTGCCGGATCAGCATTCTGCCCTTTCTCAACAAAATCAGCTCCTGAACGATCAGCCCAAATACGCAGTTGAGCTACAGCCGCCGCGCGAAAAGTGTCCGCTGCTCCTAGTACGACCGATAATCCTTGTTTTTGCAACCGGTAAGCGAGCTTGCCAATAGTCGTTGTTTTTCCCACACCATTTACGCCTACGACCATTAGGACATAGGGCGAGGGCCTGTTGGCTGGCAGGAAACGGTTAGGGTCATAAGATTCTTGGTGATCAAAAATGGACATAACCGAAGCTTTTACAATGGCCATCAATTCATCTTCAGTACTTGCTCGACTCATTTCAGCATTATGCTCAATCGCTTCTACAATCTTAACGGTAGTATCCAATCCTACGTCACTTGTCAGCAATACCTCTTCGACGTTGTCTAAGAAGTCATCATCGACCTTTTTACGGCCAGCAATAACTCTTTTTAGTTTGCTAAAAAATCCAGTTTTTTTCTGTCGTTCCACGCTGCTTCTTTGAACAAAAAAAGGGCTTTTGTGAAAAGCCCTTTGTATTAATTGGTAATTTTTCTAATTAGTCTTTCGCCAAGAAATCCTTCACCTTGTCCTTGTGAACAATTTTTTCAGCGAAGCTGTAGCTGCTACTTTTTTTCGTCTTAACCGCCTTGATCACACGAACATAGTCTTTAGAACCTTCCTGTGCTTTACGGTTTGTTTTGGCGTTTTTCGAAACTTTACCCATGATATTATCTTTCTAGTTAATGGATTATTTAATCTCCTTGTGAACCGTATACTTCTTAAGAATAGGATTGAACTTCTTAAGCTCTAATCGATCAGGAGTATTTCTGCGATTTTTTTGCGTCACGTATCGCGAAGTACCAGGCATGCCTGATGCCTTGTGCTCCGTGCATTCGAGAATGACTTGGCCTCTGGCCTCTTTACTTTTCTTCGCCATGATTAATCGTTTTCTTCAACTATCGTAATCAATCCCTTTTTCTCTAAGTCCGTGAGGTACTTATAGATACCAATCTTATCGATGGTACGTATCGTGCTTGCTGCAACGCGTAATGTAACCCAACGATCAAGTTCTGGGATGTAGAATTTCTTTGTTTGCAAGTTTGGAAGAAACCGTCGTTTCGTCTTTCTATTCGAATGCGAAACGTGATTTCCTACTAAAGGACCCTTGCCAGTAAGTTCACAAAATCGTGCCATAGTTTTATCCTCTAAAGTTTTGGTTATTGCTAACCGGTATACCGATTCAAAGTCAAAACACTTTTCTTTCGGGATGCAAATATCGAAAAAATAAATGGTATTTGGAACTGAATGGAAAATATTATTCCATCATTGTTTCAATGGACTTTAGATGAGATGGCAGAACAAGTAAATCTTGCTTGGCTTCAGCAGAAATCGCTGTCACATTTCCTTTTCTGTAAATTGAGCTATCATATCGATCAACGACTTCCCAAGACATCGGAAAACCATTAACCCCATTGACTTGCATTGAACGCATAAAAACATTGTCTACAAACATATCAATGTATGGGGCAAAATCGACGTCTATGGAAGGAGCGATGCAAAATTCTCCTTCGAGGTTTTCATTTACTACAGACCAAACATCACAAGCTATCCCTAGTACATTATCCGTTGCGGATGTCTTTGTCATTCGAAAACCGCGATCCATCAATGAAGAAGTAGCGCTTCGCTGACCTCCTTTTGAGGTAAAGAATACTTCGGTTCCGTTTGCTGTACTGTAAAGATGTAAATCACCATTACCTGTATTGGGTACGAAAATTAAGCTTCCACCACTTTCGTCGACATTATGCAACTCCATGGTCAAATTCTTCTGCCCAACGTGCATGGACCAATGACTCGACTCTAATTCATCGGTGTTTGGGTTAATACCTTCTAAATCAAATTCAATTTGTCCTGTAAATTGTGCCAGGATGGATCCAGCTGTAAGCAATAAGCAAATCGTAAATACTGTTCTCATGTTATTGTATGTTTCCTAAAATAAAGAGATTGGGAACCTGTAGATTGTTGACCGCATTCCCGTTTGTTCTTACCGCAAGACCACTTTGCCCTCCATTAGCTATACCAATTGGAAAGGTAGGATTGAAGTTGAAAATATCTGTACAACCAATAAAAATCACACATAATTCTGCAGCTAGCGTAGCAGATACGTTCGCACTTGACGCCTGTCCAGCCTGACCAAAGGCACCACCATCCCCTGCATTGATTTGGCCACCAATAGCCGCTGTAAAGTTAATCGATCCTATTCCAGCATTAATCGAGCTCGGTATACCTAAGAGATTAAGTAAATCAAGATTAACCGCAAAGTTGGCGCCATCCCCAGGAATGGAAAAAACAGAAGCCGTTGCATCCTGACCAGGATCAAGCTGACCGATAACGGTAACTCCTGACGGAATCTGTCCACCAATACCGGACTCCGATCCACCACCTCCACCAAAGCCAAAGCCTAGGAAGAGATCAGGAAAACTAATGATAGGAATTTGGCTTAAAGGAATGGTTAGCCCCACACCAACTCCAGCTCCACCACCACCACCGGCATAAATTTCCCCACCTAGGTCAAAAGTTGCCCTTGTGGTGAGATTGATTGCGTCTCCCCCATCTTCGCCATCTTCACCGAATTGTAATTGGATAATATTACCAACTCCCCCTCCATTACCACCTCGGCCAAGAATTGACCCTTCATGAATAAATCCAACATGAGACTGAAGATCAAGGTTCCCCGTATTAAAGGCTGGTTGTCCTGCATCTGTTGAGCCAATTTCTACTCCATCGGCTATATCTACAATAATACAAGCAGGGTCTCCAGGAAGACCGCGGTTGACATTATCCGAGAGCAAGAAGTTATCTGTACTCGCATTTAACGGCACGAGCTCACAAGGTTCTACGATAACAGTAAAGGCTATAAATTGAGTAAACTGTCCACAAACAGCCTGCACAATAACCGGGAACGTTCCAGGTTGAGCAAAGATGTCTGCTGTCACAGTAATGGTCGACGTTCCAAAGCTGTCAATCACAAAGCTATCTGCCGAGTACGTAACACCAGAGGGAAGCGAGGTTAGTATAACTAAGTTGATGTCATCCGTACCATTGGTCTGCTCTACAGTAAGCGTAAACGAAGCGCTATCCGTAACGGCTCGATCGATTACTGCTTGGGTTTGGTCAATCGTCATAATGAATTCACAATCATCGCAAGTACGTTGATAAGGCTTTATCCAACATTCTCCGTTCCAATACTCAACCAAACTATCCTCCGTGTTGTACAACACCAATCCCTCTGCCGGGTTGTTTATACCATTCATTTGCGCATCATCGAGACGAGGTAGCAGTAATCCTCTGTCAATAGACTCCAAATGAAGAATTGCTGAAGAGTCGGGCTCTTGAATATTGATTCCCACTTGAGCAAGTGTAGACGAGGCAATTACTAAGAAAAGACTCAGCAGTAGCCCATGGTTTTTGCACTGTTTAATCATTACGCGTATTTGACTTAAACAATAATACGAACATTGCGTAAATTAGAAGGGGATAAATCAAGTATGACGATTACAACTTCCAACATTCGGCACATTTTTTTGATTATTGGATGTATTGCTTGCTTGAGCGCTGCGACCATCTTTGCGCAACCGATGTTCTCTGTAAGCGAGGGCTATGTCAGTATAAAGGATGAAGCTTTACTGAACGTCGATGGCGACATTCGCATCGACGTCAACACCGTATTTTTCAACGAAGACACCATACGCAATCAAGGGGATTGGATTAATGAAAGCAATGGACTTGGCTTTGATCCCAACTTAACAGGATATGTCTATCTCGATGGAGAGGATCAAACGGTTACAGGTAACTCCATCACAAGATTTCACAATCTTTTCTTAGAGAACAGTGGCACTAAGTATGCCACGATCAATGTTGAAGTCGATAGTCTCTTAGACCTTGGAGACCGCCAGTTTGACTTGGACACGAATACGATTTTTGTGTTTAACACAGAATCCAATGTCGTAAATCGCAATCAAGGCTTCATTCGCGCATTGGGCAATGGAGGCATTGAGCGCACATTAAACGCTACGAATACCTACGTTTTCCCAGTAGGCTTTGAATTAGGAGGAGATACTATCTACCGGCCAGTAGACATCGTTCCTACTGCCTCAGGAAGTTACACCTACCGTGTGCGATTAGTTGAAAATGACCCTAACCTAGATAACTTAAATCGAGAAGAAAGAGATCTCCTTATATGTTCTATCAATGATCGATTTTATCATAAAATTTGGGAAGAATTAGGCACGGACTCTGTGGCCATCGACTTCACATTTAATCCATTGGAAGATGGAGATTTCAATGATATTGTCCACTGGAGAAATCTACCACAATGGGAAATTGCACCATCATTTTCTTCAACCGACATCAGTACTAATCAGCGCGTGATACGCCTGAATCCTTGGAAAGACGATCTCTCCGAAAACTTTGCACTATCGGAAACCACGGGGCCGTTTGCCCAAGCGGGTAATGACACGACGATTTACTTGTTAGACACCGCCTATCTTATGGCGAGTGGAGGAATCGACTATACATGGACGCCTGCTGATTATCTGAGCTGTGACAACTGTCCCGACCCATTCTTCTTCCACGATTCAACCACGAGCTATGTTGTTTTAGTAGAAAATGATCGAAGTTGTAAGGATGTCGATTCCATAACCATCTTTGTAGATGACCGCTTTGACGAAGATCCTTTTATTCCCAACGGACTGACGATGAACGGTGATGGGTTAAATGATTTTTGGTATATCCGATGGCTTTACCAATTCCCGGACAACTCGGTGAGTATTGTAAATCGATGGGGTGACGTGGTATATAAGGCAGCTCCCTACAACAATGATTGGAGAGGAACATGGAAAGGGCAACAACTTCCAGCGGGAACCTATTACTACATTCTTAACCTTAATGAGTCTGGTCAGACCCAGCAAACCTATACCGGGCACATAACGCTGGTCGAATAACTGCAATAATCTATGAAGGCTCGCACTACGTATACATTCTTAATCATAGGGATACTCTTCATGCTCAACGGAGGGAAGACCTACGCACAGCAGTTGCCTGATTTTTCCTTCTCTAAGGAAAGTATGTTTCTGTATAATCCTTCAGTTGCGGGCCATGCTCAGGGGATGTATATCTTTTCTACCTTTCGATCACAATGGGGAAAAATTGAGGGCTCTCCCTTTACCGCGAATATTGGATTTCATACGCCACTTCGAAACAAACGCATCAATCTTGGAGCGTCAGTATTTAATGACTTTACTGGCCCTACCAGTTATAGTGGGATTTCAGGAAGCTTTTCCTACCGAATTATACTAGACAAAGGACTTTCGCGTCAAAGAGCAAGAAAAGCATTATCCTTCGGGCTTAGTCTTGGAGCCAATAGTTATCGACTCAATGCAGGTTTGTTACAATTGGATCAACCCGATGATCCGGGAATTTTAGCCAATACCGAATCAAAAATATATCCTGACGCCTCCTTTGGTGTACTCTATGAGGGTGGTAAATATTATATCGCAGCGGCCATACCCCAATTACTGCAATTGTCTGTCCCTTTTGAAGGACGCAATGGCCGCACAACAAACTTTAGCAAAATGCAACATTACCACTTCGGAATCGGGGGTAAGATTTCTCTGCAAGACAATTACAGCGCAAGGGATATCTCCCTTGACCCAGATTTAAACCTTCACTATGTCATTGGTGCACCTCCTCAAGTTACAGGTAGCCTTCGATATAGTATGGAATCCCTTCTCAGCGTTGGTCTTGGCTATCGATCGACCTCTCACTTAATGTTCTTAGGAGGATTTACGGTATTAGACCGTTTCTCGATTGGTTATGCCTATGACATGAATTTATCGAATAATCGAGCAGCCCTTGGCCAAATTCATGAAGTCCATATTTCCTATGACTTTAGAGACAACCTCTTTGGATACTAAGTTAAAGGATGTCTACAGGTGCTCAATACTCGAAGCATCTATGCGTTAAAGATCATTTATAAGAAGTAGACCATTCTGTACAAGACGGCGTAAAACAACAAAGGCCACAGTTTCCTGTAGCCCTTGTTTGAACATTAGAAAAGGTTAAGAAGACCTTACTCTTCTGATGATTCCGTGGATTCATCAGAAGCAGGAGCATCTTCCGATGGAGCTGCATCATCCTTAGCAACTTCCTTTTTTGCCTTTTTCGTCGTTTTCTTAGCAGCTGCTTTCTTAGCTGGTGCTTTTTTAGCCTTAGGCTTTTCTTCAGTGGTCTGCTCTTCGTCTTTGAGCTTCGCTTGAAGATCAGCAAGTGCCGAGATATCACCAAGAGTCGTAGCCTCGATATTGCCTTGAAGCTTCTTCACTTGCTTATTAGTGTCGCTTGCCGACTTACGCTTCTCCTTAATTACTTCATCTGACCATACCTTAGTATGCGATAGGATAATTCGCTTATCACGCTGATTAAACTCGATTACTTTAACCTCGATTTTATCATCGACTACAGCTAACTCGTTATTTTCCTTCTTCATATGACGTGAAGGCATATATCCTTCAAGACCATGCTGAAGCATAACTACACCGCCTTTTGAATCGGCACTAACAACCAATCCTTCATGAACTGATCCGACTGGGAAAACCGTTTCAAAGGTAGACCATGGATCTTCTTCAAGTTGCTTATGTCCGAGAGATAGCTTGCGATTTTCATCATCTATCTCTAAGACCATAACCTCAAGAGTTTCTCCTGATTTGACATACTCAGATGGGTGGTTGAATCGCTTCGTCCAAGAAAGATCTGAGACGTGCACCATTCCACCAATACCTTCTTCAAGTTCAACAAACACACCATAAGGAGTGATGTTTCGAATTTGACCAGTATGCTTTGTATCTACTGCATAGCGCTCAGCAACAATTTCCCATGGATCTGGAACAAGACGCTTGATGGATAAACTCATCTTACGCTCCTCAGCACCTACCGTCATGATGACCGCTTCGTGCTCTTCACCTATTTTGAAGAATTTGCGCGAATTGATTTGCTCTGAAGACCAACTTATCTCACTCACGTGGATGAGTCCTTCAACCCCTGGCTGAATCTCCAAGAAGGCTCCATAATCTTCAACATTAACAATCTTTCCTTTAACCTTATCGCCAACGTTAACAGTATCCATGAAGGCAGTCCATGGGTGCTCTTGCAATTGCTTTAGCCCTAAAGAAATTCGTTTTTTATTATCATCAAAGTCAAGCACAACTACATTAATGCTTTCATTGATAGCCAATACTTCATTAGGATGATTTATGCGTCCCCAAGAAATATCAGTAATGTAAAGAAGGCCATCAATACCACCAAGATCGATGAAGGCACCGAAGTCTGTGATATTCTTAATAATTCCTTCGAGAACCTGTCCTTTTTCAAGACCGGCTATAATCTCTAGGCGTTGCTCTTCAATATCACTTTCAATCAAGGCTTTATGAGAAACAACGGCATTTTTAATTGTTTCGTTAACCTTGACCACTTTGAGTTCCATTTGCTTACCTACATACTCATCATAATCAACGACAGGCTTGACGTCAATTTGAGATCCAGGTAAGAAGGTTTCAAGGCCTCCGATATTCACAATAAGCCCACCTTTTGTTTTCGAAGCAACTGTTCCTTTAACAATGGTATCGTTAGTATGCGCTTGAACCAAGGCATCCCATGCTTTCAGTAACTTCGCCTTACGACGAGAAAGTTCCAATTGACCTTTAGCATTTTCTAGTGTAGACACATATACATCTACTTCCATTCCTTGCTTGAGCTCCTCCATATCGCGAAACTCATTGATTGGCACCATTCCATCAGACTTAAATCCGATGTTTAGTACAACGTCTGTGCTAGTTACAGAAACTACAGTTCCTGTTACGATCACATTTTCTTCAAGGATCTTAAGGTCTTTAGTGTACTGAGCTTCCATTTCCTGAATAATGTCAGCACTGTATTCTGTAACGTTACGCTTACCTTTTGACCAATCAAAATCGTCATGGCTTGTTCCTGAATCTTCTTTTTTAACTTTTAGTTTAGGCATTTCATCAACGTCTTCTGGTGCTTCTTCGGCTGCTTCCTCAGCTGCTGGTGCTTCTTCGGCTGCTTCCTCAGCTGCTGGTGCTTCTTCAGCTGCTGGTGCTTCTTCAGCTACTTCCTCTGCTGCTGGTGCTTCTTCAGCTACTTCCTCTGCTGTTGGTGCTTCTTCAGCTACTTCCTCTGCTGCTGGTGCTTCTTCAGCTACTTCCTCTGCTGCTGGTGCTTCTTCAGCTACTTCCTCTGCTGCTGGTGCTTCTTCAGCTACTTCCTCTGCTGCTGGTGCTTCTTCAGCTGCTTCCTCTTGGTTGGAAGGCTCATCACCTTCAGGAAAAAATTGATCACTATTCAGATCAAAGGCATTGTCATCGTACATCATAATCTTCAAAATTTGGACTGCGCGGCTCTTAAACTTGAAGGTTGAAATGCTCCAAGCCTACAAGAGTTTTACACCCAATCCAGGGTTAACAAAAATTTAAGATGCGAAAGTAAGACAATTAATCTAGTTCTCGACTGAATTTTTAGCTTTTTTATGAAACCGTAAAGTCGTCCGAATGCCATGAAAACCTGAGGCTAAATGATGCTTTGCATAACTGTATCCAAAAGCCCAACGATTAAGCTCCATACCAAAGCCCAAAGAGAAGCCAGCAAAACCATTTCGATTGGGAATAGCCATCTCCATTCTTCGTTGATGGTTGTAACCTAAAGCAAACCAAAACTTGTCTTGAAACATATTGATATCCAATCCAAAGTTGACGTGACGAAAAAAGTTATCCGTAAATTTCCCAAAGCCTCCAATAGATTGATCTTCCGGTAGACCAAAAAGATTAGATGAATTTGACGACAAGCTATCCTCAAATCGTAAATTCCACCGATACAGATCATGCAGCGTACAGTGAATTCTCAGAGGAAGATATTTCAGTTTTCGACTAAAGCCAAACTGCAAATCGGTTGGAGTAGCTCTTCGCTTACCAGCATACGGAATAATCTCACCTCCAAGATTGCGTAATGCAAAGCCCATAGTCGTCAAGCCCGAACTATCTTCCCAAAATGCAGTAAAATCGACCGCCAACCCCAAGCTATTCTGTGCCTCTAATTGCCCAATCAAGCCATGAACATTGACCCCAAACCGATAATTCTCCCATGTAAATGCTGTGCCGGCATAGAGATCTACTTCATTGGCCGAAAATTTTCCTTGATATGTATTTAAGGCATCGCGTCGGTCAAGCAGACCATGGGTCAGATACCGCGTGCCAACTTGTAAGACGCCAAGGCGCTTATGAGGCATTATGTATTGCACGGCAAATGCTGAAGATGAACCATAAAGTGAGGTGTAACCAATATTCACCTCTTTTTGTCCATTTTGAAGAACGGACGGAAAATCCATACCAGACATCGATGTGGTCGTTTGCCCAAGCACCATTCCACCCAAACTACTTACGTGTGGCTCAAAAGCCATCGAGGTAAAGCCAAAAGCATTTCGTCCTCCTATTTGCCCATAGGAAATGCTAGCCATCCCGCAATAGAAGCATAGGACTACAAGAAATCGATAGACGTTAGAAAAAGACTTAGGCATTAGCATTAAGTAAAGCGGCACGAATTACTTCATCCATGTGTTCTACATAAGTTACTTCGAGGTCAAGAAGATGTGCTTTATCAATCTCTTCAACATCATGCGCATTCGATGCACACAGGAGAACTTCAGACACTCCATATCTACGGGCAGCCAATAACTTTTCTCGAATACCACCGACAGGAAGAACATCACCGCGCAGTGTTATCTCTCCCGAAAAGGCGAGTTTATGGTTTACCGGTCGTTTCGTCAAAAGGGAAGCCATACATACTAACAAGGCGATTCCTGCCGAAGGACCGTCTTTGGGTGTAGCTCCTGCTGGCACGTGGATATGAATAGAGTATTCGTCTAACAAGCGCATAACCTCCTTATCTGTTCTGTAGAAAGATTGGAGAAAGGTGTAAGCCGCTTGTGCAGACTCTTTCATTACATTTCCAAGATTGCCTGTTAGTTTGAGCTTTTGCTCTCCTCGGTGCAATGATGCCTCAATAAAAAGCAAATCCCCTCCTACTGGTGTGTAGGCCAAGCCCGTAGCAACACCAATTTTGCTTTGAGTTAGTGCCGTCTCATGAGCGAACTTAGGTGGTCCTAATCGCTCAACGAGGTAAGGCTTTCGAATCAAGCATTTAGATGGTAATTCTTCTACAATGTCTTTTGCCTTTGAGCGCATGAGCGAACCAATTACTCGATTGAGTTGACGCACTCCAGACTCTCTTGTATACCCTTGGATAAGGTCCGGCAAGATCTTACGGTCTATTTTTATCTGTTTACCCGACAAACCATGGTTTTCCCGTTGCTGAGGGATCAAGTGTTGCGTGGCAATTTCAAGTTTTTCCTCAATGGAATACCCCTGAACCTCGATGATTTCTAGACGATCTCGCAGAGCAAGTGGAATTGAACTCAAATCATTTGCTGTGGCAATAAAAAACACATTGGAGAGGTCAAATTCGTATTCCAGATAATTGTCGTAGAACTTGACATTCTGCTCAGGATCCAACATTTCAAGCAAGGCTGACGACGGATCACCGCGAAAGTCCTTACCAATTTTGTCGATCTCATCAAGTACGAACACTGGATTATTGCATTCTGCACGTTTGAGTGATTGGAGAATTCTTCCAGGTTTCGCTCCGATGTATGTTTTACGGTGTCCCCGTATTTCTGCTTCATCATGTAAACCTCCGAAGGCCATTCGCGTATAGGATCGACCAAGAGCTTCGGCAATAGATTGGCCTAATGATGTTTTTCCAACACCTGGTGGGCCCACTAAGCATAGGATTGGCGCTTTAGCATCCTGTTTTAGCTTAAGCACAGCCAGATACTCAACAATCCGTTCTTTGACGTGCTTTAAGCCAAAATGATGCTTGTCGAGAACTTGACGCGTATGTTTTAAATCAAAAGAGTCCTTTGTGGATTGATTCCAAGGAAGTTTTAGTGCGAATTCTAAATAGGCCGTTTGACTTCCATATTCCGGAGACCCGGTATGCATTCGTTCGAGCTTTTGAAGCTCTCTATCGAAGTGAGCCTTGAGTTGTTGATCAGTAATCTCTAAACCAGCTAAATCTTCTTTAAAACGTTCTACATCGTGATTTTGACCCGTCCCTAACTCCTCTTGAATCGTTTTCAATTGTTGTGTTAAAAAGAAGTTGCGCTGTTGTTGTTCAATGTCTTCCCTTGTCTTTTCATGAATCATTCGCTTTAGCTCAATGATTTGCAACTCATTACTCAAACGCTCTTGGATTGCTTCCAATCGCTTTACGATAGTAGATTCCCTGAGAAGTTCTTGCTTTTCATTGCTTGGCATAGGAAGAGAAACCACCACAAAGTTTAAAAGATGAAGTGGGTCGTTAATGTTTTTCAGCGTATACAAGGCCTCGGCTTTGATATCATTGCTGCTATGCATCAATTCGAGCGTGGAGTCCCTGACCTCTTCCATCAGGGCCATAAAGGATTTGTCATCCATGGTATTTTCCTCCTCGTACGCCTCTATTTTTCCTTCATAGTAAAGCGTATTGCTATGAATACGATTTAATTTGACGCGCTGATGACCACGTATTATAGCATTCATACCACCTTGAGGTAGGCGAACAATTTTATCGATTGAACACAGAGTCCCTACTTCGAAAAGTTGATTTACATCCGGTTCAGCATCCGTTTCCTCGCGCTGAGTGAGCGCCAAAATCCACTTGTCTTTTCGATAGGCTGCTTGACACGCTTCAATAGACTTTTGCCTTGTCATAGCAATTGGCAAGGAGACCTTTGGAAACATGACAGCGCGCTTTAATGGGAGAATCGGTAGGCGATCGTATACCCCTTCCGAAAGCACATGGTGCTTACTTGATTCAAGATTATTCTTCTTAGAAGATGATTTGTTTTGGGAGTTTGCCAAGCTTGTTATTCTTTATAAAGGTGAGAAATTCTTTCGACACTTTCTAGAGACCCAACGAGCTAATTACGTCATCTTGTACATTGTCTTGGCGAAGAATTAGTTTTCCGTCAAAGGCATCCACAATCCATTCGAAGTGAACATCCTCTTCTCTAGCCATAATTTTAAGGGCTAATTCATCGGTAACCGAGCGTTGTAAAAGACGACGTAAAGGTCGTGCGCCATAGAGCGGATCCATTCCAGCTTCTGCTAAACATTTTAAGGCCTCCTCAGTAATGGATATCTGATACCCCTTACTCTTAGCCCTAGTGGCAATTTCATCAAACATGCCCTGTGCGATCGATAGCAACGGGTCTTGATCCAATTGTCGAAAAACAATGACCTCATCAATACGATTGACAAACTCCGGTCTTAATTGATTTTCAATGGCATAAAGCACAATATCTTGTGCCTTTTTAAAGCTCTCCTCCGTATCCAACGCTGCATTGGCATAGTGATCACTAAGTGCCTTTGCGCCAATATTGGCTGTCATGACAAGTACCGTGTTTTTGAAGTTTACTTCCTCTCCCCTGCTATCCGTGAGACGCCCTTCTTCCATTACTTGTAAAAGAATATTGAGCACATCGGGATGAGCCTTATCAATTTCATCGAGCAGCACCACGGAATACGGCCTTTGTTTTACTGGCTTGGTAAGTAATCCGCCATCATCATGCCCCACATATCCCGGAGGAGACCCAATAAGCCGTGAAACACTGTGCGCCTCTTGATATTCGGACATATCAATGGTCAATAAAGATTCTTCACTGCTAAACAAGGTAGAAGCAAGAGCCTTTGCCGTTTCAGTTTTACCTACACCAGATCCTCCAACAAACAAGAAGGTACCAATAGGGCGATTGATGTCATTTAGACCTGCACGGTTTCTTCGTATTGCATTGGATAAAGCCGATAACGCTTGATGCTGCCCTTTGACTCGATCTTCTAAAATCGATTCCAAATGCATCAAGGTGTCGAGCTCCGTGCGAATCATTTTTTTGAGAGGAATACCTGTCCATTTCGCTATGATCTCTGTAACGGCTTCCGCATCAACGACTTCCTTTAACATCCGCTCCGAATCTGGAATATCATGGAGCATGCGCTCTGCATCATCAATACGTTGTTGTATTGCTGCCATTTCACCATATCGTATTTCTGCCACTCTTGCGAACTCGCCTTGTCTTTCTGCCTTATCTGCTTCCAGCTTCGCCTCCTCAAGATTTGCACGCCCCACTTGGATAGCATCCAACCATTCTTTTTCACGTTTCCAAAGGGCCGATAATTCTTTAAGTTCCTTTTGTTTTTCTTTAAGAGAAGCATTGATAGCCTTTAAAGAAGCAGAACTACCATCTTTTTCTTGGCCGGCCTTCTCAATTTCAAGTTGTTTTATACGACGCGACAAGTGCTCAATTTCTTCAGGCATAGAATCCAATTCTAGGCGGAGTCTAGCTCCCGCCTCGTCTAGCAAGTCAATTGCCTTATCCGGTAACTGACGATGGGGCAAGTACCGAACAGAAAGATCTACTGCAGCCACAAGAGCATCATCTAAATATTGCACCTTATGATGGTTTTCATACCGATCTTTTAACCCTCGAAGGATCGAAACGGCATCTTCCTTGCTGGGCTCATCGACCAAAATCACTTGAAACCTCCGCTCCATAGCTTTGTCTTGCACAATATGCTTTTCATATTCCTGAGAGGTCGTCGCACCGATTAAGCGCAAGTCCCCTCGTGCAAGAGCTGGTTTTAGAAGATTTGCGGCATCCATGCTTCCTCCTTCTACCTTTCCCGCACCCATTAGCATGTGCATTTCATCAACAAAAAGTATGATTTCTCCAGCAGCTCGCCGGATATCATTAAGAATCATTTTGATACGCTCTTCGAACTCACCGCGGTATTTTGTTCCGGCCATAATGGTGGCCAGATCAAGACGATAGAGTATCTTTTTATCCAAGGTTCTTGGCACATCGCCATGGGCTAAACGCAAGGCAATTGCTTCAGCAATTGCCGTCTTCCCAACCCCAGCCTCACCAACCAATAAGGGGTTGTTTTTCGTTCTTCGCGCTAACACATTGAGTACGCTTCGAATCTCATCTTCTCGTCCAATGACCGGATCAAGTTTTCCGTCTGAAGCTAGCACGTTCAGGTTATCAGCATATTTGTCTAGGTTGGCATAGATTGGGGTGGCAGGGTCATCCTTTGGGGAAGATTTATCCTTTTTATCCGATTCATTTAGTGCATTGACCGCTTTGCGCACATCATCTGCCAAAAGATCAACTTCCTTAAGCATTTTCGTCACACCATCGTTGTTTTCCATAAGTGCCAAAAACAAATGGTGAACTTCAATCAGCGAATCCGTAGTTCTTTCTGAAATCGATTTGGCTCTGAGAATCGTCTGACCTAAGGCCGGCGATGGCATTTGAAAAGCGCTTTCCTTTTCTGAGGAAGCTTCTGCATTAAAGAGATTCGGCAAACCCTCCTTGAGCGCTTGATCATTTACACGCTTGGTAGCCAATGCATAGTTTAGCACCTCGTCATTGACATCCAATATTCCATGGAGCAAATGACAGGTATTGATTTGCTTATGACGTTTTGAGGCAGCCACCTGCTGTGCACCTGCAATAGCAGCCATTG
Source organism: Bacteroidota bacterium (assembly GCA_002862745.1). Lineage (GTDB taxonomy): Bacteria > Bacteroidota > Bacteroidia > Chitinophagales > UBA8649 > UBA8649. The sequence continues at coordinate 15,978 of PKDX01000017.1, read as the reverse complement.
CCTTTTGAGAGAAGTTTAAATCACCAGGAAACATGTGGCTAACCTAGCAAAAGCTATTCCAAGGCGACTAAGGTGCCATTATGGCGCTTCTCTATTGTTTTACAAAGGAAATTCGACTTTCTTTTCCTGTCACGACGGATTGAGACTGCATGACGTACACACCATTTGTCCATTGAGATACGTCAAGGGAAAGCGTATTACCTAACCATTCCCTTTGTGCCATCAATTGTCCCTTGGCATTATATACGCGCACCACGGAATGCTCCGCATGAACTCGCGACAACGACAACATGTGATCAACAGGGTTTGGAGCAAGGAATATTCCACCTTCGTCTAAGTCAAGGATTGACGTCGAAGTACATCCTGCTGATCCTAAGATGGTTTGATTTACAAAGGCTAAGTTGTTTGCTGAATTTTCATCCGTTACTCCATTGGGGTTACTGACACGTGCCTCATAGAGTAGCGAACCAGGATTGAGTGATACCAGCTCAAGATCAACAACCTCAGAACTTCCTGGTGCAAGATTTCCAGTCCAAATCAAGGTTTGTTGGACCGAACCATTGAGACCATAAAGAATATCAGCGCTGGTTAGAGGATCAGTTCCTGCATTGACTAACACTAATTGTGCGATAGCACCTGATGCACAGGAATCCTCAAAACCGAGAACTTCTCCAGCCATAGCATCGTTGGCATAAACATCTGAATTCGGATCGAAGCCGTCCAGTAAGGTTAATCCAGAATTATTCGGATCTAGATAAATATCTAATCGTCCTGAATTTTGACTTTGACAATCCCATGAATAGGCCACTTTTCCATAGAGATCAGAGAAATCATTTCCACATAGTGCAGCGCCACCATGTAATTGGCCTACAATGCGTTTATTCTGATCAAACAACGGACTACCCGACGAACCACCTTCTGTTGTTCCAATATCCCAATCAAGAACCTCCCAGTGAGTATTTGTACCGCTATTACCCCAACCTCCCCACTCAGAGGACACTGACGCATCACCATCATAGGACCACTTTTTGATGTCACCCGAAGGATGGTGGATGCCCACAGCAGATGTTGGCGCAGTATTCACCGCAGACCAACCCGCGTAGTATGGATTATATTCCAAGGGTACCTCCTGGCTCAACTCAAGCAGGGCAAAATCCGAACTTGAACAACTTGCAAGTAAAGTAGAACCTGAAACACCGTCATATGAAGAATTCTGTGTTGGATTGCACGTTGGGCTCTCCCAATTAAACCAAAAAACCCAGTTTGAGACATTCCCAGTTAGGCAGTGATTAGCCGTTAAGAAATAGGGTGTTGCATCATTGCCCGTATTATTGATTAAGGCTCCTGTACAGTGGTCATTTCCATTCACTACAATCCTCGCTACGGAACGACGCTGATCCTCCCAGCCTGCTGCTTCAGGACAATTAACATTTACATTACAAGAACCTGACTGACCAAGCCCTTTGTCAAGTGATTGAGTAAATAGGTCTTTGTAAGCATGCGTAACCGTTTCTAATTGCATGGCAGTTACGTCTGTTCGACTACCCAATGGAGCATTGATCTCTAAAATGAGTACATCGCCTGGTAAAGGAAGGGTGCTAAATGTTCTGTAGGCTTTGTTATTTGCCGACGTAAAAGCTCCTATGACATCCTCCTTTGATTCATTGTACAGAAAGAGGGAAACATCATCTTCAAGATAAAAGTCATTGAAAATAAGGTTAATACTTCGCGCTCTATCACTTTGAATAGCTAACCGACCAATCTCGTGCGAAGAGGTAGTTTGCCATTCGCAAGAGGATATTACGTCAATTGTAACGTCATGGTTATATCCAAAACGAGTTGTCTTTTCTCCATTCATGAGACGAGCTTCGTCTTCTAACAAAAGGGCTACTTCATCAACTGCAGGCAAAACGATTGCTGTATTACTTGCCGTAAGCACGTTCGTCCAAGACAATGGAGTACCTCCAACGCTTACCTGAGCCTGACCTTCAATCGAGGTCAGCATCATAGCAGCACTTAGAAATGCTGTAAACCTAATCTTACAATTTCTTAACATGTCGAAAAGATAACACTCTCACCGCTTATGTTAACGGATTTTCTTCAAAAAAGTGGATGGATTCGGGGTGAACTTGGTCAAATTTACTCGGCAAAGGCTTAAACAAAACATAATAGACTAGTGCCACAATGAAGCCACTAAGCGCTCCGCCGACATGCCCTTCCCATGAAACTTGAGCAACTGCATTGGGAAACAAACCCCAAAACAAGCCTGAAGCTATTAATATCACGGTAAGTGCCATTCCTATGGCTTCTGGCCTCCGGCTCAAAACACCATGACTGAAAAGATAGAACGAAAAGCCATAGACAAGTGTACTTGCTCCACCATGTATTGACTGAGGACTGCCGACCCAATAAATGAAGGCCGCACTTCCAAACACAACACTCACAAGCAATAGAACAAAAACCTTTCTGTTCTGCATCCGAATGCCAAAGACTAGCGGTACGAGCAGTAAAGTATTGTTCCATATATGGCTGAGGTCACTGTGTATGAAGTGCATCGTAATCCAACGCCAATATTCAGCATCTTGATAAGGGATTAAGCCATAACGATGAAACGACGCGATGGTATCCTCACTATTCATCGCATAGATCAGCCAAAAAACCAACGAAAAAACGAGGGACTGAAGAAGCGAAAAAAGCAAGAACTTGCGTTCTCTTTCCAACGACGAGTTATGACGCATTACCTATATTCGTGAGCAATTGAATAAACGATTTAACCTTTGCAAAATAAAGCTTTACAATTTGTTTTAACCGTTCTATGTGGAGCATGTTTTGTAGCCCTCAGTTACTTAGGGTCCCATCGAATCACCCTTAATGATGGTCCGATCCCCCCTTTAGGCAATCTTCTTTACCCCACTTCTGGTATTTGGCAACAGGCGGAAATCCTTGATGCTTTACCCATGGAACCTGTAACCCAGGCCAAAGGACTTCGTGGCGAAGTATCGGTCTATTGGGATGACCAATACATCCCACACATTTTTGCCCAAAATGAGCACGATATGTTCTTTGCTCAAGGGTATGTAGAGGCCTCGCTCCGCCTTTGGCAAATGGAATTCACCATTTTTGCAGCGGCCGGTCGACTCTCAGAAATCCTTGGCGACGACCCTAATCTTCGAGATAAGATTCTAGAGTTTGACATCAATCAACGCAGAATGGGTATGATCTATGGTGCTGAAAACAAACTTCAAGCCATTAAAAAAAACCCAGAAGCCCTTGCCTTACTCGATGCATATACCAACGGAGTTAACACCTACATCAATTCCCTGAAGTACGAAGACTATCCTTTGGAGTATAAGTTACTCGATTACCAACCCAGCCCTTGGACCAACCTCAATTCCTGCTTATTGTTAATGGCTATGAGTAAGGACTTGACTGATCGAGAATTCGATTTAGAATACACCAATCTAAAAAATGCGCTTGGCGAAGAGATGTTCTTTACACTTTATGGAGAATATTATCACCCAATGGAGCCCATCTTCCCTTCTTCAACTTACCCTAGGAGTGATTCCACAAATCATAATAGTCCTCAACAAAACGCCCATCCGGCGTCTTTGGATTTAGCTATGCCTCATCGTTTGAATAGTCCACCGGATAAAAACATTGGCAGCAACAATTGGGTAATCCACAAAGAGCGCAGCAAATCAGGAATGCCCTTACTTGCCAACGATCCTCACTTGAGTTTCAATGCACCTTGTATCTGGGTGGAAATGCAAATTAGTTGTCCTGGATACAACGCGTATGGGGTAAGTTTTCCAGGGGCTCCAGGAATCATTATAGGATGTAATGATTCCATTGGATGGGGTGTTACTAATGCGGGCCGAGATGTGAAGGATTGGTATCAGTTAACAATCAACGATAATCGGACACAATACTACCATGATTCGGTATGGAAAGACCTAACCTATCGCAAAGAAGTAATTCATTGCCGAGGTGGTGAAGATGTCATTCTAAACATTCCCTATTCCCATCACGGACCTATGGTTTATGAAATGTCTACCTTCCCGTCAGAGCAATTCTCCGGTGACTTGGCCTTGCGATGGAGAGCGCATGACCCAACCGAAGAGTTTTATGCATTTTATCAGATAAATAAAGCCAAGAACTGGGGCGACTTTCTGAATGCTCTAAGCTATTACAGCTGTCCTGCCCAAAACTTCATTTTTGCCTCGCTTCAGGGTGATATTGGATTACGTCAGCAGGGTGATTTCGCCATATTAGAGGAGGGGCAAGGGTATTTTGTTATGGATGGCACCTCTTCGCGTTTTGATTGGAAAGAAAGTATTCCATTTGAGGATATGCCTACTCTGTACAACCCTGCGTCGCAGTATGCCTCATCAGCTAACCAACATGCCGTGAGCCCAGATTACCCATATTACACGCATGGAGAATTTGAACACTATCGCAATCGGCGCCTAAATAGCTTGTTGGACAACTTGCATAAAGCAAGTATCGAGGACATGGTCAGCATGCAGTACGACAATTATGATCTATTTGCCTCGGAAATGCTACCGCTCATGTTGTCCTACTTGGATACCGATAAATTGGTAAATCCTGTCGCTCGATCTATGCAGGCATGGGATTTCATGGCCGATGCAGAAAAAGTTGCTCCTAGTCAATTTCACCTTTGGTACACACTATATACAGACTCCCTGTACAAGAATGACAAATTTGACAGCATATGGGTAAAGCCTAATGATTATCAGACCTACTTCCAGCTTAAGGATAGTATTCGTCATCCTTTTTTAGAAGGAGATGTTCTGGCTGCTCAGAAAAAGCTACTGAATACCACATTTGATGTGCTCTGCACCGTTCAAGACTGGGATGCGGACTCCTCTCAATGGGGACAGTTTAAAGGCTCAACCATCAATCATTTATTGCGTATTGATGGATTTAGCTATGGCTTACCTTCTGCTGGTGGCGGAGAGCATATTCTCAATGCAAGCAAGACATCAACGGGCCCTTCATGGCGTATGATTTTAGATTTTTCAGGAGAAAAAATACAAGGGCATGGGCATTATCCTGGAGGGCAATCAGGAAATCCTGGAAGTGCACGATACATGGAATTTGTCGATGATTGGTTAAATAAAACGTATCACTCCTTTGTTATGGAAAGTTCGTCCTTTTTTCAAGAGGACAAAGCATTTAAGAAGACCGTATTACTGCCATGAAAAAAAATAAAAACATACTCATCATGGTTTTCTTCTACATCACAGGGAGTGCCTTAGCCATTGGTTATCTTCCCTGGTGGGGTCTAGCTGTTGTTTTTGCTTTTGGTGCACTTCTGTTCGTAAAACCCTTATGGCAGGAATTGCTTTTGGGACTACTACTTGGTGCTGCGCTGTGGGCAGGTATCAGTTTCATCATGTCAGCACAAAATCAGCACATCCTTTATCATCGATTTGTGGAAGGGAAGATCTTACCGCTAAATCCATTCTTACTCACTGCCATTCTTGGTGGACTCCACGGTCTTCTTGGAAGCCTTTTTGGTTTTATGCTTGGGAAATGGCGTAAAAATCTTAGAAAGTAGTCTCCTTATCGTTCTGAGACTTGGTTAAGGCTTTTCCACCAAAAGTATAATATCGAATTTCGTCGCAAAGAGGGCCTCATACTGCCCCTTCATCCCGACAATACCCGACACCATTTGATAACCACTCTGCCCCATGGATGCATACCCAATGACCTTCGCGTCGTTAATCATGCGAATACCAAGGCCAAAGCGCAATCCACGATTTGACGAAGACAACAAGAGCTTCAGGGCGGCTTGATTTTTTTTCCATTCATCCACAATTCCCTTTGCGGTGGTTCGATATGATGATATATCCACCGTTTTCATGACCACTAGCTCCTCTTGATTATTTGGTGCCGCCACGTATTCGTGATTAATCTGATGGCCATATTCATTCCTTGTTTTGTAAAAGAACGATTGAACATCCGCTGCCTGATTACCTGTTTCTCTTTGCAAAGCACGTTGGAAGCGAGGTTTGGCATAACGGATAATATTAGGCAACGTCTCTATGGTGTATGACTTTCCTCTTTTGGCGCTTACGCGTAATAAACTATCGGCAACACGGACTGTTAGGGTTGGTGAATAGCGAAGTGTATCAAGACCTTCCCTTCTTCGCATATGATTGATTTCAATCATCACACAGTGCGCTAAGTATTGATAATCCATGGAACAATCTTTTTGGATTATTGGACATTCTTTGTCGTGTAATACAATTGGGCTGTCCCGACTAACTTGTTGAGCATACAATGGGAAAACAAACAGGGTAGCAAACAATACGAGAATGTATTGCATTGATCTATAAATTTTGCTTGACCTCATCAATTTTTCTTGTATTTTATCGAAGAACATGCTTTCTAAATCAAAGTTAATGCCACTTATGCGTCCAAAACTACTACGATTTGTCTTTTTCCTTGCGATACAGGCTGTGTGGTCGCCGATTCACAGCCAAACGGATAATCATCAAAGCAAACCTAGACTCCAATTTCTTGCTGGATATGGAATTCCGGCCTTACAAAGCAACATTGGATCCCCAATTGATGAGATAACACGCTTTACCTACATTCAAAACCAAAGTGGATACACTTTTAAGGAAGAGAGAGGGAGTCGAGGTGCTGGGGCTATGTTTTCTCTTAATATGAGCTGGCCCTTGAAAAAAGTACCGGGTCTATCCTTAGGGTTAGAATGCAATGCATTACGGTCTTCTAAAGTGTTTAATGCAGAACGAGTCATTGATACTGGATTTATAGAATACCGAGGAAGGCAAGATAGTTACACACAAATGGTAAGCCTATCTCCCTATGTAGAAATATCTACGAATCTTGGAAAGTTCAGGCCTTACATCAGCTTTGGGCCTTATCTACCCGTTTTTGGACAGACTTGGGTGGAGCTTGATCTATATGACGAAACGGGCTTATTAGCAGAAACATACTTACCGCTAATTGACCCAGCACTTCAAGGCCTTAACGAAGATACCGAGGCCCTTGGAACGAGTATCATTATTGACGTGGATATTCAAGCAAAAACAAGAGGTGGTTTGAGCCTTGGCTTTAAGAGTAAGGCAGGATTTGACTACGCATTATCTCCAAGAATTGGAATTTTAGCCCAAGTAGACTTTATAGCACTTGCTGTACCCTCCTTAAAAACAACCATTACTCAGGCCACTTTACAAGGCACTCCAGCACAGATTGAATTCGGAAGAGCGCTGGGATACACCACATTAAAAGATGTCTACACTGAAGCCGACCTACCCATGATTATACGAGAGATCTCTTATCAAAATACGCTGGACCAAAACAGCAATTCAAGCTACAGTGTCGAACGAAGAGATGAAGCCCTTGAGCGTCTTTCATTTAAAGACCCATACCACACGGCAACTTTTCAACTTGGCCTGCGCTACAGTTTAGGAAAAAAGTAATCAACCAATAAAAAAGCCCAACAGAAGTTGGGCTGTACTGTTTAAAATTGCAAAAATACTAGTGCTTGCTTAAATAGTCTGCCACACTTTCGTGGGTCTCTTTCATTGTATCCTTTCCTTCTTCCCAGTTCGCAGGGCACACTTCACCATGCTCTTCATGAAAACGCAAAGCATCAACGAGACGCAGTGCTTCATCGATACTCCGGCCAAGAGGAAAATCATTGACCAATTCATGACGAACAACCCCTTCCTTATCGATTAAAAATAATCCGCGATACGATTGAGGTACCCCTTCAAAGGTCCAGTTCCCCTCTTCATCCATGTCATAATCGCCAGCAAGTACACCGTAATTCATAGAGATGGTTTTCGATAAATCCGATACAATCGGATAGGTCACACCCTGAATTCCTCCTTGATCTTTAGGAGTATTTAACCAAGCCCAGTGACTTTGATGAGAATCCACAGAGCATCCAACTACAGCTGTTTCTCGCGCTTCGAAATCCGCTAAACGCTCTTGGAATGCCAGGATTTCTGTTGGACAAACAAAGGTAAAATCCAATGGATAGAAAAAGAATATCACATTCTTTTTTCCGATAAACTGTTCAAGAGAAAAATTTTCAATAAAGTCTCCTCCATCCGCTACTGCCTTACAAGAAAAATGAGGCGCTTTTTTTCCTACTATTGCCATGATTTGTGTATTTGTTAATTTATATGCAATAATGCATCAAGCAGCTGTATTGTTCGTCAAGAGAAGGTAAATTTATATCCACATATCTCATCGCATAGTTAACAAGTATATCATCTTGCATTCTCTATCTTTCGCTTATGATACGTTTTCAGCCTTTCCCTTTTCGACATCAACTCCTTGTTGTATTCCTTTTAGCTCATGGTATATCATGCATTGCCCAGAGTAATATATTCTATGATTTTGAAGCATGGGATGACCGGGTTAATGTCATCAATCAAAGCGGTACCATACTTGGTGTACCTTACGCAATAATAGGAAGGGCTGAATATGCCGACCCCACCGGATGGTCGACCATTAATCAACTTTCCACAGCAGATAGTCTTGGAAATGACACCTTAGTGCGTCCGAAATTACCAGGCTTTCTCAGTGATACCGGAGTCAGTATCTCTTCTCGAGCCCTTGACATTACGGTGGAAACGGCCTTTGGTCCTCAAACCATTTCCAATGTTGCACCCGGGATGATGGTCAATGGTGTTTTTGATATTGACCTCGGACTCATTGAGGACTTCATTGCCCTCGGAAGTCTTGATGTATTCAATCCCTTTACCTATCCTAATACAGGAGTTCCTGTGAATAACCGCCCTAAGTCGTGGTCTATGCGCTATGAATATCAAGGAGTCTCTAGGGATTCGGCCATTGTCGCCATTGCAGCTAAGAGAAATAATCAAATTATTGGTTACAGTCTTCAAAAAATTGGATCTACTCCATCCAACCTTTGGGGAGAAATTGGTGGTGACCTTACCTATATCAGTTGTGATGCGGTAGATAGCATGGTCGTTTTTATATGCGCTTCAAACCTCGATCTCACATTAGAAGGCGGAAATTTTCAGCTAAATAGTGATTTCACGGGAAATAATGGGTCAACCTTAATCATCGATCAGCTCGATATTGCCATGTATACAGGTGACCTACCCCCTATCGCTAACGACGATCAGCAAACCGTTTACAGCGAAATAGAAGACACTATTAATGTCTTAGTAAATGATGTTCTGTGTTCATCGGGAGCCTATACCGTTAATATTATAACACCTCCTTCATCAGGAAGCGCTTCAATATTGGGTAGTCAAGTGGTGTACACCTCCAATCAGGGATATCTAGGAAGTGATTTCTTAGAATATGCTGTTTGTGATATGGCCAACCAATGCGATACCGCAGAGGTTGCTCTCCAAGTTTCGCCCATTCCCTCTTGTCAAGCAGGAGATGTATCTGTAAATCTTTGCCTCGATGACGTAGAAGTTTATGAGGTAGGTATCAATGATTCGAACTGCGAACTCATTCCAATACTCCTTGACAGTCCAGTAAATGTAGTCGCTCAAGTACTCCAGGATGGCAAAATAGCCATTAGTTCAAATGCCACGTTTATTGGAACAGAAGTATTCACCTATGCCAAGTGCTCTCCTCTTGATTCATCAGACTGCGATACAGCCGAAGTATATGTCAATGTTGTGCCCTGCACCTCTGTAGAAGATGTATACCGCGCATCGGCCTATATCTATCCGAATCCTGGGCGAGAAGTTATTACTATACAAAGCAAGAAATCCCTTTCCACGATCCATATTATCGATCATTTAGGACAGGTCGTGTATACAAAAGACGTATCCAATACGGTCTCCTTTAACCATACCCTGAACACAAGTAATCTAGCGCAAGGATATTACACGATTACTGGCGTGATCGGCCAAGGACAAAATCTCTACCTAGGAAGCTGGCTTAAATGGTAGGCAGTGGTTGGCTCAAATGGCTTTGTTTTGCTGTAGGATGGCAGTTTGGAGGGCCTGGATTAGCCTTTATGTCCTTTGCTGCTGGACACTACCTAGAAAAACATTGGTTACCCAATGGTAACCCTTCTGATGACCAACAAGGTCAGGACTACCGCATTGCCCTGCAAGAAATTGCCGTGTTGCTTCATGCTGCCATCACACACTCCACGGAAATCCAACAACAACAATGGCGGTATATACGGCAGGAGTTTCGCAAACGCTATGGAATTCAAGAAGGAGATGCTTTATACCTTCTTTCTCGACAAACAAATCCTACCGCATCGCGCATTGCCCATGCAGCAGAAAAACTGGTCTCCCTACTCAACCCAAACTCAAGGCTTCAAGTGTACTTGATGTTTTGCAGAGTTCGAAAAATACAACCAACATTAACGCAAACTGAGCTGCAAAAAACATTGTTAATAGGCAGAGGACTTGGCCTTAGTCCAGAGGAAGCCAAAAGAGGATTTCAGCAAAGTCAACGTCCCTTCATCTATACAAAGAGTGTTCAAAACCAGACCAATAATGCGCGTTATTACGCCGTCTTGGGCATACCACCTAATGCTGATAAAACCCAGATAAGGAAGGCGTACAGAAAACTCGTCCTGCAATATCACCCAGACCGAAATGGCGGTAAGTCTGATGCAGAAAAGTTTCGAGCAATCCAAGAAGCCTATGATGCATTAATGGAACAATAAGCGCTCGACGCAAACTATGCTAGAGAGACTTATGAATCTTCCTACCTTCGTGTTATGCGTAAACCGTTTAGAGACAACAGAGATCGCCGAAGCCGCGGCAAAGGGGTCACCACAAGGCATTACAAAACCTATCTACTCAATAAGCCCTATGGCTATTTGAGTCAGTTTACCTCAGAGGGAAATCACCCAGGCCTTAAGGAGTTGCTTTATGTACCAAAAGATGTTTATTCCCTTGGGCGGCTCGATAGAGACTCAGAAGGTCTACTCCTGCTCACTAATGATCCTTCCCTCAATCAACGCATTTTACATCCAAGAAATCATATTGCTAAGACCTATTGGTGTCAAGTTGAGGGAGAGTTTAGCGATGATGCGATTCGAAGCTTCAATTTAGGGGTTACCTTTTCGATCAAAGGAAAAGCCGTAACGACGCTACCTGCTCAAGTAAAACGTCTTGACAACGTTAATCTATGGGAAAGGAATCCTCCAGTTCGATTTCGAGCGAACATCCCTACCTCGTGGATTGAGGTAACTATACGAGAAGGAAAAAATAGACAAGTACGAAGAATGTGTGCTGCCGTCGGATTTCCAGCACTACGCCTTGTGCGTTGGAGCATTGGGCCTTTCGATATTGACGGCCTTCAATCTGGAGACGTAATGGAAATGCCCCATGGAGAATTCCTGCAAAAACTCAGCAAATACGAAATATAGTCTCACAATGAAAGCCATCACTCCTTCTGTGCTCTTTGAAGATGACGCTATTCTTGTCTTGAATAAGCCAGCTACCTGGCTCACAGTACCCGGGCGTTTCCCTCAAGGCCAAATTGTGGTTAAGGATGTAAAAACATGGGCTGACCAGCGATATGAATCCGTCTACAGTGTACATAGGCTAGATCGAGGAACCTCAGGTGTCATTGTGTTCGCCAAAGACGCCGAAAGTCATCGTCATCTTAGCCTGCAATTTCAGCACCGTAGTGTGGGAAAAACCTACCATGCCTTTGTCCATGGCTTTCCGAAACAAGCTAAGGGTTACATCGATTTTCGAATAGCAGAAAGATCCTCAAAGGGTAATGTCTACAAGATCGATTCCAATGGCCAGAAAGCTCATACCGATTATCATTGCCTGGCACGCTACGGACAGATAACACTCATTGCCTTCCAACCCAAAACAGGGCGAAGTCATCAAATTCGTGTCCATGCTAAAGCTCTAGGGACTCCCCTGCTTGTTGATGAGCTCTATGGCCCAAAAGATTCATTTTATCTATCTAGTGTTAAATCAAATTACAAGGGAAAGCGCGATGAACGGCCGTTCATCCAACGCTTGACTTTACATGCCCACAGCATTACCCTATCCCACCCGATGAACTCAGATTCGATAACTATTACTGCTCCTTGGCCCAAGGATTTTCGAGCACTACATAAACAGCTTAAAAACCATAGCCCTTTTCAAGAACTAGAAGAGGGAATCGATGGTTACGCTACCATATAAATATATACCAATGGGCACACTCCGAAAACACAGCATTAGCTATGATGCCTATCTACAAGATTTTAAATCGATCGTAGAAGGCAAGAGTGAAAAATCATTCTACGACAGTCCTTATTGGTTGGACTATACGCGGGCTAACTACGAACGCATGCAGCGCTTTGGCAGTCGATTTCGTCTCAATAAAAAGCTATACAATCTACTTATAGCTCTTGATCAAAGCCTCACAATCTATTGTATTACGGAACCTTGGTGTGGAGATGCTGCCTTTACTCTTCCTGCATTAGAATGTTTTGCCGAAGTGAACCCCGGTCTTATTGAATTGAGAATGATCTACAGGGATGCTTCCCCAGAAATTATGAATAACCATTTAACCCATGAAGCTAGAGCCATCCCCAAAGTCCTAATTGCCGATGATACCGAAGGTATTTTGTGGACATGGGGGCCAAGGCCATCTACCCTGCAGAGCCTAGTAAAGGAGTGGCTTAGCAAAGGGATAACGAAAGAAGAAAAACTCAAAAGGGCAACTCAATGGTACCTCAGGGATCAAGGAGAAACGATTCAAAAGGACTGGATTGAAGGAGTCCAATCGATTAAATAATACATTGTTCTTAGGATTCGCTTTGAATCTTCACACTATTACCTTCGACTTGCGTACCTTTCCCTTATGAAAAAAGAGGTTAAAAATTGGGAAGAAGTCAAGATCAAAGTTGGTCTCAATGAAGACAACTTACCCGTTGATTTAAAATGGTCAGCGAGCGCCAACTCAGCACAAGGAGTCAAAGACTGTAAGGCCTTTAACTTAGGCATTTGGGATCCCGTTGAAAACAACTCTCTAAGCATTAATCTATGGACAAATTCAATGACGGTTGACGAGATGAATATGCATTATGTGCGCAACCTATTAAACCTCACAAAATCCTATGTGGATGCCACAAAAAATCCTTTGGCACAAAATATGATGAAGACCTTCTGTCAAAATCTAATGGAAGAAACAAATAAGCTTAAATCGTAGACCTATGCACCCTCGCTCCAAACTATTGTTTAAAAGACTTGTACTTGTTGTACTCTGTACTCTACCGCTGTTTAGCCAGGCACAAAAACGTCAGAAGAGTCATGATATATCCTTTCAAATTGATGGTTATCCCAATGAAAAAATCACATTAGCCTATCATCAACAGGGCAAACACTATATCGAAGACAGTTTGTTTACAGATGGCAGAGGTCGCGCCGTATGGAATCACATTGAAGACATTCCAAGGGGAGTCTATCTGGCAGTCTTCCCAGAACTAGGCAATATCTATTTTGAGTTTATCGTATCCGGTAATGAATCCTTTGACATTCGGACTTCGGCAGACAATGTCGTCGATAACCTCGCCTTCCAAGGAAGTGCAGAAAATGATGTATTCTATCAAGACATGGATCAAATGGCTGCGCTTAGTAAGCAGGCCAATGCACTCAACGCCCAAATCCAAGGAGCCGATGCAGAACAAAAGAAAGTCCTTCGAGATCAAATCGAAGTACTAAGCCAGACCATTAAAGCCTCACGTGCAGCGCTTATGCGTGAGCACTCTACCCTATTTTATGCTACCCTGCTCGGTGTAATGCAGGAAACAGAAATTCCAGATTGGCTTAGCGAAGCAGATAATCGAATAAAGTTCCAATACTATCATGACCACTTCTTAGATTATATTGACTTTTCAGATCCAGGAATCATCCGTACTCCGGTCTTTCACAACAAAATGATGAATTATTTGGACAAGGCGACTGAGCAAGTCCCCGATTCCTTGATGAAGGCTGCAGTTAACCTCGTGGAATTGTCTAGAGCTAATGATGACGTTTTTCAATATGTTCTGGTACAAGTCCTTAATAAATACGCAAATTCAGAAATTGTCTGCATGGATAAAATCTATGTGGAACTTGTCATGCGCTATTACAAAACAGGATTAGCGTATTGGACGGACAGCGCGCAAAATGCAAAGATTGTAGAGCGAGGTATGGCCTTAGCACCTATTGTTTGTGGACAGGTTGCTCCAGAGATGTGCTTATATGACCACAACTTTACTTTTCCAGCTAATCGACTTAATGAAGTATGCCTCGACAATATAGAATCAGACTACACCATTCTCTTTATTTATGATCCTGATTGTGGGCACTGCAAAAAGGCCACCCCAAAACTGGTTGACTTTTATGAAAAATTCATAGACTACGACATTAGTGTATATGCTGTATCCACCACCGTCCATGATTCAGCCCAAGTAGCTGAATGGCATGAATTCATCGAATCCAAGGGACTAGAGAAGTTTTACAACGTCGCTGACCTATTCAACAACCGTGGCATGCGCGACAACTATGATTTATCCGCCACACCTGTAGTCTTCGTGCTCGATGTAAACAAACAAATCATAGGTAAACGCCTTGGCGTCGAGCAAATCGAACAATTTATTCGAAGTTATTGGTCGACTAATGACCGTGCGCGGTTTGAACGCGCGGAAAATGATTTTGGACCACTCAAAGATCTTATCGAAGAGTTACGTCGTCAGCGCGAAGCAGGAGAAGATGAAGGGCATTTTGAAGGCGATGGTCACGACCACTAATTGGTATAAACGGTCGGATTAGATAGTTGAGATAGTTTAATCTTGAGCATGTATCTCTTTACGATTCAGGTAAATCAAACCACCTAAGCCGATCAATATCATCGGTACACTGAGCCATTGCGTACGGCTCAATCCGAGGGCTAGATCAGGACTTTCCTTCATAAACTCAAGAAGGAGTCGGCCTGTAAATACAACAGATAGAAATAAGCAGGCAAAAAAGCCATCTTTCCAAGCCTTGAGCCTCGTGTAGAGCACCATAAAGGACAAAAAACACACCATCAACCACACGGACTCGTAGAGCTGGACTGGATGCCTTGGGATGCTATCGTGCATCGTGAATATCACACCATAATCACTACCGGTTGGCGTACCGTATAATTCTGAATTCATAAAGTTCCCAAATCGAATAAAACTTCCTGCAGCAAGTACGATAATCGCCATCCGATCAACCAGCCATAAGAAGTTGATTTTTGCATACTTCTTCGAGAGATAATACACGGATAGTATAGCGGCAATGACCGCTCCATGGCTTGCGAGCCCCCCATTCCATACTTTAAAAATTTCTGAAGGGTACTCTACAAAATAATCCAAGTCATAGAAGATTACCTGACCTAATCTCGCCCCTACAAGACAACTCAAAAAGATGGTTGTCACCACATTGGAAGGATCCACAGCATCTATCTTTTCCCGCGTAAACATCCACGTGGCAAGGTAGTAACCGACAAGCATTGATAGTGACCAAGTCAAGCCATACCATGTAAAGGCCAACGGCCCAAACAATTCAAAAGCGACAGGGTCAGGATTCCACGTGATGGCAGCAAGATAGCCCATAAAAATACTTACGTTGTGGAGCGCTGTACTTTGCGAATAAGCCCTGTCAAGACTTTACCTGGTCCAATTTCAAGAAAATCAGACGCACCATCTGCAAGCATTTGTTGTACCGACTGAGTCCATAATACAGGAGAAGTTAATTGGGCGATCAATTGCTTTTGAATCAACTCAGGATCCTGAGTAGGTTTTGCGGTAACATTCTGATAAATGGGACAAGTGGGTCTATAAAACTTGGTGGCTTCAATCTTATCAGCAAGCGCTGCACGAGCAGGCTCCATGAAAGGTGAGTGAAAAGCCCCACTCACCGGGAGTGGCACGACTCGTTTAGCACCCAATTCTTTTAGTTTTTCCGAAGCAAGGTCTACACCCGCTAAACTCCCCGATATAAC
>PKDX01000047.1 GCA_002862745.1 Bacteroidota bacterium | reverse complement strand
TACAACGATTTACCGTTTAAGTTTGAAGCGGGAACCCCCAATATAGCGGGAGTAATCGGTCTCGGAGAGGCCGTTCAATTTCTAAAAGAAACCGATGTTTCAAAGATCGCCGCTCATGAAGTACACCTTTTACGTCTTGCAGAAGAGGCCTGTCAATCGATCGAAGGATTTGAGATGTACGGTAGATCAAAAAACAAGACGGGCGTGTTATCATTTCTCATTGATGGCTGTCATGCCTATGATTTAGGCGTCTTACTCGACAAAATGGGTATAGCAACAAGAACAGGACATCACTGCTGTCAACCCCTCATGAAATTTTATGGTGTAGAAGGAACTTGCCGTGCTTCCTTTGCAGCGTATAATACAGAGGAAGAAGTTGAGGTCTTTGTTGCTGGCGTAAAACGTGCCGTTCAGATGCTTCGAGGATAGGATACTACCTCCTAATTCTGGCACTTACCCATTTACATTTTTAGATTCTTGATGTAATCACCAAATAGCAGCATGGCCCTACCTCTGTGGCTCATACTCGCTTTTTCCTCATCGAGCATCTCGGCAAAGGTTGTAGTATAGTGCTCAGGAATAAAGATAGGATCATACCCAAATCCGCCGTTACCGCGTTTATCTACACTGATTTCACCATGTATCTCGCCATCAAAAAAGGTTGATATTTCTTCTCCACCTTCTTTCATTATAAAGCAAGCCACCGTTCTAAAGTAGGCTTTACGACTTTTACCCTCAAGCGCCAACAATAGTTTATCCATATTACGGTTGTGATCTACAGGAAGACCACCATATCGAGCCGTGTAGATTCCAGGATCACCGCCTATACCCTCACAACAAAGACCAGAATCCTCTGCCATTGTTGGAAGGCCACAAAAATCAAAGACGGCCTTAGCTTTGATGTAAGCGTTTTCCTCAAAAGAAGTGCCGGTCTCTTCGACTTCTTCTGTGAAACCTATGCTAGTTAAATCAACAATATCTATACCGGGTAACATCGCCCTAACCTCTTGAAGTTTGTGAGCATTGGTTGTAGCAAAAACAAGCTTCATTATTGCCCTGTTGAAGGTAAATCAAACATTTTCTTCATAGCTTCCCAAAGCTTTTTCTTATCCTCTGCACGATCCTTCATCCAAGCAATACCACCTGAAAAAACAATCTTTTTACCCCGAATCTCATAAGGCTGATAGGCCTTGGGATGAAACTGAAGGTCGAAATTAGAGGGACGAATACCAAAGAAGATCAAAAATTGAAGCTTCTCCATTTGAAAAAAATCACCTAAAGATTCATCCGCTGAACAGAACTTTAGCTCATAAGAGGATTGGTCTCTATTTGCAGCTTTCATTACTTTTTCCAAAAATACATGGGTTTCGGGAAGGTCATCCTCTGTATTAAGCACCAGAACTACATCAACGCCTGATTTACAAGAACTTATACTTGCTCGATCTACGTTATAAAGCCGAGAATTCTTAAAAAGATGCTCCATTTTCCCTATCTTTGCACGGCATTATGACCGATATCCACTCAAATATTACCATACCAACAACTAAAGTAAAGGAATCCAGCCTATCTCAACTTGATCTTGCTAACATAAAATTTGGTCATGCATTTACAGACCACATGTTCGTTGTTGACTATGATAATGGTGAATGGATTAACCCTCAGATACGACCATTTGGACCCATCCAAATGCATCCAGCAACTTCATCGATACATTATGGACAGTCCATATTTGAAGGAATGAAGGCTCATCGCAATAAAGAAGGCGAAATCGTTTTCTTTCGAATGGATGATCACGCAGCTCGTTTTCGCTATTCCGCCAAGCGTATGGCTATGCCTGAGATTCCAAAAGGTCTCTTTCGCAAAGGGATTATGGAGCTAGTCAAACTAGACCAAGCTTGGGTACCTCAAGAAGAAGGCTACTCGCTATATATCAGACCCTACATGTTTGCAACAGACGAGTTTATTGGGATACGTAGATCTAGCCACTATAAGTTTATGATCATTCTAAGTCCTGTTGCTGGCTACTATTCAGGAGCTGTAGAAGTATACGCATCTACGAAATATACGCGAGCAGCCCCAGGAGGAACAGGTATGGCAAAAGTCGCGGGAAACTATGCAGCAGCCATCCTCCCTGCAGAAGAAATCAAGGATAATGGATATGACCAAATTCTCTGGCTTGATGGAAGAAACCATACCAATCTGCAAGAAATTGGCACCATGAATGTTTTTGCGGTAATTAATGGCGAAGTGCATACTCCGTCATTGTTTGAGGGAACTATTCTTCCCGGTATAACAAGAGACTCTGTAATCCAATTACTCAAGACATGGGATATCCCAGTCCATGAACGTGAGATATCCATTCATGAATTAATCGAAGCACGTGAAAACGGCCATATGGATGAAATGTTTGGAAGTGGAACCGCAGCTACCATATCGCCTATCAAAGGTTTTGGTTATGAGGGTCGTCACTATAAAGTAACCCTAGGGGATGATAAATCAATTTCAGGAAAGCTGAAAAAAGTCCTTCAAGAGATTAAGCAGGGGAATGCGACAGAATCGTTTGGTTGGGTAGAAAAGCTTGCTTAAAAAGAATACTTCGGATTATCCTCCGAAAAATCGTTGGACAAAAAAGAGGGATCCACAACGATATTGGTGAATTTATATTCTTCAAATAAGTTTCCTTTATGGTCTGTTATCCTTTGATAAACAGGAAGATAGGTCGACTTATCAATATAAAAAATACTGGTCTTACCGTATGCGCTCGTCACCTTTATGACATCACCAGCAGACAGTGATTTACCGACTCTCAATCCGTTGATTTCAGCAAGCATGTATTCACTAAGATGCAACGATTTAGCAAGCTTTGATAGGGATTGTGATTTAGGAACCGTATAGTTCGTTATCTTAAAATTGGGATCATGTATCTCAATTTTATAACATGATCTTCCATCGAAGGTAACGCTACCCGACAACTCAAAAGCCTCCTTAAGAATCCCCTGTTCTTTTGCCATTACCATCGATTCGTACAGGAGTACGGCAGGCGTCCGAAACCCCGCATCAGTAAGGAGGTTATGCATACCCTTTCTGATCATAGAAGAGGTTGGATCGAGTTTGATTTTAATACCCTTTTTTATCAATGCCTTACTTCCATAAACATCAGGATTGTATAAGATTTCTGCTCCCTTGTTATCGCCACCCGTCATTTTAGTGTATATCCTTTCCGATGAATAATGAACCTTGCACTCCATTGTAGACTGTTCCATATCACCGTCAATACGTTCATTCATAACTAGCGTAAACGAATGACCTGAAGCGTCCATAACGCGGTCATACATCTCTTCAATTATAGATTCAGGACTTTGGCCGTGAGCTGAAAATAGCACTGAGAAAGAAAAAAGTATCGTTAAGAATTGATATTGTTTCATGTTCAAGCATGGATTTAGGCTAAACTTAAACAAAAGTTGTTCCAAATATGCCTATTCTGCGGATAAATCTCCTCGCAGGAAGTGATCAAATGCTAGTCCTTGTAAAGTATCGTGATCAACTAGTCGGCCTTTAGATACTGTATATTGTTGACCATTATAGATTATAGATGCCTTAGGAGATCTCCCATAAACCCAATCCCATGACTGCAATAGCTGACGATGTGATTGAAGTTTTTTTGCAACGACCTCCTCATGACCAACTGTTGTAAACATAGCTTGTAATTCTGCCATCAACAACTCAATAACCGATTCCATGGATAGACCAAACGATTTCAAATTGACTACCTCCGAACGAACGGAGGAAAGAGCTTTTGAATGGGTTACTAGTGGGGAAGATATCGATTCCTCTAAATGATTTAGGTTACTGTCCACAAGTAAGGTACAATGGGTTAACAACTTATTTCTCCCAGCAAACTGAGCAGAACCCGATATTTTTTTGCCCTGACAAAGAATGGCATTTCTCGTATTTAACACAGTATCAAGCCCATGACGTTGTAGAGCCTGTCTTGGCCAGTCTAAAAAGAAATGGTAGTCATTTACAAGCTTTAGGGATTTAGGCATTACTAAGCCAATATTCAGATTTCCCAAATCATGGTATACCGTTCCTCCACCGCTTACCCGACGACATATTTGAATGCCCTGCTCATCGCAAAAAGGCACATTCACCTCAGCAAACAACTGCTGGTTTCTTCCGATTACGATGGAAGGTCTATTTATATAACAATAAAACAGGGGCCTTTCGTCAACATCTTCTTCGAGAGCCCAACGTTCAAATGCCAGGTTATCTATAGGATCGTGGGATAAGCTCCTCACCCATCGAATATGGTCACCAAGTAAACTTTGCATTAGAACATTCTCAAATTGATCAGTTAGGCTATCAGGGATTCCACCTGATCTACAATCACCTTACATCGGCGCTCAGCATCCTCTTCCAACTGTCTCATCTCCATGAGCACCCCATTCTTCCATGGACCATCAGCAACGTCCTGAATATTGATTCGCACATTCATTCCAGCCCCTTGAATCGCGGTTCGAGCGCAAAGTGCCCCTACCCCAGTATCGGAAGCCGAATTGGGATTACCATCCTTAGCCATGGCGTCAAGCAAATCGAACATACTATACGCTGTCCGCATCACCTCTAAGGGCACCTCTATGGCATACTCCGTGGCCTCCTTCATAGCCTGCTGACGAGCAGCTTTTTCCTCAGAACTCCCCTTGGGTAGTCGTATTGCCGCCATAATCCGCTCGAAGGCCGCCGTATCCTCATCAACTAATCGAAGTAGTTTTGAAAGGATCTGCTGACCGTTATCAGCCCATTGAGAAAAGAAATCCCAACGGTCATCCCAACCGCGTTTATGGGACGATAAGTTAGCCACCATGGTTCCAAGGGCCACACCAAGCGTTCCCACATAAGCTGAAATTGACCCACCCCCGGGTGCAGGACTCTCACTAGCTGTTTCATGGGCAAAGGCCTTTAAATCCATTCCCACTAGCTTGGATGAACTCGTCTCGCGAATCATCCATTCGATGATGTTTTCCTCAGGCACAAAAGGCTTTAAATCACTAAGACCCATAGAGAGCGCTGCTACTCGAACGAGCTCTTCCTCACTGACACCAATGCTTCTGTTTTGTTTTTGCAGAAAATATTTACCTGCATCCAACATACTTTGAAGAGGTACAAGTCCCACAAGCTCGGATCCCGTGACCCGCATACCTCGCCTGTGCGCGGAATGCACCGTCTCATCAAAGGCCTTGTGCAATGGTGTTTTGTTTACATCAGTAATATTCATAGAAATTTGGGCAACACCATATTCTTCGATAAACCAACCAATTCCTTTTACTCCCGGACAAGTACCGGGAACTCTCTCCGGATTACCATCTTTATCAAGCACTTTTTTACCTGTAGGCGTGCCATCCTCTGTTTTTATACGCCCTTTTTCTCTTATATCAAAGGCTACAGAGTTTGCCCGACGCACGGAAGTGGTATTTAAATTCACGTTGAAGGCAATAAGAAAATCACGTGCCCCGATCGCGATGTTTCCTGTTTTTGCATTAAATCGCTGAGGGCCAAAGTCCGGCTTCCACCCCTCCTGCTTAATCTTTTCTTCAATACCCTCATATTCTCCAGCACGAACGGTAGCCAGATTCTTCCGCTTCTCCTCTGTGGCTGCTGACTCATACAGATAGACTGGGATATCCAAGTCCTTTCCTATTCTTTTACCCAGTTTTTGAGCACACTCAATACAATCCTCCATGGACGCATTGGCTACGGGTATGAATGGACAAACGTCTGTTGCCCCAAACCTTGGGTGTTCTCCACTATGCTGGCTCATGTCGATGAGCTCCGCGGCCTTGCTGATGAGCTTGTAGGCTGCTTCAACGACTTGATCAGGTTCTCCAACAAAGGTGATTACTGTTCGATTCGTGGCTTTTCCTGGATCAACATCGAGTAATCGTACACCATCTACTTGCCTTACCGTATTCGCAATGGCGTCAATGACTTCAGGCCGTCTCCCCTCGCTTATATTCGGCACACATTCGATTAATTTTCTCATGATATTTTCTTTGTGTTATTTCTCGTTGGTTAGGCTACCCACTCTCCGGAAATCATAACCTTTTCAATATTGTTTTCCCCAAAAGCATAAGGAACATAGGATAGGTTTTGTATCTCCCTTTGAAGAACCACAAGGTTCGCTCGTTGTCCAACTTCTATACTACCGACCTCTTCAGCAGCATCCATGGCCATTGCACTATTGCAGGTAATCGCATCTAGGGCTTGTTGAGGGCTTAACTTCATTTTTATGCAGGCTAAGGACCATATCTTTTGCATATCGTATACAGGAGAACTTCCTGGATTAAAATCACTAGCAAGGGCAAATGGCAAGCCACGCTCCATAAGCTCCCTCCCTAGAGCATAGGGTATCCCGAGATAAAAACTACAACCAGGCAACCCTACCGGCACGGTTTTACTCGATGCGAGTAACTTAATTTCTGTCTCCGTAATTTGTTCTAAATGATCGACTGAAACGGCCTCATGCTCAATGGCGACCTGCACGCCGCCGCTTACTGCAAGTTGATTGCCATGAATCTTCGCCTTAAGACCAAACTCGGCTCCCTTGGCTAAAATTTTGGCCGTTTCATCGACAGTAAAGAAGCCCTTTTCACAAAAGACATCAATAAAGTAAGCGAGCTTCCCCTCTGCCGCGGCCGGTATAAGCTCCTCACAAACAATATCAATCCAACGGCTTCGATTGGATTGATAGGCTGTTGGTAGAGCATGAGCCGCCAATAAGGTTGGGCGAATCAACATATCAGAATATGTCTCTTGCAGCCGACGAACGACACGCAACATCTTAAGCTCATCATTAACCGTCAATCCATAGCCACTTTTTATCTCGATGGCCGTCGTCCCTGCCTTGCGCACGGCATCCATTCTCGAACAAGCTCTTTGAAAAAGCGCGTCTTCTGACATCGCTTGAAGCTTTCGAGCAGAATTGTGAATTCCGCCTCCAGCAGCGGCAATTTCCTCATAACTCCTACCCTCAATTTTCATTAAAAACTCCTCTTCTCGAGATGCGGCATGCACAAGGTGTGTATGATTATCTACAAATCCCGGAAGAACGAATGCATGATCAACATCAACAATCTTAGCATCTAAGGGTAAATCATCAATTTCTACAAATCTGCCATTTTCTACGGCGATTGAGTTTAGACCCGTTGCCCTAACATATGGTGATTCAGTATGAAGGTTTGTAATGAGCTTTGCACCTGACATATCGTCAAGATACAGGGTTATTACCGTTTACACCCCTAAACGACGAGGAGAATTATCTACTTTTACCCTATGGTTGGAAATTCCTTTGGACATCGCTTTCGAATCACCACTTTTGGTGAATCACACGGACCGGCTATGGGGGTGGTTATTGACGGGTGTCCGGCAGGACTATTACTCAAGCCTTCTCACATACAGGAAGCGCTCGACCGAAGACGACCAGGTCAATCAAATCTGACCACGGCTCGCAAGGAAGAAGATCAAGTAGAAATCCTATCAGGCGTATTTGAAGATAAAACCTTGGGAAGCCCCATAACCCTGCTTATACGCAATCAAGACGCTCGTCCAGAAGATTACAAACACATTAAAGAAGTTTATCGCCCCTCGCACGCCGATTACACCTATCTCAAAAAGTATGGTCATCGCGATCCCCGAGGAGGAGGTAGAGCTTCTGCCCGTGAAACAGCGTGTCGTGTGGCAGCTGGAGCGGTGGCTAAGCGTATCCTAGATCATCTTGGTATTGACGTCTACGCCTTTACGCATCAAATTGGTCAAGTTATTTTAGAGGATACAACCATTGATTATTCAAGCATTGAGCAACATCCCACACGTTGCCCAAATCCATCTATTGCAGATGCTATGCAACAAGCTATTGAGTCGGCAAAGTCTGAGGGAGACAGCCTTGGAGGTGTTGTAGAATGCCACATTACAGGCCTGCCTGTTGGGCTCGGCCAACCTGTATTTCATCGATTTGAAGCTGATTTAGCCTTTGCCATGCTATCCATTAATGCGACGAAATCCTTTGAAGTTGGCTCAGGTATAGCGGGCACCAAAATGAAAGGAAGCGAACACAATGACCCCTTTGTTATTGATAAGGACAAAGTGGCCACATCAACTAACTTTAGTGGTGGTGTGCAAGGAGGAATTACCAATGGAATGCCGGTAACCTTTAAAGTGGGATTTAAACCAACTGCAACCATTCAAAAACCTCAACAATCTATCGATCAGCAGGGAGAAAAAGCCATCGTTGAGGGCAAAGGAAGACATGATCCTTGTGTGATACCGCGTGCTGTACCTATTGTAGAAGCGATGGCAAATCTTGTAACCGTAAATCATATCCTTCTAGCCCAAAGCGATACCATGGAACAAATTGGCTTGAAACAATGAAAGTCTATCACCACAAAGACTGTCCCGAATTTCTAGCGGGAGATGCCACCCACTTAAGAGAGATACTTCATCCGGATAAAATGGATGTTATGCTGCGCTACAGTTTGGCGCACGCCGTGGTGAAACCAGGCGAAACATCCTTTAAACACGCGCTGAAAACAAGTGAAATCTATATCATTCTCGAAGGAAAGGGACGCATGTTTATTGACCATGAGGCTCAAGAAGTAACGAAAGGGCATGTCGTTTACATTCCGCCAAATGCCGTCCAAAGTATAGAAAACATTGGAACAGAGGATTTAATCTTTTATTGCATTGTGGATCCAGCCTGGCGAGAAGAAGATGAAATTGTCTTTGAATCCGAATCCAAACCATAGCACCATGAAAAAAATAGCCCTTCATTGGCAAATTATTATAGCCCTAATCCTAGGAATACTCTATTCCTACTTAGCGATTTCACAGGGTTGGATGAAATTTACTTTGTACTACCTACGTCCCTTTGGAGACATTTTTATTCGCTTACTAAAAATGCTTGCCATACCCTTGGTCCTCTTTTCAATCATTAAGGGAGTAGCCGGATTATCTGATATCTCTCGTCTCGGAAGATTGGGAGCAAAGACATTTGGCCTTTATGTGCTTACGACAGTTGTTTCCGTGACCATTGGACTTGGTCTCGTTAATCTTATTGAGCCTGGCAATAAAATTGACCCAGCAATTAAAGGGGAAATTCAAACGTACGTTGAAATGAATGTTTCCCAAGATGATGGATTTCAATCCTTACAAGCAAAACAGGATGCTACAAACAAAATTCAAGAAGAATATGGTCCGCTGTTTATCCTTGTGGAGTCCGTTCCGGACAATATTTTCGGAGCGTTAACCTCGATGAGCAAAATGCTTCAGGTGATCTTTTTTGCCATATTCTTTGGCATCGGCCTACTTTTTGTCGATAGGCGATATAGTGACCCTGTAAATAAGGCAGTGGACGGCATCAATGAAGTAATTCTGTTATTGATCCAATGGGTAATGCGCGCTGCCCCCTTTTTTGTCTTTTGTCTCTTGGCAGGACAGATGGCGCGTTTAGCAGGCGACAACCCTGAGATTTTATCGCAAATTCTTCAAGCGGTAGGTTGGTATATGGGTACGGTTATTCTAGGATTAGGCATAATGGCACTTGTCTTTTACCCAAGCTTGGTTGCCCTCTTTGTTCGGCACATTGGCTACAGAGGATTCATGCGCAAGCTCATCAAGGCCCAGTCCGTTGCCTTTTCCACTTCTTCTAGCGCAGCTACCCTTCCGGTAACCATGGATGTCGTAGAGAATGACCTTGGTGTATCTCCACAAACGACAAATTTTATCTTACCAATAGGTGCCACCATAAACATGGATGGTACGTCGATGTTTCAAGGGATTACCGCAGTGTTTTTGGCCCAATTTTTCGCAGGGGGAATGGAGATGACCGATCAGTTATTAATGATTGGAATGGCGACCTTAGCCTCTATCGGAGCGCCTGCAGTACCTAGTGCGGGATTAGTCTTACTTATGGGCATACTTGCTTCCTTAGGGTATCAAGCTTGGTGGGTAGCTCTAGTTTTTCCCATTGATCGAATATTAGATATGACGCGTACCGCCATCAACGTTACCGGTGATGCCGCCGTTGCCACGCTTATTGCTCAGAGTGAAGGGGAATTCACTTCACAGGAATCCAGCCAATAGAAATGTCTAGCTACAGGTCAAAACAACGCAAAATGCGCTGGATAAACCTTTATCCTCCCTATCTCGGCGCAGGTATACGATTCAAAGGCTTTTCTGATGACGGGTATGCTTGCCATGTTGAAATGAAGTTGCGTTGGTGGAATAAGAATCTCTTTAATACTCATTTTGGCGGCTCCATCTATGCTATGTGCGATCCTTGGTTTTGTTTTATTGTGCTTGATAAGTTAGGCCCTGAATACATAGTATGGGACAAAAGCGCTACAGTCCGATTTCTAAAGCCAGGAGAACGAACGCTTAAGGCAGTATTCAGAGCGAAGCCAGAGGAAATTGAACACATCCGAAATCAGGCGGATTCCCAAGGCAAAACCACCTACGTTTTTACCGCCGAAATTTTAGACAGTAAAGGAATACGTGTAGCCGAAGTCGATAAGGAGGTTTATGCCCGACGAAAGGCCTGAGCTAAGCAGCTACTCACATTTCCTAAACACATCTACCCTTCTTTCCTAATAAAGGTTAAATAGGCGGTCCTCATGATTAAATAACCTTGGATTAGCGGTATTTTATGGGATATCTGTTGTATACATGAAAAAAATTCTCGTCTTATCCTACCTTTTACTCCTCTTAGGCACTGTTAGTCAAGCTCAGCACTTAGTGAGCTATACCAAGGTTGACTCCTTTACAACAGACAGTTTGCGTGCGCTTTGGAAACAAAATAAAATCAAAAAGTTCATTGTACCCATCAAGTATGACTTTGATGTATATGAAGTGATATACAAAACCCTTTACGTTGATGGTGATACGATAACCGCATCAGGATATATCTTCCTCCCCTTGATGCCGGCAAAAGATATCGCCGAAGGAATTCCAGCTTCTGTTTTAAATCACGGCACAGAAATGCGAATCAATCCCAATTGGAAGGGCCTCGGAGGTATGCAAGCCGTTGTTGCAGCCTATGCTACAGATGGCTACTATGGGCTTTACCCCCATTACATCGGATTGGGCAAGGGGGAACGCCGACATGTATACCAGCATACCGAATCAGAGGCTCAAGCGTCAATTGATATGGTACGAGCGTTGCGCGAGTTTGCTGAGATCATGGAGACTCCATTTAATGAGGACCTATACATTTCGGGATATTCCCAAGGAGGCCATGCGGCCATGGCGAGTCATAAGATTATGCAAGAACAATATCCCGATGAATTCACCGTGCGCGCCAGCGCACCAGCTTCCGGAGCGTATCACATGACAGGAAAGGATCAACAACGCCGAATGTTTGAACCCTATGGTCATCAAGCATACCTACCCTATTTAATCACTTCAATGGATCGAGCCTATCCAGCTATGTGGGATGGGGACATCTATGAAGTGTTTGTGCCACCTTATGATAGCCTCTTGCGTGCGACAATGACCGGAGAATACAGCATAGGCTATGTATCTAAGCGACTCCCCGAAGTCCCTGCCGATATGCTTGACCCATCACTGGTCGAACAATATTTACAAGATACCGCCTTCCCATTACGAGTTGCCTTAGCCGATAATGACCTCTATGATTGGGCTCCAGAGAGCCCTATGCTCTTATGCTATTGTAATAGCGATGAACAAGTGGATTACCGAAATACACTCTTCACCTATGACTACATGAAAGACCTTGGAGCAAGGCATGTTCGTTTATCCAATGGTGGCAAAAAATACGACCACAATACCTGTGCTCTCTTTACAAGCATTCAAACCAAATTCTTCTTTGACAGCATCAGAAAAGGAAAGAAGAGGGGACGTCGAGGCCCTATATTCAAACGATTCCTAATCAGCTTAGCCAAGCTCGCGGTAAAACCAAGTGATGTGGCAGTGAATCGCAAAAAGCTCAAGGACTAATTAGTTTTTTATAAAACTTCCCGTCCAGGTATTTTCTTGAAAAGCATCCGTGACGTGTAGATAGTAAAATCCACGAGGCAAGTCATCTGTCGCAATACTGAACTCTCCTTGGTCTGTTTCTTCTAAGGCATCCCCTTTGACGATTTGACCAAGCTGATTCACCATGGTATAGTTATAGTCTTTTCGCTGCAAATTGCTTGCTGTTAATGCAAACCTAATGTGGGTGTTTACAGGATTAGGATATATAGCCAGTTGCTGTAATCTATTGAGTTCAATCGCTGTAATATCGCTCGTATCGACTGGATTCACATCCGTTGTATCCCTAAGACTTTGCCATTGAATCGCGTATCCGCCCCCTTGAGTAGCGCAGTCTGACCGAAATTCTATCATCAAGGTATCAGCATCGATGACCAATGTATCTGGAAGTGTGTTTCCTGAATACTGTCCGATTAACGGGCTAAACTCGTCGGGCCCTTCATAAAGAAAAAGATAATCCCAATCCTCCTCAAGATCAAATTCCTCAAAGGATAATTGAAAGGGAGCATTACCTTGTATCTGATAGAGCAGACGCTCATCATCATCGTAATCTCCAAAGGGTCCCCCACTGTCATAGAGCACTCCATTATCTTGAGTATACACCTGAGGTAAAGTGCCTTCATTGATCAACTTATAGTAAAAATCCCAATCCCAAAACTCACCTGGATCCGTATGCGTTTGATTAGGAAAGTGTTGATGCCCTTTAATTCGGTTGCAAGAACCCGGCACGCCCGCTTGATTATAATTCGTAGTAGCAGTCCATGGGTAGTAGGCGGTTCTGTGCCCATTAATGCCATAGCCTGAGGCCAAAATATCGCGCGTAAGATTTGCCGAGGATCTATACATCGCTTCGGTATACCATGCAGGATTGGAAACGTAGCCCTCATGTTCATAGCCAATGGTATACGGATTTTCACTACCCACATGCCAAGCCTTATCGGATTCACGCACCATTTGGGTCACCTGGCCGTCGCTCGAGCGAATGACATAATGCGCTGAGACACTTGAATTACAGTTTTGAAACCATGCAATACACCCTGAATAACTGCCCTGAACTGTATGTATGGTTATCGCAGAAATATCGCTTCCGCTTCGACTACTGTAATTGCAAGAGGTAGGATTCCACAGCGCTTGACTATAATCAGATGAACGAAGGCTACTTGCTATCGGGTCATGTAAGTCCATATTGTAGACACCCACTTCGGATAGCATAATCCGAGGCATGGAATGGATAGTTATCCATTCCTCAGTAAACACCTCATGGGCAAAATTTAGAAGAGGGTCAAAGCCTAATTGAACTGTCCATGCAGAATCACTTGATTTTCGCGCAACTTCAGATAAAAAGCTAACCACAGGAAGATATAGCGCTTTGTTTTCGACCGAATCCGTTAGCCTAACAGGAAACTCACTCAATGCGGATAGGGCAAAGGCAATGTCCGTACTGGACGGTGTAGAGGGTAAAAGGCTATCTAGAGCAAGGGCATAAGCATTCAAGGCAATCTCTTCATCGCTTACGATATCTGAGACAGTAATTCCGGATAAATCAGATACCAAGTAAAGATTTTCTCGAAAGACGCCGTGACCATGGTCATAGAGGCCCATCAACGTTTTCGCTTGAGGCATACCCGTGCAACTCGAAGTAGTAGAAGAGGTTAAGTGCTCAAATCGAGTATTATGCCAAGCTACAGCATGGCTTAAAACAAGTGAAGTCGAACGCTGACCCGTCACGGTCATCGGAAACATAGTGATCCAGAAAAAGAGTGTACGAATATTGATTTTCATTGACTAAGCAAAGAAAAGACAAGCCATCAAGGATTGGGCCACCATTTACTAACGCAAAACTGAGTATAACTAATTGCCTTAGTAATAATAGAGGTCATCCTCGGTTGAGGCTCCCGTCCATACCGGAATAATCCACCCGAATTTTAAGCCAATTCTAAGGTCGAAACGCGAAGCATCCAGCGATGAATTTGTGGCAAGATCCCAAGGGCGAAGATTGGATGTAAGGCCTTCTTGGAATTCGATACCGAGATAAAGATTGGTAAAGCGTTGTTGTTCAAGCTTCATCAATCCTATAAACTGGGAAAAAACAACGCCTCCGCTTAAACGATCATAACCTGTGCGATACTGTGGACTAAACTGAGGCACTGCGTTGCGATCCACGTTATAGCTGATTTTATGCAATGTGTAACCCATACCGACTTTAATCAGAAGTCCACTATTTGGCGACTTTGGCGAAAAAGGAAAATTCTTACTGAGCCATGTCATAAGGCTCATTCCTCGCTGTTCAAAACCGACAGGTACTAAGTCACCATCATCTCCCACCATAAAGCCAGAAGAAAGCAAGGAGTTAAGAAGATCATTTTCTTTTACCTTATTTCCGAAATGATATTGGCCTTCTATACCGAGTCCAAGTTTCCCTCCCCACACATAGTCACCGGAAAAACCAAAAGACTGAGAGAATCCAAATCGTTCACTCAAGTTTCCAAAAGGAATGTAGGCTCCATATTGCGGAGTTAGATGTAAAACGTTGGATGCTTTCTGTGCTGCAATAGGCTTGATAGAAAGACATAGCCCGCTAAGAAAAATGATGATTGTCAAAAGAAGCCTTACCATGCCTTAAAGTTACAAGGATAAATCCATTGATTATTCTTTGCAATACACAGATTACCGTACCTTTAACATAGACTTATATTCTGCATGAAAACGACATCCTCCATAGCCATGGTTGATTTACAAGATCAAACAGAAAAAATCCGAGAGGAAATTAATGCCGCTATACATGAGGTGATTGACTCGACGCAATTTATAGGAGGTGAAAAAGTCCACCAATTTTGCGAAACATTGGGTGATTACTTAGGTGTGCATCATGTCATTCCTTGTAATAGCGGGACAGATGCCCTACAAATTGCGATGATGGCCTTAGGAATAGGCCCTGGGGATGAAGTAATAACCCCTGACTTCACCTATTTTGCAACGGCAGAAGTTGTCGGACTGCTAGGCGCTACTCCTGTGTTTGTTGATGTTGACAAAGACCACTTTACCATACTTCCAGAAGACATTGAGCGGGCCATAACATCGAAAACCAAAGCGATAGTCCCTGTTCATCTTTTTGGCCAGGCAGCCAATATGGAGGCGATAATGAAAATTGCTGACGCCCATAGCGTTTACATTATAGAGGATTGTGCTCAATCGATGGGTTGTACAATCACGGAAGGTGAATTTGTTGGCAAGTCAACAGGAAATCTGGGAGATATCGGTTGTTTTTCTTTTTTTCCATCAAAAAATTTAGGAGCATTTGGCGATGGTGGAGCCATCACAACGAACAACCCAGAATTAGCCCAAGCATGTCGTCAAATAGCCAACCACGGACAAGGTAAACGCTATTATCATGATCGATTAGGTGTTAATTCAAGACTTGACGCGATTCAGGCAGCCATACTACAGGTAAAACTCAATTACCTAGATAACTACATTGTTGAACGCCAGCGGGCGGCATCGAAATATGATGAAGTACTTGCTCCTTATGAGTGGATTATGACACCCAAACGACTACCCTATTGCAACCATAGCTTTCATCAATATGTTGTACGTATGGATTATGAGTTACGCAAAGAAGTAATCACTATGCTAAGAAGCTATAATGTTGCGCATAATATATACTACCCCCTTCCCTTACAAGAACAAAAAGCGATGGCAATTTTCCCTAAACGAAATTGCCCAAATACGACAGAAATATGCCAAGAAGTACTCGCATTGCCCATGCACACCGAATTAACAGATGACCAAATCGAATACATTGCTTCAATTTTTAAAAAAGTAGCCCCATGAAAATTACAATAGTAGGTACAGGTTATGTTGGCCTGGTCACAGGAACTTGTCTAGCAGAAACAGGAAATGATGTGCTCTGCATTGATATCGACGAAGCTAAAGTTGCCAAGCTCAAAAATGGAGAATGTCCAATTTATGAGCCTGGACTAAAACCATTACTTGAACGAAATATCGAGCAAGGCAGGCTATCCTTTTCAACGTCTCTTATCGAAGGAATAAATCATGGCAAGGTACTTTTCTTAGCCCTACCAACACCACCTGGTGAAGATGGTTCTGCCGATTTAAGCTACGTATTAGGTGTAGCAGATAACATTGGAAAGAATCTCAAGGAGTATAGAGTAATCGTAGATAAAAGCACCGTTCCTGTTGGAACAGCTGATAAAGTATCCGCACAAATTGCTAAGCATACCTCGCTTGACTTTGATGTCGTATCCAATCCAGAATTCCTTAGAGAAGGAATGGCCGTAGATGATTTCTTAAAACCAAGCCGTGTAGTGATTGGAACCTCTTCAGAAAAAGCAGCTGATATTATGCGTCAAATCTATGAGCCCTATGTGCGACAAGGACACCCAATCATAGTTATGGACGAGCGTTCTGCCGAAATGACCAAGTATGCTGCAAACAGCTTCTTAGCCACAAAAATTTCCTTCATGAACGAAGTAGCCAACCTCTGTGAAGTCGTTGGCGCTAACGTGGATAACATTCGCATTGGAATGGCACCCGATGATCGTATCGGCCGTCGATTCCTATTTGCAGGTGTAGGCTACGGAGGGAGTTGTTTCCCAAAGGATGTTCTAGCCCTTCATAAAACGTCTAAGGATAATGACTATGAATTCAAAATTCTTGATGCCGTAATCAGGGTCAATTACGAACAGCGAGCGCGGTTTTATCAAAAAATTCATGACCACTTCGACGGAGACTTAAAGGGAATGCAGATTGCATTGTGGGGACTTGCCTTTAAACCAGAAACCGATGATATTCGGGAGGCCCCCGCACTATATATCATTGATAAGTTGTTGGAAGCAGGTGCCAAGGTTAAAGCCTACGATCCGGAAGCTATGGATAATGTTAAGGCCCTCTACGGCGATCGAATAGAATTTTGTGATACGATGTATGACACCTTGGAGGCCTCGGATTTTCTGGTAATTGTTACGGAGTGGTCGGCCTTTCGACAACCTGACTTTGACAAGATCAAAGACGCACTGAAATTACCTCTGATTTTTGATGGCCGAAATCTTTACGACAAAGAACGAATCAAGGAGCTAGGAATCGTTTACCAAAGTATAGGAAGACCGTAAAAAAACAAAATGAGCAATCAGAATACACCAAGAATTCTAATAACGGGGGGAGCTGGCTTCCTTGGTTCACACCTTTGTCATCGATTTTATAATGAAGGTTTCGATGTCATTGCTATGGACAACCTAATCACAGGTTCACTTAAGAATATTGAGGATCTCTTTGGAAAGGAGCGGTTTACCTTCATGAACAATGATGTTACCAAGTTTGTCCATGTCAGCGGCCATTTAGATTATATCTTGCATTTTGCCTCCCCAGCTAGTCCAATTGATTATTTAAAAATCCCAATTCAAACACTAAAAGTTGGGGCGCACGGAACGCACAACTTATTAGGACTAGCCAAGACTAAAGATGCTCGAATTTTAGTAGCATCTACTTCTGAAGTGTATGGCGATCCCTTAGAGCATCCGCAAACAGAAAAATATCTAGGCAATGTCGATCCAGTTGGACCAAGAGGGGTGTACGACGAGGCTAAACGCTACATGGAAGCACTAACTATGGCCTATCATAGATTTCATAATGTCGAGACTCGTATCGTACGCATTTTCAACACATTTGGTCCAAAAATGAGGCTCAATGATGGCAGAGTTCTACCAGCCTTCCTTGGTAATGCACTCGAAGGAAAGGATCTTCCAATTTTTGGTGATGGTTCACAAACTCGATCATTTTGTTACGTGGATGACACTATAGAGGGCATCTACAGAATTTTAATGAGTGACTGCCCAGATCCAATTAATATTGGCAATCCGAATGAAATAAGCATAGCTGAGTTTGCTAAAGAAGTACAGGAACTTTTTCCTGATCGTTCTATAGGCATGGATTACCATCCTTTGCCGAAAGGAGACCCTAAGTTGCGTAGACCAGATATAAGCAAAGCTAAAGAATTACTCAATTGGCAACCAATTACGGGGCGAAAAGAGGGATTAATGCGAACTTTGAAGTATTTTGAAAGTATACCCCAAGAAGAACGAGATACCCAAGCCCATAATGACTTTTCAAAATTCATCATACGATAAACGATAATCATGCATCAACAACTTTTAAACAAAGAGAAGACCCTAGCGGTTATTGGTCTTGGATATGTTGGACTGCCTATCGCCCTTGCTTTTGCAAAAAAAGTTCGTGTCATAGGATTTGACATCAATGCCGAACGTGTCGACATGATGAAAAACCGTATCGACCCGAGCAAGGAGTTAGAACCAACAGCATTTGATGGTTGTGACATACAATTTACCCACTCCATCGATGATTTAAAAAGCGCATCGTTTTACATTGTAGCCGTACCAACCCCGGTGGACAAACATAAAGTACCTGACCTTACACCTGTTTTATCCGCTTCACGTACCGTAGGGCAAGTCCTATCTAAAGGAGATATCGTAGTGTATGAATCCACGGTATATCCAGGATGTACCGAAGATGATTGCATACCCGTCTTAGAGGAAGTTTCAGGGCTGCGATGGATGGATGACTTTAAGGTTGGCTATTCACCAGAACGAATCAATCCGGGAGATAAAAAACATACGTTAGAAAACATCGTAAAAGTAGTTTCAGGGAGTGACGATGAATCCTTGGATGTGATTGCAACTATGTATGAGCAAGTGGTTGACGCAGGCGTACACCGAGCTTCAACAATAAAGGTTGCCGAGGCAGCAAAAATCATCGAAAACACGCAAAGAGACCTAAACATTGCGCTGATGAATGAGCTTTCCAAAATATTTGATCTAATGGACATCAATACCTATGATGTTCTTGAAGCAGCCAATACAAAATGGAATTTTCTCAACTTTTTCCCAGGACTTGTGGGAGGGCATTGCATCGGTGTAGATCCATATTATCTCACGTATAAAGCCATGTCGAAAGGATATAAGCCTGAAGTGATTTTAGCAGGAAGACGGATCAATGATAGCATGGGAGCCTATGTCGCAAAAAAGTTAGTCCAAGCATTAATCAAGAATGGAAAGGACGTCAGCGAATCTAAGGTCCTTATCATGGGAGCCACATTCAAAGAAGACGTAAGTGACATTAGGAACACCAAAGTTGTAGATGTTATTCAAGAGCTTATTGATTATTCGGTGACCGTAGATGTCGTGGATGCCTATGCAGATCCCTCAGAAATGGAGCATGAATACGGCCTTAGTCTGAGCTCGGAGACCAACCCACCTTACGACGCGATAATAGTTGCTGTTAATCATGATCAATACGCTGAAATGACGCTAGATAATTATCGAAGTCTTATGAGCGATGATCCTATTCTTTTCGATATTAAAGGCATGCTTAAAGACCGCGATATGACGGGCATTCATTATTGGTCATTGTAATTTGCATTTTAATCAAAGCACGATGTCATCAACTATTTTAATCACCGGTGGTGCAGGATTTATAGGAAGCCACGTAGTGCGTTTGTTTGTCAATGAGTATCCCGAAGCACAAATAGTCAATCTTGATAGCCTTACCTATGCCGGAAATCTCGAAAACCTAAAGGATGTCGAGCAAGAAGACAACTACCGATTTGTCAAGGCAGACATTTGTGATGCCCAACGGATGATTGAACTATTCGAAGAGGTAAAGCCAACACATGTCATCCATTTGGCCGCGGAAAGTCATGTTGACCGTTCCATCACCAATCCCACGTCTTTTGTAATGACTAATGTTATCGGTACGACCAATCTACTAAATGCTGCCAAGTACATTTGGTCAGATCGTAAGGGTATGTTTCATCATGTTTCAACCGATGAAGTCTATGGTTCACTTGGTGCAACGGGTCTCTTCACAGAAAGTACGCCTTATGATCCAAGATCGCCTTATTCCGCATCGAAGGCCGCATCAGATCACTTAGTGCGGGCCTATGCCAATACCTTTGACATGGATGTGCGCATCACGAATTGCTCAAACAATTATGGACCAAACCAGTTTCCTGAAAAACTCATCCCACTGTTTATCAATAACATCAAACATAAGAAAGCACTTCCTGTGTATGGAGACGGTCTGTATACAAGAGACTGGCTATATGTTGAGGATCATGCTGAGGCAATTCGACAAGTATTATTCAATGGAAAATCAGGAGAGACCTATAACATTGGAGGGCATAATGAATGGAAAAATATTGACCTAATCGAGCTCCTATGCGATGTTATGGATGATAAGCTCGGGCGTGAACAAGGTGAATCCCGTCAGCTCATCACCTTTATAAAAGATCGTCCTGGCCATGATCGAAGGTATGCCATTGATGCTTCAAAAATAGAACGTGAACTCGGATGGAAACCAAGCCTAACTTTCCAAGAAGGGCTTGTCAAAACCGTTGAATGGTATCTTTCAGAAGAAAAATGGCTTGATCAAGTTACCAGTGGAAACTACAGGCAATATTATAACAGTCAATACACTAAACGATAACGCATGAGTCAGTCCATGTATAGTGAATCATTCCATTCGGATGAAAGCTTAGAAAAGTATTCCTTTCTCATTACGGGAGGAGCAGGCTTTATCGGATCGCATATCGTGGAATACCTCATACATCATGGGGCTAAAAAAGTAAGAGTTCTTGATAATCTCCTTACCGGGAACATAGAAAACGTACAACCTTATCTCAATCACCCAAATTTCGAGTTTATTGAAGGAGATATCAATGATTTGGCAACCTGCCACAAAGCATGCGAGGGAATTGACTTTTTAAGTCATCAAGCCGCATTAGGTTCCGTTCCTCGGTCTATAAAGGATCCCATACGCACAAATCACATTAATATTGATGGGTTTTTAAATATGATGGTAGCTGCCAAGGAAAGCAGCATCCAGCGTGTGGTATATGCCTCTTCTTCCTCTGTTTATGGCGATGAAAAAACATTACCCAAAATAGAGCAGCGACTTGGCACTCCTCTATCTCCCTATGCGGTAAGCAAAAAGTGCAATGAGCTCTATGCCGGAGTCTTTGGACTAGCCTACGGCATGAAAATTATCGGCCTAAGATATTTTAATGTGTTCGGCCCGCGTCAGGATCCCAACGGGCCTTATGCTGCAGTGATTCCAATTTTTATTGATCGCTCGCTCAAAAATGAATCCGTTTACATCGATGGAGATGGGCTTCAAACAAGAGATTTCACGTTTGTAGCGAATGCGGTGCAAGCCAACATTCGAAGTCTCTTTACTGATGATAAAGATGCCTTTGGCAAGGTGTATAATATTGCTTACGGCGAGCGTTTTAGCATTCTGTCGATGTATGAGACAATCTGTGAGGCACTCGGAAACCCTTCGAATGCTACTCATAGGGAAGCACGTGAAGGAGATATTCGTGATTCGCTCGCCGACATCAGTCTTGCTAAAGATCGATTGAATTATCAACCGAGATTTAGTTTCGCAGAAGGCATACAACAAACAATACCCTTTTATAAGACTTTGTAGATGTTTAGCTGGCTTACATCCTCACGCACACCTATAAACAATTTGCACGAGTTGCAATTCGATATGCATTGTCATCTGCTTCCAGGTATTGATGATGGGCCTGAGTCAATTGAAGAGAGTCTATCCATTATACAAGCTATGGTTGCCGTGGGTTACCAAGGAGCTATCTGCACATCGCACATCTTCCCTGAGGTATACGACAACAAAGCAGATGATATGCTTCGGGGAGTAGATTCTTTGCAGTCCGTGCTCGATAAAAACAACATCAACTTTACCTTACACGCCTCTGCTGAATACATGGTTGATCGCCAATTTATCGAGCTAGCTAAAGCCAAAAAGCTTTTGGCCTTTGGTAAAAAGGACTATGTTGTCATCGAGACGGGATTTACGCAAGAGAACCCCTATTTTGATGAAGCCATCTATGAAATGCAATACGCCGGATATTGTCCAATCCTTGCCCACCCTGAACGATACCTTTATCTATCTCAATCGAAAAGTATTGAGCAATTTGAAAAGATTATTGACAAGGGAATTGAGCTTCAAATCAATCTTTTTTCTCTGATAGGACTCTATGGAAGGCTATCCAAAGAAGTTGCTAAAATTCTTTTAAAAAACAACTTTATCCAATGGATTGGCACCGATATTCATAGAAGCCAACACATCTCGTTATTGGAAAAAGCAAACGACTTGAAAACTTTATCCAATTCAATGCGGGATAATCCAATTCAAAATAAGTATTTAGCGGAATCAATATGAAAGAGATTGCATGCCCACTTGAAGGACTCTTCCTATATGAAGCGAAAAAGTTTGGTGATCATAGAGGCTACTTTTTTGAGAGTTTTCGCCATGATTTCTTTAAGGATCAAGTAGATAAAACCGTCCATTTTGTTCAGGATAATGTCTCAAAGTCCACTAAGGGGACCCTTCGTGGATTGCATTTTCAAGCCCCGCCATACGCACAGGCAAAACTCGTACATGTTGTAGAAGGTGAGGTTTTCGATGTTGCCGTAGATATTCGCAAGGACTCCCCTACTTATGGGCAATGGCATGGAGTCCACCTATCAGGAGAAAATGCAAGACATTTTTACATCCCACACGGATTTGCCCATGGATTTCTTGTTCTGAGTGAAACGGCTATCTTTTCCTATAAATGTGATAATTATTACAACAAAGAAAGTGAAGGTGGACTGCTATGGAACGACCCCATCATTCAAATCGCTTGGCCAACAATTGATGTTGAGGTCAACCTTTCTGAAAAGGACCAAGAATTGATCTCTTGGGAGCATTTTGAATCCCCATTCTAGTCAATCGTAATGAAGAATATAGCCATACTAGGATCCGAAGGCCAATTAGGGCTATCTATTCAACATATGTTAGGTCAATATGAGCATGGCTGCAACACCATTCTTCTGGATAAAGATGAATTAGACATCACGAATGGCGAGGCAGTCAACGACTTTTTTAAGCATCATTCAACTCTAGATCTCTTAATCAATTGTGCTGCATATACCGCCGTAGATAAAGCCGAAGAAAATGCAGATTTAGCTTACCAAATCAATGCTGAGGGAGTAAAGCATCTTGTTGAAAACATGCCCTCATCTTCTGTACTAATTCATATCAGTACAGATTTTGTTTTTGACGGACAAAAAGACGGAGCTTACGTGGAATCTGACACGACTCACCCCCTTGGCATATATGGCAAGAGTAAAGAGGAAGGTGAACAAGCCCTTCTCGCATCGAAAAAGACAACGTACATCCTTCGCACCGCATGGCTCTATAGTCCCTTTGGGCAAAACTTTATGAAGACTATGCAAAAGCTGGGATCCAATCGACCTTCGCTAAATGTCGTTGACGACCAATTCGGATGTCCAACATCTAGTATCGCCTTGGCAGAGGTGATTATACAATTGATAGCAAAAGATAGACAGTGGCAAAAGGATAATGAGGGAATTTACCATGTGACCAACCGTGGCAAAGCTTCTTGGGCAGAATTTGCTGCGGCTATTATGAAAAGAAGTGATCTTTCATGTCAGGTTAATCCCATTCCTAGTGAGGAATATCCCACGCCAGCAAAGCGACCCAAAAACAGTGTACTCAGTTCCGAAAAAATTGAGCGCACCCTAGGAATACCAATGCGATCTTGGGAAGAAGAGTTGCAAGCAATTATAGAATTACAACAACAACTTATGCTAGACAAAATCAAATCAATCGCTGTAGAAGCCGGCCAAGCTATCATGCATATATACGATACAATGCCTAATGATATTGGCGTTCAAAAGAAATCAGATGACAGCCCACTAACCAAAGCAGATTTGGCATCCAACACCGTGATTGTAGCTGGACTAGAAAAACATTTTCCAGATATTCCGATCATCTCGGAGGAAAACAAAAACAAGCCCTACGACGAAAGGAAACATTGGAATACGGTTTGGATTGTTGACCCTCTCGATGGAACAAAAGAGTTTATCAAACGAAATGGGGAGTTCACCGTAAACATAGCCTTAGTTAAAGATGGTAAACCCATTCTAGGAGTTGTATATGTTCCAGCTAATGAGACCCTATACTATGGATCTCAAGGACACGGTGCATGGAAGGAAGATAGTCAAGGAAATCGAAGCCACTTGACCAACACTAAAGGTCATTACAGTACTCTTGATCAAGTGACCGTTGTTGCAAGTCGATCCCACTTATCAGAAGCGGTAGAAGCCTTTGTCGAGGACTTAAAAAGATCTGGTAAAGGAGTCACCTTTCTTTCTGCTGGAAGCTCTCTTAAGTTTTGTCTTGTTGCAGAAGGCAAAGCTGATGTTTACCCAAGACTTGCACCAACAATGGAATGGGATACCGCAGCAGCTCAAGCCGTGTGCTTAGAGGCTGGACGCCGAGTCTTACAACACGACACAAAAGAGGACTTAATGTATAACCGCGAGGATATGCTTAATCCGTGGTTTATCGTCGAATAATTCGTGCTATTTCCTTAGCGTCTATTTAGAAAAAGTAAGACGAGATACAAAAACTGCGCTACTGCTGCTAAAGCCGCTACCATATAGGTCATTCCTGCCCACCATAAGGCATCTTTAGCTCCTGCATACTCTTCATCGCGATGCCCAGCAACCCCGCTTTCTGTTATCCAAACTAAGGCTCGTCGGCTTGCATCAAACTCAACAGGAAGCGTAACAAGGGCAAAAAGCATAATCATTCCTTGAAGACCCGCAGCAATTAAAATACCTGTAGATCCAAAAGCCGAAGCTGAAAACAAGCCAAACATCGCGGCCATCATAACATATTGCATCATGTTGGAACTAAACTGAACAAAAGGGACAAGAGTGGATCGCATTTGTAACCAAGCATAGGACTGAGCGTGCTGAACGGCATGGCCGACCTCGTGAGCCGCTACCGCAGCTGCAGCGACACTGCGCCCTTGATAAACC
The DNA here is from genome assembly GCA_002862745.1 of Bacteroidota bacterium. Lineage (GTDB taxonomy): Bacteria > Bacteroidota > Bacteroidia > Chitinophagales > UBA8649 > UBA8649. The sequence goes on along the minus strand of PKDX01000047.1, from coordinate 88,603 downwards.
TCAGGACTGAGGTTAACTGTCTTATTTGATGGATTATAATGATCAGTTAGTTTTCCTGGGACAGATTCAATAGTAACATCGTGAATACCATGGTCCTCAAGCATTTTTTGTGCAATCTGAGCTCCCGTCATTCCCGAACGTATACCAACCTGGCTGTAATAGGCAAATTTTCGCTTTAGCCGCCCGCTAACTATCATACCTAGTACTCCAAACAAAATGGAGATGACGAGAATACCAAAATATAGATCCATAATTTTTTTTAGAATAAAAGGTCAAAAACTATGCCTTTAAAAATAAAACCTTCCTTGCTGAAATTTTGTCATGTTCTAAACAGAATAACCGGCTTAATTCCGAAAAGGAAAGCCACAGCGCGATAAGGAAAAATCGTCAGAGAGAGGTTGAAATTTTTTGCCAGCAACTCATACTCCATAAGGCATTGCTCCAAGTATCCGTGAGACGTTATCCATTTTCGATGTAATCGCTGCCACTTTGCATCAATCATAGCATCGGTGTAGGTAAAGTCTTGATGCACAGAATATTGCTTATATAGCCGTTGCAGCTCATTAGGACGTAAATCCGCACTGCGTTGAATGGCATCTTCATATTCCGACTCAGGTTGTACCAACTTGAGTTTGTTGGTCGCATCCCATAAAGCATCAGCAAATCGCTCTAATGCATAGTTTGCCTGTCGTTTATAGCGAAAAACTTGGGTTACAATCGCTACAATGGCTGAAATCATCATCGCAAGAAAAACAATCGGAAGCATACCTATTCTTTTTTAGCCTTTACTTCAATAAATGGCACATCTTCAATCTCATCTTTTTCCGTTTGAGTTGGCTTGCCACCAAATCGATGAAAGATAACATTCGGTGATGACCTCTTTTTATCCTGAGTCATCGAATCTAAGGCCGCAGTGACCAAGGCTAAAAGAAAGGCCGCAGTAAAACTATAGGAAACACCATCGACCCAACGAGCTGCCAAATGAAAAACAAAACCATTGACTACAAGGATGAAGAATCCTAATGTAAATAGTGTAAAAGGAAGAGTGAACAACAAAAGGAAAGGCCTCAGCGTGGCATTAAGCACTCGAATAACCGCCCCAAGAACAAGCACCATATACAATGGTTCGATTTGCACAGAGGATGGAAAAAGATAGACTCCTCCCATTAACACTGAGCATACCAGCAACCATTGTGTAATAATGCGCATACTTTACCTTATTTGTTCAACTTACGGATTTATTATTGATTATTTTAACGCACAGATGGGGAATATTGTAGACTCAAAACGAATGAGTCCGTATACATGCCATCATATACCTTTGTTAGAAATGAGGACGTACTGCGTGACGCCATTAAAGTAAACACCATATGATCAAACGATTCTACAATCCGCTGCACCGTGATTTATATGTAGCCCTATTTTCCTTAATCGTCCTAGGAGCGATTCTGGGATTGGGCTATGGGTTTATGGAATATGAAAGAGAGTATACCGATCCATGCTCCATCAAACCTATAGTTGATACAGATGCCATTACATTCTTTGAAGAACATAAGGATATGACCACTGAGCGATTGAAAGAAAAGTTTTCTGAAGCAAAGGAGCATGCGGTTCGATTAACAGGAAAAATTATGGAGATTGATGAGGAAGATGGAGAATATCTTCACCTCGAAGGATCAACAACTGAACCTAGCCACAGTATTATCAATTGTGCTTTAAGACAAAATATGACGATTAACACATACAGCAAGGGTGACAAGATCACCGTGCAATGTTATTGTAAGGGAAAAACCGAAACTATCATTGAAGATGACGCAAACGAAGATGATCTATTTGCGGAGGCTTATGGCAATAGTACAGAGTTAATTTTATACAAATGTTGCGTTCAATAAAACCATTGTTAGCACTACTAGTTATCTGCGGAATTTTAAGTAGTTGCGGCTATCTTGATGCCACAAAACAGCGTGTGGAAGAGAGGAAGGACGATGGCTCAGCCCTTCCTGACGAATACTTCAACACCGCCGAAGCCACTGCGTATGACCAACGGCATGATAGCCCTCCTGAATACGATTCAGCCGGCAACATGACATCCCCAATCCAAAGTATACAAAGCGCTACTCGTGTAGCCCAGGGGTCCAACGAACCGATTTTCACCATGGCTCCGAAATTTGAATTAGTTAATCAGCTAAATGAAGCCTTTCACGAGTACAACATGACAGAAGGATTGTCCATTGTCACTTTCTTTTTCACGCATTGCCCAAGCATCTGTCCTACAGTGAGCCACAACCTCTTAGAGGTTCAAAACCAACTCGCTGATAAGGGTGATTTTCAAATTCTTTCAATATCTGTTGACCCTAAGCGTGACAGCGTTGCACGTCTTTTGGAGTACAGTAAGGGTTATAACGCGCTGCCGGGACGCTGGGATTTTTTAACTGGAGATTCAGCCACAATCTTAACACTGTACCGAAAAACCTTTAAACTTCCCTTTGATGAAAGTATGGGTAAGATGGCCTATCAGGCTCATTCTTCTAAAGTCTTTCTTGTGCGCAATCAGACGGATATTCTCGGTTTTTATGATGGTACAAATCCAGATGAAATGAAACTTCTCGTAGAGGATGCCCTTCGTTTTATTGAATAATGGTTACCTTTTTATCATGCGTTCATCTATTTTAGCAGCTTGTCCCCTTGCATTTTTTGCAGTTTGTCTCTTTCAACAATGTGAATATGAAAACATTGAAGACAACTACCCACCCCCACCCACTTCGCCTTGCGATTCCGCTACTATAAGTTATATGGCGGATATAGAGCCCATCATTGTTCAATCCTGTGCGATTAGCGGATGCCACGCCAGTGGAGGACCACAATCCGAATTAACAACCTATGACCAAGTCAAATTTTATGTAGATAATGGACTCTTCAAAAGCTGGGTGATTGACCAGGTGCCCTATGCGATGCCTATCGGAACACCGCTTACTCCTGAGGAACTTCAAAAAATTGGCACATGGCTTGACGAAGGAGCATGTAAAAACTAAATCACAGTATCGTTATGAAAAACATCTTTGCACTAATAACAACTTGCATTCTTGGTCTTAGTCTATCCTACGGCCAAATGTATTCAACTAGAAATGCGGAAATCACTTTTTACTCCTATGCACCTCTTGAAGATATAGAGGCCACTAACAAACAAGTATTGTGTGCTATTAAAGTTTCTACAAGTCAGATTCAATTTTCCATGCTTATGGATGCCTTCCAATTTGAAAAAGCATTAATGCAAGAGCATTTTAATGAACGCTACGTTGAATCCCATAAATTTCCCAAAGCAACATTTGCTGGAACTATAGAAGACATCGAAAAAGTTGATTTTTCAAAGGCAGGAAGCTATGAAATTTCCGTTAGCGGAGATCTAACCATTCACGGCATCACACAGACGGTAAGCTCAGAAGGTACACTTGAGGTAGGTTATGATGAAAGTCTTACGGCAAGCGCTATATTTCTTATCGAACTCGGAGACTTCAATGTAGAAATACCCACAATGTATATTGACAATATATCATCTTCCATTGAGATTAGAGTCAATGCAAAGCTTAAACCTAAGTCCTAGAAACAAACACACTTCTATGCGCCTGCGTTATTCTTTCATTCTATTTATATGCTCATTTATGACTCCTCAATTGGCGCAAAGTCAGGAGGAGTTGCTGGATCTACTTGCTGAAGAGGAAGAACCCTTAACGCAATACACCATCGCCACATTTAAAGGAACACGGATAGTAAGCGGCCATACGGTAGAAACTCAAGCAGAAGGTGTCATGCAAATGCTGATTGGTCACCGATTTGGTAGACTCAATACAGGATGGCGAGACCTTTTTGGATTGGATAATGCAACGGTGAGACTAGGACTAGATTATGGTATTACGGATAATCTCAATATTGGGATAGGACGTTCTTCCTACACTAAAATCTATGATAGCCATATCAAGTATCGTTTTCTACGGCAACGCTACGGAGCCAAACCCTTCCCTTTTACAGCTACCGCCATGGCCAGTGCCATGATTCGGTCCGACTTGCGTCCCTTTGGAAACATAGATGTACCAGTTAGCAGTCGGATGTATTACACCTACCAACTAATGATCGCCCGAAAATTTGGTGATTGGCTATCCTTACAGGTGACCCCTACCCTCGTACATCGTAACCTCGTACAGTCTACCAATGATAAAAACACCATATTCTCTTTGGGCCTTGGTTCATCTATTAAACTCACCAAAGCTATGCGCTTTAATGCAGAGTATTACATGATTCTTCCAAGCAATCAAATCCAATCGGATATTCAGGGTGAAAAAGTGCGTAACGCCTTTAGCGTGGGTATTGATCTAGAAACCGGTGGACATGTCTTTCAACTACACTTTACCAATGCACGAGGAATGCACGAGAAATTCCTTGCGAGTGAAACCACCGGACGTTGGTTAGATGGTGATATTCATTTTGGCTTTAATGTAAGTCGAGTCTTTACCATGTATGATCGCTACGCCAAACGGGAAAAACGCGCAGCGCGAAAGAGCTCTTTATAGAGACTACATATTTCTTCGATACTGACCCCCTACCTCAAACATAGCCTCTGTTAGCTGGCCCAGCGTACAGCACTTCACCGCTTCCATCAGCTCTGAGAAGATGTTTTCATTTTGTACAGCGGCATTCTTAACCCGATCAATAGCCTGAGTTGAAGACTTACGGTGCACTTCATGTAAAACCTTAACCGTGTCTATCTGAACGTGTTTTTCCTCCTCGGTTGATCGGATGACCTCTCCAGGAATAACGGTTGGAGATCCTTTAGAGGAAAGAAAGGTATTTACACCAATAATCGGATACTCTCCCGTGTGCTTCAGTGTTTCATAATGCAAGGACTCTTCTTGAATCTTACCGCGTTGATACATGGTTTCCATTGCTCCTAAGACACCACCACGCTCCGTAATACGGTCGAATTCAGCCATAACGGCCTCCTCAACAAGATCAGTTAAGGTTTCAATGATAAATGACCCCTGTAATGGGTTCTCGTTTTTCGCAAGCCCTAACTCTTTATTGATAATCATTTGAATAGCTACCGCACGACGCACTGAATCCTCAGTGGGCGTGGTGATTGCCTCATCATAAGCATTGGTATGCAGTGAGTTACAATTGTCATAGATGGCATAAAGCGCTTGTAACGTCGTTCGAATGTCATTGAAATCTATCTCTTGAGCGTGTAAACTCCTACCACTTGTCTGGATATGATATTTCAGCATTTGAGCTCGAGGTCCCGCGCCATAAATATCACGCATAGCCTTGGACCAGATTCGTCTTGCAACACGACCAATTACGGCATACTCAGGATCAATACCATTTGAAAAGAAAAAACTTAAATTGGGTCCAAAGGCATTGATATCCATACCACGACTCAAATAATACTCTACATAGGTAAACCCATTAGCGAGTGTAAAAGCCAATTGTGTTATTGGATTAGCACCTGCTTCAGCAATGTGGTATCCTGAAATCGATACGGAATAAAAGTTACGTACTCTTTTATCAATGAAATATTCCTGAACATCCCCCATTAGACGCAGGGCAAATTCCGTGGAGAAGATGCATGTATTTTGCGCCTGATCCTCTTTTAAGATATCAGCTTGTACAGTGCCTCGAACACTTTGGAGTGTTTTTGCCTTAATCTCGGCGTATACCTTAGCATCAAGAATTTCGTCTCCTGTAACCCCCAAAAGGAGAGTACCCAAGCCATTGTGTCCATGTGGAATCTCTCCTTGATAGACGGGTGGATTGTCCCCAAAACGCTCTTTCCTGAGCGCCTCTACTTTATCTTCCAAACCATGCTCTTTGATATACAGCTCACACTGTTGGTCAATAGCAGCATTAAGGAAGAAGGCGAGAACCATCGGTGCGGGACCATTAATAGTCATTGAAACCGAGGTCGACAGATCGCAGAGATCAAAACCAGAATAAAGGCGTTTTGCATCATCCAAACAACAGACACTCACTCCTGCGTTACCAATTTTTCCGTAGATGTCGGGGCGCAGACCAGGGTCTCTTCCATACAAGGTCACCGAATCAAATGCTGTCGATAATCGCTTAGCAGCCATATCTGCACTCAGATAATGAAACCTGCGGTTGGTACGCTCAGGTCCCCCTTCTCCAGCAAACATCCTTGTAGGGTCTTCACCCTGACGCTTAAAGGGATATATTCCTGCAGTGTATGGGAATTTACCTGGAACATTTTCGCGCATTAACCACCGAAGACGATCACCCCAGTCCGTAAACTTAGGTAAGGCAATCTTTGGAATCTCTTGATGAGAGAGTGAAGTTGTATGGGTCTTTATTGAAATCGTCTTATCCCGTACTTGAAAATTATATTCAGAAGCTGAATACTCATTAATCATGGTATCCCATGCATGAATATCATCAAGAAGGTGATCATCTAGGTCTTTTTTCAACGCCTCAATACGTGCATTCGCTTCGTCCATCATGGCAGTCTCTGATAGATCACTGCGCAAAGCTGTCCATTGACCGAGTTTAGAGGCAAGCGCTACCTGATGGTTGACTCGTTCTTCGTAGCGTGAATTGTTTTCCGTTATCTCGGATAAGTATCGAATTCGTTTGGGTGGAATAATGTGAATCTTCTCCGATAAATCAGTATTCCAATGCGAAGAGGGTTTTAAAGATGTACAACCCTCAAGTTGGGACACATGATGCATTACCGCGAGATAGAGCGCATTAGTCCCTGGATCATTAAACTGCGAGGCTATCGTGCCATGAACAGGCATAGAATCTACATCGTCGTGCCATAATCCTCGATTGCGCTGAACTTGCTTTTTAACATCTCGAAGGGCATCTAAGGCTCCCCGCTTATCAAACTTATTGAGCGCCACTACGTCGGCAAAGTCCAACATATCTATTTTCTCAAGCTGAGTAGCCGCGCCATATTCCGGCGTCATTACATACATCGATACATCACTGTGATCAGCAATTTCTGTATCACTTTGACCAATCCCTGAAGTTTCGAGCAAGATGAGGTCATACCCTGCAATCTTAAGGACTTGAACAATCTGATTAATGTGCTTTGAAAGGGCAAGATTTGCTTGACGAGTTGCTAGAGAGCGCATAAATACTCTCGGATGATTGATCGCATTCATACGAATGCGATCACCAAGCAAAGCACCTCCTGTTTTACGCTTCGATGGATCAACTGAAACAATAGCAATATGCTTATCCTCTTGGTCTAGTAGGAAACGACGTACAAATTCATCGACTAAGGAGCTTTTACCTGCCCCTCCTGTACCCGTTATACCTAGAACTGGAGTGTCGAGTTTAGCCGCGGCCTGCTCTAGACCCTCAATTTGGACAGCATACTTATCGTTAAAATTTTCTACAGCACTCAGTACTTGAGCCAAGGAAGACGGATTATTCTTATCCACCGACCACATTTCATCAGCGATGTACTCACCTGTTGGAAAGTCAGCAGAAGAGACCAGATTATTAATCATGCCTTGTAAACCCATTGCACGACCATCATCAGGAGAATAAATTCGAGTAATTCCATAGTCCATTAACTCTTTTATCTCCTCTAGTAGAATAACTCCTCCCCCGCCTCCAAAAATCTTGATATGCTCGGCACCTTTTTCCTTTAATAAGTCATACATGTAACGGAAGTACTCATTGTGCCCACCTTGATAGGATGTCATAGCGATGGCCTGAGCATCTTCATTAATCGCAGCATTCACCACTTCTTCTACACTTCGATCATGACCTAGATGAATGACTTCGCAACCCGTTGATTGAATGATGCGACGCATAATATTAATGGCTGCGTCATGCCCGTCAAAGAGAGATGCAGCTGTAACTATGCGCACCTTGTTCTTTGGTGAATAAGGACTTTGATCCATCATATTTTAAATATACAAAATGATGAATAGTTATCTGAAAATGAGGATGTTGGGGAATGAGATTTTAGTTGAGTGAAGTGAATTGCTGAATACTCATTTTCTTAAGCCATGTTGTAAAAGAAATGGTAGATTAATGGGAGGATGGGTGGGGGTGGATTCCTCCCAAGTAAGAATAATTAAGAACTTTCGCTCAAGCAAATGAGCAAAAGCAACCTCTCCCCTAGTAATCCCCCAACGTCTCTTCAAGTTGACCTAAAGCCACTTCTAATTGGTCATCATTGGGTGCCTTTCCATGCCATTCATGAGTACCCGACATAAAGTCAACGCCATGCCCCATATCAGTCGTCATTAGAATAACAATAGGTTTTCCTTGACCAGTTAGCATCTTCGCCTCTTCAAGGGTCGATCGCATATCATCAAAATCATGACCATTCATTTCGAGAACAAGCCAGCCAAAAGCTTTCCATTTTCCAGCTAAATCACCTAGACTCATTACATCCTCAAGACCTCCATCAATTTGTTGGCCATTATAGTCTACTGTAGCAATAAGATTGTCCACCTTATGATGAGCAGCAAACATCACTGCCTCCCAAATTTGTCCTTCCTGTAATTCTCCATCGCCATGTAATGTGTACACTAAATGCTCATCTCGATTTAACTTCTTCGTCAATGCAGAGCCTATTCCTACAGACAAACCTTGTCCAAGTGATCCCGATGCAACTCGAATCCCGGGCAACCCCTCATGGGTTGTAGGATGTCCTTGAAGTCTTGTATCAATTTTTCGAAAGGTATTGAGCTCATCAAGGGGAAAGAAACCTCGACGAGCAAGTGTGCTGTACCATACAGGGCTGATATGACCATTGGATAAAAAGAATACGTCCTCATTCACACCATCCATCGAAAAACCTTCATTTAACTGAAGAATTTCGTGGTACAGCAAAATAAAGAAATCGGTGCAACCCATAGAACCACCAGGGTGACCTGAGCTAACAGCATGCACCATACGGAGTATATCTCGGCGCGTCTGAGTAGCTAGTGATTGCAATTGAGTGTTTTCCATTAGACATTAGCTTGATTAGAATAGATTGTTAATCTACTACTTGAAAGGACATGTAACACAAAAGGAAATCAACAGATGTATACAAGAAAAATAAAGTGTTTTTATATGCACTAACAGAGTCAGCTTGATTTGATTAATGTTAGGCTGAATATTCAAGAAAAAAGCATAGCATTACAATAAAATCTAGGGTTTATTTGCATAAAAAAGCCCTCTAGTTAGAGGGCTCTGTAATAATAAAATGGTAAAAAAGATTAACCAAACTCATTCGTTCCCTCATCACCTTTAGTCAGTGCAAGGATTAGGTTATAAATCGGAACTAGGATAAACCAACCACTCTTTCCAACGTCATGCATGCGTCGAACAGCAACTGCAAGACCAGGCAAGAAAGCGACGAGGCTATATATAGGAGATACGATCATAAGTTCATCTAAGCGCCCATCACCCCATGCAACAAGCAAAGTGGGAATCATTGAGATTAACGTGTTTATCGCAAAGAATGACCAATACTCTGCACGGGAAGCCCGGCCGCTAAACGTAGCGTAGTTTTTAAAACAATAGATATAATATTTCATGGTTTTTGTTTTGGTTTTACTCAAAATACATTAAATCAAGCGTATCGAGAGGACACAGTGACGACTAAATGCACATAAGCCTTGACGAATTCAACAATTTTTGTATTTTACCAAACGTTTGTTTGATAAGAATGTATGAATCGATATTCTTGGCGCACAAATTCCGTAATCGACCAAAATAAAAACAATGATGAATTCTTCGTCCGATGAGAAAAGTCCAAGCACTGTAACGCCAGCAAATCACCGGCATATTCGAAAAGTAGCTGTACTGGGATCTGGTGTCATGGGCTCCCGTATAGCCTGTCATTTTGCTCACATTGGCCTAGACGTCCTGCTCCTTGACATTGTTCCCTTGGACCTTAAAGAAGAACAAAAGAACAATTCTAAGGCACGAAATCAGATTGTTAACAATGCACTAAAAGCAGCAGTAAAGTCGAAACCCTCCCCTATTTATCATCAACAATTTCTTGACAACATTACTACGGGAAACTTTGAAGATGACTTAGATAAAATAGCTTCTTGCGACTGGGTGATTGAAGTGATTATTGAACGCTTGGACATTAAAAAGACACTTTTTGATAAGGTAGAAAAGCTTCGTAAACCAGGAAGCCTTATAACTTCAAATACCTCAGGGATTCCCATCTCCATGCTCGCCGAAGGACGAAGTGAGGAATTCCAACAACATTTTTGCGGTACGCACTTCTTTAATCCCCCTCGATATCTCAATCTCTTTGAGATTATCCCGCACACTACAACTGATCCAGAGGTAATTCAATTTTTTGAGCATTATGCGGATCTATTCCTTGGAAAAACGCCCGTTCTTGCCAAAGACACTCCAGCCTTTATCGCTAACCGGATAGGCGTTTTTTCCATGTCGGCCATCTTTCAACTCATGAAAGACTTTGACCTTGGTATCGGAGAAATTGACGCCATTACAGGACCTCTCACCGGAAAACCAAAGTCCGCGACGTTTAGAACAGCAGATGTTGTAGGACTGGACACCTTGATTAAAGTAGCTAAAGGAGTTTATGACAATTGTCCCGAAGATGAGCGACGAAATACCTTTCAGATACCTGATTTTGTGCTAACAATGGAGAAGAACCAATGGCTTGGAGACAAGACAGGTCAGGGCTTTTACAAAAAATCAAAAAATGGGCAAGGGAAACGTGTATTCCTCGAGTTAGATCCCAAAACGTTGGAATACAAGGAGACTCCAAAAAGACCATTTGATTCCATCGCACAAGCCAAAGCAGCTGGTGGCTTACAAAACAAGCTTCGTGTGTTATCCAAGGGAAAAGATGAAGCAGCGCGCTTTAACAATACCGTGAATGCCATGGTCTTTCAGTATTGTGCTAATCGTATCCCAGAGATATCGGATGAACTCTATCGCATAGACGATGGTATGCGGACAGGATTTGGATGGAAAATGGGTCCTTTTGAGATGTGGGATGCTATCGGAGTGCAAGAAGCGCTTGATCAAATGACTTCTATGGGCTTTGAAGCACCTCAATGGGTGCATTCCATGCTGTCATCGGGAGCATCTTCATTTTACAAGCACCAAGCAGGACAGCGCATGTATTGGGATATACCGTCAGCATCGTACAAAGCTGTACCCGGTCAAGAACATTTTATCCTTCTTGCGAATCGCAAAGAGGATATTGTCTGGAAAAATAGCGGTACGAATCTCTATGACTTAGGAGAAGGTGTACTTAACCTTGAGTTTAAGACCAAAATGAATAGCATTGGTGGTGAAGTGCTGGAGGGAATCAATCATGCCATCGCTAAGGCAGAGGACGAGGGATGGAAAGGTCTTGTGCTTGGCAATGACGCCAGTAATTTTTCGGCAGGGGCTAACCTTGCGATGATTCTCATGCTTGCAGTTGAGCAAGAATATGATGAACTTGATCTTGCTATTCGCCAGTTTCAACAAACTGCAATGCGTATTCGTCATTCATCCATTCCTGTAGTGGCAGGACCTCACGGAATGACTTTAGGCGGTGGATGTGAAATCACCATGCATAGCGATGCTGCGCTCGCCTCTGCTGAGACCTACATTGGACTCGTAGAAGTGGGTGCCGGAGTTATACCTGCTGGTGGAGGATGTAAAGAATTAGCTTTGCGCGCATCGGATTACTACCATACAAACGATCCTAAGATTCCACGAATCGTTGAGGCATTTACTCATATTGCTACGGCTAAAGTGGCAAGTTCAGCCCATGAAGCCTTTGATTTAGGTCTATTAGACAAGCGAAAGGATGAAGTAGTCATGAACGCAAAGCGTGTTATTGCTGAAGCCAAAAAGAAGGTGCTTGAGTTACATGATAATGGATATAGCCAACCTCCTATCCGAAAGGATATCGAAGTGGTGGGGCGGTCGGGTATGGCGGCTTTACTGTCTGGACTTAGTGGCTTTGAGTTAGGCAACTATGCTACCCCACACGACATTACCATTGCCAAAAAAATCGCCTATGTACTCTGTGGTGGAGATCTCAGCATGCCAAGCAAGGTTTCTGAGCAATACCTTCTCGATTTAGAACGAGAAGCCTTCCTTTCCCTCTGTGGCGAAATCAAGACACAACAACGCATGGAATCCATTTTAAAAACTGGAAAACCCCTTCGAAACTAATTTTTAATCCTCTTGAATAGAATACTAAAGAAAAACCTATGAGAACTGCATATATAGTAGCTGGAAAACGCACCGCCATCGGGAAAGCCAAGCGAGGAGGATTTCGATTTACATCTCCGGTAGATTTGGGAGCGCACGTAATTAACCAACTTTTACAAGATTTACCGAGTTTAGATCCAATTAGAATAGAAGACATATTGGTCGGAAATGCTGTTCCCGAAGCCGAGCAAGGTCTTCAAATGGCAAGGTGGATTTCCATCCGATCCAATCTTCCAGAGACCGTGAGTGGAGTAACCGTTAACCGATATTGTGGGTCAGGGGTTGAGACGATTGCCATGGCTACAGCAAAAATTCAAGCGGGTATGGCGGATTGTTTAATCGCAGGTGGAGCAGAATCAATGTCCCTGGTACCCACCATGGGCTTTAAGACCGTACCGAATTACCAAATCGCCGTAGATAACCCAGACTACTACATTGGCATGGGGCTAACCGCTGAAGAAGTTGCATCCAAGTATGGTATCACAAGACAAGAAGCCGATGAGTTTTCGTTCACCTCCCACCAAAAAGCAGTAAAAGCAGTCAATAGCGGACTCTTTGACGAAGAGATCACCCCTATGGATATTGAAGAAGTTTACTACGACTCGGCTTCAGAGTCCAAGCGAACTAGGACCTATACCGTAGGTCGAGATGAAGGACCTCGAGCCGACACTTCTATGGAGGTTTTAGGAAAACTTCGAGCCGTATTCAAGCAAGGCGGGCAAGTTACAGCTGGGAATGCCTCGCAAACCTCAGATGGCGCCGCTTTTGTCGTGGTAATGAGTGAGGAAATGGTCAAAGAACTCAATCTAGAGCCCATTGCACGCATGGTAACCTCCACGACCATCGGGGTCTCGCCGCGTTATATGGGCATTGGCCCTGTAGAAGCCATCCCCAAGGCACTAAAAATGGCAGGACTAAACTATCAAGATATAGGACTGGTTGAACTCAATGAGGCCTTCGCAGCACAATCCTTAGCCGTTTTAAAAAATCTACCTGACCTTGACCCCACCAAGGTCAACGTCAATGGCGGAGCGATTGCCTTAGGACACCCCTTGGGATGCACTGGAGCAATATTAAGCATCAAATTATTCTGTGAAATGCGACGTCAACAACAGCAATATGGCATGGTCTCGGCATGCATTGGCGGTGGACAAGGAATCGCCTCCATCTACGAATACCTTAACTAACCAAAACATTAGATTTATTATGGATACAGCAACACAACAAAAAACATTAATCAAAGGAGGAGAATTTATTGTCAAGCAGGCTACTCCCCAAGAAATCTATAGCCCAGAGGACATCAATGAAGAACAACGGGCATTTTCTGATGCAACGTATGAGTTTGTCGACAAACGAATCGCTCCTCAATTCGATGCTATAGAACATAAGGAATTTGATAAGGTGGTCACCCTTTTAGAAGAAGCAGGTGAACTCGGCTTACTAGGACCAGGTATTCCCGAAGCCTATGGAGGGATGGGATTAGACTTTAACAGCGAAACCTACCTTGTTGAGATCATGGGCCGTACCCAAAGCTTTGGTGTAGCCTATGCCGCCCACACGGGAATTGGAATGCTTCCGATTTTATATTACGGGAGTGAAGCGCAACGAAATGAGTGGCTTCCCGCGCTCTGCCTTGGTGAAAAAAAGGCTGCTTATTGCTTAACTGAACCAGGTTCAGGATCCGATGCCCTTGGCGCGAAAACCAAAGCCGTTCTTTCCGAGGATGGTAAGTCTTGGGTGATATCTGGTCAGAAAATGTGGATTACTAACGGCGGTTTTGCGGATGTGTTTACCGTTTTTGCTCAAGTCCAGGAAGACGGTCGATTAGAAAGTCAAAGCGGATTCACCGGTTTTATTGTACCCGCGAATAGTGCCAACGTTCGATTGGGTGCTGAAGAGAAGAAAATGGGTATTAATGGTTCATCCACCCGACAGGTATTCTTTGAAGAAGTCGTTATTCCAAGAGAAAATGTGCTTGGAGAGATTGGCAAGGGACATAAAATAGCCTTCAACGTACTAAATATCGGGCGATACAAACTCGGAGTCATTGGAATTGGAGGTTCAAAAATGGTCACTACGGCTTCTGTAAAATATGCCAATGAACGGAAGCAGTTCGGCCAATCCATTGCTAGCTTTGAAGCCATCCGATACAAAATTGCCGAACAGGTGATACGAACCTATGCTCTAGAGTCTGCATGTTACCGCACTTCTGGACTAATCAAAGATCTCATGGACGACCTAGAAGCTAAAGGCATTTCGTCTATTCAAGCCAAAATCGATGCAGCCGAAGAGTACAGCATTGAAGCTGCCATTCTCAAGGTATTGGGTTCTGAAACCGTGGACTACGTGGTTGACGAAGGAGTACAAATCCATGGGGGTATGGGATTCTCTGAGGAAACTTTAGTATCCCGAGCATACAGAGATGCCCGAATCAATCGAATTTTTGAAGGGACTAACGAAATCAACCGCTTACTATCCATCGGTACGATTCTGCGACGTGCACTCAAAGGACAAATTGATGTGTTAGGGTCAGCCAAAAAAGTACAGGAGGAGTTGATGTCCGTGCCATCAGCTGGAGGAATTGAAGATGGAGTACTATCACGAGAAATGCATGCCACCCAGCAAGCCAAAAAAGCACTTCTAATGATAGCTGGTGCCGCAGCAAAACACTACGGTAAAGAACTTGAATCCAAACAAATGGTGATGATGTATATTGCAGACATGCTTATTGACCTATTTACCATGGAATCAATGATTTTGCGGACACAGAAAAGAGCCATGAGCGTAGGAGAGGTCGCGAGCGCGGACTATATTTCCATGACGCAAGTATTTGCATCTGATGCCTTGGAGCGCATACATACCAATGGAAAGAGAGCTATAGCCTCCTTTGCAGAAGGTGATATACTTCGCATGATGAATTTAGGAATCAAACGATTTACTAAGTTTGACCTTATCAATACAACAGCAATGCGTAATCATATTGCTGAAGTTGCTATTGAAGCAAACGCCTACCCATACTAGTAATGACTACTCCAAAACCAAATCTTCAGAATTTTCGATTTGATTTACCCATTCAGATACGATGGAATGACCTTGACCCATTAGGTCATGTAAATAATGCGCTCTTCATAACCTACTTTGAATTTGGACGAAGCCATTACATGCTAAAGGCAAGTAAGATATGGGATTGGACTAAAAATATGTTTTTAGTAGGTCATGTTCAGGCGACTTTTTACAAGGAACTTACTATGCTACATACTGAACCTAGGGTCCTTGTGCGAACACACTCCTTCGGGACGAAGAGCTTTGTTCTTGAATATGCCGTATGCAGCGGAAGCAAGGATGAACCCATACTCCATAGCAGCGGGAAGACAACACAAATCATGTTTGATACAAAGAGTCGTTCTACAATCGAAATACCCCAATGGCTTCGAGAAGAGATTAATTCCTTTGAAGATAAAAAGTAGCAGATTTCGCTGTATCCTTGCCATTTTTCATACACCAAGAAAAATCCATATAACACTGATAATCAATTACTTATGAATCAATCAGGAAAAATATAAGGCATCGCATTGTTTTTAACCTAGAATCTGAATCCTAGGCAAGGTATTCCACGTATTGTAGAGTATAGACCATGATTCTATGACGAGCATAAGCAACATGCCATATTATCTCTATGTAATTGGGATCATTCTGTGTACTAATTCGCTGTACGCGCAACCCATGCTTGAAGGGCCTGCCATTCCAGATATCATGGTCGATGTGGATTTCTCAGATTCCTTAAATGTCATACAACTACAAAGCCATGAATACGAACGCATTATTGAAATCGATTTTATAAGCATTCGCTATATGAAAAGCGATGATGAGCCACTGAGCATTAAATCCATCGTACTAAGCTATGATTTAGATGGGGACAAACCGCTCTATCAGGTTGATTTAATGTTTTCCTCAACCCTAGATGCCTACAAAATGGCCTATGACTTCTACGGATTGCCAAACTATGCCAACCAAGGCAATGTGCTCAATGAGTGGTATTTCCGCCAACCCAATAACTTAAGTGATGTTTGGATTACTTTATCAGCCAACACGCTCATAATTCGAGCTCTTGAGCCTAATACGGTTTGGGAGGCTAAAGTGTATTAGAAAAATTTAGCGACAAGTAGGCTTTACCTGGCGATAGAACTGAGTATCCCCATCAGGATGTACACAGGTGAATCCACAACGATCCCTTACGAGCTTATACTTATTCCTGCTATTACCCGAAAAATAGACGTATTCATAACCATCTTCATATACATAACCAAGATTTCTTTGCCCTAATGCCTCACTCCAATAGACCCAAGACACCTTGCCATTCATCTTAATTTTTCGAGTCATGCGCTCCTTTCCCATGTTCTCATCACCACGAGATTCATAGACAATTGACCCGGTATCCGCGAGGAATTCCATGAAATCAGAAGATTCGTTGTTAGAATCTACCGTTGTTTCATTCAAGTGTGGCATGTACAATGTTGAGCCCATACCGATGAGAACTATGGAAGCTAAAAGAAAAGATTTCATAATGCGAAGATGACTATAATCGTGCCAAGTCTGTAGGACGTTTATAGAAAGGAACGAATGGACACTCCAAAAAATTGTACAAGAAGATAGAGGCTATCGACTGAGGCATTGCTTTGCAGCAGCAACAACATCAGCTTGCGCAATGCCATACTTTTTCATTAGATCAGCTGGTTTACCACTTTCTCCAAAGCTATCTTGTACAGCGACAAACTGGAGAGGACAAGGCATCTCTTCAGCACAAACTTGAGCTATGGCACTCCCCAAACCGCCTAACCTTTGATGCTCCTCAGCTACAATTCCTCTACCTGTTTTCCCCAAGGACGTAAGAATTGCCTCACGATCCAAAGGCTTGATCGTATGAATGTTTACCACATCGCAAGAAATGCCAAGTTCTGCTAAATCGTCAGCCGCTTTTAGGCTCTCTTCCACTAAATGCCCGGTACAAAATATACTGATATCTGACCCTTCTCTTAAGTGTAATGCCTTTCCTATAGTAAAGGGAGCATCTTCAGGCATAAACACGCTGACTTTGGGACGACCAAAACGGAGGTAAACCGGGCCATCATATTCGGCAACCGCTAAGGTTGCTGCCTTTGTTTGATTGAAATCACATGTGTTAATCACCACCATACCTGGTAGCATTTGCATTAGACCAATATCCTCAAGAATCTGATGAGTAGCACCATCTTCACCAAGGGTTAAGCCTGCATGCGATGCGCATATCTTTACATTTTTCCCAGAATAAGCTATCGATTGACGAATCTGATCATAAACCCTTCCTGTAGCGAAGTTGGCAAAGGTTGTTGCAAAAGGGATTTTCCCTCCTATGGTTAATCCCGCAGCAATACCCATCATGTTTGCTTCAGCAATACCGCATTGGATAAATCGATCTGGAAATTTTTTCGCAAAATCGTTAAGCTTTAATGATCCCGTAAGATCAGCACAAAGTGCAACGACATCTGGATTAGTCAACCCTAATTCATCCATCGCAGCGCCAAAACCAGAACGGGTATCCTTTTTGGGCAGCGCACTCCAATCCAATTCTTGTAACATCATAGCCTTTGTTTGACCGTGAAAATAATCAAGGTCAATTGTTGGAATATCCAAATAAAACTAGACTTATCAACTAAATAACAAATCACGAAAACAAAAAAGCTCCTGACAAACTAGTATGTATGAAATGTCATAACAAAATGTGAAAGAAATGAAGACTAGCTTGCCAAGAGCTTTAACCTGCATCACCTAGGTGACTTATCTGTAAAACTTTGACACGCTTACGCATTATTACGGAGTCGAGCAACCGTTCTCAAATGAGTATTCTTGATAAATTTCTCATCATTGAAAATACGGCTTAGGGTGAGTGCTCCTTGAATCTCGGAAACACTTCGTTCAGCAAGCTCATTGGCCATTCCTTCATCAAATTTGGATCGATAGACCTCCTTGATGGCTTTGAAATAGTCCGAAAAAAAGGCTTGAATGGTGGGTTGGAATTCAGGCATACTCAAGGCGGTTTCAACCCCAACATTGCCCAATATCTCACCAGATTCCTGGTCCACGAAGATTTTTTCAGCTTCTGTGAAGATTAGATCCATTCTATCCACGGCATCCAAGCTATGATTGTAAGCAATGGTGAACACCGTTTCAGCAAAAAAGGCATGGACGCTCTCAATCACCTTAATCATGAGATCCTCCTTAGAATGAAAGTAATGGTACAAACTACCCTTGAGTAAACCACAAGCCATAGCAATATCAGCCATGGATGTAGCATGGTAGCTCTTTTGTCTAAAGAGCTTCAAGGCTTCCTTAATTATCGTTTTCTCATCTACTTTCTGCCGTGGCATATTGTGAATATACACCAACAACCATCATTAACCAAACGGTCGTTTGGTATCTAAAACCCTCCCAATTTGCGCGTAAGCGAAAACATTACAAAGAACATATGATCACGGTTCGATGGATTGCCACGTAATGTTTGTTCCAATACGGTGCCTTCAATCGGTGCTGAGCCGCGATAACTCAGTTGTCTAGCCAGTGCTGCATCAGGATGAGCGCTCGCATCAAAGAGGCTCACATCGGCATAAAAACCACTAACATCATCTACATAATCAGAGAACACATAACGGAAACCAAATTCCGTCGCCATACTCCAATGCTTGTTTATATTCCATTTAACCCCCATGTTTACTGGTATGGTAAGCGCCATTCTGAGGTATTGTGGGCGGTCCCAATATTTATCCAAATGCTGACCTTCAGTACCTAAAGGCTGTAGGGCAATCCATTCACCATTTAACTCCGCTTTTGGATTAAAGTACATTCCACCAAAACCGAAAGCCACAAAAGGCGTTGCTTTGAACTTAAAGTGCCCTGGATGGTATGGTAGGAGATTAAACTCCACTTGGGCGCTAAAGTCTGCCACAATGGATTTAAAATGCAGGTTCCGACTGGCATTGCTGCCCTTACCCCATCCATCATCCCCGCAAATCTGTCCTATAGTTGTCGTGATTCGGCCTCCTATGTGAGCATGATAATTATGACGGTAAGAAAGTGCTAGCATAGGACGAGTAGCTTGCATATCCACCCCTCCGAAGAAACCTCGCTGTCCATCCATAGAGATGTCCCCGAGATAATTCATTCCTCCAAACCCTACACTCAATTCCTGCGATGATAACTTCTTATTGTATTGAGCTTGAACAACCACACTCATTAACAGTAGAAATACTACAATTGACCATCTTGAATTCCTTCTAAAGGATAATACTTCAGGTGTCAACAATCTAGTTGCAACAGCGTTATTCATTTCTCTCATCGAGAACTAAGGTAATTGAATTTTGCATAAAAACACCAAAAATTCAAGACCCAAAACACTGTATTTCAGTGATTTACAGCACTTATACATAGAATTTTCCATATATATAAAAAGAGTCAATATGTAAAGTGCTATCCTTCAAATACTCATAAAACATTTTAACTGGGTCCTAAATGATCACCAGTGAATTAAAAAAAATCAAGAAAAATGAAACTTTTTTGATTTAGCTAAGCTCAGCACCCGCTTTTAGCCAGAATTTTGTGTATAAAGCTCATATTCTATAAGACACAATTCTAAGATTTATACCTACTTTCATGGCATGGGCCAATTTATCGTCTCAGCAAGGAAATACAGACCGAAAGATTTCAAAGAAGTTGTCGGTCAAGAAAGTATCACCGAGACGCTTTCGCGCGCCATTACTGCTGAAAAGATTGCCCAGGCCTTTTTGTTTTGTGGACCGCGAGGCGTAGGAAAAACCACAACAGCAAGAATCCTAGCAAAAGCCGTAAATCTTAGTAAGATTGACGGACTTTCTGAAGAAAACGAGGATTTTGCCTTCAACATTTTTGAACTTGACGCCGCTTCAAATAACAAGGTGGAAGACATGCGTAGTTTGATGGAGCAAGTGCGCATACCTCCTCAAACGGGTCGATACAAAATCTATATCATTGATGAGGTACACATGCTATCTCAAGCAGCTTTCAACGCCTTTTTAAAGACGTTGGAAGAGCCCCCACCCTATGCTATTTTCATTCTAGCAACGACTGAAAAGCACAAGATTCTTCCCACCATTTTATCCCGTTGTCAAATTTTTGATTTCAAGAGGATTAGTGTTCCATCTATTATTCAGCAACTCAAACATGTGGCCCAGGCGGAACAATACGACGTAGAGGAAGAAGCTTACCACATTATCGCAGAATCTGCTGATGGAGCCTTACGTGATGCCCTGTCAGTTTTTGACCGACTTGTGGCAGGATTAGATGACAGCAAACTCACACAAGCCTCCGTTTTACAACAACTTAACATTCTGGATTGGTCAACGTTTTCAGAAACAACGGAAGGTCTAATGATCAATGATCATGGAAGGGCGATTTCCCTCTTCAACCAAGTGCTAGAACAAGGCTTTGAAGGAGATACCTTTATGCAAGGTCTAGCCGAATACATCCGCACGCTGTTGATTGCGAAAGATGCCCGCTTGCACTCCCTTATGATGGGAAGTGAGAAAAAAATACAAAGAGCCTCTGAGCAAGCTGAGCTTGCTACCCCATCCTTTCTAATCAATGCGCTTGCCTTAATAAATGATGCAGAAGTAAGCTATCAGAGAGCACTAAATAAGCGCCTTCATGTAGAAGTATGTTTGATTCGTATAGCCCATGCATCGCAAGTAATAGAAGGAGGCGCGATTAAAAAAAAAACGGCTGAGCTAGATAAGGCGCCTAGCACCGCTACTCCCCCACAATCCAATAATACTTCGCAAGAAAACCGCTCTGATTCACTAGATATCGGAACTAAAGAAGTCGCCAAATCCATTGAACCTAGGGAATCATTAGAGGAGGCATCTACTCACTCTGCGCCAACTGCAGTCAACAATAAACAGACAGAAAAACATCCCGAGAAACAAACTGATGCACAGGCGAAGGAGACCTCAAGCTCTCAAATCGAAACACACACGACTGTAGAGGATCTACCTGTTGACAGCAAATCACCTAGCTCGGCAACAACAAAGGGCAAACGTTTACGCCTTGAAGATTTGGATACTGAGGAATTACTACCTCCGAAAACAGAAGAGAAACCAGTAAGTCCCGAAGAGAATGTTCAAAGAATTTCTTGGGATCAAAAAATCGAATCCATTCTTGCCCAAGTGGAGGAATACCTAAAACAAAATGACCAGCAATCCGTGGCAAGTATTTTAGCCAAACTCGATACCTCCCTGGAAGACAAAAATTTGATTTTTACCGCGACAGCTAGTGCGCAAAAGGATTTTATAGAAACGCACATGGCACCGATTAATAATTACATCCAAGAAAGATTATCCGATGCACCCACGCTTTGCATAGTTTACATACAACAAGGGAAGCAAGAGAAGAAAGGCGTTTTACAGAACGCAAAAAAATCAGCCGAGTTAATGCACGAAAAGAATCCAGCAATGCGAAACTTCATCGATGACCTAGGCTTGGAGATTGATTATTCGGCTTAAATATAAATTGACATAGGAGAATAGATCAATACCCCTTAAATTTGCACTTCAAATAAAACCATGGCCGAATTTTTAAGACTACCCCGCATGAGTGATACAATGGAAGAAGGAGTAATCGCTTCTATTGCAATAAAAGTAGGTGACACCCTCAACCCAGGTGACTTGATTGGTGAAGTTGAAACGGATAAGGCAGCAATGGATTGGGAATCAGATCAGGAAGGCGTTGTACTTCATATCATTGCGGGAGAAGGTGATGCCATTCCAGTTAATGGACGAGTAGCTATTCTAGGTGAAGAGGGAGAATCTTTCGAAGAATTGCTAAACTCAGCAGAAGAAGAAGCTCCTGCCGCTCCTGCCGAGCAACCTGCTGCACCAGAAGCTGATAAACCAAGTACAGAAGTATCTGCACCGGCACCTAGCGTAAAAGAAGTAAGTCAGGCACCACAAAGTCAACCTACTTCCTCCAATGAGGATAGCCGGGTAAAAGCAAGCCCTTTAGCACGTAAAATGGCAGAAGACTTTAAGGTCAACTTATCCAATGTACAAGGTTCTGGTGAAGATGGGCGTATCGTGAAGCGTGACGTTGAAGCGTATGCAGAAAATCCGACACCATCAGTAAACAAAGTATTCACCGCCACCTTAGAGGCGCGTGATGAGCGTGTAAGTATGATGCGAAAGACAATTGCTAAACGACTCAGTGAAAGTAAATTTACCGCTCCTCATTTCTACTTGAAGGTTTCTGTCGACATGCGTAATGCAATGGAGGCAAGAAAAGAGATTAAGGCTGCCTTCGATATGAAGTTCTCCTTTAATGATTTAGTCATCAAGGCTTGTGCTATGGCGCTGCGTAAGCACCCGAATATTAATGCTTCATGGCTTGGAGATATCATTCGCTATCATGCGGATATCAATATTGGAATGGCCGTAGCTGTTGACGAAGGGCTTGTAGTTCCTGTAATCAAGCATGCAGATCAACTAGGCCTTTCTGAAATTTCAGCTGCCGCTCGAGGTTTTGTAGAAAAGGCAAGACAACGACAACTTGCTTCAGAAGAAATGCAGGGTAATACGTTTAGCATCTCTAATCTTGGAATGATGGGAATCGATGAGTTTACTGCCATTGTTAACCCACCAGATGCATGTATTCTTGCTGTAGGTGCCATTCGCCCTGAACTAGCACTTGAAGATGGAGAGTTGGTAGAGAAGCAAATGATGAAACTCACCTTATCCTGTGATCATCGCGTTGTCGATGGAGCAGTTGGTGCAGCCTTCCTAGCCACCTTAAAAGGTCACTTGGAGAATCCAGTGAGTATGTTGCTCTAGATAAGCGTTGCTTTAGCGTAACGGTTTAGTCGTCGTATATTTGAGGTATGTCACGAGATGCCTCACTACAGAAAAACCTATCCAACTCCTCGCCGGCACAGCGTTTCAAACAACAAGTAATTGACGATTTTAAGACGGCATGCCTCAGTCGTGAGATGAGTCTCGCAGGGCGCAAAGAAGTCCTTGGAGGAAAAGGAAAATTCGGAATATTTGGTGATGGCAAAGAGGTTACTCAAGTAGCGCTTGCCCGATCTTTCAAGCCTGGTGATTTTCGTTCGGGCTATTATCGTGACCAAACCTGGATGCTCGCACTTGGTGTTATCACGCCAACACAATTCTTCGCTCAGTTATACGCGGATAGCAATCCCGATCACGAACCTATGTCGCATGGTAGACAGATGAATGCTCACTTCGCGACCCCACTAATTGATCAGGAGGGTAACTGGTTAGAACTCAAATCAAGGTATAATGTTGCAGCAGATGTCTCATCGACCGCAAGCCAAATGCCCCGTGCTGTGGGCCTAGCCTTAGCTTCTAAGTTCTATCGAAACAATCCAGAACTTCAAACGGACAACAAATTCTCGACTAAGGGACAAGAAGTATGTTTTGTGAGTATCGGCGATGCATCTACGTCCGAGGGACATTTCTGGGAGGCGATTAATGCAGCGGGTGTGTTGAAAATACCAATGATCACGGTCGTCTATGATGACGGATATGGTATATCTGTACCTAAAAAGTACCAAACCACTAAAGAGAGTATTTCTGAGGTTCTTTCAGGATTTCAGGTCGATGACCATGATGAGGGCGTTATTATCGTCAAAGCAAAAGCATGGGACTATCCTGGCTTGGTACAAACTTTTGAAAAGATAAGTACGCTCGTTCGAGAAAAGCATATCCCTGCCCTCATTCATGTTGAAGAGGTAACGCAACCTCAGGGACATAGCACGTCAGGTTCTCACGAACGCTACAAAAGCGAAGAGCGACTCGCATGGGAGCAGAATGCAGATGGCATCCAACGTATGGGCACGTGGCTTATCGATAAAGCTATTCTTACTGAAGAAGAAGTTGATCAGATTAAAAAAGAAACAAAAAAAACAGCTAATTCCGCTAAGAGAGAAGCTTGGAAAGCCTATCAGCAACCGATACTTGAAAAAGCCAAGGAATTAGAACGACTCATCGAACAATCAAACCAAGCAACCATTTCCCATCTTAAAGCCTCGGTAAAAGACCTTTACAATCCAGGGTATTCAGACCTTGTTCGCATCGCAAAAGAAGCCCACAGAGTGCTTCGAAGAAACAATGCATCAGACCAAAACCTATCATCGTTTATTGAAGAGATAAACGACTTAGGTCAAAGAACCTATCAAAGCCATTGGGTTAGTGAGACGAAGAAAAATACCCAAAATGTCAGCATCGTAGACGCTGAGTTTGACGAGCAAGAAGAGGTTAATGGATTTGAAATTCTCAATGCTGCCTTTGATGCGGCGTTGGCTCGCAATCCAGCGGTTATAGCCTTTGGAGAAGATGTAGGTAAAATTGGTGATGTAAATCAAGCCTTTGCCGGGCTACAAGAAAAATACGGTGAGCACCGAGTCTTTGATACAGGCATACGAGAGTTAACCATCATGGGGCAGGCTATCGGCATGGCTATGCGTGGATTACGTCCTATTGCTGAGATTCAATACTTAGATTACCTGATTTACGGCCTACAGCCTTTAGCAGATGATGTTGCGACATTAACCTACAGAACGGCAGGACAGCAACGAAGTCCAGTTATTATTCGAACAAGGGGGCACCGCTTGGAGGGTATATGGCACACAGGGTCTCCTATGGGGATGGTGCTCAACTCGTTGCGAGGGATGAATGTCTGCGTACCGAGAAATATGACTCAAGCCGCGGGAATGTACAACACGCTCCTTGAGGGTGATGAGCCAGCTATTGTAGTAGAATGCCTCAATGGATATCGATTAAAAGAACGATGTCCGGCAAACATAGGAGAATTCACGGTGCCCATGGGCGAGGTAGAAACCTTACAAAAAGGAGATGATATTACCTTAGTAACCTATGGTTCATGCGTGCGAATCGCCCAACAAGCTATTGCCATGCTAGAAGCAGATAATATCTCCGTTGAACTCATTGACATACAGACCTTATTGCCCTTTGATTGCGATAGCAATATTCTTGAATCCATCAAAAAAACAAACAGGGTCGCTGTCTTAGACGAAGACGTTCCTGGCGGAGCATCAGGCTTTATTCTTCAACAAATCATTGAAGAACAAGGTGCCTACCAATACCTTGACAGCCCCCCGATTACCATTGCCGCTCGGCCTCATCGCAGTGCGTATGGAAGCGATGCTGATTACTGGAGCAAACCTAGCGCAGATGATGTCTATGCTGCAGTGTATGATTTGATGCACGAAGCCAATCCGAGCAACTACCCCAAATAGACTTTTTAGAGATTAAACTCAATCTTAAACTCCTCAGTTTTAAGGCTCGAACCGATACCAAAGGTCATGGACCTGCCATTGTTTTCCACCGTGCGCTTTTTCTCAGGTACGTCAGTTATTGACTGCATAACTGCCTTGTTTGTCGAGAATATTGAAAGATGGTTTGCTCGGTAGGAAAGATGGACAAATTCCTTTAAATCATTTTCAATGTAGAGATCAAATCCATCCGATTCTGCATCTCTCTGTTCAAAAACGATTTTACCCTTTACCTCCTTATGAATAGGCATCTCTCCTATGAATGAGATTCCAATCTTACCTACTGAAGCAAAACGTCGAAAAAGCGCATCATCCTCATAATTGAAGGTTACCTGGTGTGTGACAAAATTCCCTTTAAGACCTTTTGGATACTCAAAGAAGGGATCCAGAGCCATCGCACCTCGAAGGTCCTTTAGATTCTTATTTTTTCGCTGTAAAAGCCCAAACCAATCCTGCATACTTGACTCCTCATAATAGGTCAGTGACTTGCTCGAAAAACTCGCTTCATTAATCATAAGACCAATCGCCTGCCAAATTTCATCTGGGAGTCCAATCGATAAAGCCTGTGACATATTGACCTCGAACGAATTGGATTCGACATTATGAGCAACACGTCCATTATTGAGCAATTCAACAGGACCCATGCGAAGCTGTAAGTCTAACAAACCCTGCCCGTTGATATTTTTAGAAGCCATATTATACGTTAGGCCATTCCCAGTATAACCCGGAATCGATGCATCATAACTCCCATTTTGGAAGAAATACTCATCCTCCCCAGCTTTATGAGAAAACATACCCTTTACTTCAAGCAGTGGTTTTTGTGAAGGCACGCGCATGCGAGATAGTAACAGAGGAAAGAACGGAGTGATGTCCTTTGGAGTAAGGTAAATACCAGTATACAGTGTCTCACCTCGTAAGGCCTTGGACTGTTGAAAATCAAACCCAATAGAATCAGCGTAGATGGTGTCATTTATTTTCACCCAATCATTATCCAAGGCATCGGACTGCCAGTCCATTTGAAGGAATCCATCAAGATGTACACCATTAAATCGCGAATCAATGGCGACATCACCAATTCCCAAAATGGAGGTCATAAACTGCAAACTATCAATCATCTGAAGCTCCCCATTCGCATGAAAATAGGATGTCCTATCGGATTCTTTCTTCTCCTGAGTCTGCTTTGTCTTTATGTTTTCCATTGCAATAAGCTGGGAATCTAAATCCAACCCGTTATAGATAAAATTTCCTCTACCATCTGCCTCATTTCGGCCTTTAACCGTCATAGAAACATCACTAAACTGATGCCTAGATTCGTTAACGGGTGATGTCAAAGTGCAATCCTCCAATTTAGAAAGCACTCCATTCTGTTTGACATATAAAGTATCTCCATTGGGATACAATCTCGAATCAGCAACATCAATAAATGGAATCTCACGAACCTCAAGGGATGATGTGGACATATCGTAGTCCGCTGAACCCGAATTAAAGGATAAGTCTCCTTGAGATGGGTTCGTAGCATAAAACGTCATATCATCCTGCCCCTCAGGTACACGGAAAAACAATCTCCTAGCATCAATATCCCACTGAAATTCACGGATATTCACTCGATAGGCATTGTAGGCTAAGTCAATAAAGTTATCCTCCGAATTGGATATAAAGGTTCCATAGTTTTCGTCCATATCGACCTTCATAGAAACATCTTTAACAGAGAAAGTAACCTGATCACCTCCAGACTTAACTTCAAGATCTCCAGAAGATGCCATAATATCTTTATCGGTAAGGGTAAAGTCTTCCGAGGTTAACTTCGCATCACTCCATTCGATGGCACCGTCAGCTGTAATTGCGGTATCTGTTACCTGTAGAGTACCCTCAAGTAGCGTGCGACCTTGGTTCATAGAAAATGGATTATTGGCATTTGAGGTAGCCACTAATCTACCCTCATAGGGAAACCACCTCAACTTATTCTTTTCACTCTTCATCTCCGGAGATAAAAATCCCATTTCACTTCGTTCGATATTCAAAGAATCCGCAAAGGCCACCACGGAGTCGGTAAAGAATTCTATTCGCTTCGATGAGAAATCAGAAGTTAAATAATCAACGGTTCCCGTCCCGATGACACCGTTACTGCGATCGAGTTGATAAAATCCTGTCAGTAGTCCCCTATCCTGATACAAAGAGATGCCCTCTTCACCTGTAGATTCTTTGATGCCAAGTGACTTATCATTCATAAGCATAAGAGTATCTCTTACCTCGGGGAAAATGTACGCGCTAGTCAACGTTCCTATAAAACTCAGATCAACAGAATCAATATAGAACAGGGAATCCAACGTAAAGGGGTCCAATGAAAAATAGAAACTATCCCTGTTGTAATCTCCATCTAGTATACTCGAATCAGAATAAAAAACCTTGGAGTGGTTGAAGGTTTCAATTTTGGGATAACTCTCATCTTGATTAAAAGTTCCTGAGTGATTATCCGGCGAATTGACAAATACGACGAGATCAGCTCCTTCTATGACCGACTTTACACGCAATAAGTTTGATGCTGAATTTGGATCATTGTATAGAACATCCATACGCAATTCATTCAGGCTATCGGAGACAAAATGGTAAGGCTCATATTCAAATAAGGCATCATCATCTAAGAACTCAAACTGACCTGCTGTAAACATTCCTGAGAAGTTAAATGACTTGTCCTTATCGATATCAAATGTTTGATTGTCCGGATAAATACTTGCTCGATCATACTCGGATATCGTAACTGATGAAACACCTGTTGTCGTGGCGATATCCAAATCAACATCATAGGTAACATTTTTACCTGAAGCAAAGGAGGACATTCCCATCTCATCAAAATCAGAGGTCTTTCGTAATGCCTCTACATAAAGAATAATCTTGGGCAATAAATCCACTCGTTCTTCGGCTTCGTTAAACTCTATAAAGCCATTTGCCATTAATCGATAAAAGTTAGAAAACTGCTGCCGATAGGCAACATTCGGTGCAAGAATACTTCCAAGAGCTTTGGCCGAAAGGGACGCCCCCCTTAAATCCCCACCATAGCTATCATAAATCTTTTCAATTTCGCTATTTCCAAAACGCATTCCTGAATTTTGAAAAGACTCATAACTGAAGTATTTATCGGATATGATGTTCACACTTTTTGTGCGAGAATCGGTAAACAGATTGAACTCTATCTCTCGACTGTCTAATGGCCAGCGAAGGATTTCTGCTTCAACGATCATATTTTGATTGCCCAGTGTGAAGGGAATATCAGATACGATATCTAATCCTGTGCGCGCCTCTAGCGTATTTGACTGAATTTTGTATTCAACCTCAACTGCGGGATGTGAAATTGAATCATTGGCAGTAAATAATATTAGACTCCCTAAGCCACCAAAGATTTTATTGGGCACAGCCACCTTAAGGGATTTTGGCTTATACAAGGCAAGAAGCTTCTGACTACTAGGGTCACGAAATTCAACGATACAAGCTTCTCCTCTTGGTGCGTCAACTCCAATTTCATTACCCGTCAGGTGAAATCCCCCATTCACACTCACGTAGTCGTTAATTTGTTGAGTAGGCAATCGGACGGTTGCTAGAAAATCGGGGTAATTCTTATCCCTATTTTGATTATCAAGTCGATCTTTAAAGACACCTGGGAAAGCCTCACGACTGTATTTTGGATAACTCATAAGCACTGAATCACAGGATATCTCGAACTTCGTAGTCTTGACATTGTAGCTTGTCAGCTGCACAAAGGCCTCATCTCTCGGAATTCCCGCACCAACCCAATCCATCTCTCCCCCAGCACCCTGCCATTCATAGGTCTTTCCATAAAATATTCCCGTCGTGTTACTCAAGGCCATCGTATCATATGGATTATCGGCCTGAAGTACTACAGGTTGATCAAACGAGAGCGTTAGCCCCTCATCACTAGACCAAGCAACTGCGCTTGCCTTTCCCTTAACCCTCCAAGTATTCTTGCCACGTACCGTGAGAATTCCAGACCGAGCAAACTGTCTCCATTGCCTTACCTCCTCATCGAATTTACTTTCCTTGCCAGGGTAATAATACCCTAACTGGTCAGCTAAGACTTCATGCCATTGATCTAGAGGCACGCATTTTGTCGAATCAAAAAGCATACATAAACCAGCTATTCTCCGCTCACGATCTACTGTCCAGCGCCCCACCTTATCCATTGAGTTAGCATATTCAGCAATGTGCCGCATTAAGTCATTACTCGATTGGCCCGAAGCAACATATTGACTAAAGCGTTCAGGAAAAGCATCATCTTTATCCTTACGACTAGATTCTATTGATTCCATCAGGGAATTGACATAAGAAGGGTCGTTGATATCATATTTAGGGCTTACCTGAGCAAGGCCCAAACTCTGTACAAAGAGTAAAACAATGAGTATTCCAATGGAGTATATACCTTTCATATCTACAATTTACACTTTCCATCGCAGGGCAAGCCATGCGGATGAAGCGCGTTTATCTACAAGTTTCAGGCCAAGTGTCTTCATTCGTTGCTGCACCCATGCCCAATCTTCCAACAAAAGACCGCTTAATACAATGCTGCCATGTTCAGGGTGTAAGGATTTAAGCAAGGCTTCAATATTTTGATCGATGGCGTTTTTGTTTACGTTTGCCAAAATGGAATCATAGATTATTCCATCATATTGGTATCCATCCTTTTCTTGATATCTCAGTTCAATTTCTTCATGGTTTGCTCTAGCCACATCCCGCGCGCTTTCCACGGCAATTAAATCATTGTCTATGCCCACCACCTTGGAGGCCCCTCGCATGCTTGCATAGACAGCCAAAACACCCGTTCCGCACCCAAAATCAAGAACAGATTGGTTGTCAAACACCATTTCTTCCATCGTTTCTAGAACCATCCTTGTGGTATCATGATACCCTGTACCAAAGGCCATTTTAGGATCAATCACGAGTTGATACGGGCGACTTGACTCCGGTGATGAAAACGATGGATATATGTAGATTTCTCTGCCTATCTCTATAGGCTTAATCTGCTGTTCCCATAGAGTGTTCCAATTTTGATTTACCACGGGTATAGCATCCAAGGATACCGCGAAAGGCAGGCTCGACAGTCTTTGATCAATCGATTCTTTTTCCCATACCTGCTCCTTAATGTATCCGATTAGTTTATCGTCTAAAAACTCAAACGACTCAAATTCTTCTTCATGTAAAATGGCTGCAATAATCTCAAACGCACTGTTTAATTCCAATGATTCCTTGGATTGCAGAGTAAATGCGACTTGAACGTATTGCTCCACAATCGTTAAATGCTTTTCTGATCAACACATGCCTCCGCAATGGCCGCAAAGGACTGTGCCTTGAGCGATGCCCCGCCTACCAATGCTCCATCAACATCTTCTAATGCGAAGGTGCCTGCCGCATTCTCAGGCTTGACACTCCCACCATAAAGAATGGAAAAGGAATTGGCTACCTCTTCACCATATTGGGTCGCAATCATCCCGCGTAAGGCTTGATGCACTTCTTGAATTTGATGGGGTTGTGCGCTTTTCCCTGTACCAATGGCCCAAATCGGTTCATACGCTAAGATGACGCGCTTCATTTGCTTAGCGTCTAAATGAAATAGCCCTGCCTTTATTTGATGCATTAAAAAGGACAGATAGTCTCCAGATTCTCTTACTTCAAGCGATTCACCAATACAGAAAACCACTTCTAACTGAGTTGCCAAGGATTGAGAAACCTTTTGTGCTAGTTCCTCGTCCGATTCATTCCACAAGGCACGCGATTCAGAATGACCAATTAAGGTGAATACTGTGCCCAATGAATCTAATTGCTTTGCGGAAACTTGCCCTGTACATGCTCCAGACTCCATGGCGCTCACCATTTGGCTACCAACCTTGATGTGTGCTGGAAGTAAGGGCATTACAACTGGGATATAAGGACTACTTGGAGTAACGCCAATACTAATCGTCTTAGAAAGAGAATGCACAGCATCTTTTAGCTCACCGCAAAGGTCGAGCACTTCCTCCCAGATTAGATTCATCTTCCAGTTGCCTATTACATAATGTTTTCTCATGGTTGTTTGGTTTCAAATAAGTGGTTAAGAATAGAAAACTCAAGATTGGACAGTGAACATTGTCTTCGTGCCATAACAGCCTTGGCTACATCTACGGCCTTATCGAGTCGGTAGGTATATACTTTTTGGCGGTTTACCCAAGAAAATGAGGGCAAGAATTTAGGGGGGAAATCTCCTCCTACAATATTGACATTTACCCCAAGGACGGTTCCTGTATTGAGCATGGTGTTTATGCCTGTTTTGCAATGGTCACCCATAAGACTTCCCACAAACTGTCGGTTGGAGTTTACGTAGTCCTGTTCAAGGTAACTGTAGACCTTCACGGAACTATAATTGTTTTTAAGATTGGATGTATTGGTATCAGCCCCTAGATTACACCAATAACCTATTACTGAATTCCCGAGGTAGCCATCATGACCTTTGTTTGAATAGCCCTGAAAGACCGAATTACTTACCTCACCACCCACCTTACAATGGGGCCCTAAGACGGTAGCACCGTAGATTTTTGCATTCATTTTAAGGACGGATCCTTCGCCCATCATAAATGGACCACGCACTCGACTTCCCTCCATTACGGTTGCATTCTTTCCGATATACACTGGTCCATGTAAGGTGTTAAACGTAGCATTGAGCACTTCTGCCCCCTCCTCAATAAACAATTGATCTAATGGGCCTATGCATACGCAATGTTCCGGTAAAACCTGACTATTCGAATGCTTAGTAAGTGCTACAAAATCCCTTTCGATTTGCTCCCCCGCCCATTCAAAAATTTCCCAAGGACGACTAAGCATTTTCCATCCTACTTCACCATTGATTTCAACTTCTTTTGTATCAGAAGCACTAGAATCGACACATGATGCTACCTGAACACCGTGATCATAGAGCGACTCGCCTGGATTCAGTGCTAGGATTTTTTCCACCAGGTCAGGAACACACAAAAAGGCGGAATTGATCATCACGCAAAGCCCTTCGATAACAGGAGCATGGTCCATGAGATACGCTTGACTTTGAATTTCTACATTATCCTCCAAGGCGTCCGACCAAGTTTCTTGGATCGTACGCAATCCTACACGAAGTGCACTGATTGACCTCGTCAAGGTAAAAGGAGCTAATCCCTGCCATTGGCTAAAATGGTCTACAAGAATATATTTTTTCTTCATTCGAAGTGCATTTACCAGCGTATAAGCGCACTAGCCCATGTAAATCCGCTACCGAAGGCAGCTAAACAAACTAGATCGCCTTTTTTGATTTTCCCTTGCTCCCAAGCTTCAGTTAATGCAATAGGAATAGAGGCTGCAGTGGTATTTCCAAAGCGTTGGATGTTATTCACCACCTTTTCATCAGGTAGACGCAATGTGCGCTGTACAAATTGACTGATACGGAGATTAGCTTGGTGAGGAACTAAGACATCGATATCACTTGGTGTTAGTCCATTTCGACCAAGGGCCTCCATAATGACTTCAGGGAACTTTACCACTGCTTTTTTAAAGACGGCTTGGCCATTCATGTAAGGATAAATTTGTTCCTTCTCCATCATATCAGGAGTTATAAAGATTCCATCCATACTTTCTGCACTTGGATACTCGCTTAAACGTGTCTCATCATCAATCCAATGCCCGCCATGACACCCCGGGTTGAGATAAGCTAACTCCTCAGCGGCTGAGCCATCACTGTGTAGGTGTGTAGACAAAATACCTTCTTCAGGATTATCAGACGGCTGGAGAATTGCTGCTCCCGCACCATCTCCAAAAATCACGGAAACATTGCGACCTCTCGTAGAAAAATCTAAACCGCAAGAATGAAATTCAGCGCCAACTACAAGCACATTCTTATACATGCCGGTTTTTACAAACTGATCCGCTACACTTAACGCGTAGATAAATCCCGAACACTGATTACGGACGTCGAGCGCACCGATTTCCTTCATACCCATCGCTCGCTGCAGTAAAACACCACAACCAGGAAAATAATAATCAGGACTTAAGGTGGCAAAGACAATGAAATCAACATCTTGGGCAGTAATTCCAGCTCGCTCAATTGCTACTTCTGCTGCTTTTACCCCCATGGTCGTCGTCGTTTCCTCATAACGTTTTGCATATCGCCGCTCCTTGATCCCAGTACGCTCTTGAATCCAAGTATCACTCGTCTCCATGTACTGAGTTAGTTCATCATTTTTTACAATGCGCTCGGGGACATAAAAGCCGAGGCCCGCAATGCGAGTAGAATATAACATAAAATGCTTTTTATGAAGGTAATAAAATGTCGACGACCGAACGAATATCGTTTGAGGGATTCCAATGTAATACGTTAAATCCTAAGGCTTTAGCCGCCTCGATATTTTCTTCCTTATCGTCGATAAAAAGTGTTTTTTGAGGATTGATACCCTTTTGCTCAATTATAATTTGCCACGCGCCATTTTCCGGTTTACGATGTCCAATCTCATGAGAATAAAAAACATGATCAAAGTATTGGGAGATATCCTTATTAGGTGCAGCAGTTCGCATGGCTTTGCCAACCCATTCAGCATGATAGGTATTAATGTTGCTCAATACATAGGTCTTGAATTGGGGCCTCAGTTTATCAAGGCAATCGAATATCGAATGATCAACATGATAGAGCATGGCGTTCCAAGCCTCAACAATCGAAGTGTCCGACGCATAATTTAACTCAGGTCGTACCTGATTGATAAACTCTTCACGGCTTACTTCGCCACGCTCGAGTTCTTCGAAAAGATGACTTTGCCCTGCATAGTGATAGAGCTCAATTGCCTTTTTACCACCAAGGGAAACAAAGGCCTGTGCGGTCTTCTCAAAGTCTACAGGTATGATGACATTCCCTAGGTCGAAGACAACAACCTCAATATGTAGATTTCTGAGCCAGGATAAATGATCCGGCATACTAGGCTAGCACAGCATTAATCGCATCAACAAAAGTAGCCTTAGGCTGCACACCGACGAACTTTTGAACCACCTCACCTTTGTGCATTAAAAGTACTGTAGGAATGCTACGGATGCCAAAGCGGCCTGCTGTTTCTGGATTCTCATCAACATTGAGCTTACCCACTACTGCTTTGCTGTCAAATTCAGAAGCAACCTCTTCAATCGTGGGACCAAGTGCAACACAAGGACCGCACCATTCTGCCCAAAAGTCTACAAGAACGGGGTGATCACTTTGCATTTGTTCTTCAAAATTCGCATCTGTAAATTTGAAAGCCATATTTGTTGTTTTATAGAGTTGATTTAATTGTATTGTGAAAGTACAATATGAACGCAAAATGCGCAGAGAAAGTTATTCCTCATTTTCCACCGAACTATGCTCGATGGGTCATGCCCAATTGAAATGTTAGGGAGGGCTCTGCTGACAACCCTTCGATAAACCTTCTATTGGGCGCTATACGATATTGATTGGAAGTTAAATTCAATACGTTGTTCTCCTTATCATATACCTTGATGTAGACTGGAACATCTCCTTTGTTCTCCACACAAAGGGCCTTGATGCGATCGGTAAGATCAGTTGTCACAGCATCTAGTTTGAGATGGAGATCTATTCTAGATGTATATTTTTCACGTAAGCCATCAAAAAGCTCCATGGCGTGAATCTCAAAACGATACTCATCGCGATACCGATTAAACTTATACGCACCGGTAATCATCAGTATGTGGCCGGGGTTCTGAACAAAATGTTCGAACTCGAGGAATTTTTCGCGAAACAGCATAAATTCCATGGACCCCTCAAAGTCTTCGAGCACAAAGCGGCAATACTTCTGCCCTTTCTGAGAAAACCGAACATCCGAAGATGCAATGATCCCTCCTAGTCGGACTACTCCAGACTTTCGACGTTCCATGGTTTCCGTAGTGGAATTCGCAAAGCTTTTCAAGTCCAAACGGTAGGGATCTAACGGATGACCGGATAGATAAACTCCTGTGACTTCCTTCTCCTTTTGCAGGCGTTCAATACTTGACCACTCTCGTGTTGCAGGTGCCTCGGGTTTTACCAAGGTTTCTACCTCACTTTCTCCAAACAAGCTCGCTTGGCTACTGGATTGAATTTGATACAACCGCTGTCCATAGTTTACCGCTTTATTGATAAGCATTAGGCCATCCATTGGGTCTTTTTCGATGTATTGCTCACGTCGAATGCCCTCAAAACTGTCAAATGCCCCCGCTATGGCCAAGGATTCAAGGGTTTTATTATTGACTTGGTTTGATCGCAATCTTGCCGTAATATCAAATAGGTCAGCATAAGGGCCATTTTCTAGACGTTCTTTGACTAGCTCATCGACCGCAAGCTGCCCAACCCCTTTGATTGCGGACAAAGCAAATCGGATCTCTCCTTTGGCATTTACCCGAAACTTTGCGCCCGCCTCATTGATGCTTGGACCAAGTACGGAAAGTTTCATCCGCTTACACTCTTCCATAAAGAAGCTGACCTTTTTAATGTCGCTCATGTTATGTGTTAGAACAGAAGCCATGTACTCCGCAGGATAATGCGCTTTTAAATAGGCTGTTTGATAGGCAATAAGTGCATAGCACGTCGAGTGCGATTTATTGAAGGCATAGGATGCAAATGCTTCCCAATCTTGCCATATTTTTTTGATGGTCTTTTCGTCTATAGAATTTTTCTTACAGCCCGCTTCAAAAGTTGGCCATAATTCATCGATGACCTCCTTCTTTTTCTTACCCATTCCCTTGCGCAATCTATCCGCCTGTCCCTTCTTAAAGCCAGCTAAATCTTGTGCCAAGAGCATAACTTGCTCCTGATACACTGTGATTCCATAGGTCTCTTTTAGACGACCTTCCATTAAAGGGTGATCATACTCTACTTTCTCCTTACCGTGTTTACGAGCACAATACGAAGGAATATATTCCATAGGACCTGGACGGTAGAGGGCGTTCATCGCAATCAAATCCTCGAAGCAATCCGGCTTCAACTCTTTGAGATGCTTTTGCATTCCACCTGACTCAAACTGAAAAATACCGTTGGTGTAACCTTTCTGGAATAGCCTGAATGTTTTTTCATCATCTAATGGAAATGTATCTGGATCTAGGTCCACGCTATGTCCTTCTTTGATTAATGCCACGGCATCTTTGATAATACTAAGCGTTCGTAAACCCAAAAAGTCCATTTTTAGCAGACCAGCGTCCTCGACTACACTATTGTCATATTGGGTTAGTAGCAGGTCGGAATCTCTTGAGGTGGTCACAGGGATAAGGTTTTTTATATCCTCTGGAGTGATAATAATACCACAAGCATGCACTCCTGTATTTCGCACAGAACCCTCAAGGTTTTTGGCCTCGCGAACCATCTCGCCAATCTTATCCTCCCGCGCAGCCGTCTTTCTAAATTCTTCGGCTTGTTGTAACTGGTTGGCGTTGAGTTTACCCTTAAGCTTCTCATCTATTCCCTGTTTCGCCAACACTTTATTTAGGGTGGCGCTTAGATGATCAGGAAACGATTTGGCTACCTGATTAACATCTTGTAAAGGAATATCCATCACACGTCCTACATCTCGCAGAGAGGACTTTGCCGCCATAGAGCCATAGGTAATAATCTGTGCTACCTGGTCCTTGGTATACTTATCAACGACATAATCAATAACCCGTTGACGGCCTTCATCATCAAAGTCAATATCAATATCAGGCATGGAAACACGCTCAGGATTTAAGAAACGTTCAAAGAGTAAATCGTACTTAATGGGATCTACATTAGTTACTCCCAAGCAATAGGCTATGGCTGAACCCGCGGCAGAGCCCCTACCTGGCCCAACACTTACATCAAGCGTTCTTGCCGCAGTAGTGAAATCCTGTACAATAAGAAAATATCCTGCGTAGCCGGCTTCGTTTATTGTTTTTAACTCAAACTCCAAACGTTCAAGAACATGACTTTCTAAAGGTTCTCCATAACGCTTTTTGGCGCCTTCAAATGTTAGAAACTCCAGATACTTCTCTTCTGATTCAAATCCATCAGGAATAGAAAACTTGGGTAACACTGGAAAGTCTCGTTCAAGATGAATGCCTTTTACCTTATCGGCAATTGCTATTGTATTTTCAATAGCATTTGGCACATCGGAAAACAATTGTTTCATGGCCTCTTGAGACTTGAAATAGAACTCATTATTAGGAAATCCAAAGCGAAATCCTTTGCCGTGACCTTTCGGAGTGTACTTGCTCTCACCAGTGTTTACGCACAACAAAATATCGTGGGCTGAGGCATCTTCTTCTTCGATATAGTGGCTGTCATTCGTCGCTATGATAGGAATATTGTGCTTATTGGCAAGACGAATCAAAACCTGATTGACGTCCTCCTGACTCATACCCGTATTATCGATATCATCTAGACCATGGCGCTGAAGCTCGACGTAATAATCTTCTCCAAAGACATCAACCCATTCCAATAGCATCGCTTCGGCAGCTTCCTCTCCTTTATGGAGTATAGTCTGAGGAATGATAGCCCCTATACAGCAACTTGTGGCAATAAGCCCCTCTTTGTATTGTTTGATTAACTCAAAATCTACTCTTGGCCACTTGGAATAGAGTCCCTCGATAAAGCCCAAAGAGCAGAGCTTGGAGAGGTTTTCATATCCTTTGATATCCTTTGCAAGAAGTAGCTGATGATAGCGCTTATCTTTCTTCCCTCCGACAAATGACTTTTTAAAACGATCTTCAACCAAGTAGAATTCACAACCTACTATAGGTTTGACCTTCTGTTTATTTGCCTCGGCGACAAACTTAAAGGCCCCAAACATATTGCCATGATCGGTAATGGCTACTGCCTGTTGACCATCTGCCTTCGCTTTACTTATCATCGAGGAAATACTCGAGTGCCCGTCAAGCAAGGAGAACTGCGTATGGTTATGCAAATGACAATAATCGCTCATCGTTCGCAATCTAATGTTTTTTATGCGCTACAACAAGCCAGAAGCTCGGCGAATAATCAACGTTGGTAAGATGACACAATTCATACAATTCTTTGCCGTATTTTTATTGCATGAGATGGCACTCTCTTTTGCTTTTAACTTGCTTGATTGGACTCTTGTTTGCCCAAACAAGTCCTGCCATCACATACGCCCTCACAGATGCAGACTCCTGCGAAGACATCGATAGTCAAGGACAGGAAAAAGAGGGCCAGGAAAACGAACAAGAGGAAAAAGAAGGCGAGGAAAAAGAATCTGAAAAATTTCTTGAACGGCAGGTGGGTTTGCCCTCTGCACATCCCACGCTGTATACATCAAATCATGTTGGGGCAAATCGCCTTTATCATAGTCTATACATCGATATCATAATACCGCCTCCGGATTGGGTCTAACAAACATCGTCTTTTGTTTTGTTAAATCAATCTTAAATTATGAATAACTCATTTTCTTGGAAACAAGACGTCCCTGCGAGTCTTGTTGTTTTTTTTGTCGCATTACCACTTTGTTTGGGAATTGCAGTGGTGTCCGATGCACCCAATGTTTTCGCAGGGCTTATCGCCGGTATCATTGGTGGAATCGTAGTAGCTGCCTTGAGTGGTTCCCGACTTGGCGTTAGTGGACCTGCCGCAGGTTTAGCGGTTATTGTAGCAACCGCTATCGGAGAAATTGGATACAGCGCGTTTTTATGGGCTGTCGTCTTAGCCGGTGTTCTTCAGCTTGCCTCAGGGTTTCTCAGAATGGGTGTTATCGCCTATTTCTTTCCTAACTCGGTAATCAAAGGCATGTTATCAGGTATCGGCTTGGTAATCTTTATCAAAGAGATACCCCATGCCTTAGGCCAAATCAAAGTGGCTGCTGGTCCTGAACTCGGATTTTTTGAGGGAATTGCCTACGGACCTATTACCATAACCGTCATCTCTCTAATTATCCTTGCAATCTATGAGAGTAAGTGGGTAAAAAGTCAGGCATGGAGCCGAATTATGCCGGGTCCACTATTAGTGGTGATCCTTGGTGTGGCGCTAGGTGTTGCTTTCAAAGGCCAATCTATGTTAGAACTTCTTGCAGGACATCACGTGAACATGCCTGGTTCTGAATCCATGGAGGCCTTGTTAAGCGGAGGCCAAGATTTTTCATCCTACACCAATAAATTCTTTGGACAGTTTCAACTCGTTGATGTGTCTGTATTTAAGGATACAAGCTTAATCTACCCGATCATCACGACTGCCTTTGTGTTATGGATTGTGGCTAGCCTTGAAACGCTTTTATGTGTTGAGGCAACGGATAAGCTTGATCCAGAGCATTTCGCTACACCTACCAATAGAGAGTTAAAAGCACAAGGTATTGGAAACATCATCTCAGGATTGATTGGGGGACTTCCGATTACTCAAGTTATTGTACGTAGTTCGGCCAATATCCAATCCGGCGGAAAATCAAAGTATTCGGCCATCATCCACGGTTTCCTTTTACTGATTTGCGCCTTTAGCATTCCGCAATTCTTGAGCATGATTCCTTTTGCCTCTTTGGCTGCCATTCTCTTCTTAGTGGGTTACAAGCTGGCTAAACCAAGTCTGTTTATTGCAATGTGGAAGAAAGGATATGTACAATTCATTCCATTTATTGCCACCATTGCAGGGATCCTATTCTTGGACTTACTAAAAGGAGTAAGCATAGGGCTTGTTATCGCCGTCTTTTTTATCATGTGGAAGCAGTTTAAATCGCCTATCGTATTTGATCAGGTTGGCGGAGATTCGAAGAAATTACAGCTCCATCTAACGAAGCATGCAACCTATTTGCGTAAGGCATCCTTAATTAAGGCGCTCAATGATCTTCCCGAAGGATCAGCACTAGAGATTGTCTACACAGGCGACGGTGCCATCGACAATGATATTGTTGATGTCTTCCAAGACTTCCAAGAAGAAGCCATTCGAAAAGCCATTACTATCAAAAACTCTACAAAATAAACTTATGATTACTGAAAAATCCGTTTTAGAAAACTTAAGCCCTGCCAATGCTTTAGAGCTTCTGCAAAAGGGCAACCAACGTTATGTTGAAACTTCTCTATCAGGCGTTGACCTCAACGACTTAAGAGAGAAATCGACTCATGGGCAACTTCCCCACTCGATTGTCTTAAGTTGCATTGATTCTCGAGTTCCCGTAGAAACTATTTTTGATTGTTCTGTAGGAGACATCTTTGTGAGTCGACTAGCAGGTAACATCATTAATGAAGATGTTCTCGCAGGTATGGAATATGCCTGCGCTGTTGTAGGGACTAAAGTTATTGTTGTCATGGCCCATGAAAGCTGCGGAGCGGTCAAAGCTGCCTGTTCGAAAGTGCGTCTTGGCAACATCACCACAACACTCGTACGCATTGACGAATCCATTGAGCAATACGAAAAAGAACATAGTGTTGTAGTCGACGAAAGCCATACCAATGAAGTCGCTAAAAAGAATGTTGAAGTGGCCATTGAGCAGATTCGCGCTAAAAGCCCCATACTCAAAGATCTCCTTGACGAAGGAAAAATTGGAGTTTACGGAGCCTTTTACAACTTAGGCTCGGGTAAGGTAGATTGGTTATAAGACTAGGCTTAAGGGCATTCATTTTAGAAGTCGTATCTTTTAGGAATGGAACTCCAAAACAGAAAGCCCTACGAATTGCCGCTAGAACCTATGTCTCAAGAGTATGAGGCATATACTGAAGAGCACTTCGAGGTCTGGACAACCTTGTATGATGCTCAACTTCCGATACTCCAAAGTAGAGCAACTGAAAAGTATTTTCAAGGACTAGAACTTTGTGGTTTTGAGCGTGAAAAAATTCCCGTAATCAAAGAGGTCAACCAACGCCTTAAAGCAGCCACGGGTTGGGAAGTTTTTATCGTACCTGGCCTCATTGACGATAAGCCATTCTTTGAGTTCTTGGCGGCCAAGAAGTTCCCAGCGACTACATGGTTGCGAAGTAAGGAGGAGCTAGAGTACCTCGAAGAACCTGACATGTTTCACGATGTGTTTGCTCATGTTCCGCTACTTAGTATTCAACCCTTCGTTGATTTTGTGCAAAAGATGGCCGAAGTGACGCTTCGTTATATCGACAACCCAAAAGCCGTTAATCTCATGAGCCGTTTGTATTGGTTTACGGTGGAGTTTGGACTTATTCGAGAGCAGGAAGGGCTGAAGCTTTACGGCGCAGGTATTATGTCTTCCTCTGGAGAAAGTGTTTTTGCCACAGAAGACCCTGAAGTTCCGCGCTATGCCTTTGACCTGGCACATATTTTTGATACGCCGTATTACAAGCACGACTTTCAAAAACAATACTTTGTGATTGACTCCTATGAGCAACTTTATGAAAGTATGGGAAGCATGGAAGAAGAACTGAACAAGGCACTCCTTCGAAACGCATAAGCCATTCAGAACATAACAGATTTTGCGTTGTTACACATCTATGAAAAGTAACCTCTTCGTTCTCGTCACATCCCTATTTTTTTCTGCAATACTCAATGCATGCTCTGGTCAAAAACCTAGTGAATATGTTAGTGTTGATGAATCCATCCCTATGAATACTATCCATCAGTTTACCGTCGAAGATATTGAAGGAAACTCCTTCGATTTCGCAGCATTGACAGGTAAAAAGATTATCGTTGTAAATGTAGCTTCCTATTGCGGTCTTACACCTCAGTACAAGGACCTGCAAGAGCTATATGACAAGTACAAAGACGAGAACCTTGTCATCGTCGGCTTTCCAGCAAACAACTTCCTTTCTCAAGAACCCGGTAGCAATGAGAGTATTCAAACCTTTTGTTCTGCGAAATATGGGGTGACCTTTCCCATGATGGCTAAAATCAGCGTTAAGGGCAATAAACAGCATCCAATTTATACATGGCTAACCTCAGAAAATGAAAATGGCGTGGAGAGCTCCAAAGTTGGATGGAATTTTCAAAAGTATCTCATCAACGCCGATGGCACATATCACGCTATGATTGATCCAAGAGCCTCCATTCTAGATGAAGAGGTCATTCGATGGATTGAAAATTAATAGTCCATTAAGTCCTGCAAACTTTCTTGCAGTCGCGACTTCGCAAGATAATTAGATTCAAGATCTGGATGAAAGGGAACGGGGCTCTGTAAGCTAGATATAAAGCGCACGGGCGCGTCAAGTTCTTCAAACATATGCTCTCCAATCCAACGGCAAACATCACTGCCTATTCCGCCGATTTCTACATCTTCTTGTAATACTAATACTTTACCCGTAGCCTCAACCGCCTTACGGATACCATCATAATCCAACGGAGCAAGACTTCGCAAATCAAATATGTGTGCATCGCAATCTATGGCTTCGGCAATCTCTTTGGCCCAATGCACCCCCATCCCATAGGTTATGATTGTTACATCACTCCCCTCTTGAACGACAGCACCATGATCAATTGACGTCGTATAGTAGCCTACTGGAACCTCATCTTTTAGACTTCGATACAATGCTTTGTGTTCAAAAAACATCACAGGATTTGGATCGTTGATCGCCGCCAATAGCATGCCTTTTGCATCACGAGGTGACGAAGGAAAAACAACTTTCAGCCCAGCAGTATGCGTAAACCAACCCTCATTGGATTGAGAGTGGTATGGGCCAGCTCCTACCCCAGCACCCGTCGGCATGCGAACAACCACACTTGCTGCTTGCCCCCATCGGTAATGACTTTTTGCGAGATTGTTTACGATTGCCGTAAAACCCGAAGAGACAAAGTCGGCAAATTGCATTTCCACAACGCTCTTACAGCCAGCAATGCTATACCCTAAGGAGGCACTCAGAATAGCTGATTCGCACAAAGGCGTATCTCTAACACGGTCCGTTCCAAACAAGTCAACAAAGCCTTCAGTAATCTTAAATACTCCACCGTAATCCCCTACATCTTGGCCCATAACAACCAAGGTGTCATCGTCCATCATAGCTTCTTTTAAGCCATCCGAAATCGCATCGACAAATCGCATTTCCTTGGTTTCATGCAATGGATCTACGGATACAGGATTATGCATTGCATAGACATCTTGTAGTTCTTGTGCCGTCGATACCTGTACATTTTCATAACCAATAGCCTTATTCCAATTCTCTTGAATACTTGCCTTAATGCTCTCGCGCTTTTCTTGAATAGATGTTTCAGTTAAGATCCCACATTCAGCTAGAAACAATTCATAATTCGCCAAAGGATCTTTGACAGACCACTCATCAAAATGATGCTGTGGAACATACTTAACACCTGATGCCTCCTCATGGCCACGCATACGAAACGTATTACATTCCAGTAACACAGGGCCTTTCCCATCTCGACAGCGCTGTCCGTGATAAGTGATGTGCTTAAAGACTTCAATAACGTTATTTCCTTCGATAGAGAACGAAGGAATCCCGTAGCCTAATCCGCGATCAGAGAGCTTTTCACACCGATATTGCTTAGACGCAGGTGTAGAGAGCCCATAGCCGTTATTCTCAATAACAAAGACAACCGGTAATTGCCAAACGGCGGCTACATTGAGTGCTTCATGAAAATCACCTTCACTTGTTCCCCCTTCGCCAGTAAATACTAAGACAGCTTTATTCTCTTTTGCCAAGGCATATTTCAAGGCAATGCCATCGGCAACAGCCAACTGAGGCCCTAAATGAGAGATCATTCCGACTATGTTGTGCTCCGTCGTACCAAAGTGGAAGGAACGGTCTCTTCCCTTAGTATAGCCTTTCGGCTTTCCCAACCATTGAGCAAATAAACGATCTAACGGCACGTTTCGTCCTACAAAAACCCCAAGATTTCTATGCATGGGAAGAATAAACTCGTCGCTATGCATACCGATTGAGGCAGCAGCAGAA
Organism: Bacteroidota bacterium; assembly: GCA_002862745.1. Lineage (GTDB taxonomy): Bacteria > Bacteroidota > Bacteroidia > Chitinophagales > UBA8649 > UBA8649. The sequence goes on along the minus strand of PKDX01000047.1, from coordinate 44,184 downwards.
ATCGCCTCTTGTCCAATTCCAGAGAACCACTTCGAAATCTTTCCTTGACGAAGTAAGCTGAGCATTTTCTCTTCGATAAGACGAGAAGTAAGCATTACTTCGTATAAAGCCAATACCTTATCCGAAGGCACTCCATCTAGATCATAATCAAAATAGACTGATTTTGCGAGCGTGTTGTCATCCTTCATTCAGTGAAGAAACAAAGAAAATTCTACTTCTTTACGAATCTAATCCACTTCTAATGAAGGAGTAAGAAACTACCCTTTCGCATATCGGTGTATCCATTGAGGAAGGTAACATCCAAAATGTAGGAAAAGGTTCCAGGCTCTTGCTTTACACCCTTGAATGTACCGTCCCATCCTTCGAGATGCGCAGCATTACTAGCGAACACAAGCTCACCCCATCGGTTATAGATTGAAATCTGAGCATCGACTAGATTAACTCCATAGACCAATAGCACATCGTTCATTCCATCGCCATTAGGCGTAAAGGCATCAGGGACGAATAAGGCCAACTCGTCATCTACCTTAACAGTAATCGTTGCAAGGTTTTCGTTGACACATCCGTTGCTATCTACCGCATTGATTTCATAGGTTACATCCTCATAAACAAGAACGGTTGGGTTGATGCAATCCGAACAGCTTAGTCCCGTATTTGGAGACCATGAATAGGACTGAAAGTCATCCCCAACAAAAATCTCGATAGCCTCACCTAATCTTACCGTAGTATCTGGTGATGTCTCTAAATAAAGAGGAGCTGGTTCACCTATAAAAACATCAACAGTGTCTGTACAACCTCCAACATTCTCAGTAGCAGCCAAAGAGTAGACGCCTGAGGTAGCGCCTTCGATTATACCATTGTTTGCAGCAAGACCTGTTCCTATCAATGTAAATGTATAGTCCGTAATAGAGCCAGGTGTAATGGAATCAATGACAATAGAGGCTGTTGCCTGGTCATAGCAACGCGGATTATTTACAGCATAGCTTACAATCTCAACAGACGAAGGATCTACCAATGTTACTATATCGCTCAATACACATCCGTTGGCATCAAGTACACCAACATCATACGTTGCATCTCCAACCAATCCCGTAACCGTTAACCCTAGTGAAATACTTGTATCCCCACTTAAAGGATCAACAACAAAGGCATTGAAAGGACCTGTTCCACCGCTGACCGTAAAATCAACCGTTCCATTGGCCTGTCCTTGACATCTTGGATCACGAACATCGAGCGAAGCGCTTAACGCATCCGGCTCCTCGATAGTAAACATTAAGGTTAAAGGACAATTGTTAGCATCAATAATTGTGAAGACATTTAAGCCCGTAGCCAATGTATCAATTACGGCGGAGGATAAGTTTGAAATGATGGTATCTGAGTTAAATGCTAAAGAATAACTCCCACTACCTCCGGAAACTCCATTAATTACTAATCGGCCGTCCTGGTAACCAAAGCAACTTACATCTTCAGTGGTGTAGTCTGCATCGATGGCATCGGGTTGACTAATATTAACTTGTATTGAGGCATCACATAGATTCTCATCAGTTACCGTGGCAGTGTAGAGACCAGCGGATAGTGCGTTAAACACATTACCCGTCAAACCGAGCTCCTCCAATTCAATGGTTAATATGCCACTACCACCTTGAGCAAATACCTCAATCTCACCATTATCTGACTCAAAACAGGAGAGATCTGCAGAACGGACTACATCAATATCTAAAAGTTCAGGTGCACCTATAACCGCAGAGGTATCAACCGTACAACCAACCGCATCGGTTATTGTAGCAAGGTAATTCCCAGCTGGAAGTCCCGTGAACAGGCCATCACTTTGACTTGGAACACCCACCATAGCAAAGGTATATGGCGCTTCGCCTCCTTGCACGGTATACTCAATTTGACCATCACTATCCCCTCTACATAACACGCTATCGGCAAGAACACCAGAGACAAATAAGAGCGGATTTTCCGATAAAACAACGGATTGACATGCAACCGTATCACCTATATTGTCTTGAACAGTTACTGAGTAGGTCCCGGCAGCAAGTCCCGCAAATACATTGGAGCTCTGATAGGTTAGGCCGCAGTCTATACTGTAGTTATAAGGCGGAATACCTCCCTCTGCCTGTAAGGTTATTGACCCAGTACTTTCTCCAAAGCAGTCGATGCTCACAAAGTCAACTGCAGGCAAGGTTAGTGGGAGGGGTTCAGTTACAAAAACACTATCAGACATAACACAGCCATTTGCATCTGTAACTTGCAGTAAATAATCACCAGCCGAGAGATTATCAAAGGAAAGTGTACCACTTGATGAAAGGCCATCCAAAGTGAAGTTATAAGGAGCACTTCCTCCATTCGCATTGAATTGTACTGAACCATCACTTGCGCCAAAACCTGATACAGGAATAATGGCGGTGACATTTAAAACAATCGCGGTGGGTTGATCGACAAGCCCCGTAGCAAAAGCTTCACATCCATTAGCATCAGTTAGTACAATATCGGTATACAAGCCAGCGCTTAATCCACTAAACGAATTTGAGCTTTGTGTTATACCATTTCCTAAATCATAAGATATGGTACCAATTCCTCCAGTAGAATACACGGTTATAGCTCCATCACTTCCCCCATTACACGAAACGGAGTTCACTACCACAGAGTCAATAACAAAACCGTTCGGGTCAGAAAGAGGAATCAAGGTATCAATAACACATCCGGCAGCATTGGTAATTTGAATTGATAAACTTCCTGCTGATAAATTGGTTACTGTGTACGATGAAGCAACTACTGACCCAATATTATTACCGTTCGCAACAATGGTGTAGGGTCCTTGTCCCGCAGTATAATTAACTGTGACTGATCCCGATGTCGATCCAGCGCAGTCAAAACCATCAACTGAAAAACTTGTCAATTCAAAAGAAGGGGCGGCATTAACCGTAAATTGTTGGGCAGCACTACATCCTGTTTGGCCAACTTGATCACCAACCATTAGGTAGTAAGTGCCTGGACAGAGACCCGTGAACGTATTGGATGATTGGAAGGTCAATCCTGAATCTATGGAATATGAATATGGTGGCGTTCCATTCAAACCATCCATGGTGATTGAGCCATCACAAGCTCCACCGCATTGTTCATCGACGACCACAACGTTTGTCGGCTCAGCAATCGTTCCTACGGTTAGGGTAACGGTATCTCGGTCTTCACAGCCTGGATTTTGATCATCTGAGATGGTAACCTGGAAAGACATCGTTTGATTTCCGTTAACAAGAATATTCTGACTAAACGGACTACTTGGAAGAATCCCATTATACCCTCCCAGCGTAACATTATTCCAAGTCACGCGAGGCGTTCCACCAGTTCCGAAGGTATAGTTTGTTGTCAGCGGATAATTTTGGAATAGACCACAAAAGGTAGTATCAGGTGTAATGTCCGTAATGGCAATACTCGTATCCATAAAGACCGTTACCGCCGCACTTCCTACACAAAAACCATCGGTTACGTTAATCTGATAGGTCGTTGTTTCTGTTGGGTTGGCCAGCGCAATAGTATCTGGGGCATTGAATGTAGGTATGACAAATAATGTTGGATCAGCCTGCCAATTGATATCATATTGACCGACAAAACACGATGAACCACAGCAGTATGTTGTGAGCTTCACGTTATCAATAGCCCAGTTATCTCCAGATCCCGTTTGTTGTTGGAACCAGCGAAACTGAGTTGACGTCGTCTGTGCACCCGCAGGAATTGGAATATTAAACAGACCTCCACTTCCATAGTTTAAGGTATCAAAGCCTTGAATATCAATCCACGAGGTACCGCCATTTATTGAATATTGGAACAATACTGTATCCCCGTTCTCAAACATATCACAACTTGTGTTGGGACCGTTAGGGATAGAAGGATCCTCATTTCCTATACGAATCCAAAACTCGATGAATCCTCCACCAGTGACATTGAGCGGATTCGTTATTGCTTGACGAATACCATTTCCGTTAAACCAAAGACCATTACCACTTGGTGGTGTACAGGCAGTCAGCTGGAAACCATTACTTATTGTTTCCCACAAAGCGGGATTAGGTGCAGTCCCATCGAAATCATCAAAAACTGAGTCTTCCGTGCAAATGAGTGCATCCAATGAGACTTGCTGTCCAGGACAGACATCGGTATCCGATGGATCGATACTGACCAAAGGGGCTCCACCAATAACAAAGACAAGAGTTGAATCCCTTACCACGCAGCCTGAATCAGAAGTTACGTCCACATAGAACATTGTGGTTTCTTGAGGACTTAAAACAGAAGTTTGCCCATTAGCAGGCATTGCCTCAGCAGATGGACTCCAAGCATAAGAGACAATACCAACACTTGAAGGTGAAGTAGAAACATCTACTGTGGTACTTCCATTTCGGCAGATTGTATCCGGTGGAGTAATATCGACTTCGAACTTTGGCACAACATCAACAAATACACTGTCAGTATCACAAGCTGAAGAGACATAATACCATTGATCGTCAATTGGATCGACTCTTGGACTGAGTATGTCATTGGGAGTGAGAAAGTTTCCTGGTGGTCCCCAAACAACATTAGATGCTCCCGTGACATTTAGGATTGTTCCATTAGAGTCACAAGCAAAAACTTGACTGCCAGCATCGAGAGGGTTTATAAATACATCAAGTGTGTCACTACAACTATCTACCCCATCCGTGTAGAGGACCGTAACAAAGGTGTCCTGGGTTGGGGATATATTGAAAGAGAAATCACTACCATTCAGCACTGGATTTCCGAGATTTGATGTAAGATTATACACTGGACTCGTGGTATTAATCACGACTTCATCAATCCCCCAATGATCAAAGTTATCTGTTGAACCCGTCTGTTGGAACCATCGGATCTCAACGTTTGGACCCCATGCTGCCTGGGGAATATCGAAACAGTAGTAACCCCAATCAATGTAAGGAGAAGGAACATTACCACCAGCGCCATTGATATCCGGATTGAAGTAAAAGATATTATTCCAGGTAACCCCACTATTATTTGACCATTGTAGATAAACTCCTTCGTCAGGTAAATCAGGACCTTCACACGGAGCGTTATCAATTTGCTCAGCAAAGTCTAGATAAAAACAAACTTGCCCTCCATTAGGAAGGTTGTAAGGTATAGTAGAAACAAAGCGTGGCTGTGTAACGCCAGGCCCCATCCACAAATAGGTTGAATTGGGAGTACCTGTCGGGAGTGGTGGAGGGGGATCACAAGGATTATCAAACTGGGCCCCGTTAGGAGTAGCTTGCCATCCAACACATCCTCCAAATCCGTTAGCCTCGAAATCACATCCAAAGATTACCTCTGAAAAAGCCTGACCTGATACCTGAATATTACCATCGCAATCTATTCGATTTGTATCAATGGCGTAGTTATCAATAACACAGTTCTGACCCTGTGCGGTTATCGACATCATTAAACCGAACAGCCATAAAACAATCCCAAAAGAGTTACTTCGAAAATTCATAGGCATGTTAACATTTCCATGAACATGTTAAAGCCTCAAACAAAGGGACTTTACATATCACATTTCTTCGTATACGTGAATAGCCTTTAAAAGTAACGAAAACAGCGCAAAAATGTTAAGAAAGGCGGCTTTTGTCAAATACAACAATTGATTTTTGACACGCGGCGCTCATGTCTTCCGCCCTCAAATGGAGTATTCAAAAACACTTTGAGGGAACGATAAGCCTCTTCTTCAGTGATAAATCGAGCAGGCAAACACAAGATATTTGCATTGTTATGCAATCGCCCTAATTCAGCAATTTCATGACTCCATGAGAGACAAGCTCTAACCTCCTCATACTTATTTGCCGTCATAGCCACTCCATTAGCACTGCCGCAAATCAACACACCCACAACTGATGGATCCTTGGCGACGTGGGAGGCTACTTGATGGGCGAAATCAGGGTAGTCTACCGATTCATCGTTATGCGGCCCAAAATCCTTGACATTGTAACCCGCGGCTTCCAAAAAATCAATACATCCTTGCTTAAGAGCAAAACCAGCGTGATCCGAGGCAATTGAAACTTTCATAGATAAAAGATAACGCCAACAAATTATTGGTTTCGACGAATAGTTAACATTTTATTCATCCTATGACAATGCAGCACTGCGCGCCTTACCTGTAGTTGCAATCACTAAAATGGTCAACTCGTACAAGAGCATAAGCGGAAAAGCAACTAAAAACATAGTACCTGGATCAGCAGGGGTAATTAGGGCGGCAAGGATAAAAATGATCACTGTTGCATAGCGGCGATTCCTGCGTGCAAAATCTGCGGTGACCACACCTAATCTCCCCAATACGTATCCAAGAATAGGCAATTGAAATAGCAACCCAGTCAATAAGGTCATCGTTGTCATAAAACCGAGAATATTTCCAATGGTAAATGTGTTTTCAATTTGACCACTGATTTGGTAATTGGCAAAAAAGTAAATCGCAAAAGGAACTAAAAAGAAATAACCAAAGGCCACCCCGACATAAAAAAGAAGACCACTCCATCCAATTGCCCGCGCAGCAGTCCTACGCTCTTTTTGATAAAGCCCTGGACTTACAAATCGCCATATTTCATAGATAAAATAAGGGAAAGCTATTGCAAATCCAATGTAAAAAGATGCCTTAAAGTGAAGTAAAAATTGATCGGAAACTCCCGTAGCAATAAGGGTTAGTGAATCAAATGAAAAGCAGTCTACACCTCCACCTCGGAAATAGTTAATGACATAACACAGCCCACGAAAGGTTAAAAAATTAGACTTTGTTGGAGCAAGGACGACATAGTCAAAAACGACAGTACCCCCAGCAAAAACGGCAACAGAGCAGAATATAAGTGCTATGACCATCCGAAAAAGATGTCGACGCAAAACATGCAAATGATCAAAAAAGGTCATTTCTTCCTCGTGAGGATGTTTATTCGACGGGCTTTGGCCCTCCTCTTCTCGGTTTGCAGAATCTTCTTTCATCGCAGTTACTAACACAAAGATACAACTATGCTATACTAGCACAACCCAACATAGATTTTGGTATATTTGAATATTAACAAAGCGTCTACAACTACCTCCTAACTGATCTTGGCTTCCCTAAAGATCGCATGCACTGGAATGGACTTGGAGAGCGTTACCCCGTTGCGCCAAACCGTTTACCAAATGGCCGGGATAATAAAGAAGGTCGTCAACTTAATCGCCGAACTGAATTCTGGGCATACCCTATACGATAGTTTGAATTACCTTAGCAGGTAATGGCAAAATCTAGAACGATTTATATCTGTGAGGCCTGCTCGTATGAGTCGGCGAAGTGGATGGGAAAGTGCCCTTCATGCAAAGCATGGAACACGTTCCAAGAAACGGAAATCCATAAATCAGATAAAGAAACCAATCAAGGACTTGCACAGCTCTCCGAACAAGGACCTAATGGCGCGATACCTATTGACGAGATAAATGCCAAGGAAGTCCCTCGGCTCAAAAGTCATGACGAAGAATTCAACCGCGTAGTTGGCGGTGGAATAATGCCTGGTTCGATTACCTTAATCGGCGGAGAACCTGGTATTGGAAAATCTACCCTACTCCTTCAGATCGCCTTACATTTCCTTCAGAAGGTGCTTTATGTCAGTGGTGAAGAGAGCCTTGTTCAAATTAAAGGCCGGGCAGATCGAATGAAGTATTCAGCGACGAATTGCTTATTACTGGCCGAAACCAATACCTCTAAAATTTTCCAAGAAATCAAAAAGCAGAAGGTCGACCTATTGGTTATCGATTCAATTCAAACCATGCAATCTCCTACGGTGGACGCCTTGCCTGGAAGCATGAGTCAGATACGCGAGTGCGCAGGTGAATTTCAGCGTTTTGCCAAACGACACGGCATTGCCGTAATACTCATTGGGCACATCACCAAGGATGGTCAATTGGCAGGACCTAAAGTTTTGGAACATATTGTGGACACCGTACTTCAATTTGAAGGAGATCAACACCATGCCCACCGAATTCTTCGAAGTCAAAAAAATCGTTTTGGCCCAGCGGCAGAGTTAGGCATCTATGAAATGCAATCGAGTGGTTTGCATGCAGTAACCGATCCAACCTCGATCATGCTTTCCAGTCAAGATGGTCAACGAGAAGGTGTCTCAACAGGCTGCATCCTTGAGGGGATTCGCCCCCTATTGATCGAAACCCAAACTCTTGTAAGCCCATCCTATTACGGCACGCCTCAACGTTCAAGTACTGGTTTTGATAACCGAAGATTACATATGCTCATCGCCGTCTTTGAAAAACGTGTTCAGTTTCCCATAGGAGCCAGAGATGTATTCCTAAATATTGCAGGGGGTATCAAAGTAACCGATCCGGGAGCTGACTTAGCAGTGATCGCCTCCTTCCTATCCTCTTGCATTGAACAATTCACAATGCCACAAAAGGCCGTTTTCTGTGGGGAGATTGGACTGAGTGGAGAAATACGACCGGTTTCAAGGATACTCCAGCGGGTAGTTGAAGCAGAAAAAAGAGGAATGACAACCTTTGTAACTTCCGCACAACACAAAAAGGCGCTTAGTGATTACAAGGGCTCTTTAAGCGTACAATTAATCAGCCATATACGCGAGTTAATCGACTAGCTTGTTTATTGATAATCCAATCAAATAATAAAAGAACCATGGATCAACTTTGATCTATGTTCCAATGGATTAAGGACAGCATTAACCTCGTTATACCACACACCTGTGCTTCGTGCCATGTCATCCTTGCAAGACCTGATGCAGGACTATGCATCCATTGCCTAAACAGAATTCAAGCCTTAGTCAAGGGATATGATCACGAACTCACTCAACGATTGGGAAAGCACAAAAATCAAGTTTGTCGAGGATATGCATTAATGTACTTTGAGCAACATGGTGTTTCGCAGCATCTCATTCATAAAATAAAATACCACAACGGCGAGCATTTGGCTACGTACTGGGGACGATACCTTGGGACAATCTTACAAAACCTTGGAGTTTACAACGATGTAAAATCATGCCTACTCATTCCCGTCCCAATGCATAAACGAAGAGCCCGAAGACGTGGCTACAATCCTCCACTGCACATTGCTTATGGCATTCAAGAGGTACTTGGCGATAGAGCACTCGTTTGCAATTCGGTACTCAGCCGAGTTCAACACAGCAAAAGTCAAACTAGTGCTGACTTCAACCAACGTTATCAACGATTAACAGGATCCTTCCAGGCTTATCCGTTACCCGGCAAACCGGATATAATCATTCTAGTTGATGATGTAATAACCTCAACATCAACCATAGTACATTGCGCCGAAGCACTGCGTAGCGTTTTTTCCAAGGATATATATGCTACCGCCCTTGCCTTTGCCGCCTAGATTACCACAATTTCCTTTAAAAAGATTCGTACTTTATGGGTTGATTGATGCAAAAAAATGAGAAGCTATCTATTGTTGACATTACTGCTTGCCCTCGGTTTGTTATGGAGCTGCAAACCCGATGATAGCGTATTAGAGAGTGATGTCCAAGCCCTTCAGTTTAGCGCAGATACACTCACCTTTGATACGGTGTTTACCACCATAGGATCCGTTACCCGTTGGATAACAATCTATAACCCAACGAGTCGCGATATGGTGCTTGACGAGATTCGCTTAGTCGATCAGGCAAATGGGGTTTTTCGATTAAATATTGACGGTATTCCAGGCAATCAGGCAAGCAATGTTTTGATTCCATCAAAAGATTCTATTTACATTTTTGCAGAAGTAACGGTAGACCCGAACAACACGTCAAACCCGCTGGTTATTTACGACCAAATTGATTGTCGAATTGGGACTACCATCCGATCCGCTACGCTTCAAGCTTGGGGGCAAGACGCCTATTTTCACTATGGCGAAGTACTCCAAAATCAGACCATTACATGGGCTTCCGACAAGCCCCACGTAATTTTGCGAAACGATAGCTTCCCAGGACTTGGGATTGACTCCTTCTCTTCGTTAACCATTCCCCCTGGTAGTGAGATTTATGTTCAAAATGGAGCTGGAATATTCGTTGATGGAAACCTCAGTATTGGAGATGCCTCAAGTCAAGATTCTGTAATTATACAATCCAATCGAATTGAAAACCCGCCTACCTTCCCACTCGACGACTTACCTGGGCAATGGTTTGGAATCGTCTTGTTTGGAGGATCTACAGCAGATATAGGACATACTGTAATCAATGAATCAACCTATGGTGTTATGGGGAGATTTGCGCTTGCCAATGACTTCTCAGGCTTTGTCGATGATGCCGGTCGACCATCCATCGACCTTGATCGAGTAACCATAAAAAATGCTCAAGTAAGCGCTCTATTAGCGCTGAACTCCACTATCAATGCGGTGAATTGCGATTTTTTTAGTGCAGGTGCACAGCTTGTAAGTCTTGCCATAGGTGGAGACTATACGTTCTCCCATTGCACGATGTACAATAGCGGTATATCAGGAAGCAGTCGAGATGCCCCGCTTTTGGGAATTAGCAATCGAGCCTCCAATCAAGGTACGGGAGCCATTCACCCATCTGGGATAGAAAATGTACAGTTTACCAATTGCATCATTAATGGCAGTTTGCCAGACGAAGTCGAGATTATTGCAGAAGACTCTTCAACAATCCAGTTAAATCATTGCCTAATACGAAGTCAAAATTTGGTTAATGTGTCGATCGCTAGCCAATGCATCTTCAATGAAATTCCTGGATTTGTTGACCCAGGGTTGAGAAATTTCAAGCTCACGGAAACGTCCATTGCGCGTGACGCCGGCATGAGCCTTGGTGTATTAGTAGACCGAGGGAACCAAGCCAGGGATGGCATGCCTGATATAGGTTGTTGGGAATATCAATAGGAATCATGCAGCGTAATCGGTTTGACATATTTCGGGTTTTCCCCCTCCAGCTATTTGTAAGCCATGCAGTAAACTTCCCCTTACTCCTCCTCCCGTGGATTGTAATCATTGGACTTAGCACGTCCTACTTTGGAAACCACTTTGGTTTACCCTCCATTATTTTAAGTCCTGAGTACTTTGGATCAGTATCTCCCTTGAGCTTCGCAATGTTAGGCATTGCCATGGGGTTGTTTCTTGTTCTTTGGCAAATGGTGAGTTACCTATTGCACTCCAATATGTATCCATTTTTAGCAGCAACACGTTGGCCAGTTGCCGTGTTTTTCCTAAACAATGCCATCATCCCCCTTTTTGCTATTGGGATCCATTGCCTTTGTATTTACAGTTTTCAAAGCAATGCAGAGCTTATTGAAAATCAAATTGCTCTATTGCTTGTATTCACCTATCTCACAGGGATTTTTGCCGTACTTATTCTTAGTGTTGTTTACTTTACACTATCCAACCGAGACCTTCATAAAGATTTCGAAATCAATAGTTTAGATGAGTCTACTTCGCTTCTAGCCCGTCGAGGGCGGAGCCTTGGATCCAATGTGAAGTACTACCTCACAAGACGGGGTCGATGGCAGCGCACTCGTGATGTTAGTCATTATAATTTTGTACGAATCCACGCTACCTTTTTAAATCACCACTGGAGTGCATTCTTCATTCAACTCATCGTATTTATTTTTTTAATCATTGCTGGAGCCTTTAATGAAAAAGCCTTCTACGACATTCCAGCAGGTGCTAGCCTTTTGCTTAGCTTTTCTGTTTTAGTGTCCATTATCGGTTTCTTTACCTATTGGACTAGGCGATGGGCCCTTCCTATCGTCATTATCTTACTCCTGCTCTTTGACTGGTTTTCGAAAACGGAAGGAATCAATACCAATTCACATGCTTTAGGTTTAGATTACAATGGCCCCAAGGCCGAGTACAGCCTTTCTGCTTTGGACTCCATGGCCTCAGAAGAACATTGGATTGCTGACGTTGCCTTGGGTGAAGAAATGCTCAACAACTGGCTAGAAACCTATCAATCATCTCATGGAGAGGTAAAACCAAAAATCGTGATTCTATCAGCCGCAGGAGGAGGTATTAAGTCAGGAGTTTTTACGTTTAGAGGACTTCAGATTCTTGACTCGCTATCCAATGACAACGTTTCAGATCACACCTTACTTATGTCTGGAGCTTCAGGAGGCATGTATGGGTTGTCCTATTGGCGAGAACTTCTATTAAGGGATCGGCTAAACAATACGAGGGAACGAGTAAAGAAGGAATATGTAGATGACCTAAGCAAAGACATGCTCAATAAATGGGCAGCTACTATTGCAAGTAATGACTTGTTTTTACCATGGAATACGACAATGTACCAAGGACAGAAGCATGCTATTGATCGAGGTATTGCCTTTGAGGAAAGCTTCAACGAAAATACAAGAGGTTATCTTGAAAAACCACTTTCGGACTATGCCGAACCTGAGTACCAAGGCCTCATTCCAAGAATGTTTCTCAGCACACATATCATCAATGATGGCCGTGTATTTTACTTAAACCCCCACCCCATTCGATACCTTATGCGCAGTGGATCACCAAGTGATTCTACCTTGGATTACGAAACGGATGCCATTGATTTTGGATCATTCTTTGCCGATCAGGGTGGCCGAAACATTCGATTTATTTCAGCCATTCGAATGAATGCAAGTTTCCCTAATCTGTTTCCCGCAGTGGCTTTACCTAGTAAACCAGAAACCCTTGTAATGGATGCTGGTGTCCGAGACAACCATGGAATAGAACCCATCGTGCGTTTCCTTTATGCCCATAAGGAATGGATTCATCAAAACACTTCGGGAGTTGTACTTGTCCAATTCCGTACTACGTTAAAGCACAACACCATTGATGATACCTTCCTACCGAGTTATTTAACACAGATTATACAACCCTTTGGAAACATCGTAAGTAACCTCACACAACAACAGGATTACAAGCAAGACTATATGATTGCAGGGCTTCAAGAGGCCTTTGGGAATAAGCTAGATTGGGTTCAGTTTGTTCTACCTAACGGCTCTGAATACAGCGAATATGATGTTCCCCTAAGTCTTCGGTTAAGCCAAATCGAGAAAAAACGTGTTTTGAATGCCCTAACATGGGAAGAGAATGAAAAGGGCTTTCAACGACTTGTTGACCTTCTTGAAGATAAATAGTAAATGCTAGCCTCGAATTGTATCAAATACATCCGCTAGAGTTATGCCTTCAGCTTCTGCCTTGTAATTGAGAAAAACACGATGACGAAGTACATTAGGAATGACCTCTGAAACATCGTCAATATTCGGAGTAAACGCACCACGCATCGCTGCCTTGCATTTCGCCGCTAAAACGATAAATTGAGCTGCCCGAGGACCTGCACCCCATGACACATATTGATTGACAAAGTCCATACTATCAGGCAAATCAGGTCGACTTAAGGTAACCACACGCACCGCATATTCCAGCGCTGCATCCGTAATTGGCATAGAACGAATAAATTGCTGGTAATCAATAAGCTCCTGCTGCCTTAGAACCACATTTAAAGAAGGTTTTGAAAGACCTGTTGTTCGCCTGATAACCTCTTTTTCTTCCTCAAACGAAGGATAGGTCATTTCAATTTGCGTCATAAACCGGTCCAACTGAGCTTCTGGCAAAGGATAAGTACCCTCTTGCTCAATAGGGTTTTGAGTAGCTAAAACAAAGAAAGGTTTAGGCAACAAATGTTGCTCTCCAGCTATTGTAACCGAACGTTCCTGCATGGCCTCAAGTAAAGCCGCCTGTGTTTTCGGGGGCGTTCGGTTAATCTCGTCAGCTAATACTATATTGGAAAATATTGGACCCTTGTTAAATCGAAAGGATTTTGACTCATCTAAGATTTCTGCACCTGTGATATCCGAAGGCATTAAGTCAGGAGTAAATTGAATGCGCTGGAAGTCCAATTCAAGAACGCTTGAAAGCGTTTGAACCAATAAGGTCTTTGCCAAGCCGGGAACACCAACTAATAAACTGTGACTATCACAGAAAATAGACATTAATAGACCATCCACTGCCTCCTGCTGACCAACTACAGACTTGCTGATTTCTTGACGCAGGGTTTCAACCTTCTGTGCAAACTCCTGTGCACGTGCTTCCATAGTTTGCATATCGTTGTTGGCATTACTCATAAACCTTCCAATTTTTCATTTGAGGACACGTCTGGTAATCGGATACTACATCAATGTAAATTGATGGAATTACTGTATTCATCCAATCGTAGAGTGCTTTTTGTTTTTTCTGTTCAAGGCAAACGGCTTTGAACTTGGAATAGTCCTGTTCAATATTCGCTTGATGGGCTTCTGTTTCCGATACAAGTCGTATGAATCGATATCCGCGTTCCCCTCGATAGCCTTGGGTAGGAATGACTTGGCTGTATCCTCCAACCTCAACATCATCAAGCCTTACTGCTATCACCCCTTCTACTTCATCCATTTCAAAGAATGAATTCCCAGTTTTTTGATTTTGCAAAAGTCCACCTTGGTTTTTTGAGGACATATCCATGCTGTACTCCTCTACAGCCTCTTCAAACGTAATGGCCCCATCAAGAACTTTATCCCGGATACGTTCCGCTTCTCTTCGAGCTGTATTGAGGTTCTCATCTGTCATTTCAGGGCAAATCAGAATATGGCGGACGTGGATTCGCTCACCTTGGCGCTCTAAGAGTTGAATGATATGAAAGCCAAATTCCGTTTCCACCACAGGGCTTATTTCCATAGGGTTTTTTAACCGAAAGGCCGCAGACTCAAAAGCACTCACCATTTGACCACGACGAATAAATCCAAGATCACCACCAATTTTACTTGACCCTGGATCACAGGAGTAGACCAATGCTAAAAATTCAAAGTCCTCTCCATCTTGTAAACGTGCGCTGAGTTCTTCTGCGGTTGAGCGCGCCACTTGATTTTGATCATCGGTGGGCTTTTCATACAGTACAACCTCAGCCAACTCGACTTCAGCATTAAAGAAAGGAATACTATCCTGAGGTATTGCTTGATAGAAAGAGCGCACTTCAGAAGGAGATACAGAGATGCCCGCCGTGATATTACCCTCCATGCGCGAAGAGAGCAATTGATCGAAGATATCTTCCCGAAAATCAGCTTTTAGCTCTGTGATTGTTTTTCCGTAGTAGGACTCAAGATTTTCCAGTCCGCCAAACATTTCTTCGAAATACGCAATTCGACCATCGAGTTCTTGGTCAACTTCTTCATCCGACACGTAGATACTATCGCGCTCTGCCTGAATCACAAAAATCTTTTGCATCAGGAGGTTATCCAGCGCCATACACTCAAGATCAGCCTTAGACTGATCAGGATAGGCCTCTTGCAGCTGGAAGGATGCAATCTGAACATCACTCATCAAAACAATTTCTCCTTCGACATGCCCTACTATACCATCGCCAAGGACTTGACTGCGCACAACAGATACATGGCCAAGCAAAATGGTTAAAACCGCGAGGAAAAGACGACTAGAATTCATACAAATGCTTAAGGCTTTACAAGATTAATAAAACAACTCGTTACGCGAATAGATGTTGCTTCACGAAGTGAATAAATCCAATCTTTTTCGAGGTAATCTTGATAATCTGATATAACAAACCCTCGAGTTTCATCGAAGCTTTTCCAAGCATCTTCTTCCTTTTCTTCTATTTGGAGAAACATTCCATTATCAAGGGCATGAGGTCCAATTCTGAGCTCATTGAGTTCTTCAAAGTCCATTAACCTCTTATCGCCAGGCCAAATACGCCAAGACTTAGACGACAATATACCTCGCTTTAACCCTTTAGCAAACAACTTGTATAGTTTATTCGAATTATTGGAAGCTTTGGACAACTTACGCAAGAAGGTAGAATCCTCAACAATAAAGTGTGAGGCTGTAATGAGCTCAGGCCAGACGTAGGATGCACGGTTTTCTTCAAAAAAGGCATTTAACCCTGAGGTATCCCTTACCGCTTCACGCCATACTCGCTCATTCATAAGCTCAAAAAGAAGCATACCATCCCGGTACTCCTGCATTTGAGCAGCGAACTCTGCATTAACCTCATGAAGATGATCTCGATAGTATTCATAGATCGTTTTCTGCTCATAGGCCTTAAACTTCTCTTCGAGATAATAGACACGGTAGGCATCTTCCGATCCCCCATAATTATGCCCCATATAATCTTCAAAATCACCATAGGTCAGCGTATCATTACCAATAACGAACAGAGTCATAGCGGCTCTTTCTTCAGACAAATCAGCATTTCCACTGAGCACATCCTTAGTAAAGTATTGCAGCATTGCCTCAATCGTTGCATGCTGACTGTAGCCAAAGAGTCCTCTAGCTTCATGCAAAAGAGAGTCCCTTTGAATTCTTGAGCGCTGCCCCTGTTGTATTTTTCGAACCAGTCCATTGCGAACCTGATCTAATTCAGGAAAAGAATCAAGACCAATCCATTGGATGAGGTAGAGCGTATCGCCTAAGGAAAGGATCTCAGAAACATCACCAATCGTGTCTATTGACAACGCCTTCTCCACATATTCATTTTGCCATGCAGAATTTGCCTGCGCACCGATTTTAATTGGATTACGCGAGCTTTTTCCATTCCGTGAAGTGGAATACTGAGCTGCATAACTTGAAAAGAGGCTTGAATTACTCGTGACATCTCGAATCACTTGTTCTAAAAGCTGTCGATTTTCAGCAGATTCAGGTAAGGCAATTTGTAAATACGAAGAAGTACCGTCAAAGGTGCGTTCCCCATTCACTTTGACCAAATGAATTCCAAATCGGGTATATACCGGTTCGCTAATCTCACCAATCGGTGTCTCATACATGACATTTTCAAATGCATATACCGTTTGAAACAATCCGAGATAACCTAAGGAGCGATAGGTTAAATCTGATCCTGAACGAGCAGCCGCACGTTGAAGATTGTAACCACGCGATAATTGACGTTGCACCTTACTTAATGCATTAAAGGCTTTTGCGGAGTCAATACGACCATCTACTTCGCGGTCCCAAGGAATCAACACATGTTCTATATCGCGTTGCACGGGCATGCGTTCAAAGGCCTCCTCAACCAAACGATCCGTTATGCGCTCTTCGGTGAGATAGCTTTCTGCCAACTGCAAGCGATAACCATTAAACTCCCTAAGAATGCGGCTGATAGTATCCATTTCCAAGGCATAAGCTTCCTGAACTTTAAGCCTGTAGTTGATGTAGAGCTCAAGGTATTCGTTCAGGGATTCCTCGGAGAAGTCAGCGCTTCCATCGATATTGTTCTTGGTATATAGCCGGACAAAATCCTCTTGAGATACGCGCTCCTCTCCTATTTCAATAAGAGTTGCAATATCAGGACACTGAGCCAACAATCCATGGGCCATGGCAAAGCATAATAAGAATATATAACGCATAGATTTTTCTTATGCCATAAATGTAGTAAACTCCGTGTTGCTTAACCGATTACCTTTGTCTAAACTTTTAGCAATGGGTCGACGGAGGAGACAGTTACCACGCTACGATGGAATAACAATACACGGGCTCTCAAGTGAAGGCTTTGGAGTTGCACGCCATAACGACAAAGTAGTTTTCGTGGAAGACGCAGTTCCAGGGGACCAAGGTGATGTACAAGTCACTAAAAGAAAACGACGGTTTGATCAAGCACAATTTATTCGTCGAGACCAAATAGGAACGGGAAGAGTCACTGCCCAATGTAAGCATCAATCAGTATGTGGAGGATGTCGTTGGATGATTGCAGACTATTCCCTTCAGTTGAGTGAAAAACAGAGCATTGTAGAAAATGCCTTTAAGCGTATAGGACACCTTGAACACCCACCTGTTGAGCCTATTCTAGGCGCGAAAAAGTTGTTTAACTATCGAAACAAAATCGAGTTTACTTTTGGCGCGAGGCGCTGGCTGACTAATGAGGAAGTCCAGTCGTCCGCTGAATTCGATCGCGATGCCTTGGGCTTTCATCCAAGGGGACGATTCCAAAATGTCGTACAAATCGATGAATGTCACTTAGTAGAAGATAGTATTAACATACTGCGCAACAGCCTGTATAACAAGGCCAAGCAGGAAGGATGGACCTTTTTTGACCCCTTGGAGCACACGGGCCTTCTTCGCCAACTATGCATTCGAGTAGGACATGATGCCGAGGGAATGCCGCTGCTCATGGTCATCTTAGTTACCTCACCTCCACCAGAGGGTTTTCTAGAAGAAATAGCGCAATTCTTAGGAGGCCTCCAACTTGATACTGCGATTAGTCTCTATCACATTGAAAGTGATAAAAAGAATGATTCATGGACGGATTTGAAAGCAGCACACCTTCTTGGACCAGAATCCTTTTTCATTGCCCTAGGAGACAAGCGCTTTCAGATAAAACCTCAATCCTTTTTTCAAACCAATACCGAGCAAGCCATAGCGCTTTATGATGTCGTCAAAAAATATGCTCATCTGACAGGAAAAGAACATGTATTTGATTTGTATTGTGGTGTAGGAAGCATAGGACTCTATCTCAGCGATGAATGCGCTAAGATTACAGGAATTGAACTGATCCCAGAAGCCATTGAAGATGCAGCCCATAACGCACAGTTAAATGATGTGCATCACGCAGAATATCATACGGGAGATGTCGGAGAGTTCATTAATACCAATCACTTCACTAAGGAAAACAAGCCCGATCTAATTATAACAGATCCACCGAGAAACGGGATGCATCAAGAAGTGGCCGAACGCTTGCGAGACTCCTCGATTGAGCGCATTGTTTATGTAAGCTGTAATCCAAGTACTCAGGCCCGCGATCTAGCCATTCTTTGCGAGAGATATGATATCGAAGCCGTACAGCCCGTCGATATGTTTCCTCAAACACCACATATTGAGTGTGTAGTTGCCTTAACTTTAAAGAAATAATTGACCATGTCAGCCCCTCCTATTGACCAAAAAGCCCTATTGATTCTGCGCGATGAAATTGACGTACTCAAAGGACTCTTAGAAGAAATAGTTACCGCGGTAACTATGGCGGGTGTAAGCAACTACCCCATTTTCATCGCCCATAAGGGAGAAACTATGGACTTGGGAAGGCCATTGGCAGAGGACCGCGAAGGAATGGATTGGCAATTTCGAATAAGTCATTTAGAAGAGATGGTGCATAAGGGAGTCATTGTTCGTGAACATGTCGATGCCTTTCGGGAGCGTTATAAATCAGCTGACCAGCACTACACCTTTCTTGTGTTGCATAAGGCGCAGCATCAATGGCTCTTTGTCCCTAAGGCGTAAGCTTCTACTGAAAAAAAGAATCGATTTAATTCAACATGTAAAGGCAGGCAACATACTGAAATTTAATCCCTGATGACGGAAAGAAAAAGCTACCAATGTCCCAAAACTAGCTCAAGAGATTATTATTGATTAATCAAATTGAAGTAGGCCTTACCCCCCTCAGCATCTGAAATAACTAACTGATAAAATCCATGCGTCAACTCAGTGTTGAGTATTATATTTCTTCTATTGAAATAGGACGATTTCCAAACATTTTTGCCGTCTAAACTGTAAATATCAACGGTTATCTTATTATAGATTAACCCTAAATCAATGTTGAGTTCATCTTTAAACGTGTTGGGATAAACGATTGGGGTGGAATTCATCGTTGAATGAATTAAACCCGTTCCTTGGATTTGGAAAGGTATACACCTACTCGTATCGGCGCAGTTATCAATCGTAATTTCTACTGCATAGTTGCCGTCGTTGATAGGTTGATAGGTTTGTGCATTAGCATTAGGTATAGGACTAAACCCATTATCACAACTGTACCATTGATAAACCGCACCATTTTGATTTGCCCCAATGGTAAAATCATCAATCATTACAATGGCCGAATCTATCACTTGTACATCTAAGACCAATCGAACCAAACTATCGCATCCACTAATACTAGTTAACGTGTAAACCACCGTATCCATCGATTGCTCATAGACCACACCATCTATCCATTGATAACTTCCGCATGCCGTCACTGAATCATCAACTGATGATGAATACGAAATATTTAAATCCAACTCTACGGTTGAATCGCAGCCCGAAGATGATTGTGTTGTGTAAGAATATAGACCCGACTGATTATACATAGTGCCATTCCATTCAAAACTATCGCATGCACTAGCAAACTCATTAACAAAAACCGAATTATTGATGGTCAAATCAAGAATTAAGATGGAATCACATCCATTGGCTTTTACGATGGTATCCTGGTAAATCCCTGAAGACGAGTAGGTTAAACCTGTAACATTCCAGGTATAATCATTACAAGAATTTACAATTTCAGTAGAACTGTTATTAAAAACATCACATGGCGTAGTTATGGCAGGGACTGCAATAAAGGAACTGGTATCTGTTGAATCACAAACTGTTGCCATTAAAAATGTATAGGTAGTGTTTTCCAATAATCCTGTCACATTTGCAGGAGAAGAAGTGGGATTTGGCAACAATGTATCAGTTGTTACACCATCGCTGTACAAAAGCAAGTATGATAAACTGTTCACATTATTATCCGTGAAAAATACATTGGTCGAATTGGGTCCTGAAGCGGCAGCCCCAACTTGGGAAGGGGGAAGACAGGTTGGGATATCCCCCACCGTAACATCATCGATATATAAATAATAACCATCCAACCCTCCGCTAGCCACATGAAATGCAATGTAAACATTCCCGCTATAGATAGATAAGTCAATGGTGTTGATTTCATATACCGTGTTGCTGTAGGTCGAATTGACTAACAATGTATCTGTAAAATCGGAAGCACTATTACCTGTAGTAGATAGTAAAACCTCAAAATCCTGAGGCTCAAACGATGATCTCACTCGATAAGAATAGGTCAATTGCTGATTCCCTGTTAGAGAAATATTAGGTGTTATAAGATAGTCATCATTATTCCCAGAATTGAAATCGGTATAAACTGTAGCTGAATTTGAGCCGCTTTGTGAATAAAGCGAAGATGTATTCAATGTCCAAGCATCCGTCGTACCGCCATTAATCACTGACCAGCACGAGGGCAATCCCGAGCTAACCCCATCAAAATTTTCAACAAATGGCGTTATAAAAGGAACACATGGCGTTGTAAGTGACGCTGTACTCGATCGGCTAGTATCACCGACAGAGCATAACGCTTCGACCGAAAAGGTATACGTCGTAGCAGAAGTCAAACCTATAATTGGGATTGTATTGGACGTTGGATTTGGACTTATCGTGTCAGTAACTATCCCATCCGAATAGGTGACGACGTATTCCGAAGCATTATTAGGGTCATTAAAGCTTAACTCCACCGAAGTTGTGCTCGTTGCAGAAACACTTAAATTAGCTAAATCTTGGCATGTAGGAAGGTTATCGATAATCACATCGTCGATGTACAAGTAGTATCCATCCTCGCCCCCATTAGGGACATGAAATGCTATGAAGCAATCACCGCTATATGCACTTAAACTGATGGTATTTGTTTCATAAACTGTATTGCTGTAGATCGCATTTGCCAATAGGGTGTCCGTAAAATCTGAGGCGTTGTTACCCGTAGTAGATATCAAAATTTCAAAATCCTGAGGCTCAAAGGATGATCTCACTCGGAAGGAATAGGTTAATTCCTCATTTCCTGTCAACGAAACAAGAGGCGTAATCAGATAGTCATCATTATCCCCAGAATTAAAATCTGTATAAATCGTCGCTGAATTTGACCCGCTTTGGGAATAGAGAGATGACGTATTTAATGTCCAAGCGTCTGTCGTGCCACCATTAATCTGTGACCAACACGATGGTAATCCTGAGGTAACCCCATCGAAGTCCTCAGTGAAAGGAATACCTGTTGCAACACACGGAGTCGTACTAATTGAATTGACTGAGGCACTTGTATCATTAACACTACAAATAGCACGGACGTCAATAAGGTATTCTGTATTGGGTGTTAAGCCAGGTAGACTTAATGGAGAAGTAAGCGGATTTGGGCTCACAGTATCTATTGTAGTACCATCTCCATAAGTTACAAAATAGCCAAGCGTCGTCGGGTTAGGGTCGGTAAAGCTTACGTCGATCTGCGTTGAAGAAACAGCGCTTGTGCTAAATGAACTTAATGGCAAACATGAAGGTGGCGGACTGCATGATAATCTGTATTCAAAGGGTGTTCCAACTATTGAACCATCAGATAGAATATAAAATGATATAATTCCCGTGGTGGATTCATACGGACCGCCAATTGCCCCTCTTCCTGTTGCTAAAACATTCCCAGTACCATTAGGGCCGTCGGTAACATAGTAATCATCACAACATGATTCTGTGGATCCTGCGTCAAAACTGATCGTGATGTAATCCCCTGGATTTATTGCGGCGAAATTTATGACAGAATTCGAAAGCGTGCTGTTATTGCCATAGGTTAAAGTACCCGTGGAGTTGCAATCACCGTATGTTGTTACAGTAAAAGCTGAAGTCCAAGCACTTGTGTCAGATGGACCACAAATAGCTCGAATAAAAATATCGTAAGACGTTAAGGGGGATAAATTGGATAAATTCAAGCTTGGCGCGGCAGTAAACAGTCGATTTCCCAAATCAGGTGTAATACCTGACAAGCCATACGATACCTCCCATTCATTGGCATTATTTACATCATACCATAACAGATCAAAGGATGTAGAGGTAAGGTTAGCAATGGCTAACGAATCAGGAACTATACATGTAGGTGGTGGACTGCAGCTTACAGAATACTCAATGGGTTCAATAGTAGATGAACTATTGCAATCGACACTTCCGTCTGTGACCACTCCCCATGACAAAACACCAGTTGTTGATACGAAGGACAAACCTGCGACATCACCAAAGTTTCCATAGCCACTATACAATAAGTTGCCAGTACCATTAAGTCCGTCGTACACTTCAAGTTCATCGTAAGTATTCTCGACATTTCCACTAATGAAATCTACTGTGATATAATCACCGCTTGAGACCACCGTAAAATTCTGCCAAACAACTGATCCTGTGGTGTAACAAAAGGTGGCGTTGGAAACAGGACATGGAGTCTGAGATTTTACGCTTAACACACTAACTGTAATTGCGAGAGCAAGTAAAAGTTTAGTTTGGATTAATTGAATCATTTCTACTATTGTAATACAAAGATACTTAAGAGTCATTCAAATAAGAAAAGAGTTACAGTCAATTCTTTTTCGTTCAAGACGATAACAAATTTATTCTTTCAAATCTCTTATTCCACGATCGACGTATCTCATCATACCTTGTGCCTCCCATCCCAAACAATCCCACACCCCCATTCGTTGTATACATAATGCACAAAAAGCCTTTTCTCCCCGAAAAAACCTGTCCTGTATGTAATCGCCCCTTTGCTTGGCGTAAAAAATGGGAGAAGAATTGGGATAATGTCAAATACTGTAGTGAACGCTGTCGACGTAATTCCAAAAAATCCAATGCATGAAAGTGCCTGACGTTGTATACTTGCATACGTATTGATGAGTAAATAGCCCATGAAATCCTACGATGTATCGCATAAACTCAATCTAGCTTGTGTTCAAGCCATTGAAGAGGCTTTTGGCCGTGAGGTGAGTACAAATGATATCGTCCTTCAACATACTCGAAAAGACTTTGATGGGCAATACACCTTAGTTACTTTTCCCTTTACTCGATATAGTAAGCTTTCCCCAGAAGAAACAGGTAAGGCTATTGGAGAGGTATTACAAAAGAATTGTCCCTTAGTTCAACAATACAATACCGTAAAAGGGTTTTTAAACCTTGAGATAGAGGACCAGGTATGGCTCGATGTCTTTACCACATTACATCGGGATAAAGAGTCCTTCTCAATGCCTTCAACCGGCAAAAAAGTGGTGCTCGAATATTGCGGTCCGAATACCAATAAACCGCTACACCTAGGCCATATACGAAATATGCTCATAGGCTATGCGAGTGCTAACTTACTCAGCCGCGTGGGACATCAGGTGCATAAAGTAAATATCTATAATGACCGTGGCATTGCCATATGCAAATCCATGGTCGCCTGGAAACACTTTGGCGAAGGGAACACCCCTCAAAGTACCCAAACTAAAGGCGATCATTTCGTTGGAGAATTTTACGTAGCCTTTGATCAAGCCTATAAAAAACAAGTAGAAGAACGGATTGCTGAGGGAAAAACCAAGGAAGAAGCAGAAAACAATGCCCCCCTGCTCCTTGAGGCTCGATTCATGCTCCGGCAATGGGAAAAGGGTGATCAAGAAGTAATAGATCTCTGGAATATGATGAATTCTTGGGTCTACGAGGGCTTTGAACAAACGTTCTCAAGACTGGGAGTTGACTTTGAGAAACATTATAAAGAAAGTGACTATTATCAGGATGGTAAACGCCTTGTAGAAGAAGGCCTTCAGCAAGGAATTTACACGCAAAGAAAAGATGGGTCAATTTGGGTTGATTTAACGCAAGAAGGGCTTGATGAGAAACTTCTCCTACGCGGCGACGGAACCTCGGTATACATTACCCAGGATATGGGTATTGCTGAGGCTCGATACCAAGACTTTGGAATGGACCGCTCGGTATATGTAGTGGCAAACGAACAAGACTATCATTTCAAGGTCCTTAAGCTAGTCCTCGAAAAACTAGGTAAACCTTACGGAAAGTCTATTTTTCATCTCTCCTATGGCATGGTAGATCTTCCTTCTGGTCGCATGAAATCAAGAGAAGGTACGGTAGTCGACGCAGACGACCTATTGGACGAAATGGTCAAGACCGCCCGCCATCGCACGGAGGAGTTAGGCAAGGTGGATGACTTGTCGCCGGCTGAAGCCGAGACGCTATACCACACCCTAGCACTTTCGGCACTCAAATACTTTATCCTCAAAGTAAACCCCAAGAAGCGTGTCATCTTCAACCCTGAAGATTCGATTGACTTCCAAGGGCATACAGGGCCATTTATTCAATACACTTACGTACGAACGCGCTCAGTACTACGTCGATATAAGGGCAAGGGTTTCGAGCAAAGCCAACATACCCTTCATGAAACTGAGCGAGACGTAATTATCTTACTTCATGACTACTGTGCAACCTTGCAGCGCGCAGCGGATGCGGATGACGTATCGATTGTAGCAGAATATGCCTATCAAGTAGCTCGTGCCTACAGCAAGCTATGGAGTGAAGTCAAAATTCTCAATGAAGAAGATGAAAACCTCGTTGCCTTTAGGGTAGCACTAAGCCGAGTTACCGGGGAGGTGTTGGCTGACGCCATGAGCATCTTAGGCATTACCATGCCTGAAAGAATGTAAGACTGTTATTGTCTGATGTTGGCTAATGGATTGGCTACTTGAATTGAGGAGAAACCGTTTTATCCTTAGATCCTGGCGTGTAGACGTAAAACCCTTCGCCTGTCTTCGCCCCAAGCTTTCCTGCATTAACCATATTGACTAAGAGAGGACATGGTGCATATTTTCCTTGACCAAAGCCGTCATACAAAACGTTGGCAATACTTAAGACAACATCCAGTCCTATAAAGTCCGCCAGATGTAAAGGGCCCATAGGATGGGCCATACCCAACATCATTACGGTATCGATTTCCTCCACACCGGCTACTCCTTCATGTAACGTGTATATCGCCTCATTAATCATAGGAATAAGGATTCGGTTAGCGACAAAACCAGGATAATCGTTGGCCTCCACGGGTACTTTCCCTATAGCTTTACTGAGGGAAAGAATAGTGTCCATCGTCTCTTGAGAAGTAGCATAACCTCGAATGACTTCGATCAACTTCATTACAGGTACTGGATTCATAAAGTGCATTCCAATGAAGCGCTCAGGACGGTTGGTAAAGCTTGCCAACTTTGTAATAGAAATTGAGGATGTATTCGATGCAATGATGGCATCTGCTTTGGCCGCTGCATCTACCGCACTTAGCACAGCTTCTTTGACCGTCATATTTTCGCTGACTACCTCAATGATTACATCGGCCGTAGCAACACCTTGTGCGATGTCCGTAGAGGTTGTAATACGCTGCAAGGCATTCTCCTTATCCTCTTCACTTAACTTTCCTTTGTTGATTTGACGATCCATATTTTTAGCAATGCGTGCAAGCGCTTTGTCTAAAGGACCTTGCTCTCGATCGATCATGGTAACACGATACCCCGATTGAGTAAAAACATGAGCGATTCCATTACCCATAGTACCTGCTCCAATTACGCTGATCTCCTTAATGTTCATTTATTCTGTGTTTTCAAGTTAAACGTTATCAGATGGTCTTTATGCAGCGACCTTCTGCATTCGAAGTTATTTATATGTGTCTTTCAAGGCGATTAATATTGCTCCTTTGAGTTAGGGAAGTCTTTTGAACGGACGTCTTGCACGTATTGACCAATGGCCTCCTGCATGGCATCGAACAATTGCATGTATTGGCGTAAAAACCTTGGCTTAAACTCATGGCTTATTCCCACCATATCGTGCAACACCAGCACTTGTCCATCAACATCAGGACCTGCACCAATACCAATCACAGGGATAGGAATCTCCTCAGCCACTCTTTTGGCTAACGCTGCAGGTACTTTTTCAAGAACTAAGGCAAAACACCCTATACTAGCTAATAGCTTGGCATCCTCAATGAGTTTCTGTGCCTCTGCCTCTTCTTTTGCACGTACCTGGTAGGTTCCAAACTTGTAAATCGACTGAGGCGTAAGTCCAAGGTGTCCCATAACCGGAATACCTGCTGTGAGAATGCGTTCAATGGACTCCTTAATTTCTGCTCCGCCTTCCAGCTTGACGGCATGTCCGCCGGATTCCTTCATAATTCTTATCGCCGAATCCAGCGCATTTTTAGAATTTCCCTGATAGGAACCGAAAGGGAGATCAACTACAACCAACGCTTTTTCAGCAGCACGGACCACCGAAGCTGCATGGTAAATCATTTGATCAAGTGTGATAGGTAGTGTCGTCTCGTGTCCCGCCATAACATTCGAGGCAGAATCACCCACAAGAATAACATCCACACCGGACGAGTCCACAATTTTTGCCAAACTATAATCATAGGCGGTTAGCATAGCTATCTTTTCGCCATGCTCCTTCATCGTTTGTAATGTATGCGTAGTAATACGCTTCGCATTTTTATGTACTGACATCGTTCAAAGATACGCTTAGAAGTAATATGTCATATTGACACGTTGACAGGATGTTAAATCTGTCATTTGTGCCAATTTTACTCAAAACAGGCCAACTTAGTCGATTGGACGGATTTTTGCCTAAAGAGGGCCAAATTCATTCAAATGGGGAAAATAATTGGAATCGACTTGGGTACTACCAACTCTTGTGTAGCCGTAATGGAAGGGAACGATCCAGTAGTTATTCAAAATGAGGAAGGGAATCGAACAACGCCATCAGTTGTCGCCTTTACAGATAATGGTGAGCGTAAAATTGGAGATCCCGCAAAACGCCAAGCAGTGACCAACCCGTTACGCACGGTTTCGAGTGTAAAGCGGTTTATGGGTAAACGCCACAGCGAACTTTCTAAGGAAGCGACCGCTGTAGCTTATAAAATCAAGCAAGGCACAGGAGACACAGTACGTATTACCATTGATGATAGAGATTACACGCCACAGGAAATTTCTGCCATGATTCTTCAAAAAATGAAGAAAACCGCAGAGGATCATCTGGGAACTGAAGTCACTGAAGCAGTTATCACTGTACCAGCATACTTCAATGACTCAGAGCGTCAAGCCACAAAAGAAGCCGGTGAGATTGCAGGTCTTACGGTACGCCGTATTATCAACGAACCTACTGCGGCTGCCTTATCCTATGGCTTAGACAAGCGCAATAAGGATATGAACATTGTGGTCTATGACTTAGGAGGCGGAACATTCGATGTATCTATCCTAGAACTTGGTGATGGTGTTTTCGAAGTAAAGTCAACCAATGGTGATGTTGAACTTGGAGGAGACAACTTTGACGATGTAATCGTAGAATGGCTTGCGGATTCCTTCCATGCTGAAGAGAACATGGACTTGCGAAAAGACCCTATGGCACTTCAACGACTAATAGATTCTGCAGAAAAGGCTAAAATTGAGTTGTCTAGTTCAGGGGAGACAGAAATCAATCTTCCCTATATCACCGCAATTGACGGGGTACCAAAGCATATGGTCAAGAAACTGTCAAGAGCTAAATTCGAACAACTCAGCGCAGACCTAATCAAGCGCACGCTTGAGCCTTGTCGCCAAGCCATGAAAGATGCAGGATATTCTAAATCTGATATCGACGAAGTGATCCTCGTGGGAGGTTCAACTCGTATCCCTAAGATTCAGGAGACGGTTGAGGAATTCTTTGGTAAAAAACCATCGAAGGGAGTAAATCCCGATGAG
The DNA here is from genome assembly GCA_002862745.1 of Bacteroidota bacterium. Lineage (GTDB taxonomy): Bacteria > Bacteroidota > Bacteroidia > Chitinophagales > UBA8649 > UBA8649. Next base: position 15,888 of record PKDX01000047.1, on the reverse strand, counting down.
GTTGTTGCACTAGGGGCAAGCATCCAAGGAGGTATTCTTTCAGGTGATGTGGATGAGGATATCGTCCTTGTAGACGTTACACCGCTCTCTTTAGGGCTTGAAACACTTGGTGGCGTATTCAGTAAGTTAATTGAGTCGAACACAACGATTCCAACAAAGAAGTCACAAGTCTTCACAACAGCCGCTGATAATCAACCGGGTGTTGAGGTTCATGTACTTCAAGGAGAACGTTCGATGGCACAAGATAATAAGTCAATCGGTCGCTTTCATCTCAATGGTATTCCACCAGCACCTAGAGGTGTTCCTCAAATCGAGGTAACCTTTGATATTGATTCAAATGGTATCCTTAATGTTAGCGCTAAGGATAAGAACACAGGCGTTGAGCAAAGCATTCGAATCGAGGCAAGCACTGGACTTTCGCAAGAAGAAATCGAGCGAATGAAGGCAGAAGCTAAGGCCAATGAAGAATCGGATAAAGTGGCTCGTGAAAAAATCGACAAAGTCAATCAAGCAGATTCACTCATCTTCCAAACGGAAAAAACGCTTACTGATTTAGGAGACAAGCTTCCTGCAGATAAAAAGCAGGCTATTGAAGAAGGTGTGGCTAAACTCAAGGAGGTCCATAAAAATGAAGATCTCGAGGGTATAGATCGCGAAATGCAGGCACTACAAACACTCGTATCTTCTATGTACCAGGACATTGCAGCAGCTCAGCAAGCTGAGGGTGCTGGACCAGAGGGAGCGCCAGGTGCTGATACAGGATCACAAGCTACTCATGGTGGTGATGACTTCACTGATGTAGAATTCGAAGAAGTACAAGAGGACGAATAATTCTCTTTTACTCAATTTGTAAAGGCCCCTTTCGAGGGGCTTTTTTTATCCCGATTGACACTTACCTTCAATGGGTGAATACTAAGTATAGCATTGACCAGTGGCTCAATGACATTCCGGAAAATCGAAAAGAAGCAGTCGATAATCTCCGATAACTTTGCAAGGACAATTTACCCAAGAGCTTTGAAGAATGCATCAATTACAATGTGCTTAGCTATGTAGTTCCAAAGAGTGGATTACCACCTACGAAGAGGCCATTAAACGGTAATACTGAGTAAACTGCTTAGCCTGCTTTCTGAGCCGCTCGTTTACGATCATTTTCATCGAGGAAAATCTTACGCAAGCGAATGGATTGAGGGGTAACCTCAACGTATTCGTCCGATTGGATGTATTCCATCGCCTCTTCGAGTGTAAACACTCTAGGTGGTGCAAGTTTCACCTTATCGTCAGCACCTGAAGACCTCATGTTCGTGAGTTTTTTGGTCTTTGTCACGTTGACCACAAGATCATTCCCTCGAGAGTGTTCCCCAATCACCATTCCGGTGTAAATCTCCGTACCTGGAGCAATAAAGAATTTTCCTCGTTCTTGAAGCTTATCCAATGCAAAAGGAATAGATGTTCCTGCATGCATAGCGATTAACGATCCGTTAATTCTGCCCGGTATCGCTCCTTTAAAGGGTTGATATTCTACAAATCGATGCGCCATAATTGCTTCACCGGCGGTTGCAGTTAGCATTTCATTTCGAAGTCCTATAATGCCCCGAGAAGGAATAGTAAACTCAAGGAAAACGCGATCCCCTTTGACCTGCATACTCTGCATTTCTCCTTTTCGCATGGTCACCTTATCGATAGCCGTTCCAGACATTGACTCCGGTAAGTCAATCGTCAATTCCTCAATGGGTTCGCAACGTTGGCCATCAATTTCTTTGTAAAGCACCTGGGGTTGACCTACTTGTAGCTCATAGCCTTCACGACGCATTTCTTCGACCAAAACCGCTAAGTGCATTACGCCTCGACCATACACCATGAAGGTATCTGCTGACTGCGTATCTTCTACACGAAGCGCTAAGTTTTTCTCCAACTCTTTATCCAGTCGCTCTCTGATATGTCGAGACGTTACAAACTTCCCTTCCTTTCCAAAAAACGGAGAGTTGTTGATCGAGAACAACATGGACATAGTAGGACTATCGATGTGAATTGGCGGTAAAGCCTCAGGATTCTCTTGATCGGTAATCGTATCGCCGATTTCAAAGCCGTCTAAGCCAACCACAGCACAGACATCCCCTGCTTGAACATGCTCCACTTTTTTCTTGGCCATGCCCTCATAAATCATGAGTTCTTTAATCCTAGATTTCACAATTTTTCCATCCCGCTTTACCAAGCTTATCGGTTGTCCAACCTTCAAACTGTTGCGGTATATTCGACCGATAGCAATTCGACCGACAAAGGAAGAGTAATCCAAGCTTGTAATTTGCATTTGAAGACTGCCTTCTGCCGTTTCTGGCTCAGGAACAAAGTCAATAATTAAATCCAATAGATAGGTTATATCCTCGGTAGGATTTTTCCAATCAGGTCCCATCCACCCTTGCTTAGCGGAACCGTAGACCGTTTGGAAATCAAGTTGCTCTTCGGTAGCATCTAGAGTGAACATTAAGTCAAAGACCTTATCCTGTACCTCCTCAGGAGTGCAGTTCTCTTTATCCACCTTATTAATGACAACAATTGGGCGTAATCCAAGCGCTAAAGCTTTTGAAAGCACAAAACGGGTTTGTGGCATGGGTCCTTCAAAAGCATCGACTAATACCAATACGCCGTCGGCCATCTTTAGTACACGCTCGACCTCCCCACCGAAATCAGCGTGACCCGGTGTGTCGATAATATTGATTTTTACATCCTTGTAGCGAATGGAGGCATTTTTTGCTAGGATGGTTATACCACGTTCTCGTTCAAGATCATGGTTATCCATGAGAAGCTCTCCCACTTCTTCGCGATCGGAAAAGGTTTGCGCTTCGACTAGCATTTTATCGACTAAGGTTGTTTTACCGTGATCGACGTGCGCGATGATGGCTATGTTACGGATAGATTCCATATTATATAATAATTGGCACGAAAATAGACCATCACCCCCTTTATCCACATGAAAGATATACACCACTAAAATGGAGATGTAAACAATAGTAAATTTATCCTATGCGTAGACTACTTTTTTTGCTAATGATAGGCCATGTTGCCATTGCGCAAGTGCCCTTATCTGTAATGAGTTATAATATTCGATACGACAACCCAGATGATGGTATACATTCATGGGCCAATAGGGAAATGCATGTAGGTGACTTATTGGATTATTACCATACCGACATCATCGGCCTGCAGGAAGCGTTATCCAATCAATATGATGGACTCAAAGAAATTCTAATCAGCTATAATTCCTATGGACTTGGTCGGGAGGATGGAGACGTAGACGGAGAGTTTTGCCCGATATTTTGGAATAGAAGCCGTTTCGACCTGGAAGGTAAAGGCACGCTATGGCTCAACGAATCAGGAAAAATTGGAAAAAAAGGATGGGATGCTGCCACAACACGCATTGCATCGTGGGTAAAGCTCTATGACTTGGATCGGGAGAAAATGGTTGTTGTAATTAATACGCACTTTGACCATAAAGGCGAAGAAGCCCGAATAGAATCGGCCAAGAAGATCAATGAGTTGATTGAAAGTCGTTCATGGAAGGAAGTCATTCTTATGGGTGATCTCAACTGCAGTCCATATTCTGAACCGATTGAAGAACTTGAAACAAATCTCCAACGAGCTAATGATTTATCAGCCTATGTTCCCTACGGAAAAACATTTACCTATAGTGGCTTCGAAGTAGAAAACCCTCCTGGTGAGGAGATTGATCATGTTTTTGTCAGCGATGGATTTAGCGTGATTAAAATGAGAAATATCGGGGACAGTCGAGATGGAGCCTATCCATCAGATCACTTGCCCGTGCACGTACATCTCACTTGGTAGTTTATCGCCGACGCTTAAAATCGCCACGTTTCCATGCCTCGATGAACTGCGCCCATGCGAAGACATTAAAGATATTCTGCGGAGGCGCCTGGCCTGCCCAGTAATATTTCTGCGCCTCAGCCCGAAGATACCGATCAGCATTCTCTTGAGCATCCATTGGAAGGGCCTTAGCCATTTCCTGGAGATATTCTCGTTCCATATTTCTTAAGAATCGATCGACGTCACTTTCGGCCAGCTCTAAATCTAAAAATGCAGCACGAAACATCTCCCGCGTAGGCCATGGATAAATAATTACGGAGTCTAAATAAGCATAGTCTTCCGTCATCAACTTAACAATGGAGTATTTATTGGAATTTAGCGCACTTGGAATAATATACCGATCATCCTCAAAGCCAAAACAAGAAAACATAACCGTATCGCCTGCTGCCGCGGCAAAAGAAAAGTAACCATCTGCATTGGAATAAGACCCTCTATTTTTGCCCTGAACCCTAATAGTTACAAAGGGAATACCTACTAAACTATCGGGCGTTACAACATACCCTGAGAACTGCACAACCTTTGTGCTGTCTTGAGCATTAGCTGATAAAGGGGTGATTAACCATGCAAAAACCAACATGAGTAAACCCTGCCTTACCAACCTATATTTTCTTCCTATACACATGTAATGCACATTTAGCAAAAACCTGACCAATTTCTCGAATAAAAGGTTTTTATGCTCTCTAAATTTACAGTATGCAGAAGGATTTGTTTTTGAACCGACATATAGGCCCCAATTCGGAGACTGAACAAAAGATGCTGGACAGTCTAGGCATGGATTCGTTAGAACAATTGATCGATGAAACCGTCCCTGAATCCATCAGATTAAATGCACCCTTAAAGATCCCGTCGGCCATATCAGAGCAAGAATATGCAAAACATATTCAAGAGCTAGCGAATAACAATAAACCGTTTAGAAGCTTTATTGGTCAAGGATATTATTCGACTTACACACCTGTAGTAATTCAGCGAAATGTATTTGAAAATCCGGGTTGGTATACCCAATACACACCCTACCAAGCAGAAATTGCACAAGGCAGGTTGGAAGCGTTATTGAATTTTCAAACTATGGTATCCTCCCTTACAGGACTACCCATTGCCAATGCAAGTTTATTGGATGAAGGTAGTGCTGCAGCCGAAGCGATGATTATGGGCTTCAATAAAGTATCCAGAAAAGCCAAAAACAAGACAAAGTTCTTCGTGGATGCCAATACCTTAAGTCAAACGATTGACGTATTAAAAACCAGGGCCAATCCTCTAGGAATCGAGCTGATTATTGATGCTGTCGAATCCTTTACCGATGACGAAGATGTTTTCGGAATGCTCCTATCCTACCCTAATGCTCAAGGAGAAGTAGTTGATTGGTCAGAATGGGTAAATGCACGCAAGGAAGCACAAGACTATTTTATGGTCATGGCTACTGACCTTTTAGCCCTCACTCTTCTTAAAAGTCCTGGTAGCATGGGTGTTGACTGTGCGATTGGAAACAGCCAGCGATTTGGCGTTCCGCTAGGCTATGGAGGACCGCATGCCGCTTTTTTTGCCTGCACAGAAGGGTTTAAACGATCCATTCCAGGTCGAATTATTGGGGTGTCCAAAGACCGCCATGATAATACAGCACTCCGCATGGCATTGCAGACTAGAGAACAACATATTCGCAGGGATAAAGCAACAAGCAATATATGTACAGCGCAGGCCCTGCTTGCCGTTATGGCATCCTGCTACGCGGTGTATCACGGTCCAGAAGGTCTTCAAGGTATTGCACAAGAAATTCATAGAAAAACACAGCGATTACACGCAGGGCTTAACAATGCAGGGTACTCTATAATCAACTCACAATTCTTTGACACCTTAAGCATTGTGGTAGAAAAGGATAAACTTAGCGCCCTAAAAGCAAGAGCAGCAGCACATCAAATCAATCTCTTCTACAAGGCAAATGAAGTTAGGCTATCCTTGGATGAGTGCACGACGGAAGAAGAGTTACAGCACTTAGCAAAAATCTTTGAATGCAATATTCCAGAACAAATGCCTAAGCAACCAGACCTTCCTGGCCGAAGCGATGATATACTGGATCACGAAGTTTTTCATCAATATCGATCGGAAACCGCTATGATGCGTTATCTAAAGCGATTAGAAAACAAGGACCTGTCCCTTATGCATTCAATGATTGCCTTGGGATCTTGCACGATGAAGCTCAATGCTGCTATTGAGTTACAAGCTGTTTCCTTACCTGCATTCAATCAGGTACACCCCTTTGTACCCAGTGATCAGGTAGATGGATACAACCAACTTATCGACCATTTAGCCGCCTACCTCAATGAAATCACGGGCTTTGATGCTACGAGCTTTCAGCCCAACTCCGGTGCCCAAGGCGAGTATGCAGGCCTTCTTTCGATTCAAGCCTTCCATAGAGCCAATGGGGAATCCCATAGAAATATTGTGCTTATCCCTGATTCTGCCCATGGCACAAACCCTGCATCAGCGGTTATGGCAGGATGTCAAGTCGTGGTTATCCGATGTGCTGATAACGGGGACATTGACCTAGAACATCTTGAAGATCAAGCGGTACTCCATTCGAAAAACTTGAGCGCTTTAATGATTACCTACCCTTCCACGCACGGGGTCTTTGAACGAGGGGTAGAAAAAGCATGTGCTATCATTCATAAACATGGAGGACAGGTCTACATGGACGGAGCCAATATGAACGCTCAAGTTGGCCTTACAAACCCAGCAAAAATTGGTGCTGACGTTTGCCACCTTAATCTGCACAAAACTTTTGCGATTCCCCATGGCGGTGGCGGGCCTGGCGTTGGACCAATCTGTTTGAAAGCGCATTTGGCACCCCATTTACCCGGCCATGTGCATTTCGATGTGGAGGGACAAGAGAGTGCCGTTTCAGCTGCACCATTTGGAAGCGCTAGTATTCTTTTGATATCCTATGCCTACATCAGACTGCTTGGTCATCATGGACTTAAGCGATCAACTGAACTAGCGATTTTGAATGCAAACTATATTAAGTACAGATTAGAGTCTCACTATAAGGTATTGTATACTGACGATATCCATGGCCATGTTGCTCACGAACTCATCATTGATTTTAGGCCTTTTAAGGTACTAGGTATTGAGGTTGAGGATGTTGCCAAGCGGTTGATAGATTATGGATTTCATGCACCAACCATGTCATGGCCTGTGGTGGGCACCATGATGATTGAACCAACAGAAAGCGAAACAAAGGAAGAAATTGACGCCTTTTGTGATGCGCTGATTGCTATCAAAAAGGAGATTGACGAGATTGCTTCAGGCACCATGGAGGTTCAGCAGTCTATGCTTAAAAATGCGCCGCATACCATTGCCGAACTGACTAGTGATACATGGCAACATTACTACTCTCGACAAGAAGCAGCATGGCCTATGAAAGATTCATCTAGGAAGTTTTGGCCAAGCGTTGGCAGAGTAGACAATAGTTTTGGTGATCGAAACTTAGTATGCACCTGCCCTCCGATGCAGGATTATATGAGTGAATCCTAGAGGGATTTGTTTACTTCTCGTTTAGAATCTCGTTGTTAGTCTCTTAAGGGGTCTCGACTCGCTTTCCCTGAAGGAATTCTTACAAGTACCCCGATATATCCTGACGGAAGTACATAGGAACCTTTATCGAGTTGCATGACAGATAGGCCAGGGTAATTCCCTACGTAATCCGGGTTATCTGACGAGAGATTATAATACTGAAACCCCATACCAAAGACACTTTCGACTACCGTCCAGCGGTCTTTATCGGCTTTTCTAAAAAACCCAAACTCAAGATGAAACTGGGTGCGGCGCTGCGTTGAGGAAGTTTCCACGCGTTCTTGAAAAATGAAGTTCGGCCCCCAAATCCACTCCATTTGAGAATTGCTATGCTGTGTATGGGCTATAGATGGACCGATGAAAACATCAGGACCACTATTTCTTCGCTTAAAGTAATAACGCAATGAGAGCTTTCCTTTTCCTCCCCAATTTTTGTAGTTATCGGCATTTTGCATATTGATATAAGCATAGAGAGGATTTACCAAATGACTAACAAGACCAGCCTCCATGTGTAGTCCCAGTTTAGGGTGTATCTGCACTTCGGACCCGATATTTAAAGAGGGTGCAGTCCAATCCATTATACTCAAAAGGCTCACCTTGGTCGTCCATTTTGGACGCGCTGTTCTCAATGCATAGGTATCTTCCGAATCCTTCAAAGTGTTTTGTGCTTCTACCCGAAGGCAAGCAATCAGCATGAGTGCGCCAAGCAGACTTAGGCTATAGTTTCGTAACATCATAAGGCAAGATTTGACAACTCGGTTAAACTCGTCGGATCCGTGTAATCAAACTGACGAATACCATTAGGGCTTACCACCAAGGCAACATCATTTTGGGCAATGACATCATTGGCTTCAAAGCCCATTTCTCGAGTCAACACCACTGGGTTTGTTCGATCGGTAATATCAAATACTACCAGTCCCTGATTCCCATCACACACAAACAATAAGTCTCCATCAACTGAAAGGCCTCTTGGGTTATTCATCGCAACTTGTGTAATCTGGATAGGGTTTTCCAATGAGGCAATATCATAGATCTCCAAGATATTGGCATCCCCAAGGAAGTCACATGCTCTACCAGAGCGAATGGTTACGTAAGCATAATCCCCATCACTCACTACTGGATCACAGGCCATGGCATGCTCAAAGAAACTCAATTCAGAGGGTATTCCTTCCCCATCAATGCCGTAGATATAGGCCCCTGTGTTCGATCCAATAAACAAGGTGTTATCGAAAGGGAAAATCGTTTCAATACCAAATCCTACATCCTGTTGATCCTCTAGAATCATTTGTGTTGGGTTGGTGATATCAATCGTGGTCAAGGTCGTGTTGTCTACGGCATACAAATTATTTTGTACAATCGTAAATCGAGCGAGCGAGCCCCCGGTCCCAATAACTCCGCCACTATCTATACCTGGCAAAACATTACTATCACTTCCTGAGCAACCTATAAGGCTCAGAAAAAAGATTCCTAACACTGTGTAATACCAATTCATTATCGACGACATTTAGGATTTACCAATTCTTCCAAGGCCCAATCAACGACAACACCTCGCGATGTATCTACGCATTCAAAATATCCAAACTGCCCTTCAGGATATAATGCATCAGATCGGTTATAGATGCCAGACAAACGGCCAATTTCTTGAACGTTCGCCCAATCTGACACATCGACGGCAACCACATCTCTACCTATGTCGACAAACATGACATCATTTCGAATCGCCATATCTTCATTTAATGGGACGTTGACAAAGGCAATTTCCGTTGGATTTGATGGATCATTATTATCAAAAACATGAATGCCCTGCCCTGTCTCACCAACTAAGATGTATGGGCCGTACTTATAGATTTTTCCAGCTTCTTCAATGGGTTGAGCAGGAGAAGACGAAACGGTAAGATCAGCTTCTCCTTGATAGATTGGCTTCCAACCATCAATAACCAAATCCTCTTCCACTTGACATGACAAGAAGCCCAACGAAAGAGTCAAGAGACAACATGCAATCCCGAAAAGCATGGTATTGATATGCGTTTTTATCATAATGTAAAATTAGAAATTCCTGTTTATGCCCTATTCCATTCACTCAATTCCCATCGCGCTAATGGCGTCTTATCGAGTTCCGTTTGATATCCTTTTGTCATGAGATGAAATCCCAACAATCCTACCATACCGGCATTATCCGTACATAAGGTAATCGGAGGAAGGGCTACCTGTACATTGTTGGATTGAGCAAAGTCCTGAATCGCTTTTCGCAAGGCAGAATTCGCAGATACACCCCCAGCAAGGGCAATACAAGGAACATCATAGAGCTCCACTGCATATTGATATTTTTCCAATAATATAGCTACCAAGGTGTGCTGAATAGAAGCACACAAATCGTATAGATTTTCTTCGATAAACGTTGGGTTTTGTTTAGTCTCCTTTTCTAAAAAGTATCGGATCGCCGTTTTTACACCGCTAAAACTAAAATCAAGCCCTTCTGTTTTTGGACGACTAAACGCATACTTAAGCGGATTTCCTTGCTGCGCCATCTTATCCATATAAGGTCCTCCTGGATACGGTAATCCCAACATTTTTGCCGCTTTATCAAAGGCCTCCCCAACTGCATCATCCAATGTACCTCCTAATACTTCGACATCATGCCAATCGCGAACCATAACAAACTGTGTATGTCCTCCTGAAACATTTAAACAGAGATAAGGAAAGGTTGCCGGCTTGTCCGCGCCCATAGGGGATAGCGCATGGGCCATCATATGATGCACACCTAGTAGAGGAACGTCCAACGCAATGGACAAACCTTTGGCAAATTCCCAACCTACGAATAACGATCCAAGGAGACCTGGTCCACGTGTAGCGACAATAGCATCTAAGTCATTCATTTTCAAATCATTGACACGAAGTGTCTCCGCAACAAGTGGCACGATATGTGATGTATGAGCTCGTGAAGCTAATTCAGGCACTACCCCACCATACGATGTATGGACTTCTTGATTCGCTACGGCGTTGGCTTTAAGAAGTCCTTTATCCACAAGGGCTACGCTTGTATCATCACAACTTGACTCAATAGCAAGGATAGTATGTACCTGCTTCATCCGTTCTTCGGTATTTTTATACAAATAAACAATATAAAAGAGGTAAAGCACATAGGATCAAAGAAGCTTCTCCGACGTATAGCGAAGGTTGTAGGTTGGCTATCCCTAGGTATAGTCACTCTAGCATTATCCTTATGCTTGCTCCTCCAAGTTCCTGCAGTTCAAACTTGGCTAGCAAATAAACTTGTTTATCAACTGGAACATTCGCTAGATGCCACCATTGAATTGGACTACATACATTTTGAGTTTTGGCATACAGCACGAATTGAAAACTTCTCCCTAATACAAAGTGACAAATCCATTCATCTCGAAAAAGTAGAGCTTGACTTTGATGTCTTTGATTTGTTTGCCTCTACAATCTCCATAAAGGAAATCGATGTTCATGGAGTGAGGGCCGTCCTAAACACCGACCCCTCTATAGATAAGCCTCAAGTGAAAAAGGGAGGACAGTGGAAAACTGTACTTCAACAAATCAATCTCGAAAAGATTAACCTCATGGTGCTTATGCCTCAAAGCGATCAGAGGATTGAAGTAGACCTACCCCTAGCAACCATCGATTTGGGCAATCTCGTGTTAGGAGATTCTAGCATTCAAGTCGCGTTAATCGATCTTCGCACACCATTGATAACTCATTTTTTGCCCGCAAGACCCTCTGCACCCAACCTTCCAAGGGATTCTATAATCGATTTCACCATGTTGACTGCAATGGGTGTCTCGATAGATAACTTATCCATGAACAACATGAGATATGTAACGATAAAGGATCAAGATTCAATCACGGTCATCAAAGAATTGAGTGGACAATTCTCTCTGAACGCTAATAAAAACTCTGTACAACTAAATGCAAAAAACCTTGTCGCAAGCGTCGATCAATATCCCGCAATTCAGGCAGAAGAGATCGATATAACCTCAGCATGGGATTCTTTCTTTTTCGGCATGGACAATCTGCGGTGGGGAGAAAGTGCATTTAATGGATGGCTACATCTACCCTTAGCCAACCACCAATACAATCTGTCCAACGGATTTAAAGCACCATTTAAGGTATTACTTAATCAGTCCTACATCACTACTACTGAAAAAGACTTTCTTTTAGCGAAACTCAATCTCAACCAAACTCCATGGATTGATCTTCTGGGTAATGACACGTTGAGCTTGGATACATTTAATGCCACGGGATCTTTGTCCGAACTCGATATTAAGCGCATTACATTTACCAGTCAAAACTTACTTATTGAAGGTCGTGCTTCAATTCATGGCCTTCCTATTCTTACCAATACCTTTGTCTCATTAGATTGCAAAAAGCTTACAGCAAAAACCTCCCCATGGCTAAGACTAGCCAAAAGAGCTTCGATTTCCTTGCCTGAATTCTGCGACCGTATTCCTACCATAGGAATCAAGGGGCATGTGGAGGGAAGCCTTCAGGACCTTGCCATGAATGCCTCGGTAAATACAGTTTTTGGCCGGGCGGATATAGCGGCGAGCATGGCTTGGGATGCAAAGAATCCACCGAATTACAACGGAAGCCTTGCCACGGCAAACTTTAATCTTGGCTCGCTATTACAAAATCAAGATTTCGGAAACCTTCAATGCAATCTAGAAATAGATGGCTATGGATTTCAAAACCTTGATCGAGAATTAGACATTTACGGCAGCATTAGTTCCTTTGACTATAAAGATCAGACGATCGACAACATCCAGTTGAACGGTCATCTTTCCAATGAAAAATACCTGGGACAGATTGAGATTTTTGATGATGCCGTGCAACTCCATGCACAAGCCACCATTGATCAGAGTGGAACGATTCCAACCGTCTTAGCTACGGGCAACTTGGATTTCTTGCGTGTTGAGGGATTCTCCAATTATGATAAAGACCTAGCTATTTCAGGAAGATTCAATCTTGATGGCCATAGTATTGATGAGGAACGTGGCCTTATAGATTTAAGCCTTTCTGATTGGGCCTTAGATTTTGATGAACGCATTGTTGCCCTTCCTCCAACACGACTGGTATATAGTCAACTGCCCGACGAGCGCATCGCCATTGACATAAAATCCGAATTCCTATCTGGATTTGTCTCCTCGGACTACACTATAGACGATATCCCCATTTTAGTTAAAAGCCTCAAGGACAGCCTAACCGTTCCAGACCTCGATGGCCGATCCGCCTCATGGAAGATAAATCTTAGCGACAACTACCATTTGCTCTCGATAATCAATCCAAGACTCAATGTACCCGGGAAACTTAGGCTTGACGGAAGCATTGGAGGAATTCAGCGCAGTTTGTTCACGTCATGGTCAACAGATTACATTGATTTTGAAGACTACCTAGTTGAAGGCTTTAATGGAAACCTAACGCTGAGTGGCGATCAATACCACATACAAAGTGCCTTAACTGGAGTTACACTCTTCGATACGACCTTCTTTAAAAACATTGAGGTCAGCTTATGGCAAAATGGGGATAACGGACAATTCTTCATTCAATCAAAAAATGGAAACCATGATTCACTGCTTCACATTGCAGGAGGTTACCTGAGGGATGAATTCAACCATTTCAAAGGAAGCTTTTCGGCCTTTGACATACACCTGGATACCAATGTGTATCGAATAAGCCAGGACAACCAATGGGAAGTGGCTAGTAATGAATGGGTACGGCTTAAAGATTTTACGCTAAAAGGACCTAGCCAAGGCAAAATCCAATTGGAAGGGTACCCTTACACCTCAGAGGATGAATCAGTAGAAAAGCAGTACTTTAATTTTGGTGTACAAGCTATTAGACTCAAAGCCTTTTCCGATCTACTCAATCATCCGATCTACAAATTTGATGGTGAGATGGACTTTCAGGTTTCGATAAAGAATGCCTTTCAAACACCTGAATTAGAAGGATCAATTGATACTCGACATCTTTTGCTTAACACCCAAGACCTTGGACGACTGATTTTAGTCTCAGAATATAATGCAAATAAGAATCGAATAGACATCAAGGCGGGCTCACTGATACGGGAAGCGAAAAACTATGTCGCCATTCGAGGGTATCACGGGCTACCTGGGCACAGTGAAGCTTACGACACGAAGATTTCGTTTGTCGTTGACAGTTTAGAAGTTCAAGCAGTAGAAGACTTAGTGCCCTCGTATATCCGGAATAACAAAGGCAACGTTCACGGCAACCTTGACCTTGTGGTAAAGGATAAAAAGCCGAATCTCCTAGGTTATCTAGAAACAGGAAAAGTAACTACAACCATTTCCTACCTCAACACCACGTATAATCTTTATAATCAGCGAGTTGATTTCTTAGAAGATCGCTTGGCTATTGAGCACCTCGAGGCCTTTTACATGGACACGGTTCGCAATGAGGCCGTCAAACGAAGCCTCGTAGGAGGAGGAAATGTTTATCATCAAAACTTAAAAAATTGGTCACTTGATGTTAGCCTTTCTGGAGAGAATATTCAAGTGCTAAACACTACAGCAGCCATGAATCCCGATTACTATGGGCAAGCCTTTGTGACAGGAAGCGCCCGATTCTATGGTGATGCACAATCCGACATCAAGCTCGAAGTAAGTGCTGAGAGTACTCCAGGCACTGAATTGTTTTTCCCATATGAAGAGTCAGCTTACGCCGAATCACACGGTTTCTTTTCCTTCAAGAATGATAATGCAAAGCGTTTATTTAAGCCCAAAGAAAAGGTTCGCATAAACCCATTAGATGTGGCCATGGATTTAACCATTGACCAAGATGCGGTGATTCATATTGTCCTAAGTGAGGAAGACGGAGATGTTCTAACCGCTCGAGGAAATGGTGATATTCGACTAGAATATTTAAAAGAAAAGGAGGAGGCCAATCTATACGGAACCTATAAAATCGCCTCTGGGGACTACACCTTTCAGCTGCGTGAGGTAATCGACAAACGCTTTTACATTGAAGACGGTGGTTCAATACAGTTAGAGGGGTCCATTGATGAAGCCGTGTTAGATGTGTCCGCAAGCTATCGCATCAACACTACCCCATTAAACCTTATCCGGGAATACATCGACATTAATGATGCGGCAGTGTATACCGAAGCCAATGAGCGTGTCCCAGTCAAACTTTTGTTAAACATCTCCAACACATTAGCAGAACCCGCGATTGATTTTGATATCGACATTGTAGACTATGACCCTATTTTGCGTAATCCAATCGAAACAAAGATTAACCTATTGCGCAATGACGCAAACAATATGAATCAACAAGTCTTTGGTCTTATTGTAGTCAATCAATTCATTCCAACATTTGGTGATGCCGGTGCCTCTAGTGCCGCGCTTGTGAGCACTGGGATCAACAATACCGTATCCGAACTTTTATCCAATCAATTAAGCGGTTACCTAAGCGGCTGGTTCGACGAGCTCAATCTAGACCTTGATCTTAACATAAACTATCGAGCATATGACCCTTCGGTAAACAATGGCGATGACCTCAACCAAATTAGACGTCGAGAACTTCAAATCGCCCTAAGTAAGCGATTTATGAATGACCGAATGACAATCAACGTCGGAGGAAATGTAGACTTCGGTGATCAGTTTTCTGATGATGTAAACTCGGGTACGAATTTTACAGGTGACTTTGAGTTTAACTATGCCATCACCGAAGACCGCCGATTAAAATTCAAAGCATTTTCCAATACGGACTACGATATTTTTGACCAAGGCTATCGAACCAATGCGGGGCTTGGCCTTTCGTTCAATCGAAGTTTCAATAATATCAATGAGTTGTTTGGTGGCAACGGAAAGAGTAACATTAAGGACATTCAAGATAACAATGAAGTCGAAGAGGAGAGTAACTCGTCCCAAGAGCTTTCTCCAGAGGAAATTATAAATAAACCATAAGCTGACGCGGATTAAAATTAACCTTCGCTCTATCTGTTGTATTTTGCGGGGATGACGCGATTCACCTATATCTTATTTTTTGCTCTCTCTTTTCAGTGCGTGTCAGCACAGCGCTATTCGAGGGTTCACCTTGATATATCGAAAACCGAAGACTTATCACGACTCAAAGAAATGCCTTTAGCGTTGGATCATGCCCATTGGAAGCTAGAAGTTGGTGAAGTAGTTATTGAAGTCAGCGATTTTGAGTTAGGCCTCATTCAACAAGCAGATATCCCCTATCATGTAGAAATCGATGACCTTGAAGATTTTTACAGCAAACGACTTCGACAACAACAGGACATCGTTTGGACAAAAAATGTCAATTGCGATTCCACTTCAGCTCCACTAGATCCTACAAATTTTGAATTAGGTTCGATGGGAGGATATTACACCTATCAAGAAATGCTGGATGATTTGGATTCAATGCATTCGCTTTTTCCCAATCTAATTAGTGCCAAAGAGC
>PKDX01000049.1 GCA_002862745.1 Bacteroidota bacterium | reverse complement strand
AGAGGATTACGTCTATTGTTTGGAAAGACTCCATGCCTATGGCGATTACTTTGTGGTGAATGTAAGTTCTCCAAATACTCCGGGATTGCGAGCGCTGCAGGGAAGGGATAGCCTCGTTGAGTTACTAACTAAGCTTCAAGAAGTAAATAGAGCCAAAGGTCCAAAACCGCTCTTATTGAAAGTGTCCCCTGATTTAATGGATGAAGCATTATTAGAGGCAGCATCCGTTGTTACCGAACTGAACTGCACAGGAATGGTGCTCACAAACACGACAATCAGCAGAGATGGACTGGTTACTTCCTCGCATAGGGTGGACGCCATAGGTAACGGGGGATTGAGTGGCGAGCCTTTAGCGCTTCGTTCCAGTGAAGTGCTTGCTCTTATTCGAAAGGTCCACCCTGATATGACCCTTGTTAGTGTTGGAGGAATAAGCAGTAAAGAAGAAGGTCAAAAACGACTAGAACTCGGTGCCGATTTTCTTCAGGTTTATACGGGCTTTGTTTATGGTGGGCCGCGTTTAATCAAACGCTTGGCGGAGCTCTAATCACCCTTAAAAGTTATGTCAGACCACCGATCCATTAGCGTTTTTGAAATCATCAAAGTGGGTGTTGGACCAAGTAGTTCCCATACTATGGGGCCATGGCGGGCGGCGTTGTTTTTTATTGAAGAGCTTGCCCGAAACGATTTATGGCAGTCACTCCAACGTATAGAGGTGATTCTTTATGGCTCCCTAAGTAAGACAGGAAAGGGGCACGGTAGTGATCAAGCGATTATTGCGGGACTGCACTACAAGCATTTTCGGGTTATCCGTCGAAGCGAATGGATAGATTTACTTCGAGTGAATAAAGCGTGTCATGAGATTGCCTTACCCAATGGGGGTCATTACAAGTTTAATCCCGATGAGGACATCATCTATTCTAAGGAAACCTTGCCCTTCCACCCCAATGGTATGACATTCCGGGCTCATACCGCCACGGGTGTTTATGAGCATACGTATTATTCTATAGGTGGCGGCTTTGTCGTATCTAATGCCTCGGAGGAGGTAGGAAAAAATATGGTCAAAACGCCATTTCAATGCAATAGCGGTGACGATGCCCTACGCTATTGTAAGCAGTTAAATGTGTCCTTTGCCCAGCTTATTCGCGCGAACGAACATGCATGGCACAATGATAAAAGCATCGATAACCAAGCCTTAGAGTTGTGGCGTGTAATGAAGGAGACCATTTATCGAGGATTACTATCGAGTGAGGAAGTATTGCCTGGTGGCCTGAATGTTCAACGTCGAGCGCCGCTCATGTTGAGTAAGCTAATAGACCTTTCCCCTCAGTCAGCCAATGAATTGTTTGACCATCTCAGGGGACGAAGCTTTGATTTTGCTCAAATCAATACCTGGGTATCCACTTTTGCGCTAGCGGTCAATGAAGAAAATGCAGGGTATGGAAAGATTGTTACCTCGCCAACCAATGGTGCAAGCGGGGTATTACCCTCTATAATGGCCTATGCTTATTGCTTTTTACCCAATATATCAGAGCGTGATATGATTGAATGTATACTTATCGCAGGAGAAATAGGCACCTATTTTAAAAAAGGAGCTACTATATCAGCTGCACTAGGTGGCTGTCAGGCGGAGATTGGAGTATCCTCTGCGATGGCTGCAGGAGCACTCACAAGTATTCTAGGTGGCAGTCCATATCAGATACTAGCGGCAGCAGAAATGGCTATGGAGCATCATTTAGGCTTGACTTGTGATCCAATCGGAGGACTTGTGCAAATTCCATGTATCGAGCGCAACGCAATGGGAGCATCTAAGGCGATTACCGCTTCCAATCTTGCTTTAAATGCTGAGGACAACACCTCGAAGGTAAGTTTTGATGAGGTGGTTCGAACAATGATGGAGATTGCTCAAAATATGAGCGCTAAGTATAAGGAGACCTCAGAAGGGGGATTGGCGATTTCCGTGGCAACGCCTGAGTGTTAAATTCAGGACACCCTTCAATGAATCTTAGTCAAAAGTCGTCTTCTATTTGGGGAGACTTGTTTTGCTTTCTATATTTAAGCGTAAATCAAAAACCATGGCTAAAGTATTAGGTGCTATAATGATGATTGTCTCAGGCTTCGCCACCTTGATCTGTGTATATCTCTATTGGAATTCTACTGCCCATCTTCCCTATCATCCAATTGACGAAGAGAGTAATCAAATTGGTGCATCTAAGATGTCACTTGTAGATACTGGCATGTTGTTGCCAATGATTGTTGCGTTGTTCTTTTTAATTGCAGGCATGGTCATTTTCTATTCTCATAAAGAGCCCGAAACAAAATAAGTACCATGCTGGGCCGAATCATCCCTACAAAGTGTCGCCTGTTATGGGGACTCGGATTACTCCTCGGAATTCCGTTACTCTACGTAATCTCTGTAATTGCTGTAGGAAGCCTAACAGATTATAGCCCCCCAGAACACCAAGCAGTATCACCTGATAAACAATCCGAGCGGTTACTAGAAAGCGACCGGGATACCTTTAATGCCCTTCTCTGGAATATAGGTTATTGTGGCCTTGGAGAGCACTCCGACTTCTTCTATGATGGAGGAAAAGATGTCCGGCCAAATCCCAATAATTATGACCGATACTGGACGGGTGTATATAACTATATCGCCAAATATCGAGATAGCCAAGACTTTGTGCTTCTGCAAGAAGTGGATCGAGCTTCAAGACGAAGCTATCACCACGATCAATATGAAGGACTGGGAATCATGTTTGATGGTTGGGAGGCAATACATGCATTGAATTACAAGAACGCTTGGAATCCTATGCCATTAACTGAAATGCCCTTGGGTAAAATTCAAAGTGGTTTGGCTTCGTTTAGTCGTTTTGCCTCTTCGAAGATTACCCGTTACAGTTTTCCAGGCAACTTTTCTTGGCCGAAGAGCGTGTTTATGCTTGATCGGTGTTTTCTCGTACAAGAGTTGCTTTTGCCAAGTGGTAAGCGTCTTTACATGATAAATTCCCATAACTCTGCCTATGATGATGGTAATTTGAAGGCTCAGCAAATGGACTATTTGAAAGCGTTTTTACTGAAGGCGTATGAGGAGGGGAATTACATTGTTGTTGGGGCGGATTGGAATCAATGCCCACCGAATTTCCCATATTATACCTTTATGGGAGAGAAGAATGACAACTATTCGCAGACAAACATAGCAGAGGATTTTATGCCCGAAGGCTGGCAGTGGGTTTATGACAAGACAGAACCCACCAATCGCAAACTCTACCAAGTGCTCTCAGAAAATCCATATGAGGATACTTACAAAACGTTAATCGACTTTTATCTAGTAAGTCCAAACATAGAAGTGCTTTCCGTGAAGACCAAAGATTTAAAGTTTGCGTCTTCAGATCATCAACCGGTTCACCTTCGTTTTACGCTCAAGGATTAGTCTAAGATGACTGAGCGATAAGTCATGTCGTCAGAGTTTGTTATTTTTCCAACAACCTAAAGCCATGGCAAAATCAATACAACAGTGGTTCGATGAATATGGCGAAAGCCATCAGAACCCCACGAATAAGATAATTCATTGGATATGCATTCCCTTGATTTTCTGGAGTATCATTGGATTGCTCGCTTGCATCCCTCACGATTATCTTCAAATAGCTAATGCAGGTTGGGCATTACCTTACATGCATTGGGGAAGTGTGGTAATCGCCTTAGGCTTGCTTTTTTACATCCGGCTGTCTTGGCAACTGTTTCTAGGAATGGCTTTGTTTTCTACGGCTGTCCTTCTATCCATTGATGCGTTAATGGCTCTGGGAACAAATGTCCTTCTTATCACGAGCATGGCTGTATTTGTTGGTGCATGGATTGGTCAGTTTATCGGCCATAACATAGAAGGAAAGAAACCCTCCTTTTTCAAAGATTTGCAATTCTTGATGATTGGTCCTGCTTGGTTGATGGGATTTATTCTAAAGCGCACAGGAATAGGCTACTAGCCGCAGTATTCCTTAGATGATAAGGGCTATCGGATAAGCAGAAAGCTCCCTTTTAAGTCAATTTCTTGGCCGTCAGCAAACCTTCCTTTAAAGAGATAACCAAATGTATTCGGAGGAAGGGCTTTCCCTTTCCATGTGCCATCCCAACCGGGTTCTTGTTGATTCCCTACAAATACGATTTCTCCCCACCGATCGGTTATAATGAGTTCATGGGATACTATGCGTTCTCCGTAGACTTTAAAGAAATCATTTACTCCATCACCATTTGGTGAAAAGGCGTTAGGTATAAAGACATTTAAATTGTTGTCGACGGTTATTGTGGCTAATGCAGGAATAACGCAGGGGTTGTTCGGGTAGGACGCGCTGACTTCAAAGTCGTAATAGGTCTGTTCAGGGATTAGCATGGGCGATAAACAATCCATACAATCTAAGCCCTCGGCCGGGCTCCACACAATATTTGATAACAAAGTGTCTTCATAGATATCAGGAAACTGAATGACCAATTCTAAAGCCAGAGTATCTAATAGCGTGATCGTAGTATCTGAGGGAATCACTTCAAGGATAACATTGGGAGTACTTGAAACAACACTTCCAAAAGGCATTGAACGGCAGCCATCTGCATCTTCAACGCTGAGCCCATAAGTTCCGCTTGGGAGGTTGGTAAATACCGCGCTACTTTGATAGGTGAGGCCTGAGTCTATTGAATACTGATAGGGTGGTACTCCTCCGGTTACACCAAGTATTTGAATTTGTCCTGTACTTGATCCAATACATCCAGAAGAGTCCACATCAATGCTTGTAATCTCAGGCCCAGTAGCCCCATCTAAAAAGGTTGAAAAAGGTGTTTGACAACCATTGTTATCCGTTATCATCGCATCATAAAGCCCTTGCCCCAAATTATTCCTCGATGGACCGCTGATTCCATCACTCCAAAGTATATTGTAAGGACTTAATCCTCCTTGTATACTAAGACTTATTGATCCACTTAGCGGATCATTGCAATTGGGTGCAATAATACTTGCTTGGTAGGTGATTCCATTTGGCTCGTTAAGCAAGGTTGAGGCCGTGCCAAGACAACCTTGCGCATCGGTAACAACAACAGATATAGTTCCTGGGCCGAGTTCGATGACTGCACTGGAGTCCTCTCCATTTGACCACTGATACAGATAAGGAGAAGTGCCTCCATTGACATTCGCCACAGCCTGTCCATCAGATGCTCCGTTGCATGTAACATCGCTCCCTAAAATCGACACTAAGACGGAATCACCTTCAGGAACGGTTATACTGCCGTTATCAAAACATCCTTGTCCATCACTCACTTGAACACTATATGTTCCCGCGGTAAGATTCCAAGCAGTATCTGTAGCTTGTCCTGCGGGGTCATCCCAGAGAAAAGTAAAGGGTTGCAAACCCCCGTTCACAAGCACACTCGCTTCGCCGTTGTCGTCGCCAAGACAAGTGGGTGTTGTGCTGCTTAATGTTAGGGTAAAGTTTACATTTTGCTCAACATTAGTGGACGTTGTATCAAAACACCCGGTAGATGGGTCTTCAATAGTTACTGTTAAGCTTCCACCGGTCAGGCTCGATAGAACAATCACTCCACTTGCGTCACTTAGCGTTCCTGTAGGTGCTTGAATGAGGCCCCCATTTTGACTATACCCTATGATATAATTCGTATTGGGCAGTAAACCGCTTATTGTTCCAAGACCATCGGTTGCTCCGCAATCAATGGTATCAGTCGTTACAGTATATGATAAACTTCCTACATCGACGATGTCGAAGGTCGTGTCGATAGAGCACGCAATGTTGGAATCAATACTATCGGTTAAGGTAAGTGTATAGGTCCCTGGTGGTAAACTTGGCTGATCAATTACTGTCGGACCATGAGACCAAACGATATTAGGAACGCCTAATAGGCCGGCAAAGCCGCCGACAAGGGAGCCAGTATTTGTTCCACTTGCACAATCAGGCTGAGCAATGACAAGGCCCCATGACGGATTGGACACCCCTATCCTCGAAGTCACCGTGTCAATACAGCCCCCAAAGGTTTGCACAAGTTGCACATCTGTCGAACTTAATGTAGGGTTGGCGACTACCGTCAAGGTATTCGTACTATTCAAAATGCCAGAAGGAGACCAATCATAGGTAAATGGACCGGCCGTTCCTTGTAAAATCACACTTTCTCCTGCACAAATAATGGTATCCTCTGGGGTAACTGTTACAGGTAGAGAGTCAAAGAGAGTTATGCTGGCACTATCAAAGGGAATTCCATTACATTGGGACAAACTATACAATGTTACGGTCTCAAATCCTTCTTGAATACCATCCGAAATTGGTGTTATTGTCACGGTATCAAATTGCTGCCCAGGAGTAAAAAATATTGTATCATTTATGGTTGAATAGTCTATTCCATTCGTCGCGGTACCCTGAATGTCAATAGGTAGGGAATAGGGAAGCGCAATGTCTCCTGTTCGTTCAAAGATAAATTGACCATCAACGCATCCTTCGACAGCAAAATCTACGAGATCACTCACTACGGAGCTTGCAGCGATTACCACTTGATCGGATGAGAAACTTCCAGCTTTTAAGAAAACGCCTGAATCATATATTCTATCGAGAAATAAGGCTTCGCTACCATCTCCAATAGCAAGTTTCATGGTATAGGTTGAGCAGGCAACTGTTGGCAAAGTGGCTTCGAGAAGCACGGTGTTGCCAGAGTATACTACACCGGGGATAACCCCGCCATAAAAGGCAGTATTGGTCAAATCACAAGTAATGCCGGGTGGCGGGAAAATAGCGTCAGAAAATCCATCATTTACTGTATTAATCGAAACCGGTATTGTGGTGCCAGGAATTAACGCAATGTTTTGCTGATTGTAGTTTCCTCCAGCTGGGTTAGCTCCTGATACATAAAACCCAAATACATCGTTATAAGCATCACAAACAAAGTTTTCGTATTCCTCAGATCCAAAGCGATAATCAAACTTTAATGTATCGCCAAAAACGGTTATATCAAAAACAAGTGCGCATGCATCTGTTGAAATTAACCCTCCACTTAAAGATGCGTCAAGGTCTGGGTCCCCGAACAGGCCATTATCATTGCTCGCTTGAGGATTAAAGAAGATGTTGTTGTTTTGATTTACTTCAATTGCACTTCCAGAAGTCAGTAATATACCATCTGTGATTCCTAAGCCCGCAGGAGCGGAGGTGAACTGCGCGTAGGCATTGTTCGCACAATTTAGTGTAGCATTACTTATTGTTACCCCTTGACCCGCTAACGTCTGTGCCATGGTGGATGCATTTACATTAGCCGGGTTTTCAAAAGTAAATTGGGCGGAAATGGAATGGCCACTGGTGAGGACTACCAATAAGGACAAAAACAAACGAAGTATAACAGAACTCTTCATAAGATCTTATTAAAAAGATACTACAAATTAGCGTGTTACATTCCGAAAGAGGCCAAAACTTTAGGAATCCATTGATTGATTCGTTCGTCTGTTAGGTCATCTTGATTGTCGATATCAAGACAAAGCCCTATAAATTGGTCTCCACGTTGCGCTTTGGAAAAATCATGCTCATAATCTGTTGCCGAGGTGAATCCATGCAATGTGCCTCCTTGATTCTCAGCCATATCTGCATAGACTCCAATGGCATCACAGAAGTAAGCAGCGTACCCATATTGATCACCAAGCCCAAAAAAGGCAAGTTGTTTGCCGGTAAAATCAATGGCTTCAAATTCAGGAATGAACTCCTCCCAATCACCCTGCAATTCCCCATCGTACCATGTAGGCTGACCAATAATGAGAAAATCATATTGTGCCATATCAGTCGCTTTACGCTGATAAATTTCAATTAAGTCAACCTGTATATCAGGTTTTATCTCTTGAATGAGGGACTTGATTTTTTCAGCTACCTGTTCGGTGTTTCCTGTATCTGTCCCGTAAAACAAACCAATCGATGCCATGTCAAAACGCTATTAAATCTACTCCGTTCGAAGGTAAGCTTTTATCGAAGCTTTATCCCCGACAAGTTCGAAGGCTTTTTGTAAAATATCATCACTTTCATTGTATACCCTGAAGTAGGCATCTGGGCTATACAAGGAACGAGCTAAAATTGCCTTAAACTGTAGATGAATCCATTGCATGGATATTGTCATCCCCTCGCTATCTAGTGAGTCAATCTCACTGTAGCAATAATTGACAAAGTCCTTGAACATCACATCCTCTTTATTGAACATAACTAGATAACCGTTGATGTCCGGGTATCGATTGAGCACTTGCTCTCTTCGGTTGTCGATGTAGGAATAAATGAATTCTTGAAACAACCCTTCACGGCGGATTTGCCCCAAGGCTTTAGACCCTCCTGAAGTATCCATTGCAACCCAAACATCCGGCATGATACCTCCTCCGCCAAATACGGTTCGTCCTCCAGTAGTGATGAACTTCAATGAATCGGGAACTTCCATGGCGAAGCTGGAGTCAGTCAACTCTCCAGAATCCATTCTTCGTTCAATTTCTTCTCTGTAGGCCTCTACACCATCCTCATATGGACGTTGGATGAAGCGGCCACTAGGGGTAAAATAACGAGCTACTGTTAGCCGTATTAACGAACCATCAGGCAGATTATACCCTCTTTGCACTAGCCCTTTTCCAAAGGTTCGGCGTCCAATCACAAGTCCTCGATCATGATCTTGGATGGCTCCAGAAACGATTTCACTAGCACTTGCTGAGTATTGATTAACCAAAACGACGAGATTACCTTTTTTAAATTTCCCTTCCTTGGTCGTGGTATAATTTTGTCGGCGGCTTTGATCTCCTTCGGTATAGGTTACTAGAAATCCAGCACCAAAAAACTGATTGACTACATCTACAGCTGCATTGAGGTATCCTCCGGAGTTATTCTGTAGATCAAATACAAGGTTTTTCATTCCCTGATTATTGAGCTTTTCCAAGGCACTTTCTACCTCTTCTGAGGTGGTGGCTGAAAACTTAACCAGTTTGATATACCCTGTCTTTTTATCTAACATGTAGGCGGCCTCGACGGAATTCAGCGGAATTTTGTCTCTTGTAATGGTAAACGGTAAGAGTGCTTCATTGCTCCCACGCTTAATATCGACCACAACTTTTGTCCCCTTAGGCCCTCTCAGTAAATCAATCACACCTCTATTGTTGATGCCAATCCCCGCAATGGTGTCTCCATCAACTCGAATGATTTTATCTCCTGGAAGAATTCCCACAGCTTCCGAAGGCCCACCAAAAATGGTCTCTACGATAAAAATGGTGTCTTGAAGTAGGTTAAACCGTACTCCGATACCCTCAAAATTTCCTACGAGCGGTTCATTCATCGCTTGGACATCCTTTGCTGCAGTATAACTGCTGTGTGGATCCAATTCTTTTAGGAATGCTCGAATCGCCTTTTCCACAATAGCACTATCCGCGATATCTTCCACGTAGAATCGATCTACATAATTGAAAAAAGATTGAATTTTATTGCTTTCCGTTTGAGAAAGTTGAGCGTTTACCATTATGGGAGTACATAAAAAGAATAGGACAATCAGACGAAGCATAGATGGCGGTTATTTTGTGAAAAGATATCAGGCGTTACACGGATAAGTTAAAATCTCGCAGTGCATCATTTAACGAAGTTTTTTTATCAGTCGACGCCTTTCGTTGCCCTATAATTAACGCACAAGGTATGCCAAAGTTGCCTGCGGGAAATGTTTTGCTTGTCGTTCCCGGAATAACAACGGACTTTGGTGGGATATATCCCTTGTATTCTTTGGGTTGATCACCACTTACGTCGATAATCTTTGTGCTGCCTGTGATGGTGACGTTGGCGCCAATTACAGCCTCTTCTCCGACATGAACACCTTCTACTAAGATGGCGCGTGACCCTATAAATGCATGATCTTCAACAATAACTGGCTGTGCTTGAAGCGGTTCAAGAACGCCTCCTATACCAACCCCTCCACTTAAGTGAACATGCTGCCCAATTTGGGCACAAGAACCTACCGTCGCCCAGGTATCTACCATGGAGTTAGCCCCAACATAGGCTCCGATGTTTACGTAGCTTGGCATCATAACCACACCTGGCTCCAAATGGCTACCGTAGCGGGCAAGAGCTTGGGGCACGACTCTAACCTTTTGCGCAGCAAAGTCCTTTTTGAGCGGAATCTTGTCATGAAACTCGAACGGTCCATGTTGAATCGTTTCCATTTGTTTTAGCGGGAAATAGAGAATCACAGCTTTTTTTAACCAGGTATGTACTTGCCACTGATCATTTTGTTTGGTACAAATTCTTAATCGTCCTTTGTCCAGTTCTTCAATGACATAGTCAATGGCCTTGCTGGTCGCTGAGTCTTTGAGTAATTCGCGGTTGTCCCACGCAGATTCGATGAGTCGCTGTGCGTTATTCATAATGGATAAATAGAGTCTAAAATTACTTTTTACAAGTGTAACTTTTATTTACATAATATCGTTGTATCTTTGCCGTCCCGTTAAGGGAAATTGACTCGGTAGCTCAGCTGGTAGAGCAATACACTTTTAATGTATGGGTCCTGGGTTCGAACCCCAGCCGAGTCACTTTTTTCTCTCCCTATCTTTTCTTTCTTCAATCTCGCTGCACGAGGCTAGACGTTAGGGCTGATTGCTGTAGAGTAGGATTCTCCTCAACCTCTTTATATTCTCGCTTTAGTCGTTCAATAATTGTACTGACTGACTCAATGGATTTTGTGTATTCGATGCTTGGCCCTGCGCACCATACAGTTTTGTAGGTTGCGCTGAATGCAGCCTTCTCAACGGACTTCATGCCTTTCGAATAGGTAAGCATTTTTACATACTTTTTAAGGCGCTTGTTTTTGGATAAAATTCGTTCAAACGCATTTTGTTGAGTACCTATTTTTTGGACATAGGGCGTATTGATCACTGTACACGGTGAGCCGGAAATCTTGGTCGTAAGCACAATGTCTTTTGCTCCGTAGTCAACACAGGCTTGTTTGTATTCTTCTGAAACGGGTGCTTCGGTGGTGGCAATAAACGGTGATCCCATGGAAACACCTACTGCGCCATCTCCATGAATTCTTGCCCATATTCCTGCACCATTTCCGACACCTCCAGCAGAAATCACAGGTAGTTTACAAGCCTTTTTTAATTCCGGAATCAATTCTTTAGACATCAAGGGTCCTGCATGGCCTCCTGCCTCTTTGTTAACGGCAATAAGTGCATCGCATCCAAGGTTCTCAACCTTTCGCGCATAATCGGCATTGACGACATCACAAAAAACTTTTATGCCAAGGGGTTTACATACATCAATCACTTCTTTTGGAGATCCCAAGGAGGTGATAATGTAGTCAACACCGAGGTCGGCACAGGTGGCTAACTGTCTTTTGTAGTGAATGTTTGACTTGTTTACGATGAGGTTAATGCCAATGGGACCTTTCGCCTTTTGACGTATTGTAGTAATGGCTTGTCGCATGGCATCATCCGTTCGCCAATTCAGCGCAGGGATACATGCGGTAACTCCAGATTGAAGAGCTGCAATGGTCATCGCTTCATTGGATACAAGGAACATGGGCGCCACAATGAGCGGGAATTCTATGCCTAGGAGGTCGGTTAGTCCATTTTTGACGTTTTCCATATGATAAGTGTAGATATTTAAGATAGGAAGAAATAAACGCTTCGAGCAAAATAGATTTATCTTTTCCTTATGGAGAAAACCAAGCACTCATCGGTTGAAGTGCATATTAGAAAAAATGGTCCAGCGGTAATTATGGGTAAGGTGCTTGTCTATGATTCAGACGGTAACTCAATAAGTACAGAAAGACTATCGTTATGTCGTTGTGGATTGTCACAGGAAATGCCTCAATGTGATGGCAGTCATAAGGGACAATCTCCATTCGAAAACGGATAATCATGACTATTCAGCAACGAATTATAGTGGGCCTGCTATGCCTTATTCAATGTTTCTTTTTGTCCAATTGCTTCGCGCAGCAAAAGGTCAACAAAAAAGCGGAGGCATGGTATTTTGAAGGAATTCGTTCGGAGAATATGGGGATGATAGAGGAGGCTCTATTCTGCTACACAAAGGCCATAAAAAAGCAAAAGACCTACATCCTGCCTTGGCTTGCCAAAGCAAACATTTTATATCGCATTGACAGCCTCCAATCGGCCTATGACGCTTTAGACAAGGCGGAGTCCTGCGTCAAGACATCTCATGTTAAATTGGATTACGGCTTAGCGCTTTACAGTTTCTTATTGCAAGATTATGATCAGGCTCAAGAACGTATAGATAAGCTCTTCGAAGCGCAACATCGTTTCTCTTCTGCTTTCAAATACGAAGCGTCCATATTGCAACAGAGTATATATCTCGCGGATAGTTTGGTTCGACATCCTCATAGTTATGAGTTGGAGCGACTACCAGCTAGTGTAAACTCATTGTATGATGAATATTTTCCATCCTTAACAGTTGATGGTGAGCAGTTGTTTTTTACTCGATTAGAACCCGGAGAGGATGGTTTGGGTTATGGGGATGAGGATCTCTATTCCTGCCGTCGAGAAGATGCGTCATGGACGGATGCTATAGCCCTCCCATCAACCATTAATTCCAATAAAAATGAAGGGGCGAATTCGATTAGTACAGATGGTCATGAGTTGTTCTACGCTGCGATGTATGGACAACAAGGTGATATGAATATCTACCGTGCTGAGTATGCCAATCAGCAATGGAATGTACCAAGACCTTTATCAACCGTCGTCAATAGCGGCCAATGGGATTCACAACCCTGTTTGTCTGCTGATGGTACCATGTTGTTTTTTACTTCAACACGTCGGGGAGGGCTGGGAAATTCAGACATCTATGTAGCAAGACGCGATTCAAATGATGTGTTTTCTGTGGTAGAGCGTCTTCCATTTCCTATTAATACACCAGGCAACGATCAGCGCCCTCATTTTCATCCTGATGGCAAGACCTTGTATTTTTCTAGCACTGGCCTGCCCGGTATGGGGGGAAGTGACTTATACAAATCGCAGTTAATGGAGGATGGCTCTTGGACAAAACCGGTAAACTTGGGCTTTCCCATAAACTCCCCCAAGGATGAGCGGGGGATTTTTATTAGTGGAGATGGCAAGCGCGCCTTTATATCGACGAATCGAAAAGGGGGTATGGGAGGTATGGATATTTATCAGTTTGATTTACCACAGTCTGTGGCCCCTGGCTTAACCTCTTATCTAAAGGGTACTGTACTTGACTCGCTGACGCGACAGCCACTAACAGCCACTATTGAGATTTATGACTTAACGCGAAATCAAGAATACAGATCAGTGGATGTGGATCCAGTAGATGGATCATTTTTGTTTGCTTTTCCTGGCAGTTTCAACTATTCCTTTCATATTACTTCGCCTGGCAAGATACCGATATCAAAAACGATTACTTTTGATTCGATTCTTACCTCAGGAGAACTCCTTAACGAAGAATTTCTTTTATCCAGTCCTAGTATCGGAAACCAATTTCGCTTGAATAATGTGTTTTTTGAAACAAACAGTGCTGTACTAGAAGAGATTAGTAAGCAGGAACTTCAAATCGTAGCCGATTGGATGATAACCTTAGAGGATACGGTCATTTTCGAGTTGCAGGGCCATACAGATAACCGTGGTAGTGAAGCTTGGAATCTCACTTTATCTCAACAAAGAGCCGATGCAGTGCGTAACTATCTTATTTCGATAGGTATTCCCGATGAAAGACTTATTGCACGTGGTTTTGGTATGACACGACCTATTGATACCAACGAAACTGAAGAGGGCCGAGCAAACAACCGTCGAACTGAGGTTCACTTTCGTTGATTAACGGTATTGGAAGAGTAACTCTCCAATGCGAGCGCCTTTCAATAGGGTCTCTTCAAATTCGGCTTCTGGGTCGGAGTCGAAGGTTATTGCTCCTCCCGAGGTAAAGCTTAAGTAGCGTTCCTTTTCTTGATAGAGGACACTTCGAATAACCACATTGAAATCAAAGTCACCGTCAGGAGAGAAGTAGCCAATGGTTCCTGAGAAGATCCCACGTCTTGACATTTCTACTTCATCAATCACTTGCATGGCGCGGTACTTCGGAGCTCCCGTCATTGATCCCATCGGGAATGAATTTCGTATGACATCAATACTTGAATAACTCGCGTCAACTTTTGCCCTTACTGTCGATACCATTTGGTTGATGGTTTGAAAGCTTTGCACTTCAAACAAATTCTCTACCCTAACTGTGCCAGGAATAGCGGTTTTAGCTAAATCATTGCGCACAAGATCAACAATCATGACATTCTCCGCACGCTCCTTTCTATTGGATGCAAGAGCCTCTCTAATTTTTTCATTTTCCTCAGGTGTCTCGCCAATCGGAGCAGTGCCTTTAATGGGCTGACTGATTACCTCATCTCCTTGTTTTCGCAAGTATCGCTCAGGGCTAAAACTTAGAATGTGAAGACCTTCATGCTTGACATAGGCGGAGAAGGGGGACTGCAATGCATCATTAATTCTCAAGAAGGTTGTTAGTGGGTTAATACGAACCTCGTAAGAGGCAAGTTCACGGCAAAGATTAACCTCATAGACTTCTCCATGTCGAATGAGGTTTTGTATGTGGCGTACTCTTTCGAGATACGCCTCTTTATTCATATTGCTGAACAATTCAATCTTCTTGGAGAAGGGCTCTTTAGGAAGTTCGTAGGCATTGATGATGTTGACCAAGGCAGTTGCCTCAAGAAAACTTCGGTTAATCGTTAGTTTGTTTCCTGACATTCGAAAGAGAAATCTCGGTTCGAAAAACAGGAGCTCTGGGGATTGTAGTCGGTTTGGATGTTGAGAAGAGAGGTCCTCGACGTCATTTTTTAAGTCGTACGAAAGAAAACCAAAAAGCCAAGAGTTCTCATGGCGATGTTTGAAATCCTCGAGTAGATCAAAGGCCCCCACGGCATTGTTTAGAGCAAGGGTTTTTAAAGAATCTACCGCAAGGATCCAATCGTAGTGTTGTAATCGTTCTCCATAACCGTTGCTATCATAGAAGGCAAAAATGGGAAACTGATTAGCCCATGCAAGGGCTTCACGCCGAAACTCTGCGGGATTATTAATGTGTATTGAGGTGCTTTCCATGCTACTTAGCCGCCCAAAATGTTTAGTTTTTCACGTTCAGGGCCGTTAGAAAGATAACGAATTGGCACAGATAGTTTACGCTCCACCGTCTCAATAAACTCTTGGAGATTAGGGTGAATCGACCCATCTTCCGTCGCTGACCATCCTGAAACTTTGTTATAGTTTACTTTAATACGCTTATCGTCCAAGTCGAAAGGAATTCCCTTAATCACAGTACCATCTACAGTGTAGGAATCCGCATAGGATATTGATTCCATGTCCTCCAAGACATCCACCTTGGTCATGGCAATTTGTGTAACGCCATTGATTTTGATGGCATAATTCAATAGGGGAATATCCAGCCATCCACACCGTCGTGGTCGCCCCGTTGTGGCTCCAAATTCACCGCCTTTTTGTCGGAGTGACTCGCCCTCTTCTCCATGAAGTTCAGAAGGAAAGGGGCCGCTACCAACGCGTGTACAGTACGCCTTAGTAATACCAATAACCTCTCGGACATTTTGTGGGCTAATACCCAATCCGGTACATGCAGCGGCTGAAATCGTGTTCGAGGAGGTTACAAAAGGATAGGAGCCATATTCAATGTCTAGCAATGTGCCTTGAGCACCTTCTGCCAAAATATCCGTGCCTTGTTCCAATGCATTGTGTAGAAACTGTTCTCCATTAACAATTGGTAAACTGCGGATAAACTCAATGCCTTCAAAGAATGCTTTCTCTGCTTTGTTCGCAGCGTCTTCATCGATGGCAAAATCAGGATAGAGGCTTAATAACCTCATGTGTTTGGCTTTTAGTTCTTCATATTTTGCCATGAAGTTTAATGTCATAATATCACCAACTCGGATACCATTTCGTCCTGTTTTATCCATGTAAGTGGGCCCAATTCCTCGGAGTGTTGAGCCGATTTTTTCAGCCCCTTTTGCATGCTCAGAAGCGGCGTCTAACAGTCGGTGGGACGGAAGTATGAGGTGAGCTTTTTCTGCAATGCGCAATTGTCGCTGGAGGTCAATGTCATAAGCTGAAAGACTCTCAATTTCTTTTTTTAAGGTAGCGGGATCGATGACGACGCCATTACCTATAAGGTTGACAATTTCAGGATATAAAATTCCGGAGGGAACGGTATGAAGTACAATCTTCTTTCCATCGACTACAAGGGTGTGTCCAGCATTTGGTCCCCCTTGAAATCTTGCGATTATAGGATATTGAGGGGCTAAAAAGTCCACAATTTTACCTTTCCCTTCGTCTCCCCACTGGAGGCCTAGTAGTACGTCTACTGCCATAGTATTGTGTTCTAAGAGAGTTTATCGATGCCTTCCTTATCGGAATTGCATTCGGTAAATACATCAATGAGTTTTGTGATTTGCAGAAGTTGACGAAGTTGTTCTGGGATGTTAACCAGTACTATATCTCCTCCGGCATTTCTCGACTTAGATAGGGTAGTAAGCAACACAGAGAGTCCTGTGCTATTGACATACTTCAACAAGGAAAGGTTAAGTACAAAGTGTTTGTGTCCTTCTCCAATTTGGTTTTGAATAAATTCCAAGGTAGGCTGACTATCAGCCTCCCCGAGTAAGTTACCCTCGAGGGCAACTATCGAAACGTTTTTTTCAACGTAATGCGTAAACTTCATTTTGCCAAAATACACATTCGCATTGGCTTTCTATGACGTTTTTAGAGGGCTTTTTCACACGAGGCTTTCTGGCAATGGCCATAAAGGTTTAAGGCGTGTTTTTCTACTTGAAATTCGAGGATTTCTCCCATCGTTTCTCGGATCATTTGAATTCGTGGGTCACAGAATTCAATGACTTTATCACAATCAAGACATATCATATGATCATGTTGTGCATAACCTAAGGTTGCTTCGTACTCTGTATGTTGGTTGCCGAACTTGTGCGTGCGCACTAAACCATATTGTTGAAGAAGCTCAAGTGTATTATAAACCGTAGCGAGGCTTACCGATTGAGCATCATCTTTTATTGCATTATAAATCGTTTCTGCATTGAAATGTCCTTTATGGGAATAGGCCGCTTTGAGAATAGTAATGCGTGACGGCGTATTTCTTAAATTGTCCCGTTCAATGTTTCGTTTAAAAATGGAAACTACTTCTTCAATGGATACCTGCATATGACGTCCTTAAATATTGTGATGTAACGTGGTATGATCGTCGATACGTTCAACGGAAACTATCCCTTCTTGCTTTTTGAGGTTGTCCAAGATGTATTGCAATTCGTTTTGGTTGTTTACATAGAGGGAAATGTGACCGGTAAAGACTCCTTGATCACTCTCAAAACTAAGCGATTTAATATTTATGTTGAGTTCATGGCTGATGCGCTGAGTAACGCGACTTACTACACCCATCCCATCAATCCCCCTGAGCTGGACATGGGCAAGAAACGAAGTTTTTAGCTTAGATGACCAACTTGTTTGAACGATGCGATAGCTGTACTTCGACATCAGCTGAACAGCGTTTGGGCAGTTGACTCGATGTATTTTGATTCCGTCATTTAATGTGATAAAGCCAAAAACGTTATCACCAGGTAGTGGATTGCAACATTGTGCAAACGAGTGATCAATACTATTGGATTCTTCACCCATTATAAGTAATTCTCCTTTGCGCTGGAGATTTTGAATAACGGTTTCTTCTACAGATAGCTTAGGCTTAACCTTGCTCGCCTTACGAACAAGTTGCCCATTTTGAAGTGTAAACTTTGACCATACCTTAGATAGATTGAGTCCTTGCTGAATTTGCAGAAAGAATTCTTGGCTATCGGGAAGATCTAAGACTTCGAGAATCTTATTGAGATTTTCCTGCGTGTTAGGGACATTTTGACGTTTCGCCTTTCGCTCAAAGATGGCCTTGCCTTCGCTTGCCAGCGCCCTGCGTTCGTGTTTTAACGCTCGTTTTATGGCGGAGATGGCTTTGCTGGTTTGCGCTATGCTTAACCAGTCTTCCTTGGGCTTTTGCTTGCGTGAGGTTAGGATTTCAATTTGATCTCCTGTTTTGAGCTCGTAGCTTAACGGAACTAACTTTTGGTTGGCTTTTGTTGCAATACACTTATTGCCAATGTCGCTATGAATTTCATAGGCAAAGTCCAAGGTAGTTGCACCGCGCTTCAGCCGTCGAAGTTCTCCTTTTGGAGTAAAGCAATACACTTCATGACTAAATAAATTGCTTTTGAACTGGTCGACAAGTTCTAAGGCATTTTGCTCTTTGTCTTCTAGCAGATTGCGAACATTTTCCAACCATGGATCAATGGATTCCGATGATTTTTCAATATCTCCATCCCTCTCTTTATAGACCCAGTGAGCGGCTACCCCTCGTTCTGCTACATCGTGCATTCGCTTTGAGCGAATTTGCACTTCAACCCATTTACCTCTTGGACCCATAACGGTAGTATGTAAGGATTCATAGCCATTGGACTTAGGGTTGGAAATCCAATCCCTTAGTCTTGTTGGATTGTGTTGATAGAGATTGGTGATACTTGAAAAAACTGCCCAACAATCATCACGTTCGGATTCAATTGGGCTATTTAATATGATGCGAATCGCAAAAAGATCATAAACCTCTTCGAAGGTCACCCCTTTTTTTACCATTTTCTTCCAGATAGAATGAATGCTTTTGGGTCTTCCAATCACCTCACAGTCAAAGCCTTTTTCATCTAAAAGCTCCTTAATCGGTTTGATAAATTGATTGATGTAACGACTTCGTGCCCGCTTGGTCTCATTGAGTTTTTGTGCGATTTCTTTGTATTTCTCATTGCGCGTATACTTCATCGATAAGTCTTCTAGTTCAGACTTAATGTTGTATAAACCCATTCTATGAGCCAACGGTGCATAGAGAAAAAGGGTTTCTGAAGAGATTTTACGTTGTTTCTCCGGAATCATCGCTTGCATCGTGCGCATATTATGAAGGCGATCAGCAATCTTGATTAATACGACACGAATGTCATCGGTAAGCGTGAGTAGGAGTTTTCTAAAATTCTCTGCCTGATCCGAAGTTTGTACATCAAACACCGGAGCAATTTTTGTTAATCCATCGATAATACGGGCAATTTGACGATCGAAGCGGTCTTCAATATCCTCGAGTTTTAGATCAGTATCTTCTATGGTGTCATGGAGAAGTGCCGCGATAATGGAATTCGTTCCTAAACCAATTTCTTCACTTACAATTCGTGCAACTGCGATGGGATGAAGGATATAGGGTTCGCCTGACTTTCTGCGTATACCACTATGCGCTTCGTTGGCGAGTTCAAAGGCTTGTGAAACCCTAGCCTTATCCCCCTTACCATACCTATTCTCTGCTTTTTTTTGCAGCTTCTTAAACGATGAGTTGATTAAGAATTCTTCTTCTTTATTCCAGATACGGTTTGGCATATTCTCTTTACGATCTTGACCAAGATATGGTGAAATTTCAATTTTCCCTCATAAGATGTTGTTTCCTTGCATGGCATTGCTATCTTTGCTCTCCTTTTCTGCGGATGTGGTGAAATTGGTAGACACGACAGATTTAGGATCTGTTGCCGCGAGGCGTGGGGGTTCGAGTCCCTTCATCCGCACTAAGCTGCCCAAGGCAGTTACCATTGCAAAGCCCCTTGAATCAACCCTTGGGGTTTTTATTTTTAATCTATGTAAGTCAAGCCAATGAACATCGTCTTGGATAAAAAATCGGATAATTTCGCCCACCTTTCTCTGCGTGTAGATCATGAGGATTATGCTCCACGGGTTGAAAAGGAAATCGATAAGCACAGAAAACAAGCTTCTATCAAGGGATTTCGTCAAGGAAAAGTTCCTCGATCGGTTATCATCAATATGACGGGTGAACGCCTACTTGCTGATGCATTAAATGAGGTCTTATCTACCTCTATAAACCAATATATCGAAGAGCAATCCTTGGAAGTTATTGGTTATCCTATCCCAACAGAGGCTCAGCCTGAACTCGACCTTAATTATAAAAAGGCGGGTAGTTTTGATTTTGAATATGAAATGGGATTAGTGCCTTCTTTTGAGGTAGGCTTTATTGAAAAGAATCCAAAAGTCACGCGAGAAACAGTAGAGATGGATGATTCCACATTAGATGAGGAGATTCTTAAGTTGAGAAAACGACACGGTAGCCCAAGTGAAGTTGAGGCCATTGGGAAGGATTCCGTAATCAATGTGAAAATTGAAGAGTTGGGAGGGGATAAGTTGCCATTTGATGGCAGCCACAGCAATGAGACCTCGATAACGTTAGATATGTTAGCCAAGGATCGTTATGCTAAGAAGTTTATCGGCAAAAAAGTTGGTGAATATGTGGATCTCGAAATCCTAGGGTATTTTAAGGATGATGCCGCAGCGCTATCTCGCCATGTACTCGGAGCAGAGCCTGATCGATTTACCAAAAAAGACCTTTTTCGTACGCACATCACAAAGATTCAAGATGTTGAACTTGCTGAAGTCGACCAAGCATTTTATGATGCCTTGTTTGGGCCTGGCACAGTGACCGATGAACCATCTTTTCGCGACAAGCTTACTGAAATATATAGCAAGCAAATTGAGGAGCAGGCGGATAAGAAAATGATAGGTCAAGTTATCGATGGTATCTTGGATAAAACAAAAATTGATCTACCAGAGGCCTTCCTGAAACGATGGATTATGCGGTCTAATGAAAAGCCAATCACTGAAGAAGAAGTAGAAAAGGACTACCCTGAGTTTTCCAAAAGACTCAAGTGGAGCTTGATTGTTAATCGAATTGGAAAAGATCAGGATATAAAGGTAGAACCTGAAGAAATCAAAGAACATACAGCAACTCAGTTACGAGCTCAAATGGCAAGTTATGGCTTGGCTGATCTTGGTGACGAACAAGTAGAACAATATGTCATGTCGATGCTTCAACAGCGGGAGCATGTCGAAAAGACTCGAGATGCTATTATGGAAGAGAAGCTTAATTCATTTTTCAAATCAAAGGTGCGTATCAAGGACAAAAAAGTTACTTTAGAGCAATTCACCTCATAATGATAGAGTATGATAAACCGAGATATACATAGCGAGTTTAGAAAGTTTGCCGTCGAGCAACCTGGAGTGACGGGTTCTTCAGTGGATGATTATGCTAAAATTCACGGATATATAACGCCTTACATTATTGAAGAGCGTAAGATGAATGTGGCTTCTATGGATGTGTTTTCCCGACTTATGATGGATCGTATCATTTTTCTTGGGGTTCCTATAAGTGACGATGTATCCAATATCATTACGGCACAACTTCTCTTTTTAGAATCATTGGACAATACAAGAGATGTTTCGATTTATATAAACAGCCCTGGTGGATCAGTATATGCTGGCTTAGGGATTTATGATACCATGAATTTTATAGGTCCGGATGTTGCTACGATTTGCACAGGTATGGCGGCTTCTATGGGAGCGGTAATCCTTTGTGCTGGTAAGCGAGGGAAACGAACCGGCCTAAAGCACAGCCGAGTAATGATTCACCAACCCTTAGGCGGTGCGGGTGGAAAGGTTAGTGATGTTATGATTACGGTAGAAGAAATCAAAAAAATCAAGACGGAACTCTACACCATCATTAGTGACCATTCGGGACAACCTTTTGAAAAGGTTTACAAAGACTCTGATCGAGATTTTTGGATGACATCAGAGGAAGCACGCGATTATGGTATGATCGATGAAGTGCTTATTCGAAAAAAAGATAACTAGGG
The DNA here is from genome assembly GCA_002862745.1 of Bacteroidota bacterium. GTDB lineage: Bacteria > Bacteroidota > Bacteroidia > Chitinophagales > UBA8649 > UBA8649. The sequence goes on along the minus strand of PKDX01000049.1, from coordinate 103,263 downwards.
GTTTTGGACAGCCCTAATGCTTCGGATAATCAGTGCTCATTTTGTGGGCGTAGCCGGGAAGAGGCAGAACTACTCATTGCTGGACAGGGAGCCTTTATTTGCAATCAATGTGCAAGCCGGGCCAATGAAATTGTTCAAGAGGAGTTTAAAGCTGAGGCCGTTTCGAAGGCCAAACTTGACGATATCACAGAAGTCAGTCCTAAAGAGATAAAGCATTATCTCGATGCGTATGTAATCGATCAAGATAAGGCCAAGAAGGTGCTTTCTGTGGCTATATATAATCACTACAAACGGTTAAAGCGGATAGCTGAAGGAGAAGAGGTTCTTGTAGAAAAGTCAAACATTCTTCTGGTCGGTAAAACAGGTACAGGGAAAACACTCTTGGCAAAGTCCATTGCCAAAAAACTCAATTTACCTTTTACTATCGTAGACGCGACCGTCTTCACTGAAGCGGGTTACGTAGGCGAGGATGTCGAATCCATGCTTTCCCGTCTCTTACAGGTTTGTGACTATGATGTCCGAGCGGCTGAACGAGGAATCGTGTTTATTGATGAAATCGATAAAATCGCCCGACGGTCAGATAACCCTTCCCTGACGAGAGATGTTTCTGGAGAAGGTGTGCAGCAATCTGTTCTGAAACTTTTAGAAGGGGCAGATGTCCTTGTTCCCCCGCAAGGTGGGCGAAAGCACCCTGAACAGAAGTTGGTTAAAATCAATACAAGCCAGATATTGTTCATCTGCGGTGGTGCATTTGATGGTATTGAGAAAAAGATCGCTTCGCGAATCAACAGGGCGTCCATTGGTTTTGCCAATATTGCGTTGCGAGAAGCTACGGATGACGACCTTCTTTCCTTTGTACAATCAGAGGACTTGCTAGAGTTTGGCTTAATTCCAGAATTGATTGGAAGATTACCCGTCTTAGTCCACTTAAACCCCTTGAGTGAACACGCTCTACGTCGAATCCTAACCGAGCCTAAAAATGCTTTGATTAAGCAATATCAGGAACTATTCGCTATGGATGATGTCGAGCTCGTATTTGAAGACGAGGCCATTGAATTGATTGCTCAGGTTGCCATTAAACGAGGTCTTGGTGCAAGGGGGCTCCGCAATATCTGTGAAAAGATACTCTTGGATTGGATGTTTGAACTCCCTCTAAAATCCAAAGAAAAAGTATTCACAGTAAGTGCTGACCATGTTTCAGCCTGCTTAGAGGATTCTGCGGACTAATTACTGTTCAGTATAGTGTTCTGATTGTTTCGTATGTGATTTATGGTATTGTTTCGAATCGCTGATCCAACATCCATAATCATTTGCTGATTGCTCGGGAAGGCAAGTGCATCGCTGCGCAACAGGCGCTTACTTCGATTGGTTAAGGCACGCTCATCTCCTTGGAAACGGGCATATTGGTGAGCAAAGCGCGTGACTTCCGTGAATGGATTTGATGAGATCAGTTGATTTCTGCCATTGTAGATGTCAATAGAATATTGAACATTACCGGTTTTTTCCATATTCGTGACAAAAATGTTGGCTACAATTTCTACCTCTTTGGGGGTTTTAATGTCATTGCCAAGGCTATCCTTCTTTACGTTACCATCACTATCTAACTCATATTCGTAGCCATCTTCGATCGTCTTTTTATCGTTGTATTGACTTTGGCTTACGCGCTCAGGTGAAAATTCAACGTTCACAATGCGTAACTCGATTCGGGCATCCCCTTCTTCCATATCTTCCCCGTAATGCATTGAAATCCATTCCATGCTCAGTTCATTAGCAGGAAACTGTTGGAGTTGGTTTTCAAATGATGCGGGCAGAAAAGAAACGCCGTCATTATAGTAGGCATAGTTTACAAAAACAAGTCCTTTTTGGTATGCTTGGTCTCGAATCGTTGGGACGTCCTTATAGTTGGGCATTAGGTTGAGGATGTCTTGGCATTTGGCATAAGCTAAGCGTGCATCAGCTTTTCTGTTGGAAGTCATAAGCTGTTGAACTTCAGCATAGAGCACTTCGGTGGCTTTTACTTTAGCATCGTAAAGTTCATCGCTTAAATCCGTTATGTAGATGTCAGCTTCTCGAAACTCTTTATTAATGTAGATCGGTAGGAAAGGTGCTATCGATTGTTGCAGGCTGTTAAGCTCCTCATATTTAGAATAAACCTTTTTCCATGAATCAGGACTTCCATCTCGTTTTAGCTGGTCGATTTCTTGCAGTAGTCGTTGCTGTTCGGTTTTAAAAGAAACCTCAAGCGCTAGCGCGTCTTTTGTTTTTATTTTGTTGGTTCGCTGGAGATGATTACTTGCTCGAAGCACCGCTCTTCGGTGGTCTCCTTTCTTGGTATGTGGCTTAACCACTAGGCAACTTTGAGTAATGAGCCCAACAAAAAGAAATAGTACGATAGATCGCATAATGTAAAAAGTTTAGTCTCCTGTCGAATATACAAGTTCCGTGCCGATGTGGAAGTGGAGGGTGCTTGAAATTGCGGTTTTCAACATGTTCTAGACTGGATTGTCATTTCCTCTCTTTTTTTAGTGATTTAACTTGTTTGCTTAGGGGTGTATTAAGTAAATTTGAAACGATCAGTGACATTGCTATGACAAACCAGATCCAAATCAAAACACTTCTGGCGCAGTATGCGCCAAGGCCAAAACAATTATTCCTTCTTGTAAGCTTATTTATTTCTACTGCCTTTGTGCATAGTGCCATTGCGCAGGAAGAGGAGCTCGATGCAGGCAATATGCCTGCCGATGAGGGTGTAATGGACAGTGCAGCCGCATTAGACAGCAGTGGTTCACTTGCCCTCGATTCACTCGAAGCAGAAAGCGAAGAGACAGCACTAGCAGAAGAAAGTGCAGAAGCGGCTCCGAGTGGTGAGGAAGCCCTTTGGACTCAAGGAAAGGTTTTGTTTCAGGGAAAATGTGCCTCATGTCACCACCCCCTTCGAGATGGAACTGGTCCAGCCTTATCTGGGGTTCGTCAGCGCTGGATAGATAATGGTGACTTTGAAGATAAATCAGGTGAAGAATGGTTGTATGCATGGATCCGAAACAACAACAATGTTCTGGACGCTGGGCACCCTTACGCTAACGATCTCTACCAACAATGGGGAGAAGCAAAAATGAACCTATTTGCTGGGCTGAAAGATGATGAAATTGATGCACTTCTTTATTATGTAGACAACTCATCACAGTTTGCTCCTGCTGCTGCGGTTACAGAAGCTGCTGCTGGAGAAGGGGAAGCTGGTGGTATTGGTAAAGAGTTTTTGAGCAAGTATCTACTCTTTATTGGGATTGGTCTTTTCCTCCTTGTGTTGATTCTTGCGCGTGTTCAAGCGGTGCTCAAGCGAATTGAGCTGCAAAAGACAGGCCAGCCAATTCCTCCTTATGTGCCAATTTGGAAGAGCAAGCGTATCTATGCAGTACTTGTTCCTCTTCTACTTTTTGCAGGGGCTAAAACATTGATGGAGTCTGCGATTGGTGTTGGACGTCAACAAGCCTACCAGCCCGATCAGCCTATTGCTTATTCCCACGCCCTGCACGCTGGTCAGCTGAACATTGAATGCCAATATTGCCATAGCGGAGCTAGTAAATCAAAGCATTCCAACATTCCTTCAGCGGATGTTTGTATGAACTGTCATATGCAAGTCAATGCGAATTCGGAAGACGGAGGTCGTTCTGAGATTGCAAAAATCTATGCATCTGTTGGTTGGGATCCAAACGCTATTGGTGGTGGATCGTATATCGCGTATCCTGAGTCCGTGGAAGCAGATGACTTAGACTCCATGTATCGTACCTATCTATCTCAAGATTACAACGAGGAAGAATTAATGGACGAGGCTGTTCAAGTTGCGCTAACCGAAGATGTTGAAGCGGTTCTTGCTATGTACAATTCACCGATTCCGTGGGTCCGCATACACAATCTTCCTGACCATGTTTATTTCAATCACGCCCAGCACGTCAACGCGGGTAATGTTGAATGCCAAAGTTGTCACGGACCGATCCAAGAAATGGAAGTCGTTTATCAGTGGTCACCTTTATCCATGGGGTGGTGTATAAACTGTCACAGAAATTCAGAGGTTGATCAGAACAACCCTTATTACGAGCAACACTATCACAACTTGAGTGATGAAGCTACTGTCGAGGATATCGGAGGTACGGAGTGCCAAAAATGTCACTATTAAGAAATTTTAGACCATGAGTGCGTTAGAATCGAATCAAAACAAGAAGTACTGGGGCAGCATTCACGAATTACGGGATGCTACCTATACAGAGAAGTACGAGGATGGAGATCTAGAATACCTTAAAGAGGTAAGAGAGGTCATTTCTAAAGAGAAAACCGGCCGAAGAGACTTTTTGAAAATGTTGGGTTTCAGTGTTGGAGCAGCAACAGTAGCTGCGGCATGTAAGCGTCCTATCCGTAAATCCATTCCTTACCAAACAACGCAAGATGGTTTGGTGCCAGGAATTCCTAATTACTATGCCTCAACCTTTTCAGGTAATGGCGACTTCAATGTAGTTAAAGTAAAAACTCGTGAAGGTAGACCCATCATGATAGAAGGTCTTGTCTCGGGATATTCAAAAGGTGATGTTCATTTACGGTCATTGGGTAGCCTTATCAACTTATACGATCATGCTCGTATGAAAGCGGCCAAAATCGACGGAGAAGATGCCTCATGGGAAGCTCTGGATAAGGCGGTTATTGCCAACTTAAAGCAGGCTAAAAAAGAGAACAAAGAAGTGGTCCTTCTCACAAGCAGTGAGGTGAGCCCATCGATTAGAAAAGCTTATGAAGCCCTTGTTGAGGCCTATCCAAACATTAAGCGTGTAGCCTATGATGCCATCTCATATGCAGGTATTCTCAACGCGCATGAAGAGGCATTTGGCGTGCGTGCACCTCGAGAGATTCACTTAGAGAAGGCAGACCTTATTGTATCGGTCGGTGCTGACTTTTTAGGGTCGTGGTTAAATTCTACTCGGTTCTCTGCTGATTATTCCTCTAGACGAAAGGTCACTAAAGATCACTCGGACATGAATCGACATATCCAGATTGAGTCTCTGCCTAGTCTTTCAGGGTCCAATGCGGATTTGCGAATTCCAGTCATGCCTTCTGAAGAGGACCATGCAATTGTTCAGCTTTACAATGCGATTGCGTCTGCCAAAGGAAAAGCTGTGCTCAACTCGAGCTATGCGAAGGATGAAATCGCTAAGGTTGCTAAGGAATTATTGGCGGCTGAAGGAAAGTCAGTAGTGCTTTCAGGATCAAACAACCAGGATACTCAATTGCTAGTGATAGCGATCAACGAGATGCTGGGTAACTACGGCTCCACCATTTCAAACAACATTACCTATTCACTCAAAGAGGGTAGTGATAAGGCGGTTTCAGAGATGATAGCGCGCATGGAGGCTGGGTCGGTCGCAGGACTTATTGTTGATGCCTCTAACCCAGTATACACCTTGGGAGCTTCCTTTGAATCCGCGATGGATAAGGTTTCATTTGCTGTTTCAATGTCTGGTCGATTCGACGAAACGTCTAGAAAGTGTGCCTATGTTGCTCCCGACCACCATTGGTTGGAATCCTGGGGAGATGCTATGCCAACCTCAAACTATCTTGCTTCTCAGCAGCCTTGCATCGCACCCCTATTCGATACGCGCCAGCGCTTAGAAAGCGTTTTACGTTGGAGTGGTAATGCTATGGAAGCCTATGACTTTACTCGTAAGGTGTGGTTTGATGAATACTTCACGCAACAAAGCACTTACGCTACAACAGGGGCTTTCTGGGATAGCGCCATTCATGATGGAGGAGTTCACTTAGACAAAGTAGAGGGACCGACTTCATTGTGTACAGGAGACGTTCAAGGATGGGGTAGCCGTTTAGCGGCAAGTTCATCTTTTGCCCTTGAGGTCAAGTTTTATGAAAAACCTCAAGTTGGGGATGGATCATACTGCGATAACCCATGGATGCAAGAACTTGCCGATCCAATCACAAGAATTAGCTGGGACAACTACATCGTAGCCAATCCAAAGTGGGTTGAAGAAAATGGCTTGTTGGATAATTTTAAGGCAAGAACCTATCAGGTGGCCACTCTTACTACAGATAAAGGTTCGGTGAGCTTACCAGTGGTTGCCCTACCAGGTACACCTTACGGAGCTTTTGGTATCTGTTTTGGGTATGGTCGCCAGCATACCTTACACGCGGACTACGAACGCGGCGCTTCCGTTTATCCATTAATGGATCGAAGTGCTGAATCAATGGTTCACATGGCTGCTGTCGAGGGTGTCAAAGCAAAAGGAGAAGACTATAAGATTGCAATTATTCAGCAGCACCATGGTCTTACCCATACAACGCTTGGCTCAGACGAAAATAGCATGTTCACCGTTGAACAAACCCGTGAGGTTGTTAAAGAAACTACTCTTGATGAATACAAAAACGATCCATGGAGTGGCAATACGATAGCCGGTCAACGACGCGATAAGTGGTTAAAGCACCATTTGACCTCTCTTTATGGAGAAACGGCTTGGAATGATGAGAAGCCTTTCGAATACTACTATGGAGGGGCTCATGCTGAGCAACAAGGTGATGGCCACCATTGGGGTATGGCAATTGACTTAAACTCTTGCATCGGATGTGGCGCTTGTGTCGTTGCCTGTAATGCGGAAAATAATGTTCCTGTAGTCGGTCAAGTCGAAGTACACCGTGCGCATGAAATGAATTGGCTGCGCATTGACAAATATCACACAGGCGATGAGGATAACCCAGAAGTGGTTTTCCAACCGATGATGTGTCAACATTGTGATAATGCTCCGTGTGAAAATGTTTGCCCTGTAGCTGCTACCAACCACAGTAGTGAAGGATTAAATCAAATGACCTACAACCGTTGTATTGGTACAAGATATTGTGCAAACAACTGTCCTTACAAAGTGCGTCGCTTCAACTGGTTCGATTACCAGGGAGCAGATAGCTTCAGTGATCGTGAAGGATTCTGGGGACTAGATAATGACTTTGATGGTGCTCGCAGCCATGAAGGGGGTCAGCTAGGAATGCATGATCCATTACGTCGAATGGTACTCAACCCAGATGTAACGGTTCGTTCACGAGGTGTCATTGAGAAATGTTCCTTCTGTGTGCAACGCGTTCAGGTAGGAAAACTTGAGGCGAAAAAAGAGGGCCGAGGTCTTGTAGATGGTGAAATTCAAACAGCATGTCAGTCTGTTTGTGGAACCAATGCGATCACCTTTGGAGATACGAATGATCAGACTTCGAAAGTCTTTAAACAATGGAGTGATGAGCGCGCCTTTGGTGTTGTCGAGGAGATTCATACACTACCCTCCGTGCAATACCTCACTAAAGTTCGAAACAAAACAAGAATGTCGTAGATATGAGTAATTACGAATCACCCATACGGGAACCCCTGATAACGGGAGATAAGTCCTACTCCCAAATTACCACAGATATTGTCGGTACGACAGAGAAGAGTCCTCCTATGTCATGGTTTATTGCCTTTGGTATAGCAGGAGCTTGTGCCACTTTTGGAGTGGTGGGTATTCTCTACTTATTATGGCAAGGAGTCGGCGTTTGGGGTCTAAACCGAACGGTTAACTGGGCGTGGGATATTACCAACTTTGTATGGTGGGTAGGAATCGGTCACGCGGGAACCTTGATCTCTGCGGTCCTTTTACTATTCCGCCAAAAATGGCGTACCGGAATTAACCGAGCAGCGGAAGCGATGACCATCTTTGCGGTTATCTGTGCGGGCCTTTTTCCAGGCATTCACATGGGGCGCATCTGGTTAGCCTTCTTCATCTTCCCTTATCCCAACACACGAGGTCCTTTGTGGGTTAATTTTAACTCGCCCTTACTTTGGGACGTTTTCGCAATTTCTACTTACTTGACAGTATCCCTACTGTTCTGGTATTCGGGTCTTATGCCGGATTTTGCAACCATCCGCGATCGAGCAAAAGGAAAGCTTCGAAAGTATATCTACAACGCATTGAGTTTCGGATGGACGGGAACGGCAAAACAGTGGCAGCGTTTCGAGTCGTTGTCTTTAATCTTAGCTGGATTAGCGACACCTCTTGTTCTCTCTGTTCACACCATTGTATCCTTTGACTTCGCTACCTCGGTTATTCCGGGATGGCACACGACGATCTTTCCGCCATACTTCGTGGCAGGAGCGATTTTCTCTGGATTTGCTATGGTACAAACCCTGATGTTAATCACGCGAAAAGTATTGAAGTTAGAGGACTACATTACGATAGCGCACATCGAGTCCATGAACAAGGTCATCGTACTCACGGGATCTATTGTAGGTATAGCCTATATCACGGAGTTGTTTACCGCTTGGTATTCAGGCTATCTCTATGAGCAGTTTGCCTTCTACAATAGAGCATTTGGTCCTTACATGTGGGCTTACTTTATCATGATGGGCTGTAATGTTATTTCTCCGCAAATCTTCTGGTTTAAGTTTGCGCGTAGAAGCGTTGTAATCTCCTTTGTGATGTCGATTTTCGTCAACATCGGAATGTGGTTTGAACGTTTTGTAATTATTGTTACTTCCCTACACCGTGACTTCCTTCCTTCAAGTTGGGTTTATTTCAAGCCAACAATATGGGATGTTGCTGTCTACGTCGGTACATTGGGAATTTTCTTTACCCTGTTCTTACTGTTTGCTCGAGCATTTCCTGTGATAGCCATCGCTGAGGTAAAATCAATTTTCTCTTCATCTTCAGCTGCTGCCAAAAAGCGACAAGTATCTGAGGATAATGAAAATGCAGAACGATTTGAAGGTGCACCTGGTATTCCTTACGCCAAGGCGGAATATACTGACCAAGTAAGCGGGAAGTCAACCGTCTCCTTCAATGCAGCCGATTTACTGTTAACCAAAGAAGACGCAAAAAAATAGAGTATGGCAAGCGAAAGATTTATGATTGGCTTGTTTAGCCACGAGGATAACCTACTAGGAGCCGTTCGTGCCTTGCGCGAAAAGAAACTAGAGATAACCGATGCCTTAACTCCTTTTCCAGTGCATGGTTTAGAACATGAGTTGGGGTATAAGGATAGTCGATTGCATACGGCGGGATTCATTTTTGGTTTAACTGGGCTATTGTTTGCGTTGACCTTTATGACATGGATTAATACCTACAACTATCCGATTAACTACGGTGGAAAGCCACAATTTGCGCTACCATCTTTTATACCCGTGACTTTTGAGCTTACCATTCTCTTTGCCTCAGTAGGTATGGTGATTGTGTACTGCGTGCGCAATGGATTAGCCTTAGGTCGTGTGCCAAGGATTTATGATGATCGCATTACAGATGATCGTTTTGCTTTGGTTTTTGCCATTGATGAAAAACGCACTGCAGACGAGTTAAATGCCATTCGAGATGTATTGGTTGAACACGGTGTTGCGGAGATTAAGGCAAAGGAGTTCAGTGATGATGATGAAGTATTTGAGTCATCAACGATTCGATTAAATGAAGAAAGTAAGTAGAATGAAGCACCAAAACAACATACTTTTTTTCGCGATTATTGTGGCTTTAGTGGTCACCGCATGTAAGCCTAATGGCAATGAACCAGGATATGTCTACATGCCTGATATGGATTACTCTTCAGCCTACGAGACCTTCTCTTCGGTAAAAAATGACGAGACGGACTTTACCGACAGTATTAGTGCACGCGAGGTCATTCATGGAACGATTCCTTTGGGGAGTCTAGATGGCAGCGTCGAGGCCCGTTCAAACGAAGCTATTCGAAGGTCAAGCGTTTATACGCACTATTATGATGACCCGTATGCCTCCAATGGCCAATATGCTCAAATCGAGGGTGCAAATCGAGAGAACTCTAGGGATCTCATCAACCCTTTACCATACACTGAGGATGTACTTGAATTAGGCGAAGAAGTCTATGAGATCAACTGTACGATGTGTCACGGTGAAAAAGGTGAAGGGAATGGTTGGATCTACAATCCAGATGGTCCTTACAGCGCTATGCCAGCTAATTACTACAGTGTTTTTTATGAAATGGAAAGTGAAGGGGTCTCTTTAGGAAATCACATCACAGATGGTATCGCCTTTCATTCGATTACCTACGGAAAAGGGAAAATGGGCGCACACAATTGGTTAACGCCTGAAGAACGATGGGCGGTGATTCACTACATACGTGATTTAGGTGAAGCACTTATTCCAGCTGATGCGGCGTTTTATGAAAAAACAAGAGCCCAATTAGCTGAAGAAATGGAATCTATGAGTGTTGAAGCTCATGAGGATGCTGTGAATGAAAGTCACGAAGGAGAAGATCTTGAGGCCGTTGAGCACGAAGATGATCATGATGCTGAGGAGGTAGAACATGATGAGGAACACGACCACGCAATGAACTGAGACGAATAACTATGGAAAGTCAGGAATCAAAAATCTTTAATTATTCCAAGCAAGCGAAGAAAGTAGCTTTCATCTGTATGGGGCTTGGAGTATTGGGTATTGTACTCTCAATTGTGCTACCCGATATGTCGGCCAATCATTACAGTCGTTTTTGGTCTAATCTATTGTTAAACACCTACTATTTTGCGGGAATTGCTATAACAGGCTTATTCTTCTTAGCAGCTCACCAGTTGGGCTACGGAGGATGGCATGTTCTCTTTAAACGTGTTCCATTGGCGATGAGCCGTTATCTCTTTGTCATCTTTGGTTTGGTTGTTCTTATCACAGCTGGACTATTACTTGATTGGCATAACCTATATGGTCATTGGGCTCATCCTCACGAGGTAGCTTATGCCGACACTGGGATGGCAGAGGCTGACCGAATTGTAGTGAGCAAGAGTCCTTTCCTTAACAAGACAATGTTCGCAGTTATCGTACCGGGATTCTTCTTGATGTGGGCTTTGTTTTCTTCTGCATTTACTAAGCGAATGACCTTCATTAAGTCATTTAAAGAGTACAATCAATCCAAGTACTTGTCCGCTTTATTCATTCTAGTCTTTGCGGTATCTATGTCGGTATTATCCTGGATGTTTATTATGAGCCTTGATCCTCATTGGTATTCCACCTTGTTTGGCTGGTACAACTTTGCGAGCTATACGGTAGCAGGATTTGCCTTTATGATTTTGATCTTGCTTTATCTCAAGAGTAAAGGAAGCTATCCTCATCTTGATGAAAATCACTTGCATGACCTCGGTAAGTACCTCTTTGGTTTTTCCGTGTTCTACACCTATCTGTGGTTTTCTCAATTCTTACTGATTTGGTATGCAAACATTCCTGAAGCAACGGTTTGGTATACAAAGCGTATGGCGGAGCCAATCTTTGAGTTCCTTTTCTTTTTCACTTTCTTAATCAATTTCGCTCTGCCGTTATTGGTCTTAATGCGCAGAGATTCCAAGCGAAAGTTTAAAGTCTTAGGGTTTGTTGCGGTCATGATGGTTTTTGGGCATTACCTCGATTTCTACGGAATGGTCATGCTTGAGCCAAATGCAGTTGTGGAACACCACGACGATCACCACGGTGAAGATCACGATGACCACCACGGCGACCATAATACTGATAACGGAGATCATGATTCCGAGGAGGTGGCTTTACTCAGTGTAGCTGAGGTCGAACAAGGCGATGATGCTCACCATGGAGACGATGGTCATGCTGAGGAGGGTCATACCGACGAGGCTCATGGCGGCGACCACGAAGACTATCATGGCGAAGCTTCAGAGGAAGCTATGGGGCATGACGAACATCATGCAGAAGACCATGGTCACGGTGACAATCACGGCGACGGGCATCATGCTGAAGAGCCTGCGACTACTCATGCCGGTTTAGGGTTTGTAGAGCTATTTATCTTCTTAGGCTTTCTAGGAAGCTTCCTTTTTGTCACATTTCGGGCTTTAGACCGTCAAGATTTAGAAAACGTCGAAGACCCATTTCTTAAAGAAAGTAAACATCACCATATTTAAATTCTGAAAAGCGAGCTATGTCTGCATTTATCATTTTAGCGGTTTTAATACTCCTCTTTACTGCCTTTTTCTTTATTGGAAAAATCAGTGAAACATCGATGTCTATTCGCAAGGCGAATGCCACGGAAGACGGCGGCGATTCCTACGATGACATGGAGTATGTGAGTAATATCAATGGGTATTTGTCCCTGGCCTTCATGGTAGGGTTCTTATTCCTTTCTTTTTATGGGACCTTACATTACTTGCCACGGATGATTCCGAAGTTGGCCAATTCAATTCATGGCCAGGAATTGGATAAGATGTTCCTGCGTACCTATTACATTACAGCGTCCATCTTCTTGATCACGCACGTTGTATTATTTGCCTTTGTATTCATGTATCGTTACAAGCGAAACCGAAAGGCATACTTTTTCTCGCATTCTAACACCTTAGAAATCATCTGGACGACGATTCCCGCCATTGCGATGGCTTACCTTGTTTATACAGGAATTATCGCATGGAATGAGACCTTCACTAAGGATAACAGCTTCACGGAATATTTTGGTGAGGACCACTCGGATAAGATGCCAATAACCATGGAGGTTACAGGGTACCAATTTGGATGGAAGGTACGTTATCCTGGTGCAGATGGTAGCTTGGGTAATCGAGTAATCGATGATGAGCACATTAATGAGTTCTATGCAACCTATTCCTTACCTAACGAATTGGGAGTGGATTGGCAAGACGATTCTACAAGCCATGATGACCTTTTTGTGGATGACACTGTTCGTTTTGTTAAAGGGCATCCTGCCATTGTGAATGTTGGAGCACTCGATGTATTACATAGTTTTTATCTCCCTCACTTCCGTATTAAAATGGATTGTGTCCCAGGAACGCCAAATCAAATCAAATTTATTCCTCTTTACAGTACCGAAGAGTACCGTGAAGTCTTGAGTAAGGAGGCCTATTGGCAAGAAACCAATGAAGCAACAGGACAGCCTCGATGGGAGACCTTCAATTTTGAGTTGGCTTGTACTGAATTGTGCGGTGCATCCCACTGGGCAATGCAGAAATATGTAAAGGTTTATGAAACAATGGATGAGTTCTATGCATGGCAAAATGCTCAGACTCCTTATTACGTTTCTACGGTAGAGCCGGCGATCGCAGCGGTCGACAATCCTACAGAAGAAGAAGCAGAAGAGGACGAAGCTTCCATTGAAATGGCAAAAAACTAGATAAGACGATATGGCAGATTTAACAGCAAACCCAACGGTAGTTAACCCAAGTCGTGAAGGTCAAGTAGACCACGGTCATGACCATGGTCACCACGATGATCATCACCATGAAGAGACGTTTCTAACGAAGTATATCTTCAGCATGGATCATAAAATGATCTCGAAGCAATTCTTGATCACGGGTATTTTTTGGGCCTTTATTGGAGGGGCTATGTCGCTTCTTTTCAGACTACAGCTTGCATGGCCTGAGTCAACTTTTCCTTTCATGGAAACCCTTTTAGGTCGATGGGCTGAAGGCGGTCAATTAAGCCCTGACTTCTACTATGCCTTGGTTACGATCCACGGTACAGTGCTAGTATTCTTTGTATTAACTGGTGGGTTATCAGGTACCTTTGCAAACTTCCTTATACCATTGCAAATTGGGGCTCGTGACATGGCTTCACCCATGATGAATATGCTGTCCTATTGGTTTTTCTTTGCCGCATCCTTTGTGATGTTTGGTTCGCTCTTTATTGAAACAGGACCTGCTTCGGGTGGCTGGACGGCCTATCCTCCACTGAACGGTATGCGAGACATTGCCGTCAACAAGGGAAGTGGTTTAGGCTTTGATCTATGGCTGACAAGTATTTCTCTCTTTATCGTGTCGAGTTTATTAGGAGGGCTTAACTACATATCAACGGTGATTAACTTGAGAACTCGCGGTATGACCTTAAGTCGTCTTCCACTAGTAATTTGGGCACTGATGTTTGCAGCTGTTTTAGGAGTTCTTGCTTTCCCAGCACTTTTATCTGCTGCCGTATTGCTTGAATTTGATCGTCTCCTCGACACTTCCTTCTTCTTGAATAACATTGTAATCAACGGTGAGTTATTAGCCTACAAAGGAGGGTCACCCATTCTGTATCAGCATTTATTCTGGTTCTTAGGACACCCTGAGGTATATATTATTATCATCCCAGCAATGGGTATTGTGTCGGATGTTATGTCTGTTCATGCGCGAAAGCCAATTTTTGGATACAAGGCAATGTTAATCTCCATGTTAGCCATTGTTGTAATCGGTTTCTTTGTGTGGGCACACCACATGTTTGTAACGGGTATGAGTCCTGTGTTAGGTGTCGTTTTTGCCATATTTACCTTGCTTATTGCGGTGCCTTCGGCGATAAAGACCTTCAACTGGATTACCACATTGTGGCGCGGCAACCTGCGACTTACAGTACCGATGCTTTTCTGTATAGGATTTGTTTCTCTGTTTATTACAGGGGGTGTTACAGGTATTTTCCTAGGTAACCCTGCGGTGGATGTTCAACTTCATGATACCTATTTTGTTGTGGCACACTTCCACATCATCATGGGTGTAGCAGCATTCTTTGGAATGTGGGCTGGCGTTTATCATTGGTTCCCAAAAATGTTCGGGCGTCACATGAACCGTACGTTAGGCTATATCCATTTCTGGGTAACTATGGTTTCAGCTTACCTCGTATTCTTCCCTATGCACTTTATGACAGGCTTCCCACGTCGGTATTGGAGCTTTACCAATTTTGAGACCTTTAATACCATGGGTAACCTTCAGGCCATCATTACAATTGCTGCCTTTGTTGTATTTGCTGCACAGATTTTGTTTTTGATCAATTTCTTCTACAGCATCTTCCGTGGACGTCCTGTTACAGAACAGAATCCATGGGGCGCAACAACACTTGAATGGACAACACCAATTCGTCCAGGTCACGGAAACTGGGAGGGTGATATCCCAACAGTTCACCGATGGGCTTACGACTACAGTACAGAAAACGGTGATGTAGGACAGCACGTTCCGATGAAGGAAGGTGAAGCGGCACACTAATCCTGTACGTTAGCGAATTGCTCCTATGGACAGTATAGCTCTACATCAACCCTGGCTGGCTAAACTTAAAGCACTTATTGCCTTAGGAAAGGTCAAGCTATCTGCCATGGTGGTCTTTTCGGGTTTTGTCGGAGCCTTTGTTTTGTTGCCTATAGGTTATCCTTTAGTAAACCTTGTAATCTTTGTTTTCTGCTCTATGGCCATTACCATGGCTGCAAATGCGTTTAACCAAATTATTGAGCGGGATATTGATGGGCTTATGCATCGCACACGGAACCGCCCTCTTCCTTTGGGGCAGTGTCAACCTTGGGAGGCTTACATTTTTGTTGGGCTGTTAGCGTCTATTGGGGGGCTTGGGCTTTATTTCTTTTTTAATGCCTTAGCTGCCTTTGTCGGTCTTCTCTCCCTGCTGTTATATGCTTTGGTGTATACACCCTTAAAAAGAGTATCCTCTCTTGCTGTTCTTGTGGGTGCGATACCCGGTGCTTTGCCACCACTCATTGGTGCTATCGCCATAACAGAAGAGCTGCATCCTATAGGAATCCTGCTTTTTATGATTCAATTCTTTTGGCAATTCCCTCACTTCTGGGCAATTGCTTGGGTATCTTTTGAGGACTACAAGCGCGCTGATATTATGCTTTTACCGAATGCAAGCGGTAGAACTCGAATTAGTGCCATGCATATCGTGTTATATACTTTGGTGCTTATTCCACTGCCCGTGTTTGCTTACAGCACCGGATTACTTCCTATGGTACTAACCTTAGGTCTTGTTGTGCTTGGAGCGTTTTATACGCTGTTTGCGCTGATACTTTTTATGAAGCCTAACACGGTTAATGCGAAAAAGCTGATGTTTGCCTCTTTCATTTATTTACCGATTGGATTAGCACTTTTTATCCTAAATGTTGTTTTGTAATTATGAAGGACAACACTAACTATCAGGATCAAATGACTTCGGAAAACTTTTCTGGAGACAATCGCGAGGTGGCCATTCGGATGCATCCTCAAAAACTGGCGATGTACATCTCTATGCTCAGCATGACGATGTTTTTTGTGGCGCTAACAAGCGCACTGCTGTTTAAAAAGGGGCAAGATTGGTTCTCTTTTGCGCCACCTGCTCTCTTTTACTATAGTCCTATTCTTGTAGTGCTCAATAGTTTTTTGCTACACCGTGCAACCAAGCTCTATAAAAGCGCTCAGTTTAAATCATTTCGCAATCACCTGCTTCTTGCCCTGTTGTCTGCTGTTGGATTCTTTCTTGTCCAATGGTTTACTTGGAAAGGAATCCTAGACATGCGTTTGGATCGCAGGGTGGTCTCTGCAGCCTTCTTTTACGTCATCATGCTCATGCATGCCTTACACCTTTTGGGTGGGGTCTCCGCCCTCCTTGTCGTGTGGTTTAAGGCATGGCGTAGTCGCAAAGATGAATTGTTTGAATTACGAAATATCATTAATCCAAAACGTGTTTTAGCCATTGAAGTGCTAACCTTGTTTTGGCATTTTGTTGATGGTCTTTGGATATACTTATTTTTGTTTATATTTTTCAACTATACCTAAGCTCTATGGCTACCGAACTTACCAAAACACCCAACCTCGAGCCCCATATAGAAATTCCGCATGAAGAGACGGAATTCGGCATTAGTTATGGCAAAATAATGATGTGGTACTTTCTTATAAGTGACACCTTTACTTTCGCGGCCTTCCTTGTGGCTTATGCTATGCAACGGTTCCGTCAGGCGGATACGTGGCCTTCATCCAATGAAGTGTTTCAATCGGTGCCTGGTATCACCGACAGCGGGGCTCCGTTGATTTTCGTTTCTATAATGACTTTCATTCTCATCTTAAGTTCCGTCACTATGGTGCGTGCGGTGCAGGAAGGATTTATGAAGAACCGAAAAGGGGTGATCATGTGGCTTGTCCCTACCATCTTAGGGGGAATGGCTTTCTTATATTGTCAGTATTTAGAATGGACTCACCTTATGCACCAAGGAATGAGTATGAGCTTCAATCCATTTAGTGGAATGGAAGGTGTTGAAGGTCCAGTAAACTTCGGTCAATTCTTCTTTACGATTACAGGTTTCCACGGGATGCATGTATTTGTAGGGGTATGTATTAATATTTGGCTTCTCATAGGAGTAATCAATGGCACATACGATCGACGAGGGAGTTATGAAATGGTAGAAAAGGTGGGGCTATTCTGGCACTTTGTAGACCTTGTATGGGTATACGTATTCCTAGCCTACTATCTACTCTAATCAATCCAAAACAAAACTATTATGGCGCACATGACCCAAGAGGAGTACAAAAAAAATGTACGTGAAGTGTATCGCACAACAGCGATTTTATCGGTTGTTACAATCGTCGAAGTTGTAGGTGCGTTAATGTATGAAAAGTATGCTCTGCCTGCTGGCTATCCGCGTATTGTCCTTAGCATTTTTGTTAGTGTGGCGTCGCTGATTAAGGCCTATTGGATTATGGCAGTCTTCATGCACGTTAACCACGAAAAGAAGGGATTTACCTTTACCATTCTTTTCCCATTCTCTTTTCTAATTCTTGCCATCATAGCGTTTAGCATGGATGGAAGCAACTTTGGTGAACTTCTACGCAACATAAATAGTTTACACTAAGAAAGGCGCAGATCAATTCGTGAAAAACAAGGCAGATACAGTACAACAACCCAAGAAAGTTTCAGGGAAGCTTATACTTGTCTTCATTATTCTGGGGATTGCCCTACTCTACATTATTTTCTTTCCCATGTCTCGAATTCCGCAGGTCGATCTGCCGGATAGAATATGTGTATTAGGCGATAGCCTATCTCTTACGTTGAGCGATCAGTTAGATGAAGAAGTTACTGAATTGGTCCTTGACGATAATATCTGTATCCTATCCTTTTATTCTGCCGACTGTTTAGAGAAAGTATGTCCAGTGGTTATGGAGCAGCTATCCCGGATTCAGACTGAATACATCGATGATCAGGAAGTTAAAATTTTATCCATAGCCTTAGGCCGTGATGATAGCTTATCGCGTAGACAGACATTCGCAAAGCGCTTTGATGCAATTCCTAAAAAGTGGTATTTCTTAGGTGGTGATTTAGCCGAGATTAAACCGCTTTATTTTGAACAGCTGTCCATGCCCTGGTACGAAGGGCATTCAAAGGTTCCCATGTATCATAGTGACTCCATTGTATTGCTCGACCATCTCGGAGGTGTTCGAGGCTTTTATGATGGCACGGATGCTAAAAGCATTGATCGGCTTATGGCAGATATTATTCTAGTCCAAAAATGGAGGAAGGTCAAGAAAAAAGATGCCTCCCGAAATCGAGAAGACTAATGATGCGATCGTTATTTATACTCTGTTTTGTTTGCCTTGTTTCTTTGGGTGACCTTCTAGGTCAATGCGCCATGTGTACATTGAATGCCGAAGGCAGCCAAGAGAGTCAGGCCTATGCCATTAACACAGGCATTTTATATATGCTTCTTTTTCCATTAGTGATTCTTATTGTTGTCGGATTCTTAATATGGTGGAATAGAAAGAAGCTTTTTAAATCCAATTCCAATGATTAAGTCAGCTAAAGCACCCTTTATAGTTATTCTGCTTTTTTTGTTCTCAGTGACACCTGTAGTTGCTCAGGAACATGTGCACGCAAGTTTTTTTGAAGAGGAGGGGCGGTATCGCGAGCATAGTCTTGATATGATTTCCCTTGATTTAGTGGTGGATTTAGATCCTAGTGAACGAAGGGTAAATGGTCAGGCTTCTTACCAATGTATACCCATTCAAAAGGAGGTAGATTCGGCCTTCTTCGACGCAGTGGATATAACAATTGATCACATTCTTTTGGATGATGATACCTTGCAATTTACCTATGTGGAAGGTGGCGTTATGATTCATTTTGCCTCGTCTTTGGATTGGCATAGAAGTTACCGTCTAACGTTCGAGTATACCTGTCAACCTGCCAAAGGTATTTATTTTGTGGGATGGGATGATCCAAGTGGTCGGGCGAGAAAGCAAATTTGGACCCAGGGTCAAGGGATTAATCACAGGCATTGGATACCAAGTTTTGATGACCAAAATGATAAACTGATTACTGCAGTTCATGTTTCCTTTCCGTCGGAGTATACCGTGATTGGTAATGGTGTGTTACAAAGCAAACAAGAGCAAGGTGAGAATACGCTGTGGCATTATGCCATGGACCAGCCTCATGCCCTGTATCTTCTCATGTTAGCCATTGGCGAATATGATGTGCTTACTATGGAGTCTACAAGTCATGTTCAGCATGAACAATATTATTATCCAGATAAGCCAGAGACGGCAGAAGTGACCTACCGCTTCAGTCGAGAAATGATGGATTGGTTTGAAGAGGAGTTAGGCATCGACTATCCTTGGCAAAAGGTCTATCGTAATGTACCCGTTCGGGACTTTTTATATGGGGCTATGGAAAACACCACTTCTACCATTTTCACGGATATCTACTTACAAGATGACCGCGAAGCCCTTGAGCGCAACTACATCGGTACAAATGCCCATGAACTGGCCCACCAATGGTTTGGCGATTATATTACAGCTTGGAGTGGAAGGCATCACTGGCTCCACGAGAGCTTTGCCACGCATTATGCAAAGCATTTTCGGCGAGAAGTACTTGGAGAGATAATGTATGATGAGATTCGATGGGGTGAGCGCCGGACTTCTATGCGTGCGGCTGAGCGTAATAACTTTCCTGTTGGTTCTATTGCTGGAGGGAGTGCAAGGCACTACGACAAGGGTAGTTTAGTATTGGATATGATGCGCTTTGTCCTTGGTGACGAGGCCTATACGCGCTCGATTAAGCATTATCTAAAAAAGCACCCTTATGGCATGGTGGATAGCCACCATTTATACATTGCCATTATGGAATGTACAGGAGTTAATTTAGATTGGTTTTTTGAGGAATGGGTTTATGGTGGTGGCGAACCGCATTATTCTATCCGCAGAGATTCTGTAGCTGGAGGTTTTCAATTTGTTATCAGTCAAATCCATGATACATCAGCTATCATTGGTCCGTTCAAGATGCCAATGGATTTTAAGTTGGTCTATACAGATGGAGAGTATAGTCAAGAGCGGTTTTATGTGGAAGGGCTCGTCGATACAATCTTTGTTCCGTTGGATACTCACCATGTCCATGATAAGTTAGCGTTTTCTTTGGTCGACGTAAATCGAGAAGTTCTCAGTCAAAGGACTTGGGATAGACCGTTGGATGAATTGTTAAGCCAAGCCCATCTTGCGGTTAATCTCATGGATCGTTTGGATGCCCTTGAGGCATTAGATTATGCTCAGTTTACCGATGAGTTGGAGCTTTACGATTTATTTAAAACAGCGAAAACACGATTGGAAAAGCGCTTTATCATCTCACGATTCAGAGCGGTTGCAGATGGCCTGCCTCTTTGGATGCATGATGCCCTACTCGACAGAGATCACTTGGTACGCCGCCAAGCGCTTTGGGCACTTGATACCATACCAAGGGAATATAGAGAGGATGTAGAATCCATGCTTTCCGACGCATCCTACGTTAATATAGCCCTTGCCTTAGATGCATTGTGCGAAGCATTTCCTGATGATAAACAAGGATTTATTGATCAAGTGGGAACGGTCGATAACTCAACGGTAAAGATCTACGGTTTAAAGCGCTTAATTGAAGAGGATAACAAGGCTGTTGAGGAGTTAGCGGATATGTGCAGTCCCGCGTTTGAGTTTAGGACGAGGATTTCAGCGTTAAGTGCATTTGAATCGCTGGATAATTTGCCAGAAAGTGTAGTATTTTATGCCATGGATGCTGCGGTCCATTTCAACTCTCGACTTGCCCGTCAGGGACAAAGCCTTTTGGAAAAGAATTGGGATGAGTCGATGCAGCGCCTGTGCGACCGCCACCTTAAAAAAATGGATTTAGTGCCTTGGCAAGTATCTAAGTGGGAGCGTTTCCTCACTAAAATGAATACCCCCACAGAGGAGTAAGACTGAGTAAACTAGCTTAGCTTACAGCAGTTCATTGGCTAGATTGGCCAGTTCACTTCGCTCTCCCTTTTCTAGGGTAATATGGGCAAAGAGCGGATTGTTTTTAACCTTATCGATTACATAGCTCAAGCCATTGGATTCGGCATCGAGATATGGCGTATCAATTTGGTTTATATCCCCGGTGAAAACGACTTTGGTGCCGTCTCCAGCCCTGGATATGATTGTTTTTACTTCGTGAGGCGTAAGGTTTTGTGCTTCATCCACGATAAAGAAGGCGTTGGCTAAGGTTCTTCCCCGAATGTAGGCGAGCGGAGCGATAGCAATTTTTTCCTGCTCGATCATCTGCTCTAATTTCTTGCGCATAGGATCTTTTTCGGGGAATTGGGCCTTAATATATTTTATGTTGTCGTGGATCGGCTGCATGTAGGGGTCAAGCTTTGATTTTACGTCGCCAGGTAGGTAGCCGATGTCCTTATTCGATAAGGGTATGATTGGCCGGGTTATATAGATTTGGTGGTAGTTGCGTTTTTGCTCAATGGCCGAAGCAATGGCCATGAGGGTTTTCCCAGTACCTGCTGCCCCCCTGAGGGTGACTAATTTGATTTTTGGATTCATCAAGGCTTCAAGCGCGAAGGTTTGCTCCGCATTACGCGGCTTGATGCGACAAACGGTCTTCTTTTCAACGCGCTCAACCTTGTCGATCATTGGGTTGTAGTATCCAAGGATAGATTTTGTGCAATTGGTTAACGTGAAGAATTGATTGTCGTAAGGCTTTGTCTTTTGGAACCGTTTGTAGTCAATGATTCGGTCTTGCGCCAGCTCATCAATGATAGAGGCATCCAATTCTTCAATAGAGGACTTACCTGTATACAGATCATCGACATCCTTTACCTTTCCCGTTTCGTAATCTTCGGCATGCAGATTAAGCGATTTAGACTTTACGCGTAGGCAGATATCCTTGGTGACTAATACCACTTTATGCTCTGGAAAATCATCTCGTAATTTCAAGGCAGCATTGATGATCTTGTGGTCGTTTTTGCGTTCTCCAAATACCTTTTCTGCATCAATGGGTAAAGCTTCTCTCGTCAATACCACGGTAAGGTTTCCTTTCTTTTTCCCGGGAAGGGGCACCCAGCCATTTAATAGATTTTCTCGATTGCCCAACTCATCCATCAATCGAATAAATTGCCGAGCAGCAAAATTTCTTGTATCATTTCCCTTTTTGAAATTATCCAACTCTTCGAGTACTTGAATAGGAATTGCAATATGGTTGTCATCAAACTCCGTAGGTGCCTGGTGGTCATAGAGAATCACAGAAGTATCAAGAACGAAAATTTTCTGTTTGCTTTTGGCTTTCATAGAGTGGCAATTGATTGAAATAAAAATCAAATTTTTTTGCTGGATATCATGTTACACTTTTCAACAAGCTTATATTTAACAGACCACCTTATAGGATGATACACTTGTTAAGTCTTTGGATGGGGAACAATTCGATTAGTATGATTAAGCACACCACTTTTTCGTTGCAATTTTTATTCGCAGTTATGTTGTTTTTGTGTTGTGGCCTGTTATATGGTCAAGTAGAAAGTGTTGCGCATCGAGGAGCTTCATTAAGTGCTCCTGAAAACACCTTGGCAAGTACAGTAAAGGCCATAGAACTCGGTGCAGACCGCATTGAAATGGATGTTCGTCAAAGTAAAGATGGGGTATTGGTGTTGATGCATGACGCCCGCCTTGAACGCACTACAAATGGCAAGGGCTATCTGCGGGACTTTACCTATGAAGAACTCAGAACTTTAGATGCTGGCAGTTGGTTCAGTGGGTCGAATAAGGGAGAACGCATCCCAACACTAGCTCTAATCTTAGGATTACTTGCAAATACTCCGAATACAGCACCCGATCTAGATATTAAAGAGTGCGACCCAATCCGCTTAATCGATGTTATTGGCGCCTCTGGAATCATGGAAAAGCATAGGGTTATTCTTCATTGTAGTGATGAGGTGTTACGCCAATCCATTCAAACACAGATCGACCTGCTCCAATTAGATTCGCTGGTCATCCGTCAAGGTCCTTTTGCGAAGAAGAAATCGACTTATTCAACGCTAATAGCAAATCCATCCGCCATAATTAATGTGCCGTTTCGACAACTTACCAAGCGCTATGTAGATGCCATTCATAGTAAGGGAGGGACGGTTTTTTTAGATTGCCTTGGTAGGCGGGATGTGAGTCGATGTTATCGTAAAGGCATCGAATTGGGCATCGATTATATACAAGCTGACCAATTAGGCCCCTTATTAAGCCATTTAATAGAACCTGAGGTCATTGCCTTAGAAGAGCTTACTGCCTTTGATCTACAGGGTCATAGAGGCTGCCGTGGACTTTATCCAGAAAACACCTTGCAGGCTATGATTCATGCCGTTGATCTTGGTGTGACCACGCTGGAAATGGATGTTGTGATAACACGCGATGGAAAAGTAGTACTCTCCCACGAACCTTGGCTCAATGCCACAATTTGTTTGGATCCTGAGGGGAATCCCATTCCTAAAACGGATGAAAAAGCTTGGAATATTTACGCCATGACCTATGACTCGCTTAGTCGATGTGATTGCGGCTCTCTAGAGCATCCTGAGTTTAGCCAACAAATCAATACGGAAGCTGTAAAACCCATGTTATATGATGTAATCCAAGAGGTTGAGTCGTATATCAAAGAACATGGCAAGGCATCCATAAAGTATTCTATTGAAATCAAATCAAGTCGAGCAGGGGATAATGTCTATCATCCTATTCCAAGTGAATCTGTGGAAGAAGTCTATAAGGTCATAGACCTGGCACTAGATTCCATTGCTATGCGAAGGGTCAGCATTCAGTCTTTTGATTTACGCGTATTGCGCGCGCTACGAAAGGGTCAATTAGAGGGTAAGTACAGCCAAGATTTATCCATCGTTTTACTTGACGGTGAAAACGGAAATCTAAGGGAAATCATTGCTGAATTAGGCTTTGTGCCCGACATCTACAGTCCGCGATACAATTTGGTGTATTCTTCAAGAATTGAGGATGCCCACGCTGCAGGTGTTTTTGTAGTCCCTTGGACAGTTAATGAAGTTGAGGACATGAAGCGACTTATCGAAATGGGTGTCGACGGCATTATTACAGACTATCCCGACCGCTTTTTTGAGTAAGAAAGACCAAGTTGTCGCGCTATTTCTTTACTCAAAAGGATTTGAATAGGCGGGATTGTTTAAAAAGACGGTATCGTTGAGTGTTTGAAGAAAGGCTAGGAGGTCGCTTTTTTCTTGCGGTGTCATTTGCAGGCCACCGTTCTGAATTTTCCCATCCTTCAGCATGATAACGTCAAGGTTGGGGGAGTTCTTTAGGTCTGAACTGTGAAACTCAACAACTTGTTCCATCGTTGTAAAGCGTCCATCATGCATGTAAGGTGCTGAGTAGGCCCAATTACGGAGCGTAGGAGTCTTAAAGAGGCCATATTCCTCTTCGTTGCCTGTGCTTCCTCCAAGACCGTAGTCTGCAAAATCATAGATAGTGGTGATGTTGCTATCCAACCCAATATTGTGAAAACTGAAATCAGAGAATAGAACATCCGAGGATGCATGACAATGAAAACAGTCTCCCTCTTCCGAGGAAAAAACCATTTCAAAGCCCCTAAATTCCTCTTGACTTAACTCGTTTAAGCCAAACTTGACGTAGCGATCATATCTACTATCAATCGATACGATGGAGCGCATAAAGCTCGCTAGGGACTTATTGATGTTTTCTAGGGTGATTGTGCCATCTTCAAAGGCTTTAGCAAAGAGATTAGCATACAAAGAATCCTCACGAAGAATATCGAGTATGGCACTTGGATTGGGATGTAATTCACTGAAAATGGCATCAGCACTCGCCGCCTCTAAATCAACGGTCCTTCCGTCCCACATAAGGCCATTATTTGCCCAGCCAAGGTTTACTAGCGGCATGGAATTTCGGCTGTTTCGACTACCACTTGCATTGGTTGAGAGGGCCACATTATCTCCAAAATTATATTCTTGTTTATGGCACGAATTACAAGACTGATCGCCGCTAACCGACAATCTTGCATCATAGAATAAATGTCGTCCGAGTTCCACTTTGGCCATCGTCATCGGATTGTTGCTAGGAACGACCATGAGAGGAAACAAGCGATTAGGTCCTTCTAATTCGGGCCGATTAAAGGCATATGGGCTCGGATCGTATAATGCTGAAGGGGGTATAACTCCATCATCGGGTCTACATGCCCAAAGGAGTCCGCAAACAATGATAACAAGGGTGGCTATGTAGAACTGATTGCGACTCACTCAATGGTTATTTACTGAGGAAAGGTCACGCTCAATGCATTCGCATAATTGTCGGCAATAATGCCTGCAAGTTGCGGGTCATTCATAGTGTGTGTTTCGTTTTGAGTAGCTGGATTAATGCTCGTTCCTCCGTCGGCACCAAAAAGTTTCTGGACATCAAAGGAAATATCTACGTTGCTTGCTCCAATGATGGAGAAGTTCTCATCAAATGCCAAATCTCTTCGATTGGCTTCCCGCCCGATATGATAGATTACCGAGATGACGGTATCTGTAATGAGTCGCCCTTCAAATTTGCTGAAGATGTACCCTCCCATGGGCCAGTACATGTTATTTGATGTGCTCAAGGGATCACCAGCATCCCATTGGGCTGTATTTCCTTGATTAAGTATTTCATTGATTCCAACTGAAAAGCCTAACCCTGTATAGTCTCCTTCGGCAAGCGTACGAATAAACTGATTATCTTCTGGAGCGTTATCTAAAGAGAAAAACTCTACTTCGCGAATCAAGATATCGCTGGAATCGCCTCGTTTCGCAGTAATGTCCCCAAGGTAAAACTGGATGCGTTCAACAACTACTTGTTTGTTATTAATAAGAACAGTATCTCCTGCTTCAAGGCTTTCACTCCCATTGGTAAATTCTACTGAATAAACAACTTCTGGAGGGGGAAGAACGCAATTGCAATCACCATTATCTTCATCATCACAACCCATAAAAAGTAAAGTAGCAAAAAGACCGAGGTACAGGTAGGTTGTTTTCATCATGATATGATAGTCAATTAAGTTAGATCTTAGAGATAAGCCATTACGGTATTCTTCCATTGGAGGTGGTGAATCCTATGCAGTTTGACATGCCCATCGGCGCTGAGCACAACATCCATGGTGTCTTCGGTAATGTTTTGAATTTGTATGGCCTCGCGGAAGGGTAGCTCCCCATGACCAAACCATTTAAAAACAACTTCCTTCGCCGTCCATGCTTTGGTAAGCAGTAAGTTTTCATCGCCTCCATGGCCTTCAAGAATGATGAATTCTTCGTCCGTTAGAAATTTTTTTGCCACACGTTTCACTTTCTCTCCTATCTCTTCAACATCTACACTCACTTCATGGTTTTGGTCAAAGACGACAGCAGCACAATCCTTGGAATGGCTTAGGCTAATAAAGCCTAGGTCTATTTGCGGTTTTCCTTGTTTGTTTTTGGTTATCAGGGTTTTTGCACCTAGTTTGTCTTTCAGGATAAATCGGGTCGCCAGCCATTGCATTCTGCGCGCTGGATTTTCCATTTGTGTAAGTCGTTGAAGGTCGTCTTCACTCCAAACATTTAAATCAAGGAAGTAGTCTTCGGTTTCGCTTAATTCCCACAAAGCGCGCCAGCCCGAAGCTAAGTCATGTTCAAGGACATAAGGCATTACCCTTCCAAGTTTAATGAGATGGTAAACATCCTTGAAAAGAGCTTATCAATGGCTCTTGAATAAATCAAGTTCTCATTAGGGAATTTTCGATTGATTAAACCGTGACTGACTTTAAATTCAGGACTAAGAATGACGTAGGGCAGATAAAATTGAAATCCAAAGCCGGTTTCAAAGCTCACATCATGCGTTTGTAGTAGAATTTGATCATCGGCATTTCGACGACTGGATTTCGCACTTAGGTCGAAGTCATAGCGAATCCCACCCAATACAAACATCCTAAAGTCTTTGATGGGCTTTGACTTATAGCGAAACATTAAGGGGAAAGACAGATAAATCGACGAGAGAGTTTTCGGTACTTCTACGTTGTTTACGTCTCGAAAAATCAAGTTTCGATCCGAAAAAGATAGGGTTGGAATCAATCGGAGATCAAAGTATTTATGAAATTGATAGTTACCTATGATACCGATGTTAAATCCAGGACCAAAGGTGGAATTCACAAAAGTTACAGAGTCTGTGCTTCCTGGGCTTACGTTGCGTAAGGGCTTCATCGCTCCTTGATTAAAGCCAAGATGAATCCCAAAATAGATCAGCTTATTCCCCTTTTCGAGGTAGTTCAGTTGGGCATGGCCTTGCTCCGCTGCAAAGAGGAAAAGGAGCATAAAGAGCCAAGATGATTTTTGCTTGATCATGTTTTGAAGATACATCTTACTTAGGAACGTATCCTAACCCAAAAAATTGAGGGATTGTGCAATAAATTACTTAGTACAAGTGTACATAGCACAGATTCCTGCCGTCAGTGCACGATGATTTCCATTGTGAAAACCTGCCTCATGAAGTAAGGCTATAAAATCTTCACCCTCAGGGAAAGCTTTCACCGATTCTGGAAGGTAGGTGTAGGCTCTATGATCTTTGCTGAATACTCGACCCACAAAGGGGAGAATACCCCGAAAGTATACGCCAAAGACCTGACGCATGGGAAACTTCTTTGGCTGACTAACTTCAAGGACAATAAGCGGAGCACCGGGCTTTAAGATTCGATGCATTTCGCGTAAGCCCTGTCGAATATCTCCAAAATTGCGCACGCCAAAGCCGACGGTCATCGCTGAATATGTATTGTCCTCGTAGGGGAGGGCTTCGGCATCACCCTTAACCCAAGTGATGCGATCATCTAGACCATATTTACTTGACTTCTGTCGACCCTTGCTCAGCATTTGTTCGGAGAGGTCAAGCGCTACAATAGCTACATTTTCTGTTCTTTTCGCTAGGTCGATGGCAAAATCACCGGTACCAGTGGCCATATCCATGACTTGTTGACCCTCAATGGAATGCTGTTGATTTAGCCAGCGTATGGCTTTTCTGCGCCAACTCCGGTCAATGCCTAGGGACAAAAGATGGTTTAAAAAGTCATAGCGATGGGCAATATTGTCGAACATGTCTTCGACTTGTGCCTTCTTATTATTGCTTGATGAATCGTAGGGTTTAATGTGTTCTGCCAACGCCTTCTATTTGGTTTATATCTTTGTACAGCATGAACATCACACAATCCGAATATGTTGCGAGCTATCCTCGCGTGGATTTATGTCCTAACAGCTCATTGCCTGAGTACGCCTTTATCGGCAGATCAAATGTCGGGAAATCCTCCCTAATCAATATGCTTACAGGGCGTAAAAACTTGGCTAAAACGTCTGGACAGCCAGGAAAAACTCAAAAACTCAATTATTTCCTCATTGATCGATCGTGGTATATCGTTGATCTTCCAGGATATGGATATGCAAAAATTTCCAAAGCGCAACGCCAAAAATGGCAGCGAATGATTCAGGATTACATATTGCGTAGGAAACAGCTTCTTTATCTTTTTTTACTGATTGACGGACGTATTCCTCCTCAAGCAATTGATATGGAGTTTATCACTTGGCTAGGAATTAGTAAGATTCCTTTCGTGATCATCTTTACAAAAAATGACAAGCCCCCAAAGTCTCAATCCACACGAGACGCCTTTGAGGCAAAGATGATGGAATCGTGGAAAGCCATGCCTCCCCGCTTTGTGACTTGTGCAAGAAATGGACTCGGAAAGGAGCCTATTCTGACCTTTATCGAACAAAACAATAATGAGTTCGCTTATCTCCAAGATCAAGCGACTTAATCATTCCCAAAGTGTGTATTTGATCCGTATATAGCTAAAAAGATACGTAAATATCTAATTTGTACGATCTCTTTTTTTGGCTAGTTTATGTATAATTCTATTCATTATCTCGAGATAATAGCTACTTTCATTGTATGGTAATTGAAGGGAATCTTAGAAAAATGGTCACCACGGTCAAGAGGAGTGAGGTTCAATACAATCTTAGATTAAGCAATGAATCCGAAACACAACTTCATCCCCTCAATGGCTACCTCGGCCATTCCATAGAGATTGCTTTTCTAGGTAAAATTCACTGCGTGGTCTGCGGTCGTAAAACCAATAAATCTTTCTCTCAAGGATTTTGCTATCCATGTTTTCGAGATGCACCAGAAAACAGCGAATGCATTATTCATCCTGAACGTTGTCAAGGCCATTTAGGGGGTGGAAGAGATCCAGAATGGGAAGCTATGCATCACGTCAAGCCACATATTGTGTATTTATCGCAGACAAGTGGAATAAAAGTGGGTGTTACGCGTAATGATCAAATTCCTACTCGTTGGATTGACCAAGGAGCGATTCAAGCTTGTGTCATTGCTCGAACTCCATACCGTCAATTGGCGGGACAAATTGAAGTTGCTCTTAAAGCTCATTTTAAGGATAAAACAAGTTGGCAGGCGATGCTAAAAGAGAGGCATGAGGCCATAGACATACTGCCATTTCGAGATCAAGCACATTCTGTTTTACCCTCTGAATTCCAGCAATATCTTGTACACGAGGACAGGGTTCCCCTCAATTTCCCAATGCTGGATTTTCCGACAAAGGTTCAGAGTACTAAGTTGGACAAGGCTCCTTTACTCAGTGGAACCTTAACAGGAATAAAGGCTCAATATCTTTTGTTGGACAACTACCGAGTGATCAATTTGAGAAATCATAGCGGTTATCTTGTTCGAATAAGTCTTTTGTAAACACACAATTCAAGCGCTAAGAGCTTCTTATCTTCGCGATATGTCGGGAAAATTATCGTCCAACATGCTGGATCATCCAATTTTTGCTATTGCTGGCGAGGCAGCTGACCAATTAGGGATCGAGGCATACGTCGTTGGGGGATATGTCCGCGATCAATGCCTTGGCCGAAGGCGGACAAACTTCGATATTGATTTTGTGTGCGTGGGTTCTGGTATTGAATGGGCTAAGCGCACGGCATCCCTTATCTCCAAGGACTTGTCGGTACAGTTTTTTAGTCGATTTGGTACGGCACATTTTGCTTGGCAAGGAGGCGATTTTGAATTTGTAGGCGCTCGAAAGGAATCATATAAAAAGGATTCACGCAAGCCAATAGTAGAAGATGGCAGTCTTGAAGATGATCAGTGGCGAAGAGATTTTACCATTAATGCTATGGCCATTTGTTTAAACAAGGAGCGTTATGGGGAATTTGTCGATCCGTTTAATGGGAGACAGGATCTTGCCCAACAGGTTATTCGAACACCAATGGATGCTGATCAAACATTCAGTGATGATCCATTGCGAATGCTTCGAGCCATTCGATTTGCTACCCAGTTAAACTTTTTTATTCGCCCAGAAGTCTTGGAGGCCATTCAGCGCAATGTCCATAGACTAGAGATCATCTCTCAAGAGCGAATCACTACGGAGGTCAATAAAATCATTTTGAGCTCCAAGCCATCGGTTGGCTTTAAACTCCTACTTAGTACAGGATTATTAGAAAGCTTCTTCCCTGAAATGGTCACCCTTTGTGGCGTGGAAACGCGTGATGGGAAGGCCCATAAGGACAATTTTTTGCATACCCTGCAAGTCTTGGATAATGTTTGTCAGACTAGTGATGATTTATTCTTGCGTTGGTCGGCTATTCTCCACGATATTGCGAAGCCAAAGACAAAGCGCTTTGATGCCAAAGCAGGTTGGACCTTTCATGGCCATGAGGTTTTAGGTGAGCGTATGGTTAAGCCTATTTTTAAACGTTTTAAGCTTCCGTTGGGTGAAGAGCGAAAGTTTGTCGAGAAAATGGTTCGACTTCACCTAAGGCCAATTCCTTTAAGTAGAAATGAAATTTCAGATAGTGCGATTCGTAGACTGTTGTTTGATGCAGGAGAAGATTTAGAGAGTCTCTTTACACTCTGTGAAGCGGATATCACATCAAAAAACAAGGCACGCGTAAAGCGATATATGGCGAATTTTACCCTCGTCCGTCAAAAGTGTATCGATATTGAGGCTAAGGATCAAGTGCGTAATTTCCAACCGCCAGTAACTGGTGAAATGATCATGGAAACGTTTGGTATTGGTCCTTGTCGGGCTATTGGTGATATTAAAAGCCAGATTAAGGAGGCTATTCTTGAAGGAGATATTGAAAACGATGTGGAAGAGGCGAAAGCCCTTATGATTAAACTGGGTGCAGATCATGGTTTAACGCCAGTCCAATGAAAACGCTATGGATTATTGGTGGGCCTACTGCTTCCGGCAAGACTTCTCTTGGAATAGACCTCGCGCTAGGTTTAGAGACTGACGTCTTATCTGCCGATGCGCGCCAATTCTATCGAGGTATGGATATTGGAACGGCCAAGCCAATCGAGGAGGAGCTTTCTAATGTTAAGCATCATTTTATCAACTCACTCAATCTAAATGAAGACTATGACGTCGCAGATTATGAGCGTGATGCCTTAGTTCAGTTAGATGCCATCTTTAAGACTTCAGATCATGCGGTGATGGTTGGCGGATCTGGACTGTATATTCAAGCAGTGCTTTACGGACTAAGTCCCATGCCTCCTGTTCCTGAAGCAATCCGCGAAAAGTGGCGAAAAATTGAAGTCAATGAGGGCCTTGAATCATTACAAAAGGCGTTGGAGGATAGAGATCCTAACATCATAAGACACATTGATATGCAAAATCCTAGGCGTATTCTTCGAGCCTTGGAGGTCATGGAGTCAAGTGGTCGCTCACTGAAAGCATGGCAGGATGAGTTTGTCCCCAAAAAACGCTCTTTCACTTGGAATATGGTTGCCTTAGATTGGCCACGGGAGGTATTGTATGCAAGGATAGATGAGCGAGTTGATTGTATGATTCAAGAGGGCCTTGAGGATGAGGTATCTAAACTCAGAAATAAGAATGCTCAAAAGCTTGGCGATACGATTGGTTATCAAGAATGGCTGCCATTTTTCTCTGGTAATCGCTCCAAAGAAGAAGTCATTCGACTCATCAAAAGAAATTCAAGACGATACGCTAAGCGCCAACTTACCTGGTTTCGCAACCAAACAGACTGCCAATGGGTTACACCTGAAACAAGTAGTCAATGGTTGTCCAAGGTTTTAGAAAGTCACAGAATGGGGCCGAATGATTAGGTTTTTAAGGGAGGTTATTCAGCCCTTTCTCCGTGTAGAATCTTCGATCCGTATGCTCGTTTTAGGGGATCTTTTTCTTCAATTTGGAAATGTTGCGCTCTTCCTGTTACTCAATTATTATTTGATGGATCTTGGTTATGAAGATGCTCAAATTGCAAGCCTACATAGTACGAGATATTTCGGGGTCATTTTGTTTGCGCTTCCCTTTGGAATGTATATCCGAGGGAAGCGTTTGCGGCCGGTAATGCAAGTAGGCGCTCTGTTAACGCCAATCTTTGGTTTGCTATTGATTCTCTCTCTTGATACCTCTTCTGAATTGATTCAGCGGGCGTGCTTTATGTGTTGGGGGATGAGTTTTTTACTTTTCCATGTGCCAGGCATGCCCTACATTCTGAAAACCGCAAAGAATGAAAACCATACGGCAAGTATTACCCTTTACTTTCAGACCTTTAGTTTAGCCACATTGACGGTAGGTATTTTGGTATTTTTCCTTCGGTCTGGAGGTTTGCAACTTGATCTCAAGAATGTCTTGCTCACCTTTAATTTCATTAGCTTCCTAGGATTTGTCTTTTTGATGCGTCTCCCTAAGCACGAGTTAAATGTCCAAAAAAAGCGGTCTGCAGGCCAAAACAGTTTGTCGTCGGTTCAGCGTGAAGATATTCGCCGAATAACGTGGGCTATTCTTCCAACACTAATGATTGCAGTTGGTGCAGGGCTTACGATTCCATTTATTAATATGTTTTTTGCCAAGGTTCATGGATTGGGGGATGCTTATTTTGCCCTTTTTGGTGCGCTATCGCACGTACTTGTCATGATTACTGCCACCTTTATTCCTACCATAAAAAAGTATCTGGGCTATGTAACGGGAATTACAGGTCTTCAGAGTGTAGGAGTGCTGATTTTAATCGTGTTGGGAACGACTCAGTTTTATGCAGAAATGCCGTGGGCCTTACCCATTGCATTAGGGGCTTTTATGATTCGACAACCTTTGATGAATTGCGCTGGACCCTTGACAACAGAGGTGAGTATGTATTATGTTGGCGAACGAAATAGGGAATTAGTCGCTTCCGTTCAAAGCGCAATATGGAGTGGTTCATGGTTTTTTTCCTCCTTGATTTTCGGCAAGCTACGAGATTACGGCATAGACTATGTATTTATTATACTTGCTACTGCATCAATTTATGTTTTGGGTGTAATTGGGTATCACCAACTCATACGCCGATTAGAACGTGAAGGACGATATGAAGATCGCATTACTCAGTGATAGCCATAGCCATATAGATCAAGCTATTTTAACGGCCATCGAAGGCGTGGATGAAATATGGCATGCTGGGGACATCGGATCATGGAATGTCATCGATGAGTTACAAACTATTGCTTCGCTTAGAGTGGTCTACGGTAATATTGATGATCATACGTTTCGCGCGGAATATCCACTGGATCTTCATTTTGAAATTCAAGGACTTCGAATCTTTATGACCCATATAGGCGGATATCCAGGCCGTTATGCCTCAAGAGTGCGTGATATCTTTACTCAGACACCTTGTGATATCTTTATCTGTGGCCATTCCCATATCTGTAAGGTAATGCGCGATCCTAAATACAATCACCTTATGATGAATCCTGGGGCTATCGGACATCATGGTTTTCATGCCATAAGAACGCTTTTGCTCTTTGAGATTAATGATGGCATACTCGACCATCTCCAAGTTGCAGAGTTAGGGCGCAGGGGTCGAGGAAATGCTGTATAGCGACTAATGGATTAGCTTTGGAGGGAAGTAAGTACATGAAACGTTTTCTATGTTATCTTTTTTGCAGGATTATCAATAATCTTGGCTCTAGGCGTCTATGTCTATCATCGCCGTAAAAGACTCAAGGAAAGCGCAGCATCAGACCGCACGGCGAAGTTGTAAAGCTTCAGACAGATGATTTACACCGACCTCGTCACACCCCTCAAGATCAGCAATGGTGCGGGCTACTTTTATTGTGCGATGTACAAGGCGAGCTGATAGATTGAGTTTATCAATGGTGTGTTGAAGTAATTTTCTGCCTGGATCATCTAGCTTTACAAGCGCTTTTATCTGAGCACTAGACATCATTGAATTCAGCATGATTTGCTCGTTCAGTCCTGTTGCATTGAATCGATCCATTTGTCTTTGTCGAGCTTGTAAGACGCCTTCTCTGAGCACTTCAGAAGATTGATTATCCAATTTCGTTGTACTGTCTACTTCTAAGAGTGTTTTGGCATCAATGGGTTCAACTCCAATTTGTAGATCGATTCGTTCCAACAGTGGACCACTAATCTTCGATTGATATTGTGCAATTTTCCGGGAAGAACATGTGCATTGTATAGCAGGATGATTAAGATAGCCACAAGGGCAAGGATTCACACTGGCAATCAA
The DNA here is from genome assembly GCA_002862745.1 of Bacteroidota bacterium. GTDB lineage: Bacteria > Bacteroidota > Bacteroidia > Chitinophagales > UBA8649 > UBA8649. The sequence continues at coordinate 68,700 of PKDX01000049.1, read as the reverse complement.
CATAAATCGCGCAGGAAACTCAACTTTTCCATTGGATCTACTTATGGTAATCTTATGGGATTCAATGGGTTGTCGAAGTACCTCTAAGGTCGATCGTTTAAACTCGTACATCTCATCAAGAAAAAGCACGCCATTATGAGCTAGTGAAATTTCACCGGGCTGCGGGAATCTCCCACCTCCGACCAAGGCCACGTCTGATGTGGTATGATGCGGGTCTCTAAAGGGCCGTAATCCTGTTAATATATTATCAATGTTTTGACCTGCAACTTCATGAATGGAGAGCGTTTCAATGAATTCTTCATAGGATAGTGTGGGCAGGATACTTGGTAAACATCGACTTAACATGGTCTTTCCTGCACCAGGTGGACCGATGAGCAGTAAATTATGACCACCAGCTGCTGCAATTTGCATAGCCCGTTTAGGAATAGTTTGCCCATAAACATCTTTGAAATCCGGAATGTCTGTACTTGCTATACTTGAGTATTCTTTTCTTGAAGGGGACTCAAAGCACTCTTCTTTTGCGTTGTTTTGAGATAGAAGTTCTGCAAGAGAAGCAATAAATATCATGGGCATTGAATTAATCCACTGGCCTTGCAATCGATTCTTTTCAGGTAGAATAAGACCCTTCAACTTAAGATCAAAAGCGACTTTACTCATTGCTAGAATTCCCTGAACATGCTTCACCATACCGTCTAAGGAGAGCTCCCCTAAAATCAAGTATTGCGTAAAGCGTTCAATATCGATTTGTCCTGATGCACCCAATATGCCTAGGGCAATACATAGGTCAAAGGAGCTTCCTTCTTTCCTAAGATCTGCTGGCGCAAGATTAACAATGATCTTCTGCCTCGGCATGGAGTAACCCAGCGTTTTTAGTGCGGTTTCTATTCGATGCCAAGATTCTCGAATCGCGTTGTCGGGAAGGCCTACCATGTGGTATCCTATTCCTTGATGAATGGCTACTTCAATTCGAATGGGTTTTGCTTCAATTCCATGCAGGGCAGATGACCAAAGTTTCACTAGCATCCTGCGAAGTTTCTCTGATTAATTCAAATTGGTTTGATTCACTGATTAAATGTTAATCATAAGATACTATTGAACGGTTTTGTTTTAGAATCTACGGTTTGTCGCTAGGATTGAGTTTATCATAATCGATTTGGCCGTACGCATGCCAGCTGGTGTTCTTAATGCATAAGGCAGATCGCGTTGGTTTAGTCTTGAATAAGCACAGCATAATATCCAATTCTGCTTGCGGATAGTGAATCGGCGACTTCACAATGATCTAATGCCCCCTGTTTTACACGATACGATCCTTTCCAAGAGCATAAGTGCATCATATCATCCACAGAAAGGTCACAAGATAACATGGACTCAAACTGCCTTCTAGTACAGTAACTTTCGCAAAATTTGATCAAGTAATCTTGACTTGATGCTCTGACGTAGTACTCTGTTTCCCCGGTGGCCTGCCCTTTTTGGCTTACTTGGTCCTTCTTGATAATGAGAAGCCCACCCTGTCGCTCCTTATTCAGCTCATAACCTTCTTGATCGAATTGGCTCATTGCTTCTTGATAGGAGCTTTTTCGGCAACTCATTAGAATCATTAACCCCATCAACATAAAGGGTAACATTTTGAAATAGGGTGAATGCATGGCAGTTGATTTTGTTATGGTGTGATTTGTCTTGATCGAAAAACCACTCAAATGAAGATACATATTGATTTCATGTTTTACATTTAAGGATGCCTCAGCTAATTGCTCCCCATCATATCGAACCTGGAATAAAGAAATATCAAGGAGTCGTTGATCATCATTTACAGCAACTCATAAACAATGCCAAGTTGGAGTATACACCTTATGTTTTCAATGATGGTAGAATCTTATTGGTAATGCCTGGTAATCTATCGGCATTTTTATATGCTAATAAGGAAGAGCTTTACGCCAAGCTAAGCTTAGAGTAGGGCCTGGCCACTAAGGTTTACCAAGTTTGGTAAGCTCAGTATACATCGTGCGCGGTGGTAAGTGTGTAAAGTCAAAATTGGCCCAGGTTTCATTGTAGAAATCTGCAGCAGTAATGGATAAGACCGGTCGGCTATTGGCCATAAAAAAGGCAATAATGTGTCCTTCAGTGCTCACATCGAGGCTTCGCGTGAAGCTATGGTAGGTATTAAAGCTCCTCGGAATGATTACCGCACCACTTTCTTTTGCATAGAAAAATACTTTACCATAGTCTGCACAGGGAAAGTCTACCGATAGGGTCGGGTTTTCTTTTCTCTCAATGGGTCTTCCAAGGCCGTTCCATCCGTTATTGAGTACATGGGCATACATCGGTCGCTCTCTTAAGCTTCGCGGGCTATCTTGATTGTCGCGACGATTACTTGTTGTATTCATGTAGATTTCCTGAGGGAAATAGAGGTTGTGCCACCCCATCAATAATCCCAGCCCTTCATCACCTAAAATATCTGCTTTTCCCCTCATAAATTTGGGATAATTTGCCATTACTTGCCAGCCTTCGAACAAGCCTTGCTTTTGAAGTAAATTGATGCTTCTGTAAATCAGGGCTGATTCATAGAGCGTTGCTAGTTTTTCCTCCAACTCCTCATTGCTGTATACTTCTTTACATGCCTTATATAACTCCTTGTGATTCGACTTGAGCTCATCAAGACTTACCTCTAGAGATTTTCTAGCTAATTCATATAAAGCTTGATCGACCGCCAGCGGATGAGGGATTATGCTCGTTGTCTTGTCAAGCACGCGGCCGATAATTTCATTTTCTTTGGAGTAGGGTCGGTTGTATTGGCTGAAAAGCTCTTTTGCTAGGCTGTATACCTTGGTAAAACTAGGAAGCCCAGCATCTGAGAAGATTGAAGAATAGCTTGATTCAAGGGCTTCGATATCCCTTACTTGGCTGGTAATGACGTCATTGAATTGTTGTTCCGTTAACTCACTAAAAGCTTTTGAATCGCCATCCATGATGTCTCGGAGATGATGAAGGTTAGATGTGTCTCCATTCTCGATAAGGTGTAGCAGACCTGAAAGGATGATGGGATTTTGAACACTTTGCGTCCAAAATTTAGAGACATTTTGATCTGCGGTAAAGTGAGCGAGCGTATCTGGTGTTGCCCTGTAGCTTGCAGCCATAGCTTCTCCGGGCATTATGATTAACCATGAATCGGCGCGTTTAGGCTGAATAACGTTGCCATCGAAGCGAGCGTAAAAACGATTGACATACACTGGTGAAAAAGCTCCTTGATCTGTGGTGGTATGCATGCCATTGCTGATAAGTTGCTGAGGCTCGACACCCTCGGATATCAATAGCTCAATTTTACTTCCTGCTGTAAAACCAGGAGGAAGAACTGCTGAGTTTTTGGGTAGGTAAATAAGCGCTCCCTGTTCCGTGAGAAAGAGACCATCTTCTGTCGGATTCCAATAGCGTATGTCATCTACTTGCTTCAGCTTATCCATTATGTATGAAATAGATTCCCTTGGTGCATATTCAAACACCACATCCAGGGTGTTATCCAACTTTCGAAAGTCCTGCCCAAACCCCGCATTGATTCTAACATCATAGTTGATTGCGTTGGTTATTCGATTGGACGCATTCTCATAGCGAAGTTTATTGACGGCTTCAGGTATGGCGTGCATGGTGAAATAGATGCGATCGACAAAATATGCGGGATTTTCTCGCGAGAATTGATCAAGATGATTATGTATCCGCTGAATATCTTGTTTGTTTGGGAAGGTAAGGCTGTCTAATCCGCCATAATCAAAGCGAATGGTGAACGAATCATTGGCAGGTATATCTTGACCAATCGATTGTTGTACCCATCCAATACAAAGAGAGAAAAGAAGGAGTGTAATGTTCTTAGTCATGCTTTAAACCTCATACAAAAATAACGTCATCGAAATTATAGATGTTTCATGGATTTGTACTTTCATAACGCAGAACAAGTCAAATTAGCATGACGAGTAGTAAAATTTCTAGGTATTGGGTCTTTCTTGGCAACGAGCTCAGGACAGAACTTAGACACTTACAAGGTCTGGCAGCTCAGACCATGTTTGTCGTGGTCGCTAGTTATTTATTGTATGCAGGACTGGTTCTTCTTGGGCATACTGATGTGTCGAGTCAGGTGGTTCATGTAATTTTTTGGCTTGTTATGATTTTTACGATAGTCAATTCTACCTCGTCTTCTTTTTTTCGAGATGCATCGGGTAGGGACTTGTACTATTATTCCTTGCTTCACCCCTTGGTTTATTTTACAGGAAAATTATTGTCTTCTCTTGTCACGACGCTTTTTCATTCCCTGCTGCTCACCTTGATTTTTCATCAAGTTTTTGCATACAGTTACATGCTTTCCGTCCATTGGCTTGCTGTAATGTTTTGTGGAATTATGGGAATGACTACGCTGTTTACATTGATTGCATCAATGGCTTCTAAGACCAGTCAAAGTCAGATTTTAGCGGTAGTGATTGGTTTCCCTTTGGCCATTCCTCTCCTGCTCTTTATCCTTAAAAACTTAAGCTCAATTGATCTTGTGTATGCGCAGGGTTTTAGCCTTTCTAGCCTGTCTTCTCTGTTGATTTTTGATGGTTTAATTCTTGGCTTAAGCTTATTGCTCTTTCCCTATATTTGGGGTGATTAACTCGGGAAAATTTGAATCGATTATTGCGACATTGGTGGTGGAAAGTTCTTGGGCTGTGCTTAACATTCTATGCCATTTTTATGGCCTTGGCAACTCCCTTGAGTTCGGGAATACAAGTCAACCTAATAGAACATAACACCGATACCTTGCTCTCTGTCAAGGCGCACAATGCTGATTTTGTTCTCGGAGAAAAAACACTTAAACTTTGGGCTCATAGCCCTGACGGATACTATTCCATTACAGACTATTCCATTGAAGGAGCGGATAGCCTAACCATTCTACTTAGCAACATTCATTTTTCCGATAGCAGTGGGGATGTGGCTTATCTCGACTTGGTTGCCTTCACAGAGACAATGGGTTTAGTGGGCTCCGATAATGCAATTCCCTCTAAAGGTGCTCACCGGATTGAGGATTTGGTTAGCGAGGATATATCCTCTTTTTCAAGAGGGAGTGAAGGATTTGTTTTTCCTAATCGCCGCATTTTAGATGAGACCATTCGGAACCTTATGTTTCATGTTACCATGTGGTTTGGTATGGTTGGTTTATTGCTTTTTGGATTTATCTATGCCATTAAATATATCCTTGGAAATAATCTTGAGCATGATGTTTGGGCATCCTTAGCTAATGCGGTTGGCCTTGGATTTGGCATTCTGGGGCTGCTTACTGGTATGGTATGGGCGAAGTATACATGGGGTGCATTCTGGGTTAGTGATGCGAAGTTAAATGGAGCGGGCCTTGGGGTGTTGATGTACTTAGCCTATTTCCTTTTAAGAAACAGTATTGATAATCCCCGCAAGCGGGCCCGTATCAGTGCGGCATATAATGTGATCGCTTTTGTGCTCTATATCATGTTTATTTTTGTTCTTCCGCGATTACAAGGCGTAGATAGTTTACACCCAGGTCAGGGTGGTAATCCAGCATTTTCATCGTATGATTTAGACGATGCGCTTCGCCGCGTGTTTTATCCTGCGGTTATTGGGTGGACCTTCATTGGTTTTTGGGTCTTTGATATCCTCCGAAGGATGCATGCTTTAAATAATATAAACTAGCAGAATAATGACAATTTTAATGCAGCTGTTGACTCTACTCAGTAAGGTGGCCTTTTTTAATCCTAGGGGTGATGGAAAGTATCCTGTAGTAATCATTGTGCTTCTTATCGTATTCCTCGGTTTAGGAGGGGTGCTTGTTTATCTGGAGAGGCGATTGCGCAAGCTCGAGAAATAATCTTCTTTAAGCCATTAAGCGCATTCATTTTTTTAAAATATTTTAACAATTAGGGCTTTTTCCTGCTTACCTTCACGAAGTCATAAAAACATAAACTATGTCGAATTATAGCTTTTATCAAGATGTGGAACATTATGTTGACCAGGCGTCAAAGTATACCCGATTCCAAAAGGGAATACTTGACCAAATACGTCAGTGCAATAGTGTTTATCGCATGAAGTTTCCTGTTAAGATGGGAAATGAAGTACATGTAATTGAAGCCTATCGGGTTCAACATAGCCATCATCGACTCCCAACAAAAGGAGGCATTCGTTTCTCAACTGCTGTTAATCAGGATGAGGTAAAAGCGTTGGCCGCCTTAATGACCTATAAGTGTGCCATTGTCGATGTTCCATTTGGTGGAGCAAAAGGAGGAATCAAGGTAAGTCCCTCCAAGACTTCACCAGCTATGATGGAAAAGATAACGCGTCGGTATACGACGGAGCTAGTCAAGAAAAATTTCATTGGCCCTGGCTTGGATGTGCCTGCTCCTGATTACGGATCAGGTGAGCGAGAGATGGCTTGGATACTCGATACATATACGACCTTGAAACCCGGTGAGGTGGATGGATATGGATGTGTTACAGGAAAGCCGGTGCATCTCTACGGAATCCGAGGACGAACAGAAGCCACGGGGCGTGGAGTAGTGTATGCACTTAATGTTGCCTGTAGCTACAAAAAGGACATGGAAGCTCTTGGCCTTGAGGTTGGTCTCGAGGGGAAAACAGTGGCTGTTCAGGGGCTTGGAAATGTAGGATATCATGCAGCTCGAATCATTCAAGAATACGGAAGTAAAGTAGTAGGTATCGCAGAGCGTGAAGGATCAATCTATTGTGCAGAAGGATTTGACGTCGAGAAGGTCTATAAGTTTCGTCAAGCCAATGGGTCATTGCTAGAATATCCTGGGGCAAGCGTGCTCAAAGAACGAAATGACATCTTGTATATGGATGTCGATATTCTGATTCCAGCTGCACTAGAAAATCAGATTAATAAGTCCAATGCTAAAAAGGTTAAGGCAAAAATTATTGCCGAGGCGGCCAATGGTCCAATTACGCGCGAAGGGCAAGATATTTTACTCAAGAAAAACATTTTAATTCTTCCGGATATCTATGCAAATGCAGGGGGTGTAACTGTTTCTTACTTTGAATGGCTTAAGAATCTATCGCATGTGCGCTTTGGTCGAATGAAAAAGCGTTTTGAAGAAAATACGCAGATCAATTATATTGAGATGGTTGAGGATATGACGGGTAAATCAGTAGGTGCTCGAGAAAAGAAAGCCATGATTCGTGGTTCCAATGAGACGGATTTGGTAAACTCTGGGTTAGAAGATACCATGATTGAGGCCTATCACGCGATTAAGGAGACGCAAAAGCGAACGAAGACGGATCTCCGTACAGCAGCATTCACCTTGGCGATAACTAAAGTTGGAGTGGCCTACCAGGGTATGGGTATCTTCCCGTAACCGATAATAATGTTCACGGGGCTGTTTGGCGGCAAAGTAGTGGAGAAATAGGTAAATAAATTTTCTCTTGCTTCTTCTCTAACAGAAGAATAACCGTTTTACTATCTAACTGTTCCCACAGCAATAACAGTTTCTTGCTGCCCTAAGTAGGACTAATTGTCCAGTGACCAAGGCAATTGAAAAAGGGACCTCAGTAATAAGAATAGTGGTGATTGCATGATCTTCTAATCCTAAAAAATGCGCAAGAGGGTGGCTAAGAAACATTCCGAGTATACCTAGGGTTAGCAGGGTAATCCAACCTTTATGACTTTTCCATAATATCCTGTTTCTAATCACAAGGTTGAAACTCAAGATGATTACTAAACCTAGAAACACCTTTGATATAACTTCATTTAGTTCATGACTGACCTTGATTAAGGGAAGAAAGATTGAAATTAAAGGCAAAGTCATACAGTGTATCAAACATAGAATACTTAATATCCATGAAAGATTGAAGAGCTGGAGTTGTCTATTGCTAATCATCTCTGAAAGATACTATATATGCAACGTTGTTGCGAAAAAAGAATCGTAAAAAGTCTATCGAGTGACTTTCTCTTTAATACGCGCTGCATTACCTTGAAGACCTCGTAGGTAGAATAACTTGGCACGACGTACTTTGCCACGTTTAGTCACTTCAATTTTATCTACGAAGGGAGAATAAAGAGGGAAAACACGCTCTACGCCGATACCACCGGACATTTTACGTACAGTAAACATTTTGTCTGTCCCTTCTCCACGAACATTGATCACAACACCTTTGTAGGTCTGGATTCTTTCCTTTTCTCCTTCCTTAATTTTGTAGTCAACAGATACAGTATCTCCTGCCTTAAACTCAGGGTGGTTGAATTCACTCGCTGCAGCTTCTTGTACTTTAGCAATTCTTGCGTCCATGATGTCTATTCTAAACGATTAATAAAGTTTACCGAGGTTTAATCGGACGCCAAAGATAGTGGAATCCCTTGAATTCTCGAAGATTTTCTAAAAAAGAAGGGAATCAATCTATTCAAGGAGATCGGGACGGCGTTCCTGGGTTCGTTTTTCGCGTTGTTCATCTTTCCAATCTTGAATTTTTGAGGCATTACCTGAACGCAAAATCTCAGGAACTGTTTGGTCTCTCCAGGTTTCGGGTCGAGTGTATACAGGAGGTGCTAAAAGTCCATCTTGAAACGAATCGGTCAATGCAGAGCTTTCATTGTTTAACACGCCTGGAATTAGCCGGCCTATGCTATCTACAAGAATAGCTGCTCCAAGTTCACCTCCCGAGAGCACATAGTCTCCAATGGATACTTCTCTTGTAACATAGGTAGTTCTTATGCGTTCATCAATTCCTTTATAATGACCACAAATTAGAATAAGATGGGTGGCAAGCGATAGCTGATTGGCAGTGCCTTGATTCCAAGTTTCACCATCGGGAGCTAAGTAGATGATGTCATCAGCTTTTTCCCAATTGGGAATAGATTCAATTGCCTGAGCAAGTGGTTCGCACATCATGACCATACCCGCGCCTCCGCCATAGGCATAATCATCGATTTGTTTGTGTTTTCCTAAACCAAAAGCGTGTATATCATGAACATGCACGCCGAGTAACTCCCGTTCTTGAGCTCGTTTTAAGATGGAATGGTTAAAAGGACTATCAAGAAGATTAGGTACTGCTGATAAGATATCTATGCGCAACATAAGATTTCAAAGATACACATCTAACAAGCCATCAGGCAGTGACAGGGTCAGTTGACCATTTTCGGCGAGTAGAACAACATGATGAGTATGGGGCACAATAATCATGGTGCCTGATATATGTTGTATTTCTATTATGCCATTAGCTGTGCTTTGATCAATACTATGAACGACACCAATAGGCTCTCCATCGGCATCCACGGCATTCCATCCTATCCATGATTCGATGTTTTCCGATGCTGGCAGGAGATGATTGAAATCTTCTTCACTGATTGCTAAGGAAGCATTCACATAGGGTTTGACCTCCTCTTCGCTTGAGCAATTTTCGAGCTTAATTACCCAATCTCGGCCTTGTTGGCGTATTACCTCTTCAATGGTAAAGGGAATATAGTCATAGCCAAAGTCCAACCAGATCCAGGAGGGGCTATCAATAACGAGGTCATAGTCAAGGAAAATCCGAAGATTTCCTTTATAGCCATGAGGTCTTCCCACTTTACCAATGGTCTTAAGCGTTGGAATTGCGCTTTGCATATCACAAAAATAAGAAAGGGAGCACCTAAGTGCTCCCTTCCATGAAAACCATTTACGTTGGTTAGACCTTATTTTGCGATAGCCACCTGTTGGCTCATCATCCCGTCATTGTTGCTTACGACAACGATGTAGATACCGTTGTTCAAGCTTTTAGTGCTTAAGGTGTGCACTGAACCAGCTGCAGTTTCGTTAGCAACCATTTGACCTGTCATGCTGTACATCGCGATGTTAGCATCAGCAAGCGCTTCGCTTAAGCGAACTTCAACGTTGCTTCCTTTAGAGAAGATAGATACTTCACCAGCTGCGAAGTCATTGATCGAAGTAACGCCCTCGTTCACCTTGATCGTCATTGTTTCAGAAGACTCACATCCTTCAGCGCTGATTGCACGAACTTCTACAGTGTAGTCACCAGCCTCAAGAGAACCTGAGAACGAAGCACCGTTAGAAGAAACTAACTGTCCATCGATGTAGAATTCGATGATATCACCTTCAGTAATGTTTGCATCGATTGTGAACGACTCACCCGCTTCAACTTCAAGGTCAGCAGGAAGGTTGATAGAAGGAGTAGCAGCTTGGCTAAGATCGATAGAAGCATTCACTGTATAGTCAAGGAATTGAAGAGTAACGTTTTGCGCACCATCAAGACCAACAGTTACGTCAGTAGAAGCAGTACTTGAACCTGTAACAACTTGACCGTTATCATTTGAGATAGAGTAATCCCAAGTTACTTGCTGACCATTAAGGACATATGAAGGGATATCCATAGAGATCATTGAAGAAGAAGAACAGTCACCATCCGTACCGCTTACTGTAATACCAGGAGTAACGTGGATTAAGAAACGATCTGGGTTATCTCCAGCATTCATTGAGAATGTGTAGTTAGGAGATGAGTTCAAATCAGTCCACTCGTTAGACACTTTGTCTTCAAGGAACATAATCGAACCTGCTGGGAACGACTCGTGGTCAAAGGCTAAGGTGAACACACCATCAGCACCAGGAACAAGACCTAAAGGAATCGTTTGACCTAACTGAGAGACGTTACGACCGTTAAGCGACTGCATCACATCATAGATCTCAGTATAGAGAGTTGGTTGACCTGGAGCAGAAGGAAACTTGTACGCATCATACAAAGCGTCAAATGCTGCAGTAGCATCGTCACTGTAGTACAATGTTGTTAAATCGGCGTAACCGTTACCTTGGACAGAGACGTCCATTTTGTGAGAATACCACTCACTTTGAGCGAATACTGTTGACCCTGCAAAAAGGGTTGCAATAGAGAATATGGCTAGCTTTTTCATGGATAAAAATTTAAAGGTTAAAAAATAAGCTATGCATACTTTTACGGCAGATCCGTCAAAAGGGATTCATTATTCCATGAAAAAAAATTAAATATTTCCTAACCTGCTGTTTTCCAGATAGTTAACGGGACAAAAAAGTGGATGGGAAGGAAGGAACTCTCCTAAGCGTTCTGAATAATCTCTTTGATATTGCGCTCAACTTTAGCGCAGAGTTCATCTACTGGAAGATCATCATCATCGTAACCAAATGGATCTTCAATCTCTTCTGCAATGAGTTCAAGCCCTACCATAGTATAAAAGACGAGCATTACAATGGGAACGACAATATAAATCGCTTTAATATCCTCATCAGTATTATCTAAAAAGGCAAATGGAAGCATCATGGAAAAGAGCAGCACGACTCGTTTAATATGTAATGCGTAGTTGAAAGGGATGGGTGTATTTCGAATACGCTCACAAGCACCGAGTATATTAATGAGTTCATGCATTTCATTTTCAAGAATTCTTAACTGATCACCATCAATCGTTTTGGATTGGTAGGCTTTATGAATCATTTGAGTCATTTGCTGCAGGATATAGTTTGGTTTATGATCAGCTTCTTCCCAGCCGTTTTTGAGCGCTGAAGGAATAGTAGACCCCACATTTGAAAAGTTGCCGGCACGAAGGTGTTCCTTTACTGTGTAGAAAAAAGCGTAGATCGATTGATTGAATTGCTCGAAGGATTTGTGATCTTTTCCCACCATAGTAGACCACTTGATCGAAAGATTCCGCGTTGTATTGACCATTTTGCCTAATTGCTTACGTCCTTCCCACCATCTGTCATAGGCACTGTTCGTTCGAAAGACTAGTAGCAAACCCAAGACGATACCCAGCATTTTAAACACGGTGGTGTCCAAGCTTAGTCCAGGGAAAAAGCGTTCATGGGCGAGTATAATCAATGCGGTGTATATCCCTACAACAAGTACACTTGAAAAGTGGCCTCGAACATGTTTTAAGCCATGTCGAAATAAAAAGAGGAACCAATTTTTTGTGTTATACTTTATCATTAAGCGTCGATTAAATTGCAAGTTTAGCCATTTATCCTGTAATTTCTGGCGTGAGTTTACAGGCGTTTAGGCGAGATACTTTTGTTGCTCCTTTTTGGGAAGGCCGGCCACAACGAGGTTGTAGCTCATTTCAACCCAATCCTTTATATGTCGGTGCAAGCCGTGGCGTTTTGTATTCACTTGTATCCAATGATTTTTGGAGAGATAGGCGGGCTCTGAAATGCCATGATGTGACTCCTTTAATTCTTCTATGCTTTCGGAGGAGTGCTTTAGAATGATTATGCCGTTTTTTTCAAGAGGAATTAGGGCAAACATCTTTCCTCCGATTTTATACACCAACGTTTCCTCATTGAAGGGAAAACACTCTTCAGCATAGGGTAGCCTCTCGCATAAGTCCATTAAATCGTGATGAGTCACAATGAAGGAGTTTACATAAGCCCCTTAATCCCTTCGACAACGAGCTCGGGCACAAAGGGCGAAACATCCCCTTTCCCTCGAAGGATTTCGCGGACGATGGTAGAGCTAATGGAGGAGTATTCTGGCCTTGAGATAATGAGGAAGGTTTCTATATCCTCAGCCATCGCATGATTTAGATGAGCTATGGTCTTTTCATATTCAAAGTCCGCTGCACTGCGAATTCCTCGGACGATGTAGTTGGCGTTAACCTTTTTGCAGAAATCTACCGTCAGGCCTTCGTAGGTTGTCACTTCAAGTTTAGGCTGGTTGGGGAAGAGCTGCTCAATCCAAGCTTTCCGCTCCTCAATAGGGAAGAGCCCACTCTTTTGACTGTTTTGACCGATAGCAACAATGATTTTATCAAACAATGGAAGCGATCGCTGCACGATGTCAACATGGCCAAGTGTTATGGGGTCGAAAGACCCTGGGAAAACTGCAATCTTGCTCATTTCTGCACTTCTTCTTTTGTAAAGATGGCAAAAATCGTTTGACCATAGTTACGGGATTCTAAAAAATGAGGATGATGGGTGAAGTCATGATTTGGATTATGCTCTAGAATAAGGTATCCAATATCATTGATCATGTTTTGAGCTATAATAACATCGGGTAAGGTATCAAGCTTTGGCATCCCATAGGGTGGCCCAGCAAAAATCAAGTCATAGGAAGTTTCGCAACGCTTTATGTAATTAAACACATCCATCGAGAAGATCTTGTGGTTGGGAATCCCTAGTGTTTGGGATGTTTGCTTAATAAAATTTAGGCAGGGTCTATGCCGTTCGACGCTTGTAATATCTTGACATCCTCTTGAGGCAAACTCATAGGATATGGCTCCTGTGCCACTGAAGAGATCAAGAAAAGAGACCTTGTCAAAATTGAAACGGTTACTTAGAATATTAAACAACCCTTCTTTGGCGATATCTGTTGTAGGCCGAGTTGGCTTGAATTTAGGTTGACGAAGCGGCCTTCCACGAAACTGTCCTCCAATTATGCGCATAGTTACTTCGGTTTATTGTCCATTGAATTCAGCAGGCCCTCGAAGCTATTTCCCAAAAACAAATTGGCAATTCTTGCCTGAAGTTCCTGACTCACAGTATTGTCAAGATCTGTCTCAGTTAGACATTGAAAGAAAGTCGATTCAGGTTTGAGATGAAGTTCTTGTATGCATTGGTAGATATAATATAGCATCATGGAATGACTTGGACAGGGAAAAGATTGGTAAAACAACAATCGATTTTGGCGAATATGGGCAACATACAGCCTATTATGTATCTCCATACAATGCAGTGTGTCTTCTGCTGTCTCCGAATGCAGGCACCCTTTGAGCCAAGTCGATGCGATATGGGTCTTAGGAAAATCCTCTTGACCACTTTCCTTTGATTCTTTCGACCTGTTTTCTTTTGTAAATGCCCAGAACAAATAAAGGCCTTTAGCGACCTCTTCATGCTGTATCAAAAAATCAGCAGCTTGGTAATGACTAAAATGGGCTTTGAATAGAGTTTCCTCTTCCTTTGTGCTGAGTTGCTCTGGATGAAACAGATGGAATTTACTCGAAAAAAAGCGATGACCATCTCGCTCAATCTCTTGCTCATCATGTAAAGCTTTCCATTGCTTTCCGTCAAAAGCAACGATTAAGCAAGTTTCGTCAAAGAGGTGAATCGTCGGAGTAACCAAGCCTCAGCCTTTATTCGTCCCCTTTCTTGTCCGAAGCCCAGTTTTTTCTTTCATCACCCACTTCAATACCTGAGTCTGCAGGCTTTAACTCACCTTGTACGGTAAGCACAAGGGGGCTTTGATCGATTAATGTCTGTTTGGCATTGCGCAATGGACCTTTAAAGAAAGCATACCCAGGAGGATTGATCCCATCTAAGAATCCTAAGTAATCATCTCGACTAATTTCTATTGCCAATACATTGAATTTGCCTAGGCGAAGGTTGAAATTGCTTTTTTCAATCACTGCATCGCTAAAAGCCTCCATGACCAGTTGGTTGTGGATGTCTCGTTGAACCTTGTTGTAGTTTTCATCGACTAAAACGCTGAACTCTCCAAAGCTTGCATCATCTCCTATTCCATCATTAATCACGCGGCTTGCTAAGCTTAAGATTTTCTCGAAGTTCATATCCCACTCGATAGAAAAGATTTGCCATGCTGTTGAATCTGCTGTTGAGTCGACAAGTACCGCATTGAATGCCTTGAACGCCTCAATTTTATGCTGATTGTATGCATCATTAAAGGTTTTATCAAAGTTTGCTTCAACAGCCTCTAATCGGTCCTGAAAGCTGTTTTTATCAAGATTTACTAAATGGAGATTACTTGCCAAGACATCCTTGAAGTCCATAAAACGTCCTGTAGAATTGCTGAAAAGATTTCCTGCATATTTTTCATACACGGATGCATTGGCCTTGTTCTCGTCATTAGTGGAGAGATCAATACTACCCCGCACACCTTTTAGGTAATACGTGTAAAGATCCTCGTATATCTTGACAAAGCTGCCCTCGTGAGACACTTTCTGAAAAGTCTCGGTAATGTAGTATCCCGAAGAATCTACGGAGAAAGTGAAGGTCAATGGGCCGATATCATCATTAAACATCGATGCGATATCGACAACTCCTACTGTTTTGACTTTGTCTGATATTTTTTTGTTTGACGTAAAAATGTTGTTTGCAATGGATCGCCAAGTATTGAAATTGCTTCTGTTTTGTTCTAGTTCATTTCGGTAAATCTTAGTGAAACCGTTGGCGTTAGCATCTTCAGTATACAACCAAAGAGAGAGGGTGTTGCTATTTCCTCCATTGAGCATGGAAGCAACTTGGCTTCCCAAAGAAAATCTTGTGTAAAGCGCCTGAGCTAGACTATCCGGTGTGCCCAATTGTTCAAGGGATGTCAGCTCTGCAGTATCCAAAGCATCTTGCTCGAATTCCATAACCTCTTTGAGAAATTCTAACTCATTGAAAGTGCTATCGGCTAAGGTATTTTGAATGGACTCTAAGGTGTTGGCCTCTGGGTATCGCCCTATCCAGTTATTATGGTAGGCCAGGTCGGTTTGCGCTAAATCGCGAATCAGGTAATCCATACTTAGCAGATCAGCAAGTGTTCTTGCTAATTCTGTTTGGATTTCAACTAGACGACTCTTTCTAGGGGATAGAGGGCCGTTACTCACAAGAATGGCTTCTTGATTGAGAATGTTTGCTAGGTAGGTGTTCGCAATCTCGGCAAGCTCTGTTTGATAGCCATCAAAGTTTGCCATAATCCATTCTTGGGTCAAACCAAGCGACACGTCATCCAAGCGAACTGTATTTTCTTTATTGTAGACGGCTTTTAGTCGATCGATAAGTCGGTTACCCGAAGAGAAGATGAATTCAATATGGCCGCTTGTTGGTCTAACCGCGCTGACAATTCTTCCAATTCCCTCATTGTTAAGCTGGGTAAGTACCAGATCTTCAAGTTTCACTGTTGAATCACGTGAAGTATCTGCAGGGTTAGAAAGCGCTTGCTCAAGTTTTGCAATTTGTACGCTGTCCTGCGATCCAAAAATTATAGCTACCGTGGTTTTGGGTTTGTTGGTATATAAATCAGCCACATACTTGTTGGACATATTGGATAGGACCCATTGCTTTGTCAATGCATTTAGAGTGTCTTCAAGTGACTCTTCATTAGCCTCATCATATAGCCCATCAATTTGACTTGTAATGATGGATATCCGATGTAAAAAACTGAATTCAACAAGCATCTGGAGTTTTGCTTGATCTGAGATGAGCGCATCGGTGATCGCTGCGGCTGTTGCGGTATTGTAATTTATCCACGATTCAAGCTCTTCAGAGCTTGTGGCATAGGCTAACTGGGCAAACGTATTATTTTGCTCGATATGCAGTTTTTGAAATTCAATTAAGCTTTCCATTTTACCTCGTACGGATTCATCCTGCTCGCTAATAGAAACCTGCACTTCGTTATAAAATCCTATGTAACCCCAAATCTGGGCTGCTAAAATCACTGCTAGAATAGCAAAGACACTAATCAAACCGATTTTAATGTTCATTTGGTTGCTTGCATTCATTGTAAACAATTTGAATGGAAAGGTAATGATTTTTGGCGCTTTGCAGAAGATACTTATGCTCTTTGAATTGAAAAAAGCGCGATTTCCTCAGGGCATTAACTACCTTGCCGTCTCATGGATGATAAATGAGACAATTGAGCTTTTCGTATCAACGAATTTTTAACATTGCCCTTCCACTGATTCTCGGTAACCTTGCCTATTCTGCAATCGGCTTTGCTGATATGTACTTTATGAAGTTTGTTGGTCCGATTGAACAAGGCGCTATCAGCTACGTGGGACATCTATATACCACAATATTTATCATGGGATATGCCTACTGCAAAGGGGTTCAAATCCTAGTAGCGAATCAAGTTGGTGCGAATGCCTTGCACAAAGTAGGAGCCATAGTTGATCATGCGATGATCACCCTGCTCGCCATGGCGATGTTCCTTCTTTTGCTCGTGGATCAGTTTGGCTTGACCTTATTGTCGGCATTGCTCAACACACCAGAAGCGATTGAAGCCTCGTGGGATTACCTCTCCATTCGGAAAATCGGATTTGGATTTTCTTTTCTAGGCTGTGCGATGTTGGCCATGTATAGTGGAATTGAGCGCACTAAAATACTTGCTGTGGCCATCGCTTCAATGTCATTGACAAACATCTTTCTGAATTGGGTATTTGTTTTTGGAAAATTTGGCTTCGAGCCGATGGGAATTCGAGGTGCTGCGTGGGCTTCAAACATTGCAGAAGTTGTTTCCCTCGCAGTTTTTATCGGTGGATTGTTGTATCAACGATTGATTCCAAGACTCAAGATTTTCCATTTTAAGGCGTTTAGTCGTCAACTTTTTTCTCAAATCAATTGGACGTCGTTGCCGCTTATTTTTCAAGCGATTGTTGCCTTGACTACATGGTTTCTATTTTTTACTTTGGTCGAGCGAAAATTGGGGTCAACGGCTTGGGCTGCTTCGGGACCGGTAAAAAATCTCTACATTCTTTTTGGAGTAACGTCTTACGCTTTTGCTTCGACCACCAATACGGCGATTGGCAATCTAGTCGGGAAGGAAGCCTATGATGAGATTGTTCCCACTATCAAACGAATGGTAAGATTGAGCCTCTTAGTCGCTATCGGGGTCACTATTCCTGTAATCTTGATGCCAAGAACCCTTCTCCTGTGGATTACAACGCCTGAACTCGTCGAAGTAGGTTTGATGACGCTCTATGTCTCCATGGGCTCTTTGTGGGTGTATTCCATTAGTACGATTTTATTTAATGCTATTGTAGGCTTGGGCCAAACCGCTTGGTCCTTGGTTATTGAAATTGTGAGTTGCATTGGCTTCATTGGCTTCTTGATTCTATTCTTTTATGGCATTAATTGTACAAGTCTTGCTTGGGGATGGTCTAGTGAGATTGTCTATTGGATTTTGACAGGAGGGCTTGGCTTGGCATGGTTTAAGTGGTTCTTTCCTAAGGCTATCGAGCAAATCAAAAATTCTTAGCGGACCTTACGGGTGCAATTTTCTATCTTCATCATCAAAGGGTATTTATGGCACCAAGGTATTTCGTTGGTGGGACTAAAAAATTGATCAAAGCAGATGAACAAACAAAAGGAGTTACAACAACGTAAAGAAATTGCAAAATTGGGTGGAGGCGAAGAGCGTATTGAAAAACAGCACGCCAAGGGCAAACTAACTGCAAGAGAACGAATAGAGGTCTTACTCGACAAAGGAAGCTTTGAGGAGATTGGGATGTTTGTTGAAGCTCGTACTGCTCAGAACGATCAATCATTTTATGGAGATGGAGTTGTTACTGGTTTTGGTAAAATTCAAGGGAGATTAGTCTACATATACAGTCAAGATTTTACTGTTTTTGGCGGCTCATTAAGTGAGACGCACGCAGAAAAAATATGTAAGATCATGGATCTTGCCATGCAGAATGGTGCACCGGTCATTGGATTAAATGACAGTGGAGGTGCGCGTATCCAAGATGGCGTAAAGAGCCTTGGAGGCTATGCAGATATTTTCTATCGTAATACAAGAGCGAGCGGTGTTGTACCTCAGATCAGCGCAATATTAGGTCCTTGCGCGGGCGGGGCGGTCTATTCACCGGCCATTACAGACTTCATCCTCATGGTGGAAAAAACATCCTACATGTTTGTCACAGGACCAAATGTTGTAAAAACAGTAACCCATGAAGAAGTTACTTCTGAGGAGTTAGGAGGCGCTCAAAGCCATGCCAGTAAGTCTGGAGTGACGCATTGCACCTTTGCCGATGAGATTAAAGCTTTGCGGGGTATTCAGCAACTATTGTCCTACATCCCTCAAAACTGTGAAGACAATCCTCCCTTAGCCGAAGCGTTAGATCCTGCAGTATCAGGTGAATCGCTGCAAGATATAATGCCCTCTTCAGCATCTCAGCCCTACGATATGCGGGAGGTGCTATATGCCATCATTGATGAAAATAGCTTCTTTGAAATCCATAAGGATTATGCTGAAAATATACTAGTTGGCTTTGCTAGAATAGAGGGTAGGTCAGTGGGCATAGTAGCCAATCAGCCTGCCGTACTTGCGGGTGTTTTAGATATTGAATCTTCGAGAAAGGGAGCTCGATTTGTACGCTTTTGCGACAGTTTTAATATTCCTTTAGTTACCCTGGTAGATGTTCCTGGATTTTTACCGGGAACCGACCAAGAGTGGAATGGGATTATATCCAATGGTGCCAAGTTGCTCTACGCTTACGCAGAAGCCACTGTTCCTAAAATCACCATTATAACCCGCAAAGCCTATGGAGGAGCTTACGATGTTATGTCTTCAAAACATATTGGAGGAGACTTAAACTATGCTTGGCCAGATGCAGAAATTGCTGTAATGGGACCCCAAGGTGCAGCGGAAATCATTTATAAGCATGAAATCAAACAAGCTGATGATCCTGAGGCTATGCTTGAGGAAAAGGTAGCGGCTTACCGAGAAGAATTTATGAATCCTTATAAGGCTGCTGCACGAGGGTTTATCGATGCGGTTATTCTGCCGGAAGAAAGCCGCGCTAAAATTGCGCGAGGGTTGGATATGCTTTCTCAAAAGGTCGACAACTTGCCACGTAAAAAACACGGCAACATTCCCTTGTAATCTGACGTTTTCTTAGGGCTATCCACAATTATCCGTTGGCGTGAAGAACATTTACAAAAGATGCTCAGAGCATTATATATCTTTCCTATTAAGATCTAAGTGAGCTTATGTTTGACAGGGATTTTGATGGCTTTATGAGTGACCTTGGTCGTATCATCCAAAAGTATGAGACGGCGAAGGCAATGGGTGATTTTATCTACCTAGAGGTCTCGGAGTATGAGGAGCTATTTGATCATTATTTTTCTACCGGGGACTTTGAACAAGCTATAAGTTTGATTCAATCAGGATGCAAAGCTCATCCGTATGCAGGGTCCTTGAGTCTAAAGCATGCAGAAGTTTTGTTAGAGCTTGGTCAATTGGAACAAGCCGAAGAGTGGCTCGATGTTGCTGAAAGTTTACAACCCAATGATCTACAGATTGTGCTCAATCGAGCAGATCTTCTTGCTATGCGGGATAAACATCAACAAGCCATCGATCTTGTGAACGACCGTTTGCGAATAGCTTCTAAAGAAGAGGCCATTGAATTATACATCGAATTGGCTGACATTTATGAAGATGTCGAGCACTACGTTGAAGTTATAGAGGCCCTTGAGGCATTGCTTAAACTCCATCCGAAGCATGTCGATGCGCTCAATCGTCTATGGTTTGCCGTGGAGTTAACGGGCATGTATGCGAAGAGTATAGAGATCCACCAAGGACTATTGGATAATGATCCCTATCATGAGGCGGCATGGTTTAATATTGCTCAGGCTCATATCGGAATGGAAAACCTCAAAGAGGCAATTTCTGCCTTGGAATTTGTCTTGGCTATCAATGAAGGGCACGATGCGGCATCGATTTTATGTGCCGACCTTTACGTGGAGTTACAGGATTATGAAAAGGCGTTGGCCTTGTATCATTCAGTACTTGAATTAAACCTTCCCAATCGCGATGTCTTCCTCCGTTTAGCGAATTGCTATGCGATGGTCAATGATGTGGATGAAGCCAAGGTATATTATAGAAGGTGTATATCATTAGATCCAAGAAACGATGAGGCCTTCTATGGTCTTGGTTGTTGTTTGTTGGCTGAAGAAAAATATGAAGATTGCCTTTCTCCTTTGGAAAAGGCTGTTCGATTAAATCGCAGCAATCTCGATTATTCCATCACGTTGATGGAAGCCTACAAGGAACTTAGTGATTGGGAGTTAGCGATTTCGCTACTCAAAGACATCGTCAAGGATAATCCTGATAATCAACGCCTCATGATGGAACTCGCCATGCTCTATGTTGAAGCTGGGGCGGTTCAGAATGCTATTGACTGGTTAGAAGATTGCATCGAGCTTTTCCCTCATGAGGCGGACTTCCATTTTGCCCATGCTGTATACTGCTACACTTTGGGCCGACGAAATCAGGCCATTGTCAGTGCAGAACAAGGCATGGTTTGTGATGAGCAGCGGGCAAGTCATTGGATTTTATCTGAGCCTCACATGGCCGATGATCCTCTTTTTGCCAATCTTTTGCGCACATAACCATACATTGGGCGCATGTCAATTAGACGATATATTCAGACCTTTGCTGTTGGCTTAGCTATGGGAATAGCGAATGTCATTCCAGGAGTTTCTGGTGGAACCATCGCGCTTGTTGGTGGGGTATATGCCGACATATTCTCTTCACTGAAACAGATAGACAAGCATTTTATTCGATTATTGATTCGCCTTCAATGGTTTGATGCTTTCAAGCATGTCAACGGCGGATTTCTATCGATGTTGTTTTTTGGTGTGGCGGTTGGAATTATAGCCCTAGCCAATGTTTTATCTGGTTTGTTATGTGCCTACCCAATGCAAGTGAATGCCCTCTTCTTTGGACTTATCCTAGCTTCGGTTTATACGGTAGTAAAACGCGTGGATGAACGGTCTGTGCTCACCTTTGTGCTATTTGTAGTAGGTGTAGCTGTTGCTATGGGTATCGGATTCCTTCCTCCAATGAAAGGAGGTGATGGTTTTGTGTACATGGCCTTATGTGGCTTAGTAGCTGCCTGTAGCATGGTCCTTCCGGGGCTAAGCGGGTCATACATATTACTGCTTATGGGAAGCTATGCTACAGTGGTCAATGCGGTTTCAGATATAGAGTTTTCTATTTTAGCACCTCTTGCTCTCGGCGCAGGATTAGGGCTTTTAGCCTTGACTCGAATTATTGCTATGCTTTTTGAACGAGCTAAAAGTGAAACGTTGGCATTAATGGCGGGATTCGTCTTTGGATCACTTTATGTCATCTGGCCTTGGAAGGAAGCATTGTATCAGAAAAATGCCCTAGGTGAACCATTGGATAAATACGGTCAAGTGGTGGCCAATGCTTGTGAAGATGGTTTGATTGTTGACTACGTGCGATGGATTCCCTCTTCAAATAGCGTAGGTGATATAAACTTTTGGATCATGCTCGGGTTGATGGCTCTCGGTGTTGGTGCGGTTCTAGGCATAGAGTATCTAGGAAAAGAAAACCACGGTTAACGATGAAGCTCGGCCTCTTGGGAAAAGACATAGGGCATTCGATGAGTCCATCCCTATTCAGCAAAAGACTAGAGCCTTTGAAGGGGAGTTATTCCTTATGCTCATGCAATAGCCTAGAGGACGTTTCTATTTTTTTAATGAAAGATTATGATGGCTTCAATGTAACAATGCCCTATAAGTCAAGTATTATGGACTTGCTCGATGTACTCGATCCTGAGGCAGAGGAGATTGGGGCAGTCAATACGCTTGTTCATTGCCCAAAAGGATGGAAGGGCTACAATACGGACATAAAAGGTATAGAGGAAACGTTGTCTCCGCACGTTACAACTTGGCACACGAAGGCATTGATTTTGGGCACAGGAGGTGCTGCAAGGGCAGCGGCTCACGTTCTCCGAAGTTGGGAGATATGGCCAACTTTTGTATCTCGGAGTCAATCGAACGAGGATACGCTGCGCTATGCTGATTTAGATCATCGTGTCATTCAGGAGTTTTTATTGATCATCAATGCGAGTCCTGTGGGACAGCGGCCTGATGTAGAGCAACGTCCTTTGATTCCTTATGAGTCTATAGGGCAGGAACATCTAGTATTTGATATGGTCTATAATCCTGTTAAGACGTCCTTTTTGAGAGCAGTGGAGCAGCAAGGTGCTAAAACCCTTGATGGAATGACCATGCTCCAGGGGCAAGCCAAGGCTTCTTGGAAGCTTTGGCAACAAGGAAAATGACGTTTAGTATCCTTTAGAATTCTTTCTTAAGCCAAGGCGTAAAATGTATCTTTAGTACAACAGCGAATCAAAAAATATGAGAATTCTACTCCTAATCATCGCACTTCTATGCACTTCAATTGCATCGGCTCAGCATTTTTCTGAGTGGACATCAGTACCTCCGGAAAATCAAGATGACTTCTTAGATATTCCCAGCACGCATGTTTGGCAACAAGTCGTACGTCGGGGTATAACCATGACCGATGGAAGTAGCGTTGGGCCCAACTTGGATTTTACAAGTTTTATATCAGCCAATGGAAGTTCTACTACTGGATACCTTGGAGTAAACTCTGAAGGAGGCCCGCAAATCTTTGGAATAGGTGACCCAGGTCAAGTAGTTTTCTTTGATCTTTCCTTTAATCCAACGAGTAATCTGTGGGAGACCACAAGCTCTCAGCAGGTAGATTTTAGCTACTATGGGTGTAGTGGGGTCGGATCTTCGGGTACACTTCGTAACTGTTCAGGGGGTGTTTCTCCTTGGGGCACCTATATTACCAGTGAAGAATATACTGAGGCAACGTGTACCAAGGATGGCTACCAGACCTTTGGTTGGAATGTTGAGATTGATCCTGTAACCAAGACCATTATAGATTATAATAATGATGGTACGCCAGACAAGATTTGGTCTATGGGTCGATGTAAGCATGAGAATATATGTTTTACTCAAGATAGTTTAGTCGCATACACCGGGGCTGACGAAGGAGACGGCTTTCTCTTTAAGTTAGTCATGTTGTCAAAAGGTAATTTAGGAAACGGCAACCTGTACGTTTTAAGAGATTTAGGAAGTGGCAACTATGATTGGTTACAAGTGCCCAACTCAACGCCAGCAGAATGCAACAATACGATGGGTTTCGCAGGAAATAATGGAGCAGCTGATTTTAATCGAGTGGAGGATGTTGAGATTCATCCCATTACAGGCCAAGTATATTTTACCTCTACGACCAATGGAAAGGTTTATCGATTTGATGACTTAGGCTTGAGCATTGCAAATTTTGAAACCTATGTCGGGAACTCATCCTATACCATTAATCATGGCTCAGGTCAAACTTCGTTGTCCTTTGGACAGCCTGACAACCTTTGCTTTGACAACCTCGGCAACCTATATATCACACAAGATGGTGGGGAAGGGAATGTATGGGTAGCGCGAGCAGGCCATAATGATTTGACCAATCCTTCCATAGATATTTTTGCTAATACTCCCAATAGCTGCGAGCCGACGGGAATCTCTTTTACACCCGATTACCGGTTTATGTTTATGTCTATTCAGCATCCAAGTTTTGCAAATTCTGGATCGGTCGTAGATGCAGCAGGAGTCAATGTTGCTTTTGATGAGGATGTGGTTGTCGTTATAGCAAGAGGAGAAGTCTTAGGTCCAACCGCATGTGATTCTATGGCGCTGACTTATTCGACTAGTGTAGCAACTTGTGGTAGTGCGGATGGTTCGATATCTATCACGGGGGTATCTGGAGGAAGCCCTCCTTACTCCTATGCTTGGAGCAATGGCAGTACCGGCCAAGTTTTAAATAATGTTGCCTCTGGATTTTACACGGTTGTGGTTACGGATGTCAATGGTTGCCTCGACTCGACATCCATTTTTTTAGATTGTCAGGGAGGAAGTAGTTGCACGTCGTTTGTCTATGACTTAGATTCTACCATTGGTTATTGCGGCACGGCCTCTAATTCGTTACGTGTGACAAATGTCAGCGGTGGAAGCGCTCCATATACTTATACATTGAATAACGGAGATCCCTCAACTTCAGGCTATTTTGGTCAATTGGATTCAGGGAATTACGAACTTATCATTTTTGATAACTCGGGATGCCGTGACACGCTAAATGTCCAGCTTTCCTGTGAGGAAATCGTCTGTAGCGCTATATCTATTTCCTATGCCTTGGATACTCCCCAATGTGGTAAAACAAACGGATTTATAGCCATTAATGGATCCACTGGAGGAGTAGGGCCCTATCAATATGATTGGCTCCTAGATAGCAATTCAATCTCTAACGCTAATGGCATTATCGTGGGAGAGGGCTTGCTTGAAATCTTTGTAACCGATGCATTAGGCTGTCGAGACAGTATGATGGTTCTTATTCCATGTAATGATGATGGAAGTGCTGACGTGTTGGATACCATAACCATAGATGCTGGATCAATTCTTACCACACCTGATGATATTGTTGCTATCAATAATGGACAAACCACCATTTCTCTTAACCCAGGTGAGGTAGTCGTCATAGAAAATCAATCGAATTTCATGAGCTATATCAATTCGACAGGTGGTGTACTGGTCATAGGGCTCAATGATGGCTTAATTGTTAATCAGAACAATGAAATCGTAGGCTTTATCGATTTTGATGCTACGTCAATCGGTGAAGTAAGTCAAGCGGAAAATTTGGTTTCAGTTTACCCCGTGCCAACGAATGATGTACTTCACATCTATTTTAACCGAAGTGTAGGGTCAGTATCTGGCGAGGAGATTGAGGCATTTGAAGTGTATGATATCAGTGGAAAGCAGCATAAGGTTAAACTGAAAGTATTAGGGCAAACTCAAGCGACGATTAGTGTAGGGGACTTACATGACGGTACCTACCTGCTTTATGTAAAGGCTATCGATGAAGTGATTGTTAAGCGTTTTATAGTTGCCCGCTAATCCCATTCGAATTATGTTGATGAAAAAAGCCTTGAACTTCTTGGTATGTCTAATGGTCCTAGTGACTTGTCAGGTCGGATGCAGTCAGCCCAAGACATCATTTGACGAGGATGCTACCATTCCTGATGTTACGATGGAAGAAATCGGCGGAGAAGAAATAACTCTTCGAGATGTGCTCACACGTTACAAGGGTCAAACGGTTTTAATTGACTTCTGGGCGAGTTGGTGTGGAGACTGCATAGAGAGTTTTCCATACTTAAAGGACTATAAGGCAAACAACCCACAAAACGTGGTTTTCCTTTACGTCAATGTAGACCAAGAACGCAGCCGATGGCTTGATGCCATCGAAACGTACAATCTACAGGGGGATCACCTTTATCTTCCAGAAGGAATGAAAGGCGAACTTGGGCAATATATTGGCCTAACGTGGATACCGCGGTTTATGGTGATTAACCCCAAAGGTGAAATTGAATTATGGAAAGCCACCCAAGCAGATGATAAAGCCCTATCATCATACTTCAAATCAATTCCGTAAAATCAGTCTTTTGGGTCTTCTAGGGATAGAGTATTCGGCGAGTCTAGACTACTATCATTTGCTTTTTCTATGATCTTTGGATCAATCGTCTTGGTTGTATCAGCACCTAGTTTTTTTAATTCTTCTGCGGTTCGCACAAGATTACCCTTTCCGGTCGTCAATCGTCCCATGACGTTCTCGTAATCCTGTTTGGATTTGTCTAGATTTTTCCCAATAGTTACCAAATCTTCTAGACTCAATGCAAGTTTTTCATAAATGCGACCTGCAAGTCGAGCAATCTCCTTAGCATTGGCATTCTGATCTTCTATGCGCCACAGATTGTTTGCAGTGCGCAGGGCAGAGAGTAGGGTTAACGGCGTCATTAAAATGACATTTTTTGATAAAGCGAGATCCAATAAACCATCGTCTTCTCTTATGGCCACGCTATATGCTCCTTCAATTGGGATAAACATAAATACAAAGTCGAGGGTGTCTAGGCTTTCATGTTTTTGATAGCCTTTGTCCCCAAGCGACTTAATATGATTTTTGAGGGACTGAATATGGCTTTTGAGGTGGACTTCCTTCTCTGAATCACCATCCACGGTATAATATCGTTCATATGCTGTGAGCGAGACTTTTGAGTCAATAATGATCCGTTTTCCATCAGGTAGGTTGACCACCACATCAGGCCGCATACGACTGCGGTCCTCATTGGTATAAGAATCTTGGGTTACATATTCCCGACCTTTTTCTAAACCACTCATCTCAAGAATGCGCTCAAGGACCATTTCACCCCATGCACCTTGTTTTTGTTTATCTCCTTTTAATGCTTCAGTAAGGTTTTTAGCATCTTCTAGCATCCGATTGTTTAACTCGGTGATATGCTTTAGTTTTTGGTCGAGCGCTGCATTGGATGTAAGAAAGTTTTCATTGTACTTTTCGACCTGGGATTTAAAGGTGTCCATATCCTTTTTAAAGGGCAGAAGCAAGGTGTCCATTTCACTCTTTTGCCGGGCAACAAAGGTCTTGCTGCTGTGCTCGAAAACTCGATTGGCTAAGTTTTCAAACTTTTCTTGTAAGGCTTGCTCCTGCTTTTGCCGCTCTTCTAGACTTACAGTGTTTTTTTCCTTAAGCGCAGCAACTTGTCCTTGTAGTTCAAACAATTTTTCTTCAATTTGTCGCTTATCCTGTTCGAGGATCGCTGTTTTTTCTTCAGACTGTTTTAGCGAAGTTTTCTGTAGGGTATTCTCAGTTTGTAATGCAGAAACCTCTTTGCCTAAATGGTTTGTAGAGGCTGCCTTACCCCAATAGAAGCCTATGAGGATTGCAGGAAGGAGTAAAAAATATGGAACAAGGGATAAAAACTCGATCATAGATTATGAAGGTAAGAGTCTTTACCACAATCTAAATGTGGTTTGCTCACAGGTTAAGATTTTGGTGGAAAATCTTTAAGTCGCATGGTCTGGGCCTCAATAAAGTTGATTAATTCCACTTTATCCTTAATCCCTTCCATAGTGCTGTAAGGAATAGGATCACCAATGGTTACGTCCAGCGTCTTATTGCGTTTGTTCTTTAGTTCTCGGAGGAGCATAGACATACGCAAGTTGACATGAATCCAGCTTCCAAAATGGAACCAAAACGAGTTTTCGCCATGAAAGTACATGGGAACTACAGTGCATTTAGCCTCGTGTATTCGGTTGCAAATAAAATATCTCCACTTATATTCCGATAGGGAGTCTCGCTTAAATGGATTGCTGCGTGTGGCTACTCCACCTCCTGGAAAGATGATTAGGCAGTCTCCATTATTTAGCCTTTTTGTAGTTTGATCCTTAGTGTTTTGATTGATTTTTTTACCCTCTTCGGTTTGTGAGAATTCTACGGGTAGCATATGGCCTTTTAGTAGAGGAACTCGGCTGATGATTTCATTGACAAGGATAAAGAAGTCATCTCGTTTTCTTGTAACAAGGTGACCAAGCATACCTCCATCTGCTATGCCAAATGGATGGTTGGCAACAACGATGGTCGGACCACTTGGAGGGATTTTGTCAAGCTGGTCCTCGTCGTAGTTTACTTTGATATCTAAGATGTCGAGCCCATGTCCCCAGACGTTTTGAGGGGTAGCTTCCATATCGTTTAGCTTGCGATACATGCGATATAAAAAAGGCCTCCCAACAACCCATTCCATTAAACGAATAAAACCTTTTTTGTACCAGGGGTCTTTTGGGCTGGCATAACTGAACTCTCTCCCTTTATAACCCATACCAGCAGACTTTTTAGTAGCGCGGAGGTCATGCGCTGGGAAACCGTTTTCGCCCATTAATCGGGCATTCGTGGTAAGGGTGGATTTATCCTCCAAGGTAGGATTTCAAGAGTTTGCTTCGTGATGCCGTACGCAATTTATTGATTGCTTTATCTTTTATCTGGCGCACTCGTTCTCTTGTTAAATCAAATTCTGCACCGATGTCTTCTAAGGACATTGGATGTTCAACTCCTATACCGAAATACAGTTTGACCACATCACTTTGACGCTCGGATAGGGTAGATAGAGAACGTTCGATTTCTCGACGAAGAGAATCCAAGTATTCCAACTTAGCGTCTGTTCGATCTGTATTATGATCTTCTAAGACATCAAGAAGCGAGTTATCTTCTCCGTCTACAAAGGGTGCATCGACCGATACGTGCCTTGCAGCTACCCCCATTGTGGTTTCGATTTCCTGAGCATGCAATTCAAGAACTTCTGCTAGTTCTTCTGGTGTTGGCTCACGTTCGAATTCTTGTTCTAGTTGAGAGAATGCCTTGTTGATTTTATTAAGTGAACCTACCTTATTCAAAGGAAGGCGCACAATTCTTGATTGTTCCGCTAGTGCTTGCAAGATGGATTGACGAATCCACCAAACTGCGTAGGAGATAAACTTGAAACCACGCGTTTCATCAAAACGCTGGGCAGCTTTGATCAAACCCAAGTTTCCTTCGTTGATTAAATCGCTTAGAGACAATCCTTGGTTTTGGTATTGCTTAGCAACAGAAACTACGAATCTCAAGTTGGCTTTGGTAAGGCGTTCTAGGGCAATTTGGTCTCCCTGACGTATGCGCTGTGCGAGGTCTACTTCGTCTTCCGGAGTCAGAAGGTCAACCTTTCCGATTTCTTGAAGGTATTTTTCGAGTGATTGGCTTTCGCGATTCGTAATCGACTTCGTGATTTTCAGCTGACGCATTCCCATAGAACAGATTCAATTTGTAACCGTAAATACGAAAAAAACAAGAAGATGTTTTCTTTTTCTTGCAATAATGCGCAAATATAGCAAGTATTGACATCAATCCACGTCATTTTGGGGATATCTTCTTTGCAGGATTTTGTTAAATCAAATTAATCTTGTATATCACGGTTAGTAACATACACTCTATGGCACGCACAAAATTTTCATTGGAATACCAAATTCGGAGTTCACCATCCATTTTGTATTCTTTCCTCACTACGCCATCAGGCTTAACCCAATGGTTTTGTGAGTCCTGTGATATTAACGAGGATATATACACTTTTGGCTGGGATGGCTCTACTGAAGATGCGCAGCTCGTTGAGGGCATTGACCCTGAAAAGGTGGTCTACGTATGGGTTGATGGAGAAAAGGATGAGTACTTTTCCTTTGAAATCGCTAAGTCGGAAATTAGTAATGACACAGTGTTATACCTCACTGACTTCACCGAAGATGATGAAGTAGAAGATCAAAAGCAACTTTGGCTCAGTCAGTTTGAGCAACTGACCAAACGCATAGGTGCCTAACAGCATTGGATTGTGTTATGGCTTAATCCACTAGATTCTAGTCTCGTCAAGCGGTACGCTGGACCGTTTATCTTATCTCTTTTTGTAGCCGACTTTGTCTTGGTAATGCAAGGCCTTTGGAAGTATGCCAATGAGCTTATTGGCAAAGGATTGCCGTTGTCGGTTTTAGGGGAGTTTATGATGCATTTTGCACTTCAAACACTCCCATTAGCCCTTCCTTTAGCCGTCTTGTTATCGGCGCTTTTAGTCATAGGACGTATGGCTGAGGATCATGAGATAACGGCATCCAAAGCATCGGGTATTTCCTATTTAAGGCTTATACGCCCTTTGATCTTTCTCTCAATTTTAGTGGGATTTTCCTCGTTTTTTCTTGCCGATACGTTGATTCCAAAGTCCTTTCAAAAGGTTTACCAGCTGAGGTATGACATTGGTCAAAAGCGACCAGCGCTATCGTTTAATGAGCGGACTTTTAATCAAGCCATTGAGGGTATAACTATATATATTGGAGGTAAAGATCCCGATGGATCTACATTACGGCAGGTAATCGTCTACGACCACACCAAGGATCGGAAAATTCAGTATATGATCGTGGCGGACGAAGCCAAGGTCACCACTTCCTCCGACCAGGCGATTTTGCAATTGGAATTCTTTCGTGGAAGTATCTATTCAGAGTATTCCGATTTATATGCTCTAAATACACCGACAGAATATAGTGTAACTGAGTTTGATACGATGATCCGCTCCTTTGATTTAGGTGGATTTACCATGCAGGAGACCGATGAGGAATCATTCAAAACAGAACGTCATAAAGGGGTGCATACCTTAGCGGAATCTCGAAAACTTGTCGAGCAGCAGGTAAGGTTTATAGATAGCCTAGAGCGAAACTTATCTGATGGCAATGTCATTTATATGGTACCCAAAAGCCAAAATCATTCACAAGAAGTCACAAAGGAGGACTTCTATAAGAAACTAATTGATTTGTCTCCTGAACAATGGCTTGGTATAAAAAGTGTTGTGCAAACTAGGCTTGGACAAATCAACTCCAATTACATGCGCAATCTGCCCATGTTGGACTACCGCAAACGGCTGTACGCCAACCATTGGAATGATATTCATAGAAAGTATACGATGGCCTCCGCTTGTTTCCTTTTTTTCCTGTTTGGCGGGTCACTAGGAGCCATCCTTAAGCGTGGCGGAATTGGGTACGCCCTCATTGTTTCCATCGTGATTTTTGTCATCTACTTGGTTATTTCCTCGATTACGGAAAACATGTCAGAAGAAGGTGTATTGAGCCCACATCTTGCGATGTGGTTACCCTCTATAATCCTGTATCCTATTGGTTTATATCTCGCTATTCGTGCCTTAAATGATCGTGGAATTTTTACCTCATGAAGATGATTCATTGGCGCGGATTTTGGATTGTTCTTGCCGGTCTGTTAGCCGGCCATGGATTGCTCTTTATTAATGCCACGTTCATCCTGCGTTGTATTAATGGCATGCATACTCCCTGGTTAGACCTTGTTATGGTGTGGTCTACTCGCCTCGTTCAAGCCCCATTGATTATTTTTCTTTTCGTCTTAATCGGAGTTTTTGTGAATAAAAGAGGTTTTGTATTATCCTTGATAAGTTTTACCGTTGCTGGCCTTTCTGCTCAAGCCTTGAAACGTTTTGTTTTTTCTGACCGGCTTAGACCCCATGCTGTGCTTGATTATGAAACATGGCACAGAGTGGAGGGATTCGCTCTGGCAGAAAACTTTTCATTTCCCTCAGGACACAGTGCCGTAGCCTTTGCTATTGCGCTCTCTGTAGTTGTATCCGCTGCGTCAAAGGCAGTCAAGGGAATCGCGCTCTGTATTGCCTTATTGATTGGTTTTTCTCGGATGTACTTGTTAATGCATTTTTATCATGATGTTTTTGCAGGAATGTTATTGGGGCTGCTATCTGCAGGCATAGTATATCGCTTGCTTGGTAGGTATTTACGGCATGCTTTCTGGGGCGCTCCACTGCATCATGGCATTTTCCCTAGATCGCATAAGAGCCAGTAGAAAGACTTGGTTAATTCAATCCTTGTAAATTCATTGTATGCTTCACTATTTCGATATTCGAAAGTGGCCTTACGGTTTATGGATTATTCCCATTGGTTTGTTGCTTTATCTGCCAATGCTTGGGGGAAGTCATCTTTTTGATTGGGATGAAATCAATTTTGCTGAGATTGCTCGTGAAATGATTGTAACGCGTGATTGGCTGAAGTTGCAAATGGCATTTGAGCCTTTTTATGAAAAGCCACCCTTCTTTTTTTGGATGCAAGCGTTATCCATGAAATACTTTGGGATATCATCTTTCGGGGCGCGTCTGCCCAATGCGCTAATAGGGGTAGTTACTTTATGGACTTTATATACGATAGGAAAACGGCTTCAAGGGAGCGGTTTTGGTATACTCTGGGCCATGGTCTATGCAGTGAGCATGCTTCCTTTTTTATACTTCAAGTCCGCCTTGATAGACCCAACCTTTAACTTATTTATTTTTTTAGCCATCTACTTTTTAGCTCAGATGACGGAGAGCTGGGAGTTTGTGCCAAGCAGTCGACGAAAGAAAAGACGCTTTCGAGCCATGAGGCTGTGTGGCCTGTTTATAGGCTTAGCTATACTGACCAAGGGGCCAGTTGCGCTGTTCTTATCCGGTCTTGTGTTTATCGCTTATTTTATCATGTCTAGGTTCCGTCGAATTGTTCGGCTTAATGAAGCGATTATGATGCTTGTTTCCATGGGCCTTGTTTTGGGTATATGGACACTCTTCTATGTTCAACAAGAAGGTTGGGCTTTTTTTGGTGCCTTCCTTCAACGCCATTTTGAGCTGGCTGGCCAGGCTGATGCGGGGCACGGTGGGTTTATGGGGTATCATGTATTGTTGCTGTTCGTTGGAACTTTCCCATGTGCTCCTCTCATATTTTCAGCATGGAAAAAACGAGAAGAGTATTCTGCATTAACGCAAAATTTCATGTTGTGGATGCTTATTACACTGTTTACCGTCCTTGTTGTTTTCGAAGTGGTTCAGACAAAGATTATGCATTATTCGTCTTTGGCTTACTTCCCAATTACATATTTGGCGAGTCTTCGTTTATGGATGCTTGCTAAGCATAAGGAAGCTTTGCGCTGGTGGGAAACATCTCTACTTGTTTTTTTATCGTCGCTTTTTGCTTCGGCCATGGTTCTCATCTATTTCATAGGGAATAGTCCTTCATTGTTATGGTCAAATATCACAATTAACGATGTTTTCGCATTGGATAACCTCAAGGCGTCAGTGGCTTGGCCTCCTTCCATCCTTTGGTTGGCAGGATTGTTTTTTATCGGGATGCTGGTATCTCTTTTTATGGCAAACCGCGGTCACGGAAGAAGCGCGGTTTTGGGAATCATTTTATCCGTGTCAATTTTGGTTCAATCCATAGTGTATTTAGTTGTGCCGAGAATAGAGGGCTATACTCAACGAGCAGCTATTGAGATGTATAAGGAGTTAGCCAAAAAAGATGTAGTGGTAGTGACCTATGGGTTTAAGACCTATGCCGACCATTTTTATCTCAAGAGAAACCCAGAAGATATTGCCCATTTTGAAGAGGTCAATACCATGACGGTTAATGGTCGACCGGTTTTTGTTGTTACGCGAAGTAACGTTGTAGAAAACCAAGGAGTACCCCCAGAATGGATTTTTCTATCCAATCGAAATGGCTTTGTCCTTTATGAGATCCCAGCGGAGTTTTTGCCTAAGCCCTGAGCATTAAATCAACTTGTAACTATTGCTTGCCTGTAGTGTGGTAGTTAAGGAGATTGACTACAGGCTTACGATTAAAGGTCTTTGGCTTGAGGTTATACTCTTCACACAAGGTCTTTATCTGATCTTGAAAGAAATAGGCTACACTACCAAGGAAGTGAATTGGCATGGACTCAGCGTTCTCAAACTTAACGATTTGGTTTTCAATAAACTTTCTAAATCCTTTTTCACTTATCTTTTGAATGTATGGATGTTCGCGGTTGTCGCATACAAATTGCATAAAGCCGGCAACATAAACATGGGCCTGAGGGTCTCTATACAATCGATCGGTAAACTCTTCAACATTCAGGTTGTATCGTTCCGAAAAGGCTTGGTGTAGATCTTCGGGTAGGCGGTTGTAGAAATAATCCCGTATAATTTTTTTACCAAAATAGGACCCACTGCCTTCGCTCCCGAGAATGAAACCTAATGGCGGTCTTGCTAAAACGACTTCTTTTCCGTCGTAGGTACAAGCGTGAGAGGATGTGCCGAGGATGCAAGCAATAACAGGTTCGCCTTTGTACGAGGCATAAGCGCTCGCTGTAATATCGTCGGCGACTTCTACTGCTTCAGCATGACTAAAAATATTGCGCATAGCCGTCTCGATAATGTGAGCACGTTGAGGAATATCATTACCTGGTCCGTAGAAGTATACTTCTTCTATTTGAGAGGCGATGGTCTTAAACTCACTCATATGACCCAGTATCTTTTCAATCAAAGTTGATGAGTGAAACAGGGGATGGAAGCCCATTGTCTTGAACTCTTTTACCACCCTGCCGTCTCGGGCAACTACTGCCCAATCACACTTCATGGATCCACTGTCGGCTACTATTATCATGATTGTTAGTTAAAGGATTCGAAAGGTAAAATACAAGAAAGGGACTACGCCGTCATGCGTTCCGTCATATCTGCCATGCGTGTGGCATATCCCATCTCATTGTCATACCAACCAAATACTGTAATAAGGTTTTCAGACGCTTTAGTTAAGGTCGCGTCAAAAATACAAGAGTGTGGATTTCCAATAATATCTGTAGAGACTAGCGGGTCTTCAGAGTATTCCAATACACCCTTTAGGTTGCTTGCAGCAGCCTCTTTAAAGAATTGCATGATCTCTTCAATCGATGCTGTTTTCTCCGTTTGGAATGAAATCTGAGTGAAGGATCCCGTTGGTGTTGGGACTCTTGCAGCAACACCATCGATTTTTCCTTGCATTGAAGGCATAACTAGACCTATGGCCTTGGCGGCCCCCGTTTTTGTTGGAATAATGCTCAAAGCCGCAGCACGTGCACGACGCAAGTCAGCGTGCGGTGCATCGAGAATGTTTTGATCGGAAGTGTAGGCATGTACGGTAGTTAAAAATCCACGTTCTACGACTAAGTGATCATGAATAACCTTGGTCATGGGAGCACCGCAATTTGTTGTACAACTAGCGTTGGACACAATCGGCTGATCGGATAATCCACTGTCATTAACACCAAGGACAAATGTTGGTATATCAGCTGATTTAGCTGGTGCTGAAAGAAGAACGCGCGTAGCTCCGGCGTCAATATGCTTTTGAGCTAACTCGGTAGTTAAAAAACGTCCTGTTGATTCAACAACGAGGTCAATTTTGTGATTATTCCAAGGCAAGTTGCTTGGGTCTCTTTCAGCCGTAATCTCAATGCTGTGTCCGTCTACAATAAGTGCGTTACCTTCGACATGCACTTCTCCTGGATATTTCCCTTGAACGGAGTCGTATTTTAGCAAGTGGGCCAATGTATTGATATCTGTAAGGTCGTTTATGGCCGTTACCTTGAGGTCCTTTCGTTGCATTAAGTTTCTGAATGTCAGACGTCCAATACGTCCAAATCCATTGATAGCTATGTTTTTCATATCGATAATTCTTTTACAAGTTGAAGATAATTTGGGTTTAGATGTTTTTTGCTTTGCACGGCCTCCAAAATAGGGATGTGCTCAATGTTACTTTGCTTTAGGCCCACCATGATATCCTTTTTACCATTCATAAGCGCTTCTACTGCTGCATGGCCGAGTTCACTCGCCAATAAGCGATCTCTTACGGATGGCTGGCCTCCACGTTGAATGTGTCCTAATACCGTGACTTTTGTTTCGTAGAGCTCCGCTCGTTCTTGAATTACTTTACCAAGATTCTCGGCACCATTTTTTCCATAGCCTTCAGCAACAATAACAATGTTCGATGTTTTTTTATTTCGACGACCTCGTTCAAGACTTTGAATAAGGTCATCTACAGTAAGGTCTTCTTCAGGTGTCATGACGGCAAGGGCTCCCGTTGCAATTCCGGTTGCCAAGGCAATCTCGCCGCTGTTTCGTCCCATAACTTCTATTAAGAACAACCTATTATGGGATGCCGCGGTGTCTCGAATTTTATCAACGGCTTCAACTGCTGTATTCAGTGCGGTGTCAAATCCAATGGATTCATCAGTACCCATTAAGTCGTTATCTATGGTAGCCGGTATGCCAACAATTGGAATGCCGTGTTCCTCATGCATGAGGTGTGCTCCAGTTAATGATCCGTCTCCTCCGATAACAATAAGGCTGTCAATGCCTTGAGCACTTAAGTTTTCAAAGGCTGTTTGACGGCCTTCTTTTGTTCGAAATCCCTCTGAACGAGCCGACTTAAGCATGGTTCCTCCGCGGCCCAAGATGTGATTTACTGATCTTGCATCTAGGTATTTGATGTCATTTGATATAAGACCATCATAACCACGATATACTCCGTAGGCTAACTTTTTGTGCCAGGATATAGTACGCACTGTAGCTCGTAAAGCAGCGTTCATGCCTGGTGCATCTCCTCCGCTGGTGAGGACGGCAATTTTGCTAGGTTGGATCATGGTTCTAAAGTAATAATCACTTTATGCGTTAAATGTCGTTAATTATTGGGTGTTATGCAACGTTTAGTCGCTTTTCTAGGACAGTCATAGGGGAAGCGATGCATTGGCCAATTTGAATGCCCTTTGCCGAAAGCACTTCTTGAATAACTCCTTTAAAGTGGAAGCCCACAGACCCTGAGAGGTGTAATTTATTTATAGGATCTTGTCCATGTTTGACTAGGTCGTTTACCCATAATTCGAAACATTCAAGAAGGACGGATCGAATGCTTGGATCTTCTTGATAAGCGGCAATGATTTTTGCTATGGATGCCACGCTTGATTGAAAGATTAAATCGTTTTCAACGGAAACCCAGTCGACTTGTTGAAGGGGATTGCCCCATTCTTCTTGAATACCTGTAGTCAATGGTTTATGAGCTATATTGCCAGATAGCAAATGCGTTAAAAATACCTTTCCAATATGAAAACCACTTCCTGTATCATTGATAAGAAAACCTAAAGAAGGTTGGAGTAGATGGATGGATTGACCATCAAAATAACAACCGACAGAACCTGTCCCTAAAATGGCATAATAACCTGCTTCACTTTGGTTGGTATGAATCGGCGCAAGGAGATCAGAATGAACCTTGACTGAGGCATTGGTAAAATGGTGTTTAAGCACTCTAGATACTTTTTGGGCGCGATCCAATTGCATGCAACCCGCACCGTAAAAGATGACAGAATGTACATCATGTTTACTGCCTTTTGGCGTGGACCAACTACTAATTCGTTCATAAATCACCTCTTCAGTGTCATAGGTGGGGTTAAATCCTTTGTAGACCATTTGGACAGACCTTCCCACGGGAAACATCATCCCCAGATAGACTACTTTGGCACTACTTGCCCCAACGTCAGCGAGAAGTATCATGAGAATGAGTCACTTCGTTTTTGACTGTGCATAGTTTGATTAATTCTTCTACGGCTCAGCAGAATAAGCACAAGTCCAGATAGGGGACTCAGGTTGATCCAAGATTGGGAAAGCGTTGTCAAACCCAAGGATAGCATGACAAGACAGATTGCTATGAGAAGCCCAAGGATGACCGTGGTCATTCGGTACTGAATATCTGGGCGCTCCCCACGGAAAATGGTGAGCACTAACAACGCTGCGACTAAAATGGAAAGAAGCGTAACGATTACTGGTCGATCCAAAGAACCATTGAAGTGCGCAAAACTGAATTCTCCAGTAGCTGAAAAAAGGATGAGCAGTGCAGTTGATATCCCGAGATAGATTGAATGGATTTGCTGAATAATCATGAATCGAGAATTTAGTACAAGATACTGAAGTGCCGTACATTCGTCATGATGATGCAAGTTTCACGATATAAGTTGACACTAAGCTATGACGGTCAAGCTTTTTTTGGTTGGCAAGTACAGCCTGAAGACAGAACCGTCCAAGGCGTGCTCCAGGAAAACTTAGAAAAGTTATTGCAAGAGAAAATTACGTTAACAGGCTGTGGCCGAACCGATCGTGGTGTGCATGCGTCGCACTATGTTGCTCACTTTGACGCGCAAAAGGAGATAGATAATCTGCTGTACCGGTTAAACAAAATGCTTCCCGATGAAGTCGTTGTACATGAGTGTACACCCGTTTCGGAAGACTTTCACGCTCGATATGCTGCCCGATGGAGAACATACAAGTATTATATATCGAATAAGAGGAATCCCTTTACCTACCGCTACCGCTGGGTCCAACCTTTTGAGCAATGGAATTGGACGAGCATGAAGGAAGGATCGGAAATGCTTTTGAAATATGATGACTTTCAGGCCATGAGTAAGCGAGATGAAAGTCAAGAGCACTATCAATGCCAGGTGGTTCAAGCGCAATGGGACAGGCAGGGTGACGAATTGGTATTTACGATTACCGCACGAAGATTTTTACATAATATGGTTCGCCGCATAGTTGGTGGACTAGCAGATCTCGGTCAAGGGAAAATCTCACTAACTGATTGGGAATCTGCTTTAAAGGATGGAAAACCTCTACCAAAATCATTGACAGCTCCGCCACAAGGTCTATTTTTAGTCGGAATAAGCTACGAAGAGGTTTTGCCAACAGCATCTGATTCAACGAATAATGGCTAATAAAGGACAAGATATAACGGGTAGTGTCATCGACTTGGCGGTGCTCAAGCGCGTGTTGGGTTTATCCAAACCACACCGGCTGCTTTTTTACTCTGCCCTTGTCCTAGCGATATTTTTGGCCTTTCTTGGTCCTATGCGCGCCTATCTCGTTCAGGATGCCATCGACAACTATATTCTGCCTAAGAATCAGGAAGGACTTCTAACGATGTTTCTTCTTTTGATCGGGGTTTTGGTGACCGAGGCGGTCTTTCGTTTTTCCTTTACCTACAGCTCTAAAGTATTGGGTCAGTCGGTTGTAAAGGATTTAAGAGATCGTGTATTTGGCCATGTCATGCGGTTGCGTTTAACCTATTTTGATACCACGCCAATTGGCACAAGTACAACGAGAACGGTCAATGATACCGAGACCATCAGTGATATTTTTGCCAATGGTATCCTTCTGATTTTTGCAGATATACTAATGCTCATTGTCATCATTGTTTCGATGCTCGTCTTTTGCTGGCCATTAGCATTAGCGAGTATGATTAGTCTACCGTTTTTGCTTTATGCCACGTACATTTTTAAGGAAAAGGTTAAGGTGACTTTTCAAGATGTCCGCAATCAAGTGGCTCGTCTAAATGCTTTTTTGCAGGAGCGAATTAGTGGAATGCGCGTTATTCAGGTTTTTGGTGCGGAAGCGCAAGAATTTTCAAAATTTGATTCCATCAACGCGGCACATAGAAAGGCTAATATTCGAGCTATATGGTACTATTCAATATTTTTCCCTACCGTAGAAATCCTGCTTTCAATTGCCATTGGATTGATGGTTTGGACGGGTACAAGTAGCATATTAGATGGCAATCTTTATGTGAACTATATAACATGGGATCATGGTCTCCAAGTCGTGAAGCAACCAGGTGGTGTAGGAACGGTGGTTACCTACATCTTATTGATTAATATGTTGTTTCGTCCCATCCGATTTCTTGCCGATCGGTTCAATGTCTTACAGATGGGTCTAGTGGCCTCAAATCGTGTCTTTGATCTATTGGACAAGGATTTTGTTATTGAGGATAGGGGTCAGAATGAACGACCACTCAAAGGAAAAGTAGTCTTTGACAAGGTTCACTTTAGCTATGTTCCAGAAGAAGCTGTTCTCAAAGGAATATCATTTACCGTTGAGCCAGGTGAGACGCTTGCCATAGTGGGCTCTACAGGGTCAGGTAAAACAACAATCATCAATGTATTGGGGCGGTTTTATGAGCTGGATTCAGGAAGCATTACAGTGGATGACGAGCCGCTTGAATCTTACAGCCTCAAGCATCTAAGGCGACAAATGGCGGTAGTCTTACAAGATGTATTTCTCTTTTCGGGATCGATAGAGGACAATGTGCGGTTGTCCTCTTCAATAACTCGAGAACAGATCATTCGCGCAGCTAAAATTGTAGGTGCCCATGAATATATCGAGCAATTACCAGGAGGTTATGATTTCCAAGTAGGAGAGCGGGGCAATATGCTTTCCATGGGACAAAAGCAGCTGATATCCTTTGTTCGAGCTTTAGTTCAAGACCCCGCATTGCTCATCTTGGATGAGGCTACCTCGTCCATAGATACCGAAACTGAACGAATCATTCAGCATGCTGTAGAGAATCTCATAAAGAATCAAACAAGCCTTGTTATTGCCCATCGATTATCGACTATTCAAAATGCCGATAAAATCATGGTATTGCACCACGGTGTAATACAAGAATTTGGAACGTGGGAAGAATTAGTTGCTCAAAATGGCCGTTTTGCGGCCATGGTTAAGGCGCAGTCGTAAATCAGGATAATAATCCTATAAATTGATACAAAATACGAGCACTTACTTGGGCATCCCAAGGATGATTTCCCGTCTCACAAAGATCTGCGCCAACGATGTCAATATCGCTGTGATAAAGGGCATCTAAAAAGGCTTGAATTTCATGCCAACTAAGTCCGCCAGGGACAGGAGTTCCGGTGTTTGGGCAAAGCGATGGGTCGAGACAATCGACGTCAAAGGAAAGGTAAATTTTCTTGGGTAGATTGGCTAGAATTTCTTCAATAACCGCGCTAAATGGACGTAAATCAAGCCGCTGATTAGCTAAATATTTGTCGCTATATACGTTTATATGCGTATCATTGCGAATAATTTTAACTTCTCCAGGTGAAATGTCACGTAGTCCGACTGAGGTGATGGATTCCACGTTGGTAAGTTGCCTTGCGTGATGCATAATCGATGCATGGGAATAGGTAAATCCCTCGTACCCCGGTCTCAAATCCGCATGAGCATCAAAGTGTAGAATTCCAAAGGATTGATCTTTGCTAAGTGCTCTAATCAATCCGAATGGAACACTGTGATCGCCTCCCAAAATGATGATTTTTTTCTCCTGTTTTATCAACTTACCACAGTGCTCTTCGACGAGTGCATTTAGAGCTTTGGAGAGTGCGTTGATTTCGTCAAATTCCTCCTTTCTATCCAATATTTGACCACCATTTTCCAAATGATTAATCAGATTGGCTGCTTTTTGAGCTGCTTGGTTGTTCAGCATCTCTCCTAGGGCTTCATGTATGTATACTGGGGTCTTCCAAAATGCTCCCTTGTCGTCATAGAAAT
Organism: Bacteroidota bacterium; assembly: GCA_002862745.1. Lineage (GTDB taxonomy): Bacteria > Bacteroidota > Bacteroidia > Chitinophagales > UBA8649 > UBA8649. The sequence goes on along the minus strand of PKDX01000049.1, from coordinate 27,572 downwards.
CCAACTGTAGCGAGGCCTGGCGAATGGCTTCATAGGATTGGGCGCACCCTCTACCAAAGGATGCGGTAGCTTCCCAAGCTATGGGAAGGATATGTATTTGTGCAGCGTCTTTGTTGTATGGAAATCCAAAGATATTCCCATTGTTTACGCCAATATCGCTTGGATTAAAGGTTGACATAGGGCAAAATAAGCGCAAAATCCTGGCTTATGTGCTGTTCATTTTCAATTTTCCGCTTAAATCAGCGTGTATATCTACGATTTTTAAAGGGAAATGCTTGTTTTGAACGCAATGGAATCCAATAAAATTCGTTATGTTAACTATTCACTAGATCATGATGTTGAGGTATCCTTTTTCTCTTCGATTTACGCTCTTTATTATCGCAGGAATTGCGGTGCTGGCTACCTTGATTAGGTTACAATTTATTGTCCATGATATAGAAAAACACGAACGATTAAAAGCCGAGCAGTGGGCGCTGCATGTAAAGGATGTCAGTACGATACAAGACGATAGAGATAGCACAAAGGTTATGCAAGTGCAAGTCTGGGCCAAGCGCATACAGAACATTGCAGCGATAGAATCTGAAAGAGATGCTTTAGAGGTTGCTTTAAAAGCATCCGAAGAGTCCTATTTCAATTTGATATTAAAGACCTATGACGAGTTGTTTCAAAATCGCTTACTAGACTGTGGAGGTAACGTCTCCTTCGATGCTATTCTTAACAACAACACCATACCATTGCTTCTCTACGACCCTGATGAAGAACAGGTAGTGGCCGCTCGTAATCTTCCGGATGATCAGGATATTGATGCACTTAACGAAGGGGGGATTGAGGAGATCGAATCGTATTTAGATGACGAGTTCCGCTTTGTTTTTACAGATGCCGAAGGCCGCACTCACGACACTTTGTTCCAAGATGTGGTTTATCTTGGCAACTCGGGCAAGTACCAAATTCTTTATCAAAGTTATTCCTCTTCTTTTAAGCGTTTTGTTGCCTTCATCAATAATAGACTAAATGCCTTTTTAGAGGAGATCGAAGCCAATGCCGAGTTTCCAATTCTTGTAGTCGATGAGGATAATAATGCATTAATTGTTCATGGATTTAATCCAGAAGACACGACAGATATCAATAAGCTGAGACTTCGGCTTCAAGCGATTAACAAGCCCATTCCTATTCATTTGAGTAACCGCGATCTCTTGATTTACTACGACAATAGTCTCACCTATAATCAACTTAACTCCTTTTTGGAGGATATTGAACGAAGTGCAGATTTTCCAATCATTGTAGTTGACGCTAAGGGACAAGCAGTGAGTGCCCATGAATATGAAATATCATCTCTCACAGGCAATCGATTGCAAGAAGAGATAAAGGATTTGCGAAAAGCGAATGCGCCCATATCTCTTGACATTGGAGGAGCGTCCTATCAAGTATATTATGATAACTCGGCAACCTATAAGCAGCTTCGATACTTTCCGGTCTTTTTCTATCTCACAATAATTGCCTTTGGTATAGTGGGATATTTTGTATTTAACTCCTCTCGTAATGCAGAGCAAAATCGAGTATGGATTGGTATGGCTAAGGAGACTGCCCATCAGTTAGGTACACCTATCTCTGCATTAGATGCCTGGATTTCTATGATGCAAGATGAAGAGGCGGATCATCCTGGTAAGTACGGTATGTTGCCGGAAATCACAAAAGATGTAAATCGACTTCAGCTTATATCCGATCGATTTTCCAAAATTGGTTCGAAACCTGATTTATCCGATGAGCGCCTCGAGACTTTGCTGGAAAAAATGATGAATTATCTGAGGTTGCGTTCCTCGGAGCGGGTTGTGTTTTATGGGAATTATGCGAAAAACCTACCCCTCGTCAAAATAAACGTTCCCCTGTTTGAATGGGTAGTAGAAAATGTTATGAAAAATGCCTTAGATGCCATGCAAGGGGATGGAACTATAACGGTTCATGCGTATCAAAAAGGCAGTCATGTAATGGTGGATATCGAGGACACTGGTGGTGGGATTCCAAGATCTTCTTATCGTAAGATTTTCAAGCCTGGATATACTACAAAAACACGAGGGTGGGGGCTTGGTCTATCCTTAGCCAAGCGTATTATTGAGGACTACCATCGTGGAAAAATTTACGTAAAATCATCTTCCAAGAAGGGAACAATTATGCAAATTCTATTACGAGCATAATGCTAAAAATTAGAGAATGAATTACCGTAATAGAGTAAAATATGGGTTGCTTCTAGTAAGTTTTTACATCCTCGGAAGTCAAGCCCTGCTGGCCCAGGATAACTATGCGGATCTATGGTCAACGCTGCAGGTTCATTATCCCGTATCCTCTAAGGTGAGGTTATCCAACGAGTTTCATTGGCGAATGACGGAGTTTGTAGGGGAACCCTTTCAGTTATTGATACGACCAAAGGTTGAATGGAAGGTTGCAGATCATTTTACGGTTACTGGAGGATACACGCATATTCAAAATTGGCCTTATCGGAGTGGACAACCTGACCTTGTCGCTCTAGAGCATAACGTTTGGGAGGATGTGGCTTTTTATCATCCGCTATGGAAGGGACGACTAACTCATGCCATACGCTTGGAACACCGATTTACGAGTGCTCTTTTAAGTAATTCGCTAGGAATACCTGAGCACGATGGGTTTAATTTTCGTAATAGGTTGCGCCATCGAATCACCTATGTAGAGGATTTAAGTGACAAAGTTTACATGAGATTTTTCAATGAAGCCTTCGTCCAAATGCCAACAGGAAAGGCTAATCCTGTAGCTCAGTTTCAGCAAAATTGGGTCTATGCTGGACTTGGTTGGCAAGGTATCAAAGATTTTGCTCTAGAAGCCGGCTTCCATCATCAATATATTGTACGCGATGACGATCGGGAGCGCCACCTAGGTCTCTGGGTGGGCATCAACTATAGCATTGCACGAAAGAAATCCAACGAATAACTAGTTGATTAACTCATCTAGTTTCTTATAAACCCAACTGACTTGGAGCCCCATAACGGCTTGGTAGTCTCCTTCAATCTTTTCAATAAAGACTTTGCCAAAATCATCCTGGATTCCATAGCCACCCGCTTTATCCATTGGACTACCTGTTCGGATATAGTCTTCTATTACATCGCTTGGTAAGGACGCAAAACGTACTTTATTGACGGAAGTGTGGAGGAATTGCTGGTCGCCGTGGCGTATACATGCTGCAGTTACGACCTCGTGCCATCGATTGGATAGGGTATTCAAAAATTGAGCTGCTTCTTTTACCGACTGTGGTTTTTCAAGCAGAATCTCGTCGCAGATTACCGTGGTATCCGCGGTGATAACAATCGATTCTTCAGCACATCGTTGATGGGCTATTTCAGCTTTTTTTACCGCTAAATGAGCGGCTACCTCATGGGCAGGTATTGAAGAAGGAAAGGATTCGTCAATATCAAGAGATAGGCAGGTAAAGGTGTCAATTACAAGGGATAAGAGTTCCTTTCTTCTAGGCGATCCAGAGGCTAATATGACGTTTTTATTCGCAGCAATCATAGAATATCAGTATGTAAAAATAGAATGCGTAGCAGTACACCGAGTGCTATAAAACCCTTCCAAGCTTGCTGCGTCTTTCGCCAGCTGAACGATTTTCTCAAGACATTAAATACCATGAGATAACTTGTCAAGGCAATTGCAATCCAGGTGTATTTGTAATATAGTCCAAAACCAAGAATAACAAGAGCCAATGTAAGGAAGTTAAGCATGGTGAAAAAGGTGGCAAAGTAGTTTCCTAGGAGGACGGGTAGTGTTGTTCTCCCATGGGCAAGATCTCCCTTTACGTCTTCAGCATCCTTGGCTATTTCTCTGATATAGGTCGAAACAAACAGAATCAAGAGAAACGGTGTCAATGCGATCCAATAATCCTTCCTTGTGCAAGATGTGATAAGCCCTGGTAGGGCTAATGAAAAACAACACAATCCTGCAATAATAATATTCCCAATTCCTTTATACCGACTTAATGTTGAGGCATAAAAGTGCAAGAGAATAGCAGGTAATAAAAAGCAAAAGCTATGGGTAAGGATTTTACTCCAAATACCTTGGAATTGGAACAAGCCATAGAGTATTCCTAGGATTGTACCAATAGAGTAGAGCGCGAAGATTATGTTCTTGTTCACGATGATTCCTTCTTTACCATTGGCACGATCGATTACATGGTCATAGCGGTCATTGTCAAGATAACCCCCAAGGGCAATGCAAAGGGTTGCAAAAACCACCAGGATACAGAGTAATAAAACGTTCGCCTTTCCCTCGTGGACATAAATCGCTTCACCTCCAATGCTAAGTCCAATAAAAAAGATATTTACAAGCCGAGAACGCATCGTTTCTAACGCTTATTTATTGTAATCTCGAATACTTTCACTGAGCTGCTTGTAGATCTTGGCAAGTTTTTCTTTGTCTTGAAGTTCGGCGAGGTGAGCGGCTATAGTTTTTTCATCTCCTCGAATTGCAGGTCCAGTTTGTGCCTGTTTTGGTCCGATCTCCAACACCTTAAGCATTGTTTCTTGTACTAAGGCGTGCGTTAAGGAGGGGTCAATGGCATGCTCTTCTAAGTAATCCTGTGCAAGATTGACCAAGTGATTCGTAAAATTGTTTACATAGACCCCCGCAAGATGTAAAGCTTTCCGCTGCGTATGACTCATAATTTGTGCTTTTGCACTGATCGTTGTAGCAAGCTGCATCAATCTTGCTTCAAGGTCTTTATCATTGGCTTCGATAAGAATAGGAACTTCATTCCATGTGATGTTTCGACCAATGGTCATGGTTTGAAATGGATAAAATACCCCAAACCGCCTAAATGATTTTAGGCTTTCCATAGGGGTTGATGCAGAGGTATGCACGATGGGAATACGCCCTTGCACTTCATCAGAAAACAGCGATGATATCTCTTCAATCACATCGTCAGAGACGGCAAGCACGACAACATCTACTTGTTGAAGACCATTTTGCTGTAGGTTGTCAAGCGAAATCCATTGGGCATTTAAGTGCTGGGACAAAGCCTCAGCCTTTTTAGACGGACGAGCAATCAAATGAGATACAACATGTCCGTTCTGTATAAATCCTTTGCTAAGATTATGCGCCATTCTGCCTGAGCCTACAAGGGCAATACGCCAGCTTTCCATAGTTGTAAAAGTAGGGTTTACTTACTTCTCTGCGTAAATCGATACCCTGCGCCTAACAATAGGCCCCCCATCATTAAAATGCCCCCCAACCAGATCAGTTTAATCTGCGGGAAGACAACAGCTTCTAAGCGCACTTGCTCAGGCTGGTAAATGGTGCTCGATAGAGTTTGACTCTCTTGGTCAACGCTAAACTGCTGGAGTTGTCCCTGGCTCGTTCGAAAGGCTTCATTGACTAGGGCATCCAGATGCATGGTATCTATACGACTGCCATCCGACAAGATAACTTCTTGAACCTTTACAATAGAATCTGCAGATAATTGAGTGACAAAGAATGTGCTTGAATTAGACTGCACAACAGAAATCTCATTGTCTCTCCATTGTATTGAGGCAGAGTCATCCAAGTTGTAGCTTTTATACACCAAACGATTTTCTAATGCGTTAGGCCAAGATAAAGTACCTCGATTAACACGAATGCCGGTATCATTGAAGAGATGCGCTTGGTATTGCTCAATGGTATCCACTCCATAAAAGAAAAGTAAGCTTTCCTTATTTGTCGAGTTAAAGACGGCGCGGTTCTCACCAATCATTCCAACTGACCCCTCTGCAATCGTAGTTGATTGTTCCGCCTGAGCTTCTGTATAACTACCAACCGTGGTGAAGACATCTTTTAGCAAGAAGTGCTTTGTCCCAGGATTACTTGCTGGATTACCCATCTCATCCATCGTCTGCCAAAAAGGCTCCACGACAAAAGACTCTTTTGATGCATTGTCTGTGAATTGAAATTTGAAATATCTCTTATCAAGATCTCCTTGATAACTACCTAAGTATTCAACGGTGTACTCTTCGAGTGAATACGTTTGGTTTTCTTCCATAAACAGGGTGGTGAAGAAGAAATCTCGATATTGCTCTTGCTCTTCGAGGTCGGTAATGTTGTTTTGGGTGTAAAACACTTGAAGCTCTCCTTCGGATATGGCGTTCTCAGTAAGAATCTGTTGTTTGTATTGACTGATAATAATGCCTACGAGCAAGATGCCAAACCCAATATGGCTCAATGAGCTTCCCCAAGTTTTCCATCGCTTTTGCTGGATGGCTATCAGATAGTATGCATTGGTAAGTGAAACAAGGATTCCCGACCATAACAACAACCAATAAGCTGAGATAAATGAGCCCCACGAATAGGCGGAAAGAAAGGCAATCTCATAGTGTAATCCAAGGGCAATTGTGAGGATAACAGAAGCTGGTAGGCTCACGATTAGGGTAGACCTCAGTTGTTTAATTGGGCGACCTACTTTATACACCAAAAATTGGCTAAATGCTGATAATAGAGCCAATAAAATACCCAAGATCATCTGCGAGTTATTGTACCATTCCTCAGGGTTTGCAATGGAGTACTCTGTGTTAAATACTTTATTGATTACCGGGAATGAGGTCGTGATGGCAATAACGACGGCAGAAAGACAGAATAGAATGCTTCCTACAAAAAGCCAAAATTCTCTAGAAAGAAGCGCTTCTTCTCCAGGAATTTTAGTGCTTTTCTTCCAACCATAGGCTACCAGTGCTAAACTAGGAAGGCTAATTATCGCTAAGAAGACGATGAGATGCTGGTTAAGTCCTGCATCGACAAAAGAATGTGCGGAAGTGTCCGTAAGCACCCCGCTTCGAGTGAGGTAGGTGGAGTATGCTACAAGGATGAATCCTAGACTTAGTAAGAGATAGGTTAAGCCAATTTGACGTCCAGTATATCGCGCAATAAGAAGGGTGTGTAAGCCAGCAATAAGAAGAAGCCATGGAACAAGAGAGGCATTTTCTACGGGATCCCATGCCCAAAATCCACCAAAACTCAAGGACTCATAAGCCCATGCGCCACCCATAAATATTCCGGTACCGAGAGCACCTGCAGCAAACAGCGTCCATGGCAGGGCCGCAGGCATCCATGATTTTTGGTCCCCTCGCCAAATGGCTCCTAACACAAAGGCAAAGGGAATAATGGTTGAGGCAAATCCTAAAAACAGCACAGGCGGATGAATCACCATCCAATAGTTTTGAAGTAGGGCATTCAGGCCTTCGCCATCCGTGATGAGGGAAAGGTAATTTTCGTTTAATGCGAGGTGAAGGTATTTCTCACGCATTAACAGGAAGGGATTGATCCCAATCTTTGTGCTTCCCACGTGGATACCCAATACCATGCTTAAAAGCAGCACTTGGGCGATGCTGACAACGAGCATCGTGGGATATTCCCATTTACCCGTCCAGCGCATTAAGCATAAACCAAGGATGCTATGCCAAAAAATCCAAAGCAAGAACGAGCCCTCTTGTCCTTCCCAAAAAGCTGAAATCACATATTTCAGAGGTAGACTTCTCGATGAGTGATTGTAGACATAATCGTATTCATAAAATTGCCCTACAATCATATAGAGAAGAAGTCCAAAGATTCCAATCACACTTAAGGCATGGAGTCCAAAGGCAATCCTTCCTTGCTTGGACCAAAAGGAAGCCTGATCATCTTGCCTTCTTCGTACCTCAGCCATTGTATAGAGCACAAGGGAGGCAAGAGCTAGGATAAAGGCGGCAAGGGTTAGCAATTGCCCTAGCCTTCCTATCCAAATGTTTTCTCCTAGATAGGTTTCTGGTAGCTTGTGAAGCGCCGAATGCATAGATAAAATACAGTTGATTTGCATGCCAGAGATTATTTATACACCGTCGGTTCCCTCGTATTTAGACGGACATTTCATAAGAATCTTTTCGGCAACAAAGAGGTCGTTGTTAAACGAACCGGTGACCACAATCTTTTCGGAATTTTTAAAGCCGTCTGGCATGGGTTTATCGTACACGACTTTCACCGTTTCATCATTGTCATCCTTTAAATAAAATTGAAGCAGTCCTCCATCATTTTCTATCTCGTGACTCGGACTTAAAGCCCCAACCACCTGATGTGTCTTTCCTGTACTTCGCGCTTCCGCGAAGTTCGCATAGGTTGTTACTTCAGCTGTGGTAGTGAAGATATAGACCATTCCTAAGGCAATGCCAATTAAACCAAGGACGAGAATGACTTTTCGTGTTTGCATAAACCGTTTCAGGATAAAAATACTGCCCGTGGAGTATTTAACAGCCATTCATAGTGCTTCATTTGAAAATCGCATGTAGAAAATGACGCAAATTTATTTTTTCGTTTATCTTTGGCTTCCTTCCGATTAAAAGTGCAAGATTTAATCTTTCGCTTTACAATCTAAGAGGGCGCTTAGCTCAGTTGGTTCAGAGCATCTGGTTTACACCCAGGGGGTCGGGAGTTCGAATCTCTCAGCGCCCACAACCTTTTCCTGGCAACAGGGCCTCCCACAAACAAGGAGGCATCAAAGCTTGCTTTGGATGACGAACGAAGAGGTGGAGGCATAATGCAACGCATAAAAAGGTTGTACTCCTCCATTTAGCACTTCAGAGATGTACGAAGTAAATCTTTCAGCGCCCACAACCTTTTCCTGGCAACAGGGCAGCGTACTAACCACAGAGTATATCCTGCGGTTTTTTGTTTTAGGCTTTAGGAGATCAAATTGGTTATCATTTCCACACCCTAGACAATCTGCACTTTGCAGGCTTTTTGTAAATTATGTATCTCACCAATACGTTTACTTATGCATTACCGACTACTTTTTTTTCTATTGATTCAAGGCTTGTTACTCCAAGGTGTGCAAGCCGGACAAAGCACTGTTTCAAGCTATCCGCTTACTCATGCTCCAAGTCCAATGGCTAAATGGGTTTTTCTAGGTTCAAAAACAGTGGACTTCGGCTTAGATCGAGATGTGGTTCAAGTAGGATACCGAGATGGTTCTTTCAAGAAAATCAAAATAGTCGTGCGTGGGGGAGGCCTCAATATGCATCGTTGTATTGTGCACTTTGAAAATGGTAGTAAGGAGGAAATTGATCTTCGTCATAACTTTTCCAAGAACTCTGCTACTAGAATCATTGATCTTCCAGGAAACCGACGGTTTATTGATCGCATTGTCTTTGTGTATGATTCAAAAAACAACCAAACAAGAAAATCAAAAGTTTTGGTTTTTGGATGGCAGTAATTCCAACACCAGACAACAAAAAAGGACCTGATATCAGGTCCTTTTTTATGCTCAACAATTAATCCTTTGAGAGAAACGGATATCGATAGTCTTTCGGCGATACAGCAACTTCTTTAATCGTCCGTATGGATACCCAACGCATCAAATTCCACTTGGATCCCGCCTTGTCGTTAGTCCCAGACGCTCTTCCACCCCCAAACGGTTGTTGTCCTACAATAGCTCCTGATGGTTTATCATTGACATAAAAGTTTCCTGCAGCATTTTCCAAGCGACCTGTCATGTATTCAATGTCTGCACGATCTCGAGCGAAAATTGCACCGGTAAGCGCATACTCACAGTCGTCGACCAAATCAAAGACAGACTCAAAGTCTTGGTCTTCGTAGACATAGATGGTAAGAACCGGTCCAAAAATTTCTTCAACCATGGTACGGTACTTTGGATCTTCGGTTACCATAATGGTGGGTTCTACAAAGTAGCCCTTTGATTTATCACAACCTCCACCGATTAGAACGTCAATGTTGTCCTTTTTTGCTTGATCAATATATCCTTTGATTTTATCAAAAGACCGCTCATCAATTACTGCATTGATAAAATTGCTAAAGTCGTCGGTAGGTCCCATTTTCATGGTCTTTACGGTGTCGACTAGCATGGTTTTGAGCTGTGGCCAAATCGATCGAGGGATGTAGGCTCTTGACGCGGCAGAACACTTCTGTCCCTGGTATTCAAATGCGCCACGACATAAAGCTACATTGAGGCCTTCGACATCACAGTCAGGATGAGCAAACACAAAATCTTTACCGCCCGTTTCTCCTACAATCCGAGGGTAGCTTCTGTAATTGACAATATTTTCTCCAATGGTCTTCCACATGTACTGAAAGGTCTTGGTAGATCCTGTAAAGTGAACGCCTCCAAGGTCACGGTGCTTTAAGGCGACTTCTCCTGCCTCAGGGCCATCGCAGTATACAAGATTGATTACTCCATCAGGGAGCCCAGCTTCTCGTAAGATTTGCATAGTCATCCACGCTGAATACACTTGGGTGTCACTTGGCTTCCATACAACCGTATTGCCCATCATAGCAGCTGAAGCGGGAAGGTTTGCGGCAATCGCTGTGAAGTTGAACGGTGTAACGGCAAAGACAAAACCTTCTAATGGACGATAATCTACTCGATTCCAGACTCCAGGCACAGATTCAGGCTGTTCAGCATAAATCTCCGTAATGTATTGAGCATTATAACGAAAGAAGTCTGCAAGTTCAGCTACCGCCTCAATTTCAGCCTGATAGACGTTTTTTGATTGGCAGAGCATAGTCGCTGCATTCATAGCATATCGATGCGGACCGGTCACCAAATCGGCTGCCTTTAAGAAAATGGCAACTCGGTCTTGCCATGGCATAGCCGCCCAAGCATCACGAGCACGCATTGCGGCATCAATGGCATCGGAAACATGGTTCGCACTTCCCATATGAAAATGGCCTAACAAATGGCTTGTTTCAGCGGGAGGATGAATCGATATCAGATCATCGGTACGAATTTCTTGGCCATCAATCATCATAGGGATGTCTATGGTTTGGCCTTTGAGGTGGGTGAGAGCTTCTCGCAGTTTTGTTCGGTCTGAACTGCCTGGAGCGTAGCTTCGAATTTCTTCATTGTAAGCAACAGGTACTTCGTGGTGAGCGTTAGACATAGTAAATATTTAGCCTAAAATTAAGTGTATCCTAAAGCACTGCCAAACCCAAAAGATCGTCGAATGGTGATTTCTATGTGGATTACCGCTACGTTTCCATGACATTTCATGCATTATGCACGGTAAGGTGTTGGAAAGAAGCATGGGAAAAGTGTAGTACTTCGGCGAAATTTAATAGAGTATGGCGAAAAGGAAGAAACAAAAGAAAAAGTCAGGCAAAAGCGGTGTGTGGATGAAAACCTGGTTTTCGCCTGAACAACGCACGTCCTATCGGCAAGGATTAGGCATTATTATGCTTATCCTTTCTATTTTTTTATTGTTGTCTTTTGGGTCTTCCATTCATCAATTTGCAAATGATCATTCCATAGTTACATCATCCAACCCAGACTTTTCGGAGGTGGAAAACTTAATGGGAGGCGTTGGGGCCAAGCTGAGCCACTACTTTATTGAAATGCGTTTCGGTATTGGCGGGGCCTTTGCTCTTGCATTGGCTATTGGCCTTGTAGGATTAAATTTTGTTCGTGATTCAATTGTGGTATCCTACTTCAAAATCTTCAAAGAGCTTTTGTTTTTTATGACGTTTTCAATGGTTACGTCTGGGGTTTTTCGTGGCCATCTTATGGAGGTATCCTATCCTATTGATGGACGAATAAGTGCTTCGCTCTTTGGACAATCCGGGTTGTTTACTTATCTGATAGGGTTTGGCGGTGTCATCGGCCTTTCTGTCATCATTACGCTTGCTTATGTCGCTCATTGTCTCGGATTGAACGTCATTAAGCTTATCGATGGCTTTTTTAGTTTGCGCTGGCTGCCGTCGCTCAAAAAGAGGGAGGAAGCCGATGAAGAGGAAGTGACTTTCGCCGAAACGGCCTTCGAAAGAGATGGCATCAATCTTTCAGGAGAGGGACAAGCGGTCGACGGATCATCCAGGGAAACGGTTGATTCAAAGGATACGACTCTCGCAGTCGGTGGGAATATTCAGGATGATACAAAGACTGAAAATCCTGAGAAAAATCCAACTACTAAAGAGGTGGAAGACAATACTTCTTTTGAGATAGTTCAAAAGGAAAAAGAGGAGGTAAAGTCTTCTTCATCCACTCCTGCTGCCAAAAAGCCATCAGGCGATGAATATGATCCGAGGAAAGACTTGTCCAAGTATGCCTTCCCCACGGTCGATTTGTTAGCTGATCATGGGTCTGGTGACGTGCGTGTTGACGAGGGCGAACTCGTAAAGAAAAAAGAGCAAATTGTAGAGACCCTCAGGGACTACAAAATCGAAATCGAATCGATTCGAGCAACGGTTGGACCGACGGTTACATTATATGAGATTGTTCCAACAAAAGGCGTGCGCATCTCAAAAATTAAGAATCTTGAAGATGATATTGCCTTGAGTTTAGCGGCACTAGGTATTCGAATTATTGCACCGATTCCAGGAAAAGGAACGATTGGGATTGAAGTGCCGAATGCCCATAAAGAAGTGGTGTCCATGCGGTCGGTGGTAGCCTCAGAACTGTTTAAGAATTCAAATGCAGCCCTACCTGTTGGATTAGGGAAAAATATTGCTGGGGAATATGTGGTAGCTGATTTAGCAAAGATGCCACACTTACTCATGGCAGGGGCTACAGGACAAGGAAAGTCTGTAGGTATCAATGCATTGCTTGTGTCTTTGCTCTACAAGCTTCATCCTTCGGAGCTAAAGTTTGTTTTAGTCGATCCTAAAAAGGTTGAGCTTTCCCTGTTCAACTCGATAAAACACCATTATCTAGCTGTGTTACCTGGAGAAGAGGAACCGATAATTACTGATGTTAAAAAAGTAGTAAGCACCGTCAATGCACTCTGTTTGGAAATGGATAATCGCTACGACTTGCTCAAAAAAGGTAGAGCGCGAAACATCAAAGAATACAATGCGAAATTTAAAAAGCGCCAGTTAAATCCGGAAAATGGCCATAGATTTCTTCCATACATCGTACTCGTTATTGATGAGTTTGCTGACTTAATCATGACCGCGGGTAAGGAAGTCGAAACGCCTATAGCTCGATTAGCACAATTGGCACGTGCTATTGGTATTCATCTCATTTTAGCTACTCAGCGTCCATCGGTAAATATTATAACGGGTATCATCAAGGCGAATTTCCCTGCGAGAGTCTCCTTTAAGGTTACCTCTAAAGTGGACTCACGGACGATTTTAGATGCTGGCGGAGCAGATCAACTGATTGGCCGAGGTGACTTGTTATTCTCAATGGGTAGTGAGATGGTGCGCATACAATGTGCCTTCGTTGACACGCCGGAAGTCGACGCTATTTGTCGGTTCATCGGAGACCAGCAAGGCTATGGCGAGATTTTCCAATTACCTGAATTTAAGGACAAAAATGAAGGAGGGGATAGAGGGAGTCTGTCTTCTGACGATATGGATCCTTTGCTAGAAGAGGCAGCTCACATAGTGGTAGGTAATCAAAGTGGCTCAACATCTATGATTCAGCGCAGATTAAAGTTAGGTTACAATAGAGCTGGGCGAATCATGGATCAATTGGAGGAATTGGGCATCGTGGGTCCCAATATGGGGAGTAAACCAAGAGAAGTTATGTATTCGAGTGAACAAGAGTTGGAACAATATTTGTTACATCGGAAACAATAGACAGTATGCGATACCTTTTTCTACTTTTTTCAGCCCTTGTAGCAATGTCCTTGCACGGACAAGTGTCTAATTCCAGCTTTGCCGAAAGCGAGGCATTATTGGAAAAAGTAATGGATAAGTATGGGGACTTGGATAAGCTCAGTGTCACCCTTCAATGGACAATGGATATCCCAGGCAACGGGAAAGTTCAAGATGTTATTGAAGCAAGTCGTAATGGATCGGCTTTTCAATTTGAAAACAAGGATATGCATGTTACTTCAGATGGTGTAAAAGTTTGGACCTATATGAAGGATTATAATGAAGCTCAGGTTATGTGGTACAAGGATATGGATCCTGCTATGAATCCTATGGAACTTTTTAATGTGTATCAGGATAAATCCTATGAGATTATCTCATCAACTACGTCGGGGGACATTCAAACCATTGTTTTAAAGCCCCGAACCGCGAATCCTGATATTGAAAAAGTTACCTTGGAAATCTCAACGAAACGTCTAGAATTAGTCGAGACAACTATGCTGCTTACCGATGGATTAAAAAACAAATTCACCTTTGACCGTTTTGAGTTAAATCAAGCACCGCCTATAGATTCTTATCGTTTCTCAAAGTCAAGCTACCCTAACGTGACCATTGTGGATCTCACCAAGTAGTATTGTCTTTTGTAGTAGATCTTACACTTTCCGAATTAAGATCATTTTTTGACGTTTAACAAGGATATAACATCCCAAACCGCCTTGTCTTTTGGTTGGTAAGAATTGTATTTTTGTCTAAAATTTAACCGATGAAACAATATGATGTTCTTGTGATTGGTGCTGGCCCTGGTGGCTATGTCGCTGCGATACGTGCTTCTCAGCTCGGATTTAAAGTAGGTGTTGTTGAGCGTGAAGCGCTAGGTGGTATCTGTTTAAACTGGGGGTGTATTCCTACAAAAGCGTTGCTAAAGAGCGCCCAAGTTTTTGAATACATAAGTCATAGCGAGGACTACGGAATCAAAACCAAGGGTGCCGAAGTTGAATTTGATGCCATCATCAAGCGCAGTCGCGATGTGGCTGGGGGCATGAGTAAAGGGGTTCAGTTTTTATTTAAAAAGAATAAAATTGATGCCATTATGGGTTCTGCTCATATCAAAGCCAATCGCATTGTGGAGGTAACCGATGCTGATGGTAAAGTGGAAACCTACACAGCTAAGCATGTTATTCTTGCCACGGGTGCACGCTCGCGCCAGCTACCAGGCATTGAGCAAGATGGAAAGCATATCATTGGCTATCGTGAAGCGATGACGCTAAAGTCACAGCCTAAGTCGATGGTGGTAGTGGGTAGTGGTGCAATTGGCGTGGAATTCGCTTATCTCTATGCGGCCATCGGAACGGAGGTAACCATCGTGGAATATCAAGATCGTATCCTTCCTCGTGAGGACAAAGATGTGTCCAAAGAGATGGCTAAGATTTTCAAAAAGAAAGGAATCAAACTCCTAACTGAATCTCAAGTCCTCGGTGTAAAGACAACGAAAGGGGGATGTTCTGTAGAAGTTAAGGACTTAAAGAAAGGAAGCACCTCAACCCTAAAAGCCGATGTTGTCTTATCCGCAGTAGGCGTTACGCCCAATACGGATAATCTTGGTTTAGAGGCAGCAGGTATCAAAGTGGAGCGAGGTATCGTTCAGGTTGACGATTATTATCAAACCTCAGCTCAAGGGGTTTACGCGATTGGTGATATTGTAAAAGGTCCTGCTTTAGCACACGTAGCCAGTGCCGAGGGAATCCTTTGCGTAGAAAAAATAGCGGGTCATGATGTTGAGCCACTTGACTATGGTAATCTTCCAAATTGCACCTACAGTGTACCAGAAGTAGCTTCTGTGGGTATGACAGAAGATGAGGCTAAAGAAGCCGGATATGAGTTAAAAATTGGGAAGTTTCCTTTCTCCGCATCAGGCAAGGCGAGTGCAGCGGGCGCCAAAGAGGGCTTTGTGAAAGTAATCTTCGATGCAAAGTACGGCGAATGGCTAGGTGCTCACTTTATTGGTGCGAATGTTACCGAGATGATTGCAGAGGTTGTTACAGCTCGAAAACTCGAGACAACAGGTTATGAAATTATCAAAGCGGTGCACCCACACCCAACAATGAGTGAAGCAGTCATGGAAGCCGCTGCTGCTGCCTACGATGAGGTAATTCACCTTTAATTGATATTTGGTCTTTGTCGTTGCGCATTCTTGAAATAGTTTGCGTACATTTGCCGTCCCTAAGTAAGCATGGCAAACTCACCAGCACATATTCTGTATGGAGAAAACTCCGAAGTAATAGCAAAGTCTATTGCTGAGAGTTACTGCACGCTTTCTCACGAAGGAAGGCAGGGGCTCACGCCGAAAGAGGTGCTAGCGGACTTTGAAGTTCAGCGCTTTAGCGATGGAGAGTTTAAGCCAATCATTCATGATTCGGTTCGTGGATCCTATTGTTTTGTGGTTCAATCAACCAACCCTCCTTCCGATAACTTGATGGAGATGCTAATGATGATTGATGCATGCCGCCGTGCCTCTGCTCAGTATATCACTGCGGTTATACCTTACTATGGATTTGCCCGTCAGGATCGTAAAGATCGCCCGAGAGTTTCGATTGGGGCAAAGCTTGTGGCTAATTTGCTTACTGCTGCCGGAGCGGATCGAGTGATGACGCTTGATCTTCATGCTGGCCAGATCCAAGGATTCTTTGATATTCCAGTGGATCACCTTGAAGGAGCCCCCATCTTTATACCCCACATCAAGAGCTTAGGGTTAGAAAACTTAATGTTTGCTTCTCCTGATGTAGGAAGTACGAAGCGAACAAGAATGTATAGTCAGGTATTTAATACGGACTTTGTGATTTGTGATAAGCATCGCAGTGAAGCCAATCAGATTGGTGAGATGCGTCTTATTGGAAACGTGGAAGACAAAAATGTCATTCTGGTGGATGATATGATTGATACAGCAGGTACGATGTGTCGAGCGGCTGACCTTCTCATGGAAAGTGGCGCGCGTAGTGTTCGAGCAATCTGCACGCATCCTGTGTTGAGTGGCCCAGCCTATGATCGCATTAGTTCAACAGACTCGCTAACGGAAATGATTGTAACTGATAGTATTCCACTGAAACAAGAATCAAGTAAAATCCGTGTGCTGTCTACCGCAGAGCTTTTTGCTACTGCAATCCGTAATGCACACGAACATCGATCGATTAACTCGTTATTTATAAATCA
The DNA here is from genome assembly GCA_002862745.1 of Bacteroidota bacterium. Lineage (GTDB taxonomy): Bacteria > Bacteroidota > Bacteroidia > Chitinophagales > UBA8649 > UBA8649. Next base: position 10,802 of record PKDX01000049.1, on the reverse strand, counting down.
ATACAATAAAGAAGAATAATGAATACTTTAGAATTGACAAGCCAAGCTCGCGAAAAAGTAGGAGCAAGAAGTGCTGAACTAGCTCGAAAAGAAGGATTGATTCCTGCCGTAATTTATGGCGGTGAGGGTAACCATCATATTACCGTTGATGCTGTTGAGGCGGGAAGAGCAATCTTTACTGACAAATTCTATCAGGTAAATATTACCGTTGATGGGAAGTCAATTCCTTGTATTGTTAAGGATCTTGATTTACATCCAGTAACGAGTAAGATAATCCACATTGATTATCAAGAGTTAGTACCTGGTAAGAAGGTTAAGATTAATGTACCTGTTCGCACCTACGGTACAGCTATAGGAGTATTAGCAGGGGGTAAATTAGAAATTACCCTTAGAAAGCTAACCGTAAAACTAGATGCTGGAAAACTCATCGATGAGGTTACTGTAAATATCGAAAACCTTGAAATGGGTAAATCGGTCAAGGTAAGAGACATTGATGCCATCGACGGTGTGGAAATTATGAATTCTCCTGGCAACCCGATCGCTCAGGTTATCGTTCCGCGTTCTATGCGTTCTGAAGCTTCTAAGTCAGATGATTTGGCAACTACTGAAGAATCTGAAGAAGCTTCAACTGAGGAGGCACAAGAAGCTGAGGCAGACGCCTAAGCTTTTCTTTTTACCTTGGCAGTGTATGAAGTACCTCATTGTCGGATTAGGTAATATAGGGGACGCCTATAAGAATACTAGGCATAATATTGGTTTCGATGTAGTCGATTTCCTCGCCAAGCGATGGTCTGTCGAATACGAGGCTGGAAAGCTCGCTGATGTAGCAGAAAGCACGTATCGAGGACGCCAAGTCACACTTATAAAACCCACTACGTTAATGAATCGAAGTGGAAGAGCAGTTGCTCACTGGATGCAGCAAAAGAAAGTTTCCTTAGACAATGTTTTAGTCATCGTAGATGATTTGGCTTTAGATCTTGGTGTATTGCGCTTACGAGGAAAAGGAAGTGATGGGGGCCATAACGGGATAGCGAATATCAATGCTATACTCAATACTCCTCGCTATGCCCGTCTACGTTTCGGTATTGGCAGCAATTTTAGCCGAGGGAGGCAGGTAGATTTTGTCTTAGGGAAATGGGATAAACAAGAAGAGGAAGACGTTTCTTTTGGAATAGAGCGTGCAGCGGATGCCACAGAATCGTTTATTTTCAGAGGGTTACCCAACACCATGAATGTCTTTAATACAAAGCCTAGCTCATGAAGATTTTCTGTATAGGAAGAAACTACGCAGCGCATGCGGAAGAATTAGGCAATGAAGTTCCAGGTAGGCCAGTGATTTTTATGAAGCCGAGAACAGCGCTTCTACAGGATAACAACCCCTTTTTTCTACCCAATTTTGATTCAAGTATCCATTATGAATGCGAACTCGTTCTACGTATTGGAAAAAATGGAAAGGCCATTCCTGAGCGTGTTGCTCATAGCTTTATTCACAGTATAGGACTAGGGGTTGATTTTACGGCAAGGGACTTGCAAAGCGAACTCAAAGAGAAGGGACATCCTTGGGAGATTGCTAAAGCCTTTGATAAATCTGCATTACTGGGTGATTTAAAACCAGTGGACTTATTTGATTTAACCAAGCCCATTCAGTTTTCATTACATAAAAATGGGGAGGTTGTTCAACAGGGGGATACAAGCCTTATGCTTTTTAACTTTTCGCGAATCATAGCCGAAGTGAGCAAGTACTTTACGGTACAACAGGGTGATTTGATTTACACAGGAACGCCAGCAGGAGTAGGTCCCATTGAGATTGGAGATAAATTGCAGGGATTCATTGATCAATCCTCGAACTTTACCTGTGAAATTCTTTAGAAGTCTTACATTGTATACAAAATGTAACGATGCCGTATCTATTTACCTCTGAATCTGTTTCTGAAGGCCATCCTGATAAGGTTGCTGACCAAATATCGGATGCATTAATTGATCATTTTCTTGCCTTTGACCCGCAATCTAAAGTGGCTTGTGAGACACTAGTAACTACAGGTCAAGTAGTCTTAGCGGGAGAGGTCAAGTCAACGGTCTATTTGGACGTGCCCAATATTGCAAGGGATGTCATCCGAAAGATTGGCTACACAAAAAGTGAATACATGTTTGAGGCGGATAGCTGTGGAGTGCTATCGGCTATTCACGAGCAGTCTCCTGAAATTAATCAAGGAGTAGATCGTGCAAATCCAGAAGATCAGGGCGCCGGAGACCAAGGTATAATGTTTGGGTATGCCTCTTCTGAAACCCAAGAATATATGCCCATTGCGCTGGCCCTTTCTCATAAGCTTCTCGAAGAGTTAGCACTTATCCGAAAGGAAGGACATCCAACAATGCATTATTTACGCCCAGATGCTAAGGCTCAGGTAACTATAGAATATAGTGACGATAACAAACCATTGCGTATAAATACCATCGTACTCTCTACCCAGCATGATGAATTTGACGGAGATGATTCGGTTATGCTTCAGCGTATCCTAAATGATGTCAAGGAAATTTTAATTCCAAGAACCATGGCACACTTTGGTGATGAGATCCGCGCCTTACTAGATGATAAGGTTATCTATCATGTGAATCCTACAGGAAAGTTTGTAATTGGTGGTCCTCACGGAGACACGGGATTGACGGGTCGAAAGATTATTGTGGATACCTATGGTGGGAAAGGAGGTCACGGTGGAGGAGCCTTTTCAGGAAAAGATCCATCTAAGGTTGACCGCTCCGCAGCCTATGCGGCAAGGCACCTTGCGAAGAATTTAGTCGGTTCAGGTCTTTGTGACGAAGTATTGGTACAGGTGGCCTATGCTATTGGAGTCGCTGATCCGGTCAGTTTGTTTATCAATACGTATGGTACGTCAGCTACCACGTTAACTGATGGTGAGATTGCTGATAAAGTTCAACAACTTATTTCCTTGCGTCCTTATGATATCGAACAGCGTTTTAAACTAAGGGATCCGATATACCTTGAAACCGCAGCCTATGGACATATGGGGCGATCCCCCGAAGTCGTAACCAAGCGTTTTATGGATGGATCAGGACGAGTATTGGAGAAGGAAGTAACGCTGTTCCCTTGGGAAAAGCTAGACTATGTCGATACGATTAAAAAGGCCTTTGCCCTTTAGTATTTCGACTTCTCCTGTTTTTCTTTATCTCACGCTGATTAGAGGCTTTGAATAGCTACAGCCTCTTGATACCGCCTATTCCAGGTCTTTTCTTCAATTAATACACTGTTAAAAGTGGGATAGGAGTCTTTTATTTGATCCCTAAACATTTTGCGACCCACCCATTCGACTCGTGTAATTCCTTCTTCCGTTTGTGGTCTAAGCCTACTTGTTGAGTCCCCCTTCATCATGTACCAATGGGTTTTTTTAAGGATCCATTCATCTCTTAGCTTATAGGTATGGTAGGTCTTACAGAGCTTTTCATAAATGTTTATAATACGCACACCGGTTTCCTCTTCAACTTCTCGAACGGCTCCTCCGCGAGGTGATTCATCGGATTCTAATTTCCCTTTAGGAAGGTCCCATTTCTTTTTTCTATGAATTAGCAGATACTCATTTCTTTTGTTTCGAACTACGCCTCCTCCGGCTTCGATCATAGTAAAACAAGAGAAGAATTGATTTTTGAGCTTTTTAATGTCTTCGCTACAGAGAACGATATTGCTTCGAAGGGAGCCAACCTCAATGGCAGTGATTATTTTTTTGATGGTAGCCTTGCTGGTCACAGGATATATCTCCACAGGGTTATCCTTTTTTTGCACCACTAAGGGACATTTTTCCTGACATAGGTAAACAGAGATTCCGTTTAGGTATATTTTGTAATTTTCTTTCATGAATAGATCCTCAACATCAGCTCAATTAATCGCGCATCTTCTCTTTAAAAATAAAGCAATTTTGTTAAGTCCTGAAAATATGTTTCAATGGTCCTCTGGAATGTTTTCTCCAATTTATTGCGATAATCGGATTTTGTTAAGTGATCATGTGGCGCGTTCAGTGGTTAAGGAGGCCTTTTCCACAATGTTGAAAAACTATCACTTTAAGAGCATTGCAGGTGTTGCCACTGCAGGTATAGCCCATGGAGCATTGGTAGCAGATGCCCTGGGACTACCATTTTGCTATGTTCGCTCTAAGGCAAAGGCCCATGGAATGCAAAACATGATTGAAGGGCGAGTTGAGCCTGGAAGTGATGTTGTGGTTATCGAAGATTTGTTTTCTACAGGTGGCAGCTCAATTCAAGCGGCTAAGGCACTTGAAGCGGCAGGAGCCAATGTAGTGGCCATTGGTGCGATCTTTACCTATGGCTTTACTAAGGCAAGACAAGCTTTTGATGAAGCAGGGTATAAAACCTTTACACTAAGTGATTTTGAGACCTTGATTGGTCTTCCAGAAGTTCAGGATAGTTTCTCCAAGGAAAACCTTGCTATTTTGCAGGAATGGTATTCTACGAATTGTAAGTAGATTCTTACGGTTGCCCTATCAACTAAGTCAGTCCATACAGCGTTGTACTATTGAATAATTTGATTGGTCTGCATGCGTGTTGCCTTTTCCCCTATTTACCGATATCCTCATTTACCGGAAAATCACCGCTTTCCGATGGAAAAGTATGATGTGCTTTACGAACAGCTCATCTATGAAGGAACAATAACCGAAGAGGATGTTTTCTCGCCGGATATCCTTTCTGAGGAAACCCTTTTACGCACCCATTCTGAGGAATATTGGTCTAAGCTAAAGCACGGCAAGCTTTCGCGAAATGAGATCAGGGCCATGGGCTTTCCTTATAGACCGCTTCTTATTGAACGAAGTTTGCATATTGCTGGGGGCACGCTTCAATGTGCACGTTATGCACTTCAAGGAGAGGTCGCGTTAAATATTGCAGGTGGTACACATCACGCCTTTAGAGATCGCGGCGAAGGATTTTGTCTGCTCAATGACTTTGCGATTGCCATTAATGAGCTCTTGCATATGGGGGAGATTGAACAAGCCCTGATTATTGATTTAGATGTTCACCAAGGCAATGGCACAGCAGCTATTTTTGAGGGGAATCCCCGAGTATATACGTTGAGTGTCCATGGTGCAAAAAACTATCCCTTGCGTAAGACAACATCTGATTGGGATATAGGGGTGGACGATGGCATCGAAGATCCGGCGTATCTAGCCATCGTAGAACAAACCCTACAAGAAGTCTTCCAGCGCCTAAAGCCTGACCTTGTTTGTTATCTCAGTGGGGTTGACGTCATCGAAGGAGATAAACTTGGCCGTCTATCCCTCAGTATACAAGGGTGCCGTCGCAGAGATGAGTTGGTTTTTGAATATTGTAAGCAGCATAACGTTGTACCCTGTGTTAGCATGGGGGGAGGGTATTCCAAACGACTCGCTAATATTATCGAAGCACATGCCAATACTTATCGAGTAGCTCGTCAAGTGTTTGGGTAATGCTTTATACCCTCTTTGAAGGTAAAGATTAACTTGGTGTGCTCTAAGTTATTCTTAGCTGCAAGGATAAATACTTCGATATTTTGATTAACTTCGCAGTCCTTAAAAATTGAATTACTCGTATGCTAATCATTAAAGTACGTCCAGACGAAACTGTGGATCAGGCAATCAAGCGTTACAAGCGTAAGCACAGAGATGTTAAGACTATGCAGCAATTGCGTAAGCGTAAGCATTTCACAAAGCCATCTGTAGAGCGTCGTGAGGAAATGATTAAAGCGAAGTTTAAGCAGTCTAAGTCAAACGCTGCTGGATAACTCGTTACTCAACTGATCTCTCCTCTTTTTACCAAATTCTTATAGGGCATATCTAGCCCAAACCTACTTGTTTACCTGTTATGAGGTGTACTTTTCTATAGTATATATTACTTTTTCAGAATCCGCATAAGCGCTCTCCCGCCATCTTCACTTTCTATCCAAAGGAAATATACCCCTGCACTGAGGTCTAGTGGTTCATTAAGGCGCTGAACATTGGAATACTTGCGCTTGAAGATCTTCTGTCCAATCGCATCAATTAGAAGGAGGTCAATTGCTTCGTAACGCATTCCAAAATCAATGGACAGGGATTCATTGATCGGATTCGGACGCAGAGTAGGCAATATGGGTAGGGTGCTCATGATTCCCATGCCCGATATGTAAAAGGGTAGGCATGCTGAAGTATCAACGCAACCTTGATTGGATACAGCGACTGCGTAGGATCCTGTGCTTGACGGAGTATAGGTTGGTCCCGTTTCGCCTACTAGGCTTGTAAATCCTGCAGAATCACACTCTAACCATTCGTAGCTATCTCCTAATTCCGTCGGAGCTAAATAACCGTTTTGGCTAAAGTAGATGTCTGTCTCAAAAGAGTCTAACGTATAGTTTAGCAATACTGTAGAGTCGCAGCCAAGTGCATTGATAAGGATAACACTCGCTGTATTGTTAGATGAATTGTAGGTATTCCCATCAATCCAGGTAATGGGGCCACATGAGATAATATCATCAGTGCTAGAACTTTCCGGAAGAATCGTTAAATCAATCTGAACAATGGAGTCACATCCAAATTGATTGGTGTAATAGGTGTTGATTAATTGGCTTTGGGTATATGTATTGCCGTTTACGCTATACGACCCGCAGGCGGTGACCGATGCCGTCGAATTTGTAGAACGATTGATGATAAGCGTGGTTCGTATAATGCTGTCGCAACCTATTCCTGGGAGTGTATCGATTACAGTTGTTGATGATAAATAGACCTGACCGTCAAATACCACTTGGTCGCAACCCGAAATCGTTTGGTTTACTGTAGGCTGACTCTCCACGATGATTTGCGTGTAGACCGTGGAGTCGCAACCTGTAGCAGATGCAAACACTTCGGTAAGCCCTGTCGTCGCATTATACGCATTGCCATTGTAGCTAACGCTGCCGCATCCTACAATACTTTGGGTCGTAGATACTGAATTGTAGACAATGATTTGTGTTCCAACAATAGAGTCGCATCCATTGACCGATGTGAAGGTATTACCAAGTGTGGTAGAACTGGTATAGACGGTTCCATTAAATACCACTTGGTCGCATCCTTCAATCACCTGGCCTATGTTGTACGAAGGATAGATGTCAATCACAGTAATTACAATAGAATCACAGCCCTGAGCCGTCGTTAGGGTTTCGGTGAGCGTAGTTGGTGTGGTATAGGTAGTCCCATTGTATGTGTAGGAATCACAACCTGAGAAGGACTGATTGGTGGTTACAGGAGGGATTACCACAATGTTCGTTGTGAGGATGGAATCGCATCCATTGGATGCGGTGAGGTTTTCTGTAAGCGTTGTACTGCTTGTGTAGGTAGTTCCATTATAGGTCACGCTACTGCAGCCTGATAGCGTTTGACTACCTGAGCTACTTGGACTAAGCACAAGATTGGTTATGGCAATCGAATCACATCCAGATACGGCGGTTAGCGTATCCCGAATAGTTGCCGATGTATTGTACACCTGACCATTAAAGGTATATGGAGCACAACCTGAAAGGGTCTGATTGGTGATCACTGGTACTCCGCAGGGATCAAACGTACAAATCTCAAGGGTCCATTCATCAATCGTTGGGGTCCTTCCATTGACAAAATCAAAGACGCGTAGATTCCAGTCGCCTGCTGCAAGCTCATTGTCAAAGGTTGAGAGAGGATTTTCTGGATCATAAATCAAGCCGTCCGTAGGGGGGCAAGGAAGCCCATTGAGATTCAGGCCGCCATCCTCTATACCATGATCCCAATCATCTTCTAGATTGCAATAGTTAATGTAGTCTAATAGGATGATTTCTGTGCCACTAGGAGCGACTAAGCGAATATCGATATCACTGATTCGTGTTATAAAACCTTGCATATTGGGTATTCGCACAGAAGATACTTGAGCGGTAGCGCTTACAGGCACGGTAATGGGGGATAATACATCGGTATCGGCATTGTTTGACCCGACATAATTTGTCGTGTTCGTCAGCGTAAGGCAACTCGAGGTGGTAAAGGAATCAATCAATGAGGTAGCATTTCCGCAGGAATTGTTTGCCGTAACCTGATAATAATAGGTCGTTGCGTTGGCAAGACTATTGGATGTATAGGTTGCACTTCCTAGACCGGCCGCTGTTTCGGCTACTGTGTTAGGGTTGATACTCGAAAAGATGGTGATATCATAGGTTGATCCAGGAGTAGAGGACCAAGTAAAAACCGTTGGGTTCGAAGCTGTGGCTCCACCTACAGGTGAAGTTAAGGTAGGCGTGGCAGGTGCAGTCAAGACGTCAAGCACTACATCCAGCGTTTTTGTGCCAGTAGTGCTATTGCCACTAATGGTAAAGGTGTTGGTGCCCGATGACGCTCCCGTAGTCGTTACGGTGAGGGTAAGGGAAGCAGTAGGCGTAACATTATTAGCGCTGAGGGAAGCGGATGTTCCAAGGCCCCCTCCGCTGACAGATAGGCTCACCGGGTCAGCAAAGGTTCCAAAGGCCGTTACGTCGATAGGAAAGGTGGTGCTTCCTCCTGCACAGACCGACTGGTTGGCATTGGGTGAGGTGACGGTAAAGTCATTGGTAATGCCATTGATCACAAAGGTGTTGTCGGACACATCGAAAAACGTTCCATTGGCACACTGCACCATAATTAAGGCATTGCTTGAAGGTGTATTAGGGACGGTTATGGATTCGCTCCCATCATTTGGGACATTGCCTGCAATCACGCTAAAGGTTTGTCCTCCATCAAGTGAGAGAAGAATATCGACACTGCCACAGCTTACAGGGCTGGACGACGTATTGGCAACATCCCATGTTATATTTTGGACCGTGGAGGCATCCCATGTAATGCCCGAATTGTTTGGATTTAACACAAGAAATGGCCCTGAGTTGCCATCGACATCGACAACGAGGTCATCATGGTCATTACACCCTCCACCACTTGCATTATCACGCACGGTAACACGGAAGTCCATCGATCGCGAAACCGACGGTAAGACTTCCCAATCCGATACATTATCTGCGATGAGGTCTTGAAGATTCGGGAAAAATCGTGTAGGTGAGGTCGATGGGTCGAGTGAGCGAAACATAGGCCCTTCTGTAGAGGCACCCGATGGGGGCATGGTAAAGCCTGTCTGATTATCCATTTGCTCCCAACAATAGGTTAAAACATCTGAAGCATCCGGGTCGTTGGCTGTAGCCGTTAGGGCAAAAGGCGTATTTGCAGGAATCGTAATGGACGTTGATAGCCCTGTCAGTGTAGGCTCGCTATTGGATAGGGGAGTTATGACAGGGCATGTATGCCCTCCTGAAGTAATCAGTGCATCACATTCTTCTAATGAGATACCATGGAAGTAGTCATCCGAATTACTCTGCACGTTGGGCGCACAAATCCCAGCGTAGCCCATAATGGTTGATGCGCTTCCTGGTTCAACAGCCGTTCCTCCATTACGGTTACAACTATTATTCTGTGTGTGATTCATATTGAACTGATGCCCCATTTCGTGGGCTACATAGTCAATGTCAAAGGGATCTCCCGTTGGCGAACTAGAGCCGGTTACTCCGCGTGCTTTTCCAGAAGAGCATACTACACCGAGCCCAGCAAGACCTCCAGCATTTGTGCTAAAAACATGTCCTATGTCATAGTTTGCCAAGCCTATATTGGTGTTAATAACAGTAACATTTTCATTAATCATGGCCCCTGCATTTCCATTGGTGAAAGGATCATTCCCCGCATTGACATACACATTTAAGTCATTGTTAGCGACAATCACCATGGTAATGGCTATATCGCGTTCAAACACTCCATTTACTCGATTCATCGTAGTATTCTGGGCTGCAATGGCCTGGCTCTGAGTTCCATGAAAGGCAGTATACGTCGACGTTGCAGAGAGCGCTAAGCGATAGGTTCGCAGCTCACAGGTACCAAAGCGAGCAAATTCTCTTTCTTCATCAAGGCTTAAATCAAGCACATCGCTATGGAATTCACAGGAAAATTGTTCTGGGATGGCTGGACGAAAATGATCACGATGATAACTGATGTACATCGTAGGATAGAGCGGTCCATGAAAGACAGGATCAATAAAGACAGATCCTCCTTCTACGCCTAAAATCATTCCGTGAAAGCCCTGAGGGGTAAAGTCAAATTTACCATACCATTCGGGGTGGTCTGGGCAATAGCCTACATAGGTTGAAATCTCAGGATATTGAGCAGCTAAGGAAGCCTCCATAATGGGTGACTCCACAAAGAGGAAGGTTTCGATATCGCCATTAGGCATTGGGATGCTTACCTGATATCCTTGACGCGCATCCAGTCGATTAACTTCCATGGGTATGCGAGCTGATACGGCAGTCCATACAGAGGTATCGAGTTTGAAGTATTGAGCTTCGTCAGCATAGATAAAGCGTTTGGCCCCGCTTGGAATAGAGGCAGGCTCTGCGCTTGGTTGCCACATTGATTGAGCGATGGTAGCAGGAATCAAAGCCAATAGGCATAGCGTTGTCAAGAGAATCTGCCGCATACGTTTTCTTTTACGTTTAATAAATAACACGCAGGAAGTGGGAAAGGTTATAATGAAATTACTTCTTGGATACTTTGTAAACGGATTAATGGTGTTGTTATTACTGACACCATTTGGTGAATAGTCTAGCAAATGAAGAAACAAACAATAATGTTAGGTTGAAACAAAATTTGTTTTATTTTAGCGTTCCGCTAGAAATAGCGGTGGAAAAGGTCTGGTAGTTCAGCTGGTTAGAATACATGCCTGTCACGCATGGGGTCGCGGGTTCGAATCCCGTCCAGACCGCA
>PKDX01000021.1 GCA_002862745.1 Bacteroidota bacterium | reverse complement strand
TTGCTCGATTTTCTGGACTATCATTGGGCACGACCGGTTTCGTTTCACCATAACCTTCGACTTCTAAACGCGTTTCTTCAATACCTTTTTCAATGAGGTAATTGGCAACAGCTTGCGCTCTATTTTGAGAGAGAATGGCATTCATGCTCTCAGCGCCTACGTCATCTGTGTGCCCCTCGATTCTTAGTTTAAAGGTCGAATCCGCACTCAGCACTTCTACAAGTTTTTCAAGACTTGCATAGGATTCTTCTAAGATAATTGCGTTACCTGTATTAAAGCTAAGATTGTTAAATGCTGTATCGAGTACTTCTTTAACTTCTTCTTCTACTTTAGGACATCCTTGAAGTTCGATAAGTCCAAACGTTTTTGGGCATTCATCCTCCATATCATTGAGTCCGTCACCATCAGTGTCTGGGTATGGACAGCCTTTATTATCCATTGGTCCAAAGATTTCAGGACAGTCATCAGCAGGGTCATTAACTCCGTCACCATCAGAATCTGGATAAGGACAACCCAAGTTATCTGCAGGGCCAAAAGTCTCTGGGCACTCATCTTCGCCATCATTTAACCCATCGCCATCAGCATCGCCGTATGGGCAACCATTGTTTGCTGCTGGACCTGCAGCAAAGGCACAAGAATCTTGTGGGTCAGGAATGCTATCATTGTCAGAGTCTGGACATCCATTATAGATGAGCATTCCAAATCTTGTTGGACAAACATCTTCTGCATCAGTAATTCCGTCAAAATCTTGGTCTGGACATCCATTCATCTCCCGTGATCCAGCTACTTCTGGACAGTTGTCTTCTGCATCGGTAATGCCATCGAGATCGGTGTCTGGGCATCCATCGAGTTCAATCAATCCATAGACGTCTATACAAGAATCCAAATGATTCGCTATACCATCACCATCAAGATCTGGGCAGCCATTTAATGCCAATAATCCTGAATCTCTCGGGCACTCGTCCACATCGTCATTGAGTCCGTCTTTATCTAAGTCAGGACATCCTAGGCCTTCCCAAGAGCCCGGGACTCTTCTGCATTCGTCAACTGAATTGGAGACATGATCACGGTCTTTGTCGCGTAGACGCTTACGAATAGGAATGTTCAGCGCTGCATAAAAATTAGCATCATAGGTTGTTTCTCTAAAGAGCGGGGTAAAATCATTTGTCCCAACGACCAATGGTCCCAAACGCATACCGGCACCTAAATGAGCATTGCCATTGGTGTTAATCGATACAGGAAGGTAAAATCCAAACCAATGGTTCTCATATCTAGGGGTTAGAGAAAACTCACTGATGTCTCGGCTTTTTTCTGGATTTTTCCGAAAGGCTGGTGCAATGGACATGCTGAAGTTCGTGTAGAAGTTTTTACCCAAAGCATAATCTGCGAATGCATTGATTCGGAAGGGTAGGGTCATGGTGAATGTCTCGCTACCTCCATCCGTAACTACATAGATGGAACTTAGACTATCCGATAACCCATCAAGACCATCATTTTGAAATCGATTGATAGCCACAGCAAAGTCGTCAATTAAAACGTTTGGCGCATCAGCATAGATGGATTCAAGACCTCCATTACCTTGGAGATAATCACTTCTTGAATACCGTGTGTTTCCGATATCCATGATACTTACGCCAAGGCGCAACTTGTATTTGTTTCGGTCGGGTCGGAAATAATTAGTATCTCCATCCAACGTGTACCGATAGTCTTCAATATTAGGCCGCCATTCGTACACAAATCCCAAATCCATTCCTACGCTCACACCATTTTGAAAAAAGGAGGATACATTTTGAAATCCAGCTCCTGGCTCAAAGGCATCGATATTGGAGAAAAGGTCCGCATAGCCAAAACGGATATCACTGTTTGTTATGGATATCATGCTGTCGGAAGGAAAGGTGACATCGAGGTTATCGCTGTAGAGATACGCGGCAGATCGTCCACGAGTAATTTTTAAGGTTGCTGCACTGCTTATAAAGTGCTTTCCGTTGTCGAATACTTGCCGTCCATAGCTTAAGCCATATTCTTCCCAAGCCCCTGCGTCGATGGATATATTTTGGCTGACGATGCTTTGATTGAGCAATTCGTCGATGGATAACTCATTGTAGACCATTCTTGCTAAATCCTCATCAAATCCATCAATGCTCGCATGGCTCCTGATAGCCGAGTAAAACCCTAAGGACTGTTTCTTCTTTTTTCCGAAGGAAACCATAAAACTTAGCGGCAAGGTGTAATTAGCACGCACCAAACCACTTTTATCTTTGCCATTCAGGCGCTCAACAAGAAAGTCATCCACGAAATTCGAGTTGTTTACAGCTCCCTCGATATCCCCAAGAAATGAAGGGGCATTAATGCCGATGTAGTTATTGGTGACGGTGAAATGACTCGAGCTTAAATTCATTTGGAAGGCAAGGCGATTGTCCACAAGCAAGGCTGGATTCCACTGGAGGGAGTGGACACCGCTGTAGTTATCGGAATGAAAGCCCATAAAACCTTGCGCCATCAAAGCGCCTTGTCGATTGCCTGCCGAGGCCACAAGGATAAATGTTGTAAAAATGATATTCTTGAAAAACGCGGAAGATCCAAACCTCATAGAAAGTAATTTTTAAGGCTTACAAGGTAGAAATATCTTCAGAAAATCTCAAGAAGATAGACGTGCTTAAATGGCCTCCAACAAGATAAAAGGACTCATGTTGATAAGTCCTTCTAAAACTTTGATAAACCACTCGAAAAAAGTAAAAAGCTATATACCTTTGAGGCACATTAAAAGAAGACGTATTTAATGGGTCTTATGGTGAAAAAAAGAAACACTACCATGCAATGGTCTTTGGCCATCATGCTGATGTCTATATTGTCTTTGGTTTTCTTCTTAGTGCCTAACAAGGTGCAAGCTGAAAAAGATGCTCATCATGAGGAGCATCTCCATGTTGCCGTGGAAGCATCTTCACACGATTCACATGAAGTCGATAGTCATAAAGACCACTCATCTGATGATCACGCAGCGCATGAAGAAGGATTCAATGCTGGCGAAATGATTATGCACCACATTGGAGATGCTAATGCTTTTCACATTGTTGGCGATATCTATATTCCTCTTCCCGTCATCATTTACAATAAAACCGAAGGATCATGGTTTACCGGATTTTCTACTGAATTTGACCTAGATCACCATGGTAACTCCACAAATGAGGTCGAAGGATTCCATATGCACCACGGACGTGTTCTCCCAATTGATGAGGAAACATCTATCATTGATTTTAGCATTACAAAAAATGTCTTTACGATGTTGCTGGCGAGTCTGCTTCTTATCGTCATTTTTACAACGGTCGCTAAAGGATATCGCCGCCGCGAAGGTCAAGCGCCAAAGGGTATACAAGGCTTCTTTGAACCGATTGTGCTATTTATCCGCGATCAAGTGGCAAGACCATACTTGGGTAAGAAAACAGATGCCTACATGCCTTTCTTACTCACTTTATTCTTCTTTATTTGGAGTCTCAATCTTGTAGGCCTTATTCCAATCTTCCCTGGCAGTGCGAACGTTACAGGAAACATTATGGTGACTGCGGCCTTGGCCTTGATCATCTTAGTGGTTATCCTTTTACGCGCTAACAAAGACTATTGGAAACATATTCTAATGCCTGATGTACCTCTGTTGCTTTACCCAATTGTAGTTCCTATCGAGGTAATAGGCATCTTCACCAAGCCTTTTGCGCTTATGGTGCGTCTTTTTGCGAATATCGCAGCGGGCCACATTATCATATTAAGCCTTGTAAGTCTCGTCTTTATTTTCGGGAATTCAGGGGAAAGCCTTTCAGGAGGGATTACCGGGGGAATTGTTACTACAGCCTTTGGACTCTTTATGAATGTTATGGAATTGCTCGTTGCAGCCATTCAAGCATTTATTTTTACGAATTTATCTGCCGTGTTTATCGGTTTAGCAATTGAAGATCACCATGAACATGCAGAACATCACTAATTTTTATTTTTTCACCAGGATAGCACGTGCTATCCATAAATCATGTACACTATGTTAATGGCTGCTGTTGGAGCCGGACTAGCTGCTATTGGAGCTGGTATCGGCATTGGAAACCTTGCTGGTCGTGCCATGGAAAGTATTGCTCGTCAGCCTGAGGCTACGGGAGATATCCGTGGACTAGCGATTATTTTTGCCGCGTTTATTGAGGGTGTTGCCCTTTTCGCAGTAATTGTAGCGCTTCTAGAAGTTGTATCCTAAGTGAAAAATGGGGGGAGGCTTTGGGATAGCCTTAGTTACTCCCCCCTTTAAATTATAATCCTATGTTCAATCATCTCATAATACTTTCAGAGGGTGGAGGGTCTCTTCCGATCATGGATCCTAATCAATTAGGACTTCTATTTTGGACGCTCTTTATTTTCCTTGTTACTTGGATAATTCTCGGAAAGGTGGCCTTCAAACCGATTGGTAAGGCCTTAAAGAGCCGTGAAGAAGGGATAGAAAAAGCCCTAAAATCTGCTGAGCAAGCGCGAGAAGAAATGGCGTCGCTCAAATCAGAAAACGATGCGATTCTAAAGGAAGCTAAAGAAGAACGCGCGGCAATCATTCGAGAAGCCCAGAAAGTAAAGAAGGGTATAATCGATGAAGCTAAAGAAGCCGCCCAAGAGGAGGCTGCCAAAATTATGCAGCGCGCTGATGAAGAGCTTACCATTAAGCAAGAGGCGATGATGGCTGAATTAAGAAATACCTCTGCGCAATTAGCCTTGGATATCGCTAAGCGGGTGTTGGAACGTGAGTTAGAGGGCGAAGGTAAACAGCAAAAATATGCTGAGGACTTAGCCAATAAAGCAAAACTAAACTAGATGGCTAATCAACGTTTAGCAAGTCGTTATGCCAAAGCAATGCTTGGATTAGCCACAGAGCAAAATGTGGTTGATGCTGTATATGCTTCAGTAAAGGAACTTGAGGAAAACCTCAGTTCATCGAACGATTTCAAGGCCTTCTTTAGGAATCCAGTAATCGACAAATCAAAAAAGATTGCTGTATTTAATGCTATAGATAATGGACGTTTCCATAACGTTTTATCGGGTTTTATTCATCTGTTAATTTCTCGTGGGCGAGAGTCGTTCGTTCATGAGATTTTACTCGAATTTGAGCAGCAGGTGTTGAAATTAAAGGGAATTGTTAAGGCGCACATTACCTCTGCTGTTCCCCTTAATGAGTCGACCATTAAAACCCTTGAAGAAAAAATTAAAGCGATGGGTGGTGCTGAAGTAGTGACCACCCATGAAGTGGATAAGAGTCTTTTAGGAGGATTTACCGTTCGCATTGACGACAAACTCCTTGACAACTCTGTCAAACGCAAGCTTTCCTTACTACAAAATGAATTTTTAACCGACGATTACGTCGAAATTATTGATGCTTAAAATCTGAATTATGTCTAGTGTAAGACCAGAAGAAATTTCCTCGATTCTCCGCGAACAACTCGCAGGGACCAATACAGCTCAAGAACTTGAAGAGGTGGGCTCCGTACTACAAGTAGGAGATGGTATTGCTCGGGTTTATGGATTAACTGAAATCCAAGCAGGTGAGCTTGTCGAGTTCGAAAATGGTGTTCAAGCCATCGCCTTAAACCTTGAGGAAGATAATGTTGGGGTGGTATTGATGGGACCAGCCGAAGGTATCAAAGAGGGCGATGCGGTACGCCGTACGAAGCGAATTGCTTCGGTAAAAGTGGGCGATGGTATGCTTGGTCGTGTGGTGAACACGTTAGGTGAGCCAATCGATGGTGATGGACCAATCCAAGGCGAATTGTACGAGATGCCTATCGAGCGAAAGGCTCCTGGGGTTATCTATCGTCAACCGGTTGACGAGCCTATGCAAACAGGGATTAAGGCGATTGATGCCATGATTCCAATTGGCCGTGGTCAGCGGGAGCTTATCATTGGTGACCGCCAAACAGGTAAGACTGCTGTGGCTATTGATACCATCATCAATCAAAAAGAATTTTATGATCGTGGCGAGCCTGTTTTCTGCGTATATGTAGCTTGTGGTCAAAAAGGTTCTACCGTGGCTCAAGTGGCGCGCACGCTTCAAGAGAACGGTGCAATGGACTACACGGTAATCGTAGCTGCAACGGCCTCGGATCCTGCACCACAGGTATTCTATGCTCCGTTTGCGGGAGCTGCGATTGGGGAGTATTTCCGCGATACAGGTCGTCCAGCGCTTATCGTCTATGATGATTTATCAAAGCAGGCTGTGGCCTACCGAGAAGTCTCTCTTCTCCTTCGTCGTCCTCCAGGACGTGAGGCCTATCCAGGGGATGTATTCTATCTGCATAGCCGCTTATTAGAGCGTGCTGCTAAGGTGAACAGTAATGATAACATTGCTCAAGCCATGAATGATATTCCTGATTCGTTACAAGGAAAAGTCAAAGGAGGAGGGTCGCTTACAGCACTTCCTATCATTGAGACACAGGCTGGAGACGTTTCTGCTTATATTCCTACGAATGTAATCTCGATTACTGATGGCCAGATTTTCCTTGAGTCAAACTTATTTAATGCTGGTGTGCGTCCTGCGATTAACGTGGGTATATCAGTTTCTCGTGTAGGTGGTAATGCGCAGATTAAAACCATGAAAAAAGTGGCCGGGACACTCAAGTTGGACCTTGCCCAGTATCGAGAGTTGGAAGCTTTCTCTAAGTTTGGTTCTGATCTCGATGCATCTACGAAAGCTGTACTTGATAAAGGAGCTCGAAACGTTGAGATTCTCAAGCAGGCTCAGTTTGATCCATTCTCAGTGGAACGTCAGGTTGCGATTATCTATCTCGGTACAAAGAATCTATTGAGGGAAGTTCCTGTTAACAAGATTAAGGCCTTTGAAAAAGATTTCCTCGACCAGCTAAAGGCTCGGCATCCTGAGACCTTGGAATTGATTCGTACGAGTAAGAAAATGGTTCCTGAAATCACTGATGTTTTAGAACAACTAGCGAAGGACATTATTCCTAGCTACAACTAAAAAGTCCTACTATGGCGAACCTGAAAGAAGTTAGAGAGCGTATATCCTCGGTTGTTACTACACAGCAGATTACAAAGGCTATGAAGCTTGTAGCGGCTAGTAAACTGAAGCGTGCTCAAGATAGTATTACCCAAATGCGTCCCTACAGTCAAGTTCTGTCGAATATGTTGGAGAACGTGATGGCTAATCTCGATGGAGTGGAGCTAGATCTGGGTCTAAATCGTTCCGTTGACAATCCCAAGCGTGGATTATTGATTGTTATGACTTCTGATCGAGGATTATGCGGCGCCTTTAATGCGAACTTGATGAAGCAAGCGAAGGAGGTGATGGCGAGCAATAGTGCCATTCGCTACGATATACTTCCAGTGGGCAAGAAAGCCTATGAATTTGCTCAAAGAGAAGAGGTTGAAGTCATTGATACCTTTTGGACAAACTTTGCTAATATTGAATTTGAAGGGGCAGCGGCCATTGCGGAATTCGCAATAAAAGGCTTTTCTGACGGTACTTATGATGAGGTTAAAGTGGTATTCTCAGAATTTGTGAATGCGGCGACTCAAAAAATTGATGCAGTGCAATACCTACCTGTCTCTATGGATAGTGAGGAAAGTGATGATCCATCTTCTACTTCAGCAGATTATATCTTTGAGCCAAACCAAGCTGAATTATTGGATATCTTAATCCCTAAGATTCTTCGCACAACCATGTTCCGCTTTATGTTGGATACCAACGCTTCGGAACACGGGGCTCGAATGGTAGCTATGGAGCAGGCTACGGAAAATGCGAATGAACTCTTGCGTGACCTGAAACTTCAGTACAACCGAGAGCGCCAAGCGGCCATTACCAATGAGATCCTTGAGATCGTCGGAGGGGCTGCTGCACTTGAGGAAGGATAAGCTTAGATTCTCTAAGAACGTCAGGCTATTTGTATTTTCCCATTATGGATCATCCACACGAACAGGATCACTCATTATTGTCGGCTGTAGAGGCTTTGCTTTTTGCGTCGGATACTGGGCACACCCTTGAAGAATTAGTGGATATGGTCAATAGTTATGCAGAGGCCATACCAAAGAAAGCATGTGCTGAGAACATTCTGCAGCTTCAGGAGGTGACGCACGAGGATATGAAGCAGGCCTTGGATGAACTAGGTCAACGCCTTAAAGAACGACAGGCAGCCATAGAAATCCATTGTTATGGTAATCGCTATCAGTTATTGACCAAAAAGGATTTTCATCCCATCCTATTGCATGGACTGAAGCAGCTTGCTCAAAAAAAGTTAAGCCGAAGTGCGTTGGAGACCCTTGCTATTGTGGCCTACAATGAGCCGACAACAAAACGTACCATCGAATCCATACGTGGAGTACAAAGTGATTATGCTGTACATAAACTGCTTGAATTGGAATTACTTAAGGTAATTGGCCAGGCGGAGGAGTTAGGGCGTCCCAACCTCTATGCGGTAACCCAACGATTTCTCGATCAATTTGGCATTGAATCGTTGGATAAGCTACCTAAGCTAGAACTTGAAGATGCGCTGTTGGCAGCCAATGCTAGTCCCGATACCCAAGAAGGGGAGGAAATAGAGCGTACCGAAGCACCCCAAGATTAAGATTACCGATCTAGAGATTAAACTCAATCCCTTGAGCTAACGGAAGATCTGTTCCGTAGTTTACAGTATTCGTCTGACGGCGCATGTAAGCTTTCCAAGAATCAGAACCTGATTCACGACCGCCACCCGTTTCTTTTTCACCTCCAAAGGCACCACCAATTTCAGCTCCTGACGTACCAATGTTTACATTGGCTATACCACAATCTGATCCACTCTCACTGAGGAAGAGTTCCATCTCACGGACATTCTGAGTCATAATCGCTGAGGACAATCCTTGAGGTACGCTGTTTTGAATGTCAATGGCATCCTCCAAGTTATCGTACTTCATAAGGTAAAGAATCGGGGCGAAGGTTTCTACTTCAGCCATTGGGTTATTTGGCTCAACCTCAGCAATTGCAGGTTTTACGTAACACCCTGACTCATATCCTGCACCTTGGAGTACACCACCTTCTACGACAAACTTTCCGCCATGCTTAGTGATGTTATCTAAGGCGTCAGAATACATCTTGACAGCATCGGTATCAATAAGCGGTCCAATATGGTTTGAGGCATCCAGGGGATTCCCAATCTTAAGTTGAGCGTAGGCTTGAACCAAGGCATCTTTAACTTGATCATACTTCGAGCTATGGATGATTAGACGTCTCGTCGAGGTACAGCGCTGACCACAGGTTCCAACGGCGCCAAACACCGCGCCAATCGTAGTCATTTTAATGTCTGCATGCTCAGATACAATAATGGCATTGTTTCCTCCGAGTTCGAGTATAGTTTTTCCAAGTCGTGCTCCAACGGTTGCAGCGACAGCCTTACCCATTCGAGTAGAACCCGTAGCCGAAATCAAAGGAAGTCGATGATCTTCCGTCATCCATTGTCCGACGGATGCGTCTCCGTTGACAAGACATGATACACCCTCGGGCACATTGTTGGCGGCAAAGACTTCTTGAACAATCTTTTGGCACGCCACACCGCAAATAGGTGCTTTTTCTGATGGCTTCCAAATACAAACATCACCACACACCCAAGCAATCATGGAATTCCAGCTCCATACGGCGACCGGAAAGTTAAATGCTGAGATTATTCCTACAACACCGAGTGGATGCCACTTTTCTGAAAGCTTGTGGTTTGGTCGCTCGGATACCATTGTTAATCCGTACAACTGACGGGATAATCCTACGGCGAAGTCACAGATGTCAATCATCTCCTGCACTTCACCAAGTCCTTCTTGGTAACTCTTTCCCATTTCATAGGAGACCAGTTTGCCTAATGCTTCTTTTTTATCGCGTAGTGCATTTCCAATCTGACGAACGATTTCTCCTCGCTTTGGAGCTGGCCAAGTGCGCCATTCCTTAAAAGCCTCTTCAGCGGCTTCTACAACATTTTCATAGGCCTCTGGTGAAGTCGAGTATACTTGTCCTATTTCCTCGCCATCAACAGGTGATAGAGAGGTTATGATTTGAGAAGCTTCGTCTTGTTTTCCCCAAGTGGCTCCTGTGCTTGTTCCGGAGTTAAGAGTACTAAGACCAAGTTCTTTTAAGAAATCTAAATTCATAGTGTGTACTTTCTAGCGCACTAAGGTAATGGTTCCTTTGAGGGTTTCACTACTCCCATCAAAGTAATTTACTTCAATCGTGTAGGCATAACTTCCAACGGAAGCCATTGTTCCATTTGGATAGCTTCCATCCCATGCATTTCTTGGATTATCGCAGTCCAAGGCATCAGGATCTGATGGACCATTCTCTTGTGCTTTGTTTTCAAATACTTTATTACCCCATCGATCATAAATGGTTACATGGCTTGTTAAACAACCTTGAATATTGTATTCAAAGTATTCATTAAGACAGCGGCCATCTGCGTTTCCTGGACTGAATGCAGTGGGTATGTAGGCCAATGCTTCTTCATTTACGACAAGCTCCAATGTGTCGTAAAATGGACAACCATCTTCAAAGACTACTACGCTTAGCATATCATCTTCTGTAGCTATGATAAACGGATTCGAGCAAGAAGCGGCATCAAGACAAGCAGCCGTATCGATGGCTCCCTCTTGTCCTTCTCCTGCTGGATCCCAAACATAGGATGTAACTACACCACTTGGCGTAAAGAGATTGACACCGAGGTTGATTTGCTCGCCGCGGACAGCGGTGACTACATCTGTGCGTGTTTCTCCTGAGGTATTGGTACCATACATTTCTATGGAAAGGGTAGATAGAGGATCAATGGTGAATGTTCCGTATTCCGTGCAACGGAAAACATCTTCTACATACACCGTGTACACTCCAGGTCCCAAATCTGTAAAGATGGAATCATCTTGAGCAAACCCATTGAGTTCATAGATAAAAGGTCCTGTTCCGCCACTAGCGGAAACCGTGACCACACCATCATTACCATTGAGACAGGTTGCACCTTCAGTGGTAAATATGAGTTCAATAGAATCCGGTTCACTCAGATAGATCGAGTCCTCGGCCAAACAACCATTAGCATCCGTAGCAATGGCTACATATGTTGAGTCTCCCGATAGATTATTGGCAATAAGTCCATTGACCCCATGATTCCATGTTAACGTATAGGGTGAAATTCCACCACCAACTTGGGCAACAGCAATTCCATCATCACTGCCAAAACATGAGGGTGAGGTTCCTGAGATAGAAACTGCCAGTGAATCTGGCTCGTTGATTGTGGCCGTTGCACTATCTGCGCAGTTATTGTCATCGATAACGTAAATAGTGTAGGTGTCAGGCCCTAATCCTGTTATTGAATTTTGGTTGTTTTGCCCATTGGTCCAGCTGATTTGATAGGGTAAAGTACCTCCGGAAACCAAGGCATCAATACTTCCATCTGCCTGACCAAAACAGACAACATCCGTTGAGTTCAAAATACTAGCATCAAGTGGAGCGCTGGGCTGATTTACTAGACCAGAAAGAGGTAGAAGACAGCCATTCCTATCAATTACTAATACATTGATAACTCCAGCCCCAAGGTTGTCAACCAAACTACTTCCTGTGCTTTGACTCGACCATTGATAACTGTATGGAGTAGTACCACCGCCAACTGTGGCTTGAGCACTTCCCGTTTGATCTCCATAGCACAATACATCAGTAGTAGACATGGAGCCAATCAATGCGGAGGTTGGACCATTGATTATGGCGGTATCATCGAGCGTACAGCCATGGGCATCTGTTACGCGGATATAGTATTCGCCAACTGGAATGCTAATTAAGTCCTCACTAAAGGCGACATAACCATTATTGCTAGTCCAGTCAAAAAGGTACGGTCCTGTTCCTCCATTGACTGAGAAATCAATAGATGCGGAGGAATCTCCGAAACACAGCACATCATCGATACTTGAGATATACCCGGTTAGTTCAGAAGGATTATACAAGGTAGCTGAATTGGAGGCCTCGCAACCGTTGATGTCTCGAGCGACCACGGTATAGGTTCCAAAAGGAATGGCTATTTGATCTTCTGCTATACTGCCATTCGACCATGAGTATGTGTAAGGAGCATTTCCTCCTATTGCTGTGATATGAATCTTTCCATCTGCACTGTTATAGCACAGTGGATTGGCTAAGGAATCAATAACTACTTGAACAGGAGTCGCATCATCCACAAATGCTGTTACCGAAGCCAAGCACGCCTCAGGATCTTCTACGGTTACGGTATAATGACCCGGAGTAAGCCCAGAGAAGACTCCGGTACTTTGGGAAGTAATTCCCCCATCGATAGAATAGGTATAGGGGCCTGCTCCTCCTGTAGCGGTAACGATAATTTGTCCATCGGTAAATCCTGCACATGATATGCCTACAGCTGTATCTAAGACAAGATTTAGAGCGTAAGCAGGGTTTATGGTTTCATCACGTGTGGTAAAACATCCATTAGCATCGATGGCATTCACAGTGTATGTTCCAGTATCAAGGCCTGCGAAGCTCCCACTTGCCTGGTAGGGATTGGGTGATAACGCAAACTGATAGGGTGATGTTCCTCCGGAACCAACTATTGAGATACTTCCATCCGAGCTCATAGCGCAGCTTGCATCCGTCGCAGTGGTATTAATGATAAAGGGATTTGAGGGTTGGTTTATCAGCACAGGTAATGAGGTTTGGCAACCGTTGGCGTCCGTGGCCGTAAATAGATAGCTGCCTGATAACAAATTGCTAATATCTTCTGTATTGGCGATAACACTCCCAGCTAAATCCCAAGCATAGCTGTAGGTAGGACTACCTCCAGCCACATTCACATCAGCGCTACCTGTACTATCGTTGTAACAATCAACATCTACTTTATTGTTGAGCGAAACGATAAGTGGTGAGGGGTGCGATAAGGTGGTAGATGCATTGCCATTACATCCATTGGCATCTGTGACAATTAGATTGTAAACCCCTGAAGTCACTCCTAGAAGCGTATCACTGGAGCTTCCATCCGACCAATTATAAGAATAGGGTGCTGTTCCATTCATAATAACAGGATAGGCCTCTCCGTCGGAGAATCCAAAGCATGATGGAAACTTGACTGAGTCTATCATTACTACGAGAGGACTACCTGTTCCTATCGAAACCACTGTTGTAGAGGAACATCCATTAATATCTTCAACAAGGATATTATACACTCCGGCATTAAGCCCGGTAAAGAGCGAATCAGATTGCACGGTTACTCCGCCATCTAGTGAGAAGGAGTAGGGTGCAACTCCTCCACTTACGGAGAGCTGAACACTCCCATTGACTTGGCCAGCACAAGAAGCATTTCCAACTGAATCAACGCTAACAACAAGTCCGTACGCATCAAAGAGGGTATCTAAAAGTTGGAAGGTACATCCACGACTATCGATAATCTCAATGGAGTAGTTTCCTGCAACTAAGCCATTAAATGTCGCACTTGGCTGATAGGCATTTCCATTGAGGGAGTACTGGTAAGGTCCTGTTCCTCCATTTGCTGAAACCGTGATACTTCCGTTTACAGAAGTTGCACAGCTTGGATTGGTGCTTGTACTTGTGCCGCTAAGCGCGTTAGGTTCATTAATAACCACAGGATTTAAGGCATAACTTGCAGGACATCCACCAATATTTTCAACAACGACATCATAGCTACCAGCGGCTAATCCACTAAAATTAGGACTATTTTGATACGTCACACCGTCATCAATGGAGTAGAGTATGGCATTGACTGCAGCGACAGAAATACTACCAGAACTATTACCATTACAGTCGACATCCGTACTGGTAACGACGCTAATGCTCGGCACAGGATTAAAGGCGAGATAGGCTTCGTTGCTAATGACCGTACAAGGTCCACTTGTGACCACTCTCCTGAATACTGTATTCGTAGAATAAGAGGACATGTCTAGATCCTTAGTGTCTGAATTTGGAATATCGGTAAATACTGAAGAGGACATGGGTTTTGCCTGCCACAGATAGGTATATGTTCCTGTTCCAAAACTTGGCAGGTCTCCCACTAAAATTCCTGGAATAGCCCCTGTGCAGATTGTGTCTCCTAGGGCAATTGTATTCATTGGAGGTGTTATGACATTGATGGTCAAGGTTCCCGAAGTATCAGTTGAGCAGACCCCATTTGCAGTAATAACACGCACATAAGAGGTCTGTATAAGGGCACCCAGGGATGAGCCACTTACAGAACTCAGTCCACTTCCGAAGGCCACAGGATTTGTGAAGGATGCATTTGTATCAATTTCCCAAAACTCAATACTCCCTAGCGTCCCGGATACACTCACGGCACTCGGAAGATCTCCTTCGCAAATCGTTTGATCAGCGGATATTGCTCCTGCCACAGGATTAGCAGTGACCGTAACGGATTTGGTAGATGTAGTTATTGAATTACAAGGAGCATTTCCCAACGTGGCTCTGAAATAGTATGTAGAGTCACTTGCGCTAGTATTGGTTAGTACCGGTGTGAGAAGTACAGAGTTTGTCTCATTGCTGAGGGGACTGAAATTTACATTGTCGGTCGACATCTCCCATTGAATACTTCCGATAGGAGATATAAGCCCTAGGGCCGTAGTTTCTCCCGTACAGATTACAGGATCCTGAATTTCTATAGTTACATAAGAAGGTTGCGGATTGATATTTATGGAATAGGGTAGTGTGGTTTGCGGGGCGCACGCACCGTTGGAAACCTGCACACGATAATTGTACAGTCCCCCACTCAATATTACTGGTGGGTCATAGGCAGCACTACCTGATGTTCCTGCTAATGGGGCATACGATGCGCCTCCATCGGTGGACACCTCCCAAAAATCAACAACACCTACACTACCAATCAAGGCGAGTGGAAGTGGATCATCTCCCTGACATAAGACGCTTTGGCTTCCAAAAATGTCTCCAGGTACAGAGGGTTGGTCAACCACTACAGTTACCGGCATGCATGCACTGGAATAACCACAGACGCCTCCTGAATACCAACGGGCAAAGTAGGTTGTTGTACTCGTCGGGGATGGAATCGAAATCGGATCACCATTGAGTGCGATAGCAATAGGTCCTGAAGAAGCACATGCTCCACTAAACCAATGAACTTCCTCTCCGCTTCCACCAGTTGCAACTAATGTAATCGAGCCTGGATCGTTCGAACACACCCGGTTAGGGCTTGCTGTAGCAGCTGTTGGATTGGTGGGTTGGTCACAAGCGCATACTTCGACTTGATAGGCACTCACGCATAGTGGATCAGAAGAAACATTATCTCCAATCCAAAGCGACCAAGGTCCAAAGGGAGAGCCCCCTATGCAGTTGTCAAGATTTCCGCTTGGATTATAGGTGGTCGATGTCGGGGTTCCCGCGACAATGTTTGAGGATGATTCATCAAATGTGGTGGTAATTGTCGGAATGTCCGCACCGCCAGAAAAGTCTCCATCCACCAAACTTGTGTTGGAACATGCGGTAGATGGTCCTCTCAATTCCATAAATGTTTCGGCATGAAAAGCATTGCCACTGGATTGAGAGCTACAAGAACCATCAGTTTTAGTCCACGTTACCGTCACATCGACGTCAGTAATAAGACTGTTATTGGCAAATCCAGAGTTTTGGGTATTAAAGGTGACCGGAATCAAGTTTTGCGCACTGCCGTCGACGCTTTGAACGCTAGGAAGCTGGGCAATTTCCGTATGACAATTGGGAGAACACCCTACTACGTTTACATCGATTTCTTGATAGCAATTTGATCGTATTCCTCCATTGGTTGTGTATACGCGGTAGGTTGTGAGGACAGTTGGACTTACGAGGATACTTTGGCCACTTCCAATTAATACTTCACTACCACTATTTACTTCGTACCAATCATAGTCTCCTCCTTGCACAGCGCCGTCAGCGTAGAGTGTGACAACTTCTCCTGAACATGCAGTCTGAGGACTCGCGAGTATGGAACTAGGACGAGGTGAAGTCCAACGAGTACGAATTTCTGCTCCTGGTGCAGCACTTCCTCCGGCTATATATTGACTTAAATTGTTTGAGTTTGGCGGACCAATTGCCCGATAATTTATGCTGTTGGAATACACTTCATCGCGATAACGTTCATCGGGAGAAAAAAGGCAGGTAAATGAGTTATCATTGTAATCACATACACTACCGGTACCACAATCATCTCCCCAATATCGCCCTCGAAGACTGAGAAATTGAGGAACATCGGATGGAATGGCACTGCCATTTACACCATAAGAGTTGGTAAAGAGTGTTCGATCCGCATGATCTAACCAACCCGCAAGAGTAATACCTAGACCATCTGTGGTGATACATCCGCTCGACCTCCAATCTTGTCCGTCGAGATCTCCAAGATCTCTACCATACCAATACCATACGTGCTCATCATTTCCATCAAGAACGAAGAATTCATTATCCTCCGAAGCAGATATATACGAGCGCTCGACAACCATAGTGATATCCATACATCCGTCGCCAACGGTTTGTGCAGAAACAACTTTGCTCAAGCTTATGGTAAGTGCAAGGACAGTTATAATTCTTGATTTCATAGTGTTTGGTTCGGTTTGATTTACTCGGATATTTCTTTAGTTGACGTGGCCGCGGTCCGTTTGGCAAATTCCCTAAAAACCTCTTCGTCGAAATTTTTTGGGAATTCTGGATAGAATCCATAAATCGATTGAAATGTCTGTGGCTCAAAAATGAAGTACCATGACTGGAGTGCAATTTCTTCGGCTAATTCTGTTTCATTTGTGGCAGGTTGCTGTATCGAAGGTTTGGTTGAATTAGGAAGGGCTTGCAAAAAGGCAGGTACCTGATGCACATTGAGATATTCCGAATAGTTTGGATTGATGGCAATCATTGCTTCATGGTTAATGAGTGCCTCATATTCATGACCATATAAAACTTGCCATCTTCGAATGGCAAATTCCATCGCATTATATTCTTTCTCTTCAAAGAAAGGAGCATGAGGGGCTATTTGGTTTATGTCGTCTTGATTAAGACCACTAGATAACACCCATTCCAACCAAGGATGCTTGGCGTTTTTGATGACTGGATTCAGATATAGAGAGGTTGAACCTACATTGCAGTCCATTTCTTCCATTATGGCCCAAAATTCTTTAACCTCCTCAGGATGTTGCTGCTCCCAGGTTTGCATAGCATAGGCTAAAGAGGTTTCGTCTGATGCGGTCTGCCATGATGGAAGATTGGGGCAAAACGTTTCAAAGTCTGCTTCTTCTATTCCACAATGTCCGAGAAGACTCGTCCAATTATTCTTAGCTTCTTCAATGGGTTTGTAGCCGGGTGCTTGGTTGGGCTGCTCTATTTTTTGTGCATGCAAGGCGGACGTGATGCATACTAGAAAAGTGAAAGCAGAAGCTCTCAAACTCATTCCAAAAGTTGACATGTTTCGAAGATATTTTGGTTCCTTTTAAATATAGCATGAAAAACCATGCTATTCACATGTCTTGTACACAATTTCCTAGAATTCGAAGGTTACCTGCAGGGTGTATGTTCTTGGGGGATTAGCCTTCCCAGGTCGAATCACGATAAAACGATTAAACACATTCTGCGCCACAAAGGAAAGGGATGTTTTCTCATTGAAGTTAATCCCCGTCTTAAGGTCAAGAAAGTGCTCTCCTTTAAACTGTCGATTCTCCCTGTACCGTCCTAAGGCAGCGGTGTAAGAGAACGACTCAAATGTAAAGACATCGTCGATGCGGTCTAAGTAGGAGTAATAGCGATAGACAAAGCCTGCCGTCCATTTACCATAGCCTGTATTTACATCGGCTTTCAGTAAGTGCCTCCAGCGGTAATTTAAAATACCATACAGAATGGAATTTTCTCGTTGTACCTGCTGAAAATCAGCTTGTTCTTGATTGCTGATGTGATATGCCCCGAAGGCATCGCGAATTAGTGGGCCAAGGCGGTTATATTCCTCATTTTTTGAGGCATCACCGCCAAACGTATAGGTGTAGCCGATTAGCGCATTAAGAGGGACTTTCCCGATTTTCCCACTCGAACTCAGGGATAGCTCATAGCCTAGGATTCTAGCCTTATTTACATTATTTGCTTGAAAGCCGAGGGGGATGGTGTCAGTCGGATCTACGCCAAACTGAAACTCAATCATGTCGGTAAATGACTGATAGAATATAGCAGCATCCGCATAGATATTTAGCGTCTTTTTAAATGTTGTATGGTACTTATAGCCAAACTCCATGGAGAATCCTGCCTCAGGACGAATCGTAGGGTTGGGGCGGATGCGTAAGGTATTCTCCACTGTTTGATCTACAAAGCGCTCTGCAATGGAGGGCACTCTAAAGGATTGTCCAAAGCTTATTCGAAGATTACTTCGCTTGGAGAGGCTGTAGTTGGCCCCAATACTAAACACTGGTTTGGAAAATAAAAAACGACCTTGAGGGTTTAAGGTGTCAGCAACTGAATTAATCGATGTGTCATTGATTAACTGGGCGGTAGGCTCATCGATAATGTAGGACTCAAAACGAAATCCACTATTGATTACCAAGCGATCTAGCTTAATGTCTAGATTACCATATCCCGATAGCTCACCATATCTAAAGGTATTTGTTCCGTCAGGAAAGAATCCTCGTAGAGCATTGGCACGAACAATCATTTGACGGTTCGTAATGCCTCCCACAAAGCTGAAAATGTTGCCAAACTCATTGAAGTATCGAAGGTCATTGTAAATCTGGTAGGACTCATTATTCCGGTTGCCAATTCCGTTCAAGGCTTTATCGAGATAAAATCGAGAGATAAGTTGAAGTTTTTGATTACGCTTTTCCCCTAAATAGTAGGTGAGTACTGGGTCAATCATTGCGTATTGGTAACGCACTCGATAACTAGCAAGCGGCATTAGAATCTCTGAAGAATCTCCATTCCATATAAAGATGTTGCTGCGGTGTCGATACATGGACAATACCGAGAGTTGCATATTGAAGCGATCAAACTTTTCCGGGGTCCAACGCATCCGCACACTCCCTCTGATTCGATGATTAAATTCTTCGACGATATGGGTTTGATCGGTCGTGGCGAAAGCACCAAAGACTACATCGAGGTTTCGTTCCGCATAGTGCTTGCCATTGTAGTAAGAGAACCCTACAGAATGAGGAAAGCTTTGAAAGCTATTTCCAGTATCCGGTGTTTGCCACCATTGGGCTGAACGATAATCTTCCTGGTATGCCTTGTCGTAGAAGGTAGAAAAGGTTCGAATTCGTGTTTGAGCCTTGCTGTTTCGTTCGGGCCATCGAGTTCTTGCATGAACAATTCCATTGAGTGCTGATGAGCCATATTGTACGGAGGATGAGCCTTTAACAACTTCAATTTGGTCCGTGGTCTCCAAGGGTACAAAATCCCATAGAATCTCGTTTCGCTCAGGAGTTAAAATGGGTACATCATCGATAACAAGGGTTACGCGACTTCCTGTTCCGTAGGCATAACCACCGCCACCGCGAACGGAAATTTGTCCATCGACAATGACAATTCCAGGAACTCTTTCAATGGCGTCAGAGGCATTGATAATGGCATTGGACTCAATCAATTGAGTATTGACTACATCAACGGAAACAATTTCCTCTTCCAAGGGTTTTCCACTTTTTCCCCAGCCTTGGACAATGATATCATCCATCTCGGTGTCTTCTTCAAACACATGGTCAATAACCATTGCGGAAGCCTCCTGGATTTGTTGATCGCTAATCTCAAACTCCTCGTAGAAGGTTTCATAACCTAAAAATCCCGCGGAGAGCATATACCTTCCTGCAACGGTAAGATCATTGAACGAATAGGTTCCATCGCTATTGGAAAGCGCACTGAACTGTTGAGGTCCTGTGAGCTTTACTTCAGCCCCGGGACATACTTCATCTATTGTAAATCGTATGGTTCCAGTCAAAGAAGACTGAGCGAATGTGCTAAAGGAGAGTGTCGCAACAAAGGCAGAAAAAAATACGAAACTCCGCATTGTATGAGTGGGCATTTTCAAGTGTCTCATAACTCGTAAACCAAAGGTAACAATTATGTAACATTGGGCTTTATCATGAATGCACAACTTAATTTCATAAAAGTATCGGAAGGATTATCTTTGCATATTGCTAAACAATAATCAATGAAAGAACTTAGTATGCGTGCCGCGCTTCGGGAAGCGATGACCGAAGAAATGATTAGCGATCC
The DNA here is from genome assembly GCA_002862745.1 of Bacteroidota bacterium. Lineage (GTDB taxonomy): Bacteria > Bacteroidota > Bacteroidia > Chitinophagales > UBA8649 > UBA8649. The sequence continues at coordinate 125,390 of PKDX01000021.1, read as the reverse complement.
GTCGATCTTTTTAATGGGAGAGGAGATTGCTGAATATAATGGCGCCTACAAGGTGACAGAAGGTATGCTTGACCAATTTGGTCCTGAGCGTGTTATTGACACACCAATCAGTGAGTTAGGTTTCGCAGCCCTTGGTGTAGGAGCTTCTTCGAATGGGACTCGACCTATTATTGAATTCATGACCTTCAATTTTGCTGTATTAGCGCTCGATCCAATCATTAATGCGGCGGCGAAAATGCTCGCTATGTCGGGAGGTCAATTTTCTTGTCCTATCGTTTTTCGTGGTCCTTCTGGATCAGCGGGTCAGCTAGGTGCGCAGCACTCACAGACATTTGAAAATTGGTTGGCGAACGTCCCGGGTCTCAAAGTGATATCTCCTTCGAACCCAGCCGATGCCAAGGGATTACTCAAAAGCGCGATTCGTGACAATGACCCGGTAATTTTTATGGAGTCTGAGTTGATGTATGGTGATATGGGGCTTGTTCCTGAAGGAGAATATATTATCCCGATAGGAAAAGCAGACATCAAGAGAGAAGGTAGTGATGTAACCTTGATATCCTACAATAAAATGATGAAGGTTGCTCATGACGCAGCGGATGCCTTGGCGGAATCGGGAATTAGCGCTGAGGTTATTGATCTTCGCACGATTCGTCCTCTAGATATCGATACCATTGTTGATAGTGTAAAGAAGACCAATCGGTGTGTAGTAATCGATGAATCATGGCCTTTTGGTGGAATCTCTTCAGAGGTGTCCTACCAATTGCAGCGAAGAGCTTTTGACTACCTTGATGCCCCAGTATTGCGGGTAAATGGTGCGGATGCTTCCATGCATTACGCTCCAAATCTCGTGGAAAACTACCTTCCAAGCGTGCATCGTGTAGTACAGGCTGTAAAATCTGTTACCTACGGATAATTCGATAGCTCTTCTTAACCACAAAGGCAGGCATCATTGATCTCAAACCCGACTGTGGGCTTGAGTTCTTTTCTTTCGAGTAAGACTTTCTAGATTAAATCCAGAGGAGTTATAATCCCAATGAGTTGCCCTTCGCTATTCGTTACAGGCAGGGATCTGAACTTGTTCTTCTTAAATGTATTGGCCGCTTCATCTTGAGTTGCATCAGCTTTGATGCTATGCACCTCCTTTGTCATGATATTCTCAACCTTGAAGTTGTTGTCAATGTTTTCAATCGTAAAGGATGACGGATCACCTAAGTGCTTGTAATAGGTGTTAAGGACGTCTCTAAGGCTTATCATACCAACAAGCTTGTCATTGTAGACCACAGGTAGGTGGTTCATTCGAAACTCGTGAAAGAATTCAATGATTTTAGAGAACTTGGTATTAAAATCGATAACAACGACTTCTTTAGTCATCAACTGATTTATAGTCTTTTGCATTATTCCGAATTAGACGTTTAACATTAATTACTGCTCAAAGGTAAAGGCTTTTAGATAAGTTCGCTCAGAATCTTGGTATTTACCCTCAAGAATAACTCTGCCTTCAGCATTTTCCATGGCATCATTAAAGTCTTCTACCGATTTAATCGGTTGGTCATTAAGCATCGTAACCACAAAACCTTGACGGATATCTGTCGATTTGCTAACAACTCCAGGATGTACCTGAGTGACTTTAATGCCATACTTAACATTGTATTCTTTTAAATCATCTTCATCAAGTGCAGCAATTGAGATTCCAAGGGATTCAACTTTTTCCGAACTTTTTGCCACTAGGCCCATTTCATTATCCTTATTCCGAAGCGTAATGGTTTTTTCAATGGATGCTCCATCTCTCCATAGGGTAATATTGACTTCATCTCCAGGACGGAAAGAGGCAATTCGTTCCTGTAGAGATGCACTTGAGCGAATAGGTCGTCCCTCGACAGCGATGATGACATCACCAGGAAGTACACCAGCTTTATCCGCAGCACCTCCTTCAACAGTTTCTGCAACATAGGCTCCAAGCGTTACGCCTAAGTCAAGGTCTTTTGGCACATCTTGTATGCTTACTCCTAAAAATCCGCGCTGAACAATGCCAAACTCCATTAAGTCATTAACGACTTTGAGCATTAGGTTTGAAGGAACAGCAAAGGAATACCCTGTGTAACTTCCAGTAGGGGAGGCGATTGCTGTGTTAATGCCTACGAGGTAACCATCTACATTGACCAATGCGCCCCCGCTATTTCCTGGGTTAACCGCTGCATCAGTTTGTATAAATGATTCTACGGATGTTTGGGCGGATCCTATATTGATGTTGCGACTCTTAGCGCTCACGATACCTGCAGTAACAGTGGATGAAAGATTGAAAGGATTCCCCACGGCAAGAACCCATTCACCAACTTGCACTGAATCGGAGTTTCCTACACGGATTGCTGGCAAATTATCACCTTCAACTTTTAAGAGGGCAAGATCAGTATCTGGATCAGAGCCAATAAGAGTAGCTTCGTACTCTACATTATCCCAAGTCGTAACGGTGAGCGAAGTAGCTCCTTCAATAACATGGTGGTTGGTGACAATATATCCCGATTCAGACAAAATGACACCTGATCCGGTTGCTTCGCTTTCATATTCTTGGGGATTGGAAAACTCATCACCGAAAAAGTAACGAAACATAGGATCATCCATAAATGGGTGAGACTGTTGATAGGATGCGGTGCTTTTAGATCGAATGTGTACAACGCATTCTGTGGTATTTTGTGCTGCTCCAACAAAATTTGGAAGGGAGTCGAGGAGCATAAAATTGGCTTTTTGATAAAAGTCAGGGTGCACATCGAATGAAGAAGTATTTGAGGTTGTGTTATCCCCATTTTCCTCTAGGGTGTTTTTGGGAGACCCTAATTGAAATGCAATGCCAAGTACAATTAAGCACGTAGCTAAGCTTGTTGTGATCGTGATGGCAAGATTGATTACTTTTCGATTTGTTGCAGACATAATGCGATTGTTTTTTTAAATCAAGTTGGTGTACTTCAAATTTCTTACCAACTTTACTTAAAACGGAAAATATGGCATTTTCTTTTGTAAAATATCATGGGGCTGGAAATGATTTTATCATGATTAACGGATTTGATAGTCCAGTGCTAAATTGGAGTCCTGCTCAACGAGCGGCTTTGTGTCGAAGACATTACGGCATAGGAGCAGATGGTATAATTATTATCAGGCCATCCGATAATGCTGCTTTCGAGATGGTGTATTACAATGCTGATGGGGAAGTGGGAAGTCTTTGCGGTAATGGCAGTCGCTGTGCTTTAGCGTTTGCTCATGACATGGGTATTATCGACAAGGAGGAGTGGGTGTCCTACTTGGCTTTCGGTGGTGAATATCTAGGCAGGGTGAATGGACAAGTTGATGTGTCTATTGAGGTGCCCGTTCAGCAATCCAAGGTGAAATCATTGGGCGATGACCAGTTTTTTGTCGACACGGGTTCTCCTCATTTGATAATCCTTAAAAAACCAAATCAAAACTGGATACAAGAGGCCTACCAGTATCGATGGGATGAGCGATTTAAGCCGGAGGGATGTAATGTAAATTACCTATGGAAAGAATCGACATCAACCAGTCAAGACATGTGGCATATTTTGACCTATGAACGAGGAGTCGAAGCGCCAACCGAAGCCTGTGGAACGGGAAATATCGCCGCTCTTGTCGTATTGGCAGATCAAGGATTGGTATCGGTCGATGAAGATTTATCGATTCAGAATGCCGGCGGTGTTTTGTTAACTTCTTTCAAGAAAAATACTGCACCCAAAAATGGCGAAAATGTCATTCTTTCTGGCCCGGCTAAAAAAACCTTTGAGGGAAAGTTAACTTTTGATATTAAATAGGTTAACAATTCGCTAAAAAGCCCTATCTTCCGTAGCACTCTATTCAAAAATTAATTAGGCGATAAAAATTAAATTCTATGAAAAAAATCGGACTATTTCTCGTTACTCTCTTCGTTTCAGGCGCACTCTTCGCACAACCTTTAAATGCGCCATTTTGTGAAGATTTCAGTTCGAGCGCCCTTCCTTCGCTCTGGTCGCAAAGTGCTACTACAGGTGGTCCATGGGTTTTTTCTGGAACACCGGGTTATGATGCTGCAAATAATGGTCGTCCTGCAGGAAGTTATGCATGGATGGATTTCTCAGCCAGTGATGTAGGAGTTGTTTTGGAAATAGGAGATGTCGATATCTCTGCTCTGACATATCCGCAGATGACCTTTGATCATTTCTCTTTTTACAACGGAACAGTTTCGCCAAACAACGATCTCTTTGTAGAAGTTTGGGATGGTACGGGTTGGAATGTTGTCTTAACTCGCTCTGTCAATATAGCGGGCTGGCAAAATGTAGAGGTTCCCCTTACAGGACTAAATTACACCCCAACATTAGTTCGCGTTCGCTTCCGTACGGAGTCTGGAGGGGCTGGTACTGATTTCTTTCTTGATCAGTTAATCGATGAGGTATGTTTCAATGATGGTCCTTCATGTTCAGCGCCAGCAACGTTTGCTTTGAATAGTGTGAGCGTAACGAGTGCTGATTTCGGTTGGACGGATAATGCTACAGCATCTGAGTGGGAGATTGAATATGGTTCATCGGGTTTTGCCCAAGGTACGGGAGCTAGTGTGATAGCCTCCACTAACCCCTATACCTTATCTGGACTTTCTTCCTCAACAGATTACGATGTCTACATTCGAGCTATTTGTGCGGCTGGAGATACTTCTTCACCTTTACCGGGGAGTTTTACTACTTCTCTTGCTTGTGGCGATACAGCATCACTCTGTTACGATAACTTCAATGTAAACTATGATAATTTTACAGTGGATAATCCTGGCGATTGGATTCAGATAGATTTTATCTCTGGAACCGTTGAAAACACATATGACGAGTTAACAGTTACTGATGGTCTCAATGGAACAGGTAATATACTCTATGATCTGTATGGTAATTCTGGAGATATCAGCGGCTTGACATTCACAAGCACTACAGGAGATTTATCATTCGGTGTTATCTCAGATTTCTCGCTGTCTTGCGTGTCTGGATTTAGCTCCCCAATTTTATACACGATTACTTGTTTTTCTCCTCCTACTTGTTTTGATGCGCTTTCTGCGAATGCCTTTGATATAGGTGAAGATTCTGCCTTTGTGGCAATTAATGATACAAACTCTACTTTTCAAGAATTTTTGATTGAGTATGGCCCGAGTGGATTTGTTCAAGGAAGTGGAACGACGGTTAGTTCGGCGGCGGATACGGCTTTACTTTCAGGACTGCTAGCTAATGCCACATACGATGTATACATCACGACAGTATGTTCTGCGGGCGACTCAGCTAATTCTATTTCGTTCAGTTTTGAAACGGAATGTGCAACAATTGCTCCTATTACACTTCCCTACGTAGAAAATTTTGAATCAATTACGAATTCCACGCGTTCTACAAATGGTAACCTGCATTGTGCTGCGGATCATCGTTGGGAATTTGAAACTACTGGGGGAGCTGTTTATTTTGGGACGAATGCCACAGGTGCAATTCCTTCAGGCATAGGTGCCTTCACCCTTGACAATGGGAATTCAGGGACTCTCGAGGTAAACTATGTTATTCTAAATCTAGACTTATCGGCTTACTCTACTTCGACTATTTTAGAACTCTATTTTGATTACATCGAAAATGGTGATGAAACAAATGTTGAGGATAGAGTATGGGTAAGAGGTTCAGATGCTGATACCTGGGTGGAAGTGTACAATTGGACTGTTGGCCCGAGCAATGTTGTGGTGAACGTTGGGCCCCTTGACATTGATGCTGCGCTTTCAGCCGCAGGCCAGGTACCGACATCGACATTTCAAGTTCGTTTCGGACAAAATGATAATTTCTCTTGGGCTTCAGGAGACGGCGTATCGTTTGACAATGTGATTGTCACGGAGAATACATGTCCTCAGCCAACAAATCTTGCTGTATCCTCTCCAAATACAGATGCATTGATCACTTGGGTAAATCCAGCACCGACCACTCAAGAATTTATTCTTGAATATGGTCCTACAGGTTTTACAGTTGGCACAGGTACAACGGTAACTTTACCCGCTGCATCTACATCTGCGACAATTACAGGGTTACTTCCACTAACATCATATGATGTGTACATTCAAACGGTTTGTAGTGCTGTAGATAGTTCGCTCGTAGTTGGGCCGGTTAACTTTACTACGGGTGTCGCTGAATTATCCTGTTCATCAGGAGGTACAGCTGTCTTGGTGTTTAGTGATGATTTGGAATCAAACAATGGATGGACTGGAGATATTAATGCGGGTAATGGAAGTTGGGAGTTCCCTGGCACGCCTACATCAACAGGTACTGGACCCAATGCAGCACATAGTGGTGCGCCCGGAAGCTTTGTAAGCTACGAAGCAACGGGTAATCAGTCAGTTATTGCAAGTTTTATCTCACCGGCTATCGACTTAACCACGGCATTCGCTCCCGTGCGTTTATCTTTTTATGTGCATGCTTTTGGTGGAGATATAGGGACCTTAAATGTTGATGTAAGTGATGATGGAGGTGTGACCTTTACACCAACATCCTATTCACTAAGTGGACAGCAACAAACTTCTGGCAATGATCCTTGGCTCTATCAAGAAATTGACTTAAGCGCTTATGCAGGAAGTACGATTAATGTTTCCTTTAATTACGGAGGAACAGGTCTAGGATTTGAGGGAGACTTAGCATTAGACCTTATTCAAGTAGAAACCTGTGTTCCTTGTGCACCTCCGGCGACATTCACAGCTACAGCGGTTGATCCAAACACCATTGATCTCACATGGATAGATGGTCCTGTGGCCACTGATTCATTCTTTGTAGAATTTGGCGCGAGTGGCTTTGTCCCTGGAACGGGTACCATCTTAACGGTCTTGTCAGGCACGAATAACTTGACGGTTTCAGGTCTCACTGGTAACACATCCTATGATTTCTATATTACTTCAGTTTGTACAGGCCCTGACACATCTTTTGCCTTGAGTCAAACGGTGATAACACCTTGTGATGTATTTGCTGTGCCTTTTATCGAGACATTTAGCGGTTCTTCATGGGGACAGACAACATTATCCAACATAACATTTGATCCTTGTTGGACTGCCAATCCTTTAACAACATCGGCCTTTTCATGGAGAGCGGATCAAGGAACGACAGGTTCTGGAGGAACGGGGCCTTCAGGAGACCACACGACAGGACTTGGAACGTATCTTTATACGGAGGCTACAGGCTCCTCTCAAGGAGACTTTGCTGATATTACAACACCATTAATCGCACTGGATGATGCTTCATTAGGTTATCAATTGAGTTTCTGGTATCATATGTTTGGTGGTGATATGGGAACCCTTGAAGTCCTTGTGGATAATGGCAGTGGTGCGGTTTCTATCTGGTCCCTAAGTGGACAGCAACAAACAGCGATTGATGACCCTTGGATTGAAGTTGGTCTAGACTTATCTGCATATGCTGGTGATACCATCACCGTAACATGGAGAGGAACACGTGGGCCTGGTTTCACAAGTGATATGGCAATTGACGATATCGGAATCACAGTGCTACCTCCCGTGGACTACATTGTTTCTGCCTTTACGTCGCCAGCTAATCCGGGTTGTTATGATCCATCAGCGCTTGTTACAGTAGAAATTGTGAATGGCGGATCGGATACGCTATTTACGGACTCCTTAGGTAACACCTTAAATGTTGTTCAGTTAGGACCTAATGGTGGCTCATTCAACCAAACAGTTATTCTGCCAAGTGATACGTTACTACCATTTAACGGTAACTCAATGGCCTTAACTCTTGGTCCATTGGATTTATCTCAAGTGGGAACGTATGATTTTATTGCTTTCGTAAATAATACGGATATTAATACATTCAATGACACGCTTACTTATCAAGTAGTTGTAGATCCATTAGCTCAACTGCCAATCGAAGAAGACTTTACAGGATTTACAGGCGCTAACTTGGATGCCATTGGTCCATTAACTGAGTGGGAAGGTCAAGGTATCCCGCAAAATGCTGGTTTCTCAGGATGGACCGATGATCTTTTTGCTAATGCTGGTGGGGTCAACGGAACGAGTGCTCGCATTAATCTATTTAATGTTGGTGATTATGCATGGATGCTTACGCCAATCTTTGAAGTAGAATCCAATACCACCTTTACATATGATATTGCGTTAACTGATTTCGCTAGCACGTTATCAGGTACACTTGGTTCAGATGATACGGTTGCTGTGTATGTTTCGACAGATTGCGGAGTAACATGGAATCCAGTAGTTGTCTATGATGCATCCTCTGTTATCTCCAATACAGGTCAAAATGATACAGTTGATTTATCAGCCTACGTAGGGCAGAACATCCAAGTTGGATTTTATGCTACTGAAGGTAATATTGATGATATTGAGGACAATGACATCTTTATTGATAATATCAATATTCAAACTATACCTAACGTAGATGCGGCATTTATTGAATTCCTCTCACCGAACGATGGATGTGGAAGTGATTCTAGTGAGATTATAGCTGTCGTAGCTAACCTTGGATTAGATACTCTGACCTCTGTTGTGGTTGATGTACTATATGGTCCAGGATCTGCAACGCAGGCGTCTGTAGGCGCAGTCACAGGGGTTCTTGCTCCAGGTCAGTTTGACACCCTATCAATAGGATATATTAATACGTTAAATGGTTATTCACCACTTCTCTTGTTAGGTACGGTCGAAGTACTTTCTGGACAAGACGGAATCTCAGCCAATGATACTGCATTTACTGTTGTTGCTTTAGAAGCAGTGCCAATGGCCGTTGCAGTGCCAAACGCTTCTATATGTCTTGGTGACTCGGTGGATGTTTCCTTAGCGCCTGCAATGAATGGTGAACAAACGATGTACTATCTCTCGGATACGTCAACTACTGCGGTGGCTATGGGCGACACAGTTACGTTCTCACCAGCGGTTACAACGACTTATTACGTGCAGCGAGGATCCTCTTGCTATGCAGTAGAGGAGGTGGCAACGGGCGGTTCACTGAACAGCACGCTCACATCCTTTAGCATCAATGGCTTACCAGGAAACTTCCCAAGTGGTGCAACGATCATATTCTCTGGTTTTGGTGATATCGATGGCACTGGTGGGAACTTAGAACAGTGGAATGTGTCAGATGAAAATGGAAACCTCCTTGGATCTATTGGTGGGGTAGCTGGTACAACACAATGTGGAGATACACTGTATGATACGGTAGCGGTTTCTGCAGCGCAAATGGCTGCTTGGAACTCCGATGGTGTCATTCAGTTCTCTGGGGTTGATGCTGCAGGTAACATCAATACAACGTTGTGTGGTGGAGACTTCTTAAGCGTTCGAATTGAGTATTGCGGTGCTGAACCTAGTACGGCTTACACAGTCTCTGGTGGTTGTGCTTCTGATTTCTCTCAGTTCACTATTGAGGTTAACAACCCAACGCTTGATACAGTGCAGGTTGCAATTTGTGAGGGAACATCCTACGCGTTACCGGGTGGAAATGTAGTAATACAACCAGGCCTTTACACAGATGCGCTAAGTACGGTAGCAGGATGTGATAGTGTAATTGTAACTGATCTTACTATCAATCCAACATTTACGGATACACTAGATATTGTATTGTGTGATGGAGATGGTTATACATTACCTAATGGCGTCACGGTATATGACTCAGGGTTTTATGCTGTCAATCTTCAGACTTCAGCTGGATGTGATAGCTTGTTAGCCTTCAATGTGTCTATTGTGACAAGCTTTACGATCTTCCAAAGTCCTGTGATTTGTACTGGTCAATCCTTCGTTGTAGGAGGTACGCCAAATCCATCGAGTATTTATACGCAAACTGGAGCGTATGTTGATACGCTACTAAGTTCGGGTGGATGTGATTCTGTGGTATACACTAACCTTAGTGTTTTACCGGAAATCAATATTGATTATGGAAACATAGGTGCTAGTATTTGTGAATCGGATTCGGTTATCGACTTGAACCTTTTACCAATCGGTGGAGTTCTTACAGGTCCTGGTGCATCTGGAAACTTGTTTGATCCTAATGTTGCTGGTTTAGGTTCTCATAACTTGACATACTCTTACACAGATACGACAACAGGTTGTGTTACCACGGCAAACTTCGAAGTGGATGTAGTGCTCTGTACGGGAATCGAGAATATAGATGGACTTACACAATTAGCTGTATTCCCAGTTCCGTTTAATGATCTTCTCGGTTTAGAGTTAGAAGCTGAGACAGAGGGAGCATTGACTGTTTCACTTTATGATGCAGCGAGCCAGTTGGTATACAGCAATGAATTCTCAGTAGTTCGTGGAGCGAATACTCTAACCCTTGAGGTGGGTGCGCTGCAGGCGGCTGGTGTATACATGCTAGAGCTTGAGCGTGATGGTAAGCGTCACGTGATTGAAATACTTCGAGAAGAGTAATCTTCTTTACGTAAGAAAAAAAGGGCGTCCTTATGGGACGCCTTTTTTGTTTTTAGAAGATGCTAGTAGATTCTTATTGCCGGTTTATGATGACGGAGAAAACAAGTTGCTTATCGATTTTTCCGAATCTGTTTTCCAACTTTTCTGAGTGTGAACACGCCAAACATTGCCTCTTTAATGATACCATTGGACAACTTGGACTTTCCAAACTCACGATCGGCAAAGGTTATGGGCAGTTCCTTGGGTTTAAATCCATGCATGTAGGCCTTGTATTTCATTTCTATCTGAAAAGCATAGCCTACAAATTGCACGCTATCAAGACCAATACGCTCTAAGACTTCTCGTCTATAGCAAATAAATCCTGCCGTGCTGTCCTTAATGGGTAGACCGAGAATAACTTGTACATATATACTGGCAAACTTTGATAATACCCATCGATGAAACGGCCAGTTCTCAAATCCACCGCCTTTTGTATAGCGGGAGCCAATAGCATAGTCAAATCCGCTTTGGCAAGCATGAATCAAGTGCTTAAGTTCTTTGGGGTCATGAGAAAAATCACAATCCATTTCGGTAAGTAAATCATACCCTCGATCCATTCCCCATTTAAACCCAGCGATATAGGCTGTGCCTAGACCCAGCTTACCTTGTCTGTGTAAGGTGAATACTCTGTTTTGAAAAGTCTTTGCAAGTTCATCAGCAGCTTTTCCCGTGCCGTCAGGTGAATCATCATCCACTACAAGTACGTCCACCTCGTGATCCAACGCCATAAGGGCATGGATCATACGGTCGAGATTTTCAATCTCGTTGTAGGTTGGGATGATGATTAAAGGATTCATTTTCCCTAAAACGAATTCATACTTAGTTTAATTTCCTTCAAGCGCATTTTTGTATCCCTTGGGAAATCATTTTTCATCATCCAGGCATAATATCCTGGCTCATTTACTAGAACCTCTCGTACAGGACGTCCTTTATGTTTGCCAAAATTGAAGGTGGCCTCTCCCTTACGCATAACAAAGCGACCTGCAAAGTCAATTCGATTGAGCTGATGCTGATTTGAGTAGTTATGTAGCTTCTCGATAGACTCAGGTAAATCCTCATATTTCTTTAACTGTGCAAAAAACACATCTTTGGTGGCACGAATATCTGCCATTGCGGTGTGGGCATTTACAATTTCTTGATCGCAGTAGAACTTATATGCTGAGGCTAGATCTCGCTTTTCCTTAAGAACAAAAATGTTCCTTACATCGATTAGACTTCTATCTTTAAAGGATAATACAAGATCAGCACGAAGAAATTCTTCGGCTAGGAGAGGGATGTCGTAATTATTCGAACTAAATCCTGCGAAATCACATGGATTTAATAAATCAAACAATTCTTGGGCAATTTCCTTAAAGGTTGGGCAGTTCGCCACATCTTCATCTTTGATTCCGTGAATCATACTTGCTTCTTTTGGAATAGGGCAGGTGGGATTCACTAAATAGCGGTGTTCTGTTTCTTGACCTTCAAGATCAAGTAGGACAATACCAATCTCCACAATGCGATCATTCACGGTATCAACACCAGTTGCTTCGAGATCAATAAAGGCTAAAGGTCGTTTCAATTGCATGGCACTAAAGATACAACTAAAGGATTCCCTTTTAATTCACATGAAAAAAAATTCTATATGTCTGTAACCTTCTCTTTTTCCTTCCGTATATGTAGATATTGTTAGATGGTTTACATAAGAAAACAGCTTAACAAATCGTTCTTTACTTGTCAACTGTAGTCCAGATACTCATCGTAGAGTTAGGATTACTAGACAAAAACTACTAAGTTCTTGAAAACTTACGATTCACTCTAGCAAAGGAAAATTTTAAATATTAACTTTACACTAAACATAGAAGCTATGAAAACTCGACAAATCATTTTGGCTTTGGCACTAATCATCACAGCAGCTGTGGTAACTTCTTGCCAACACACTACATGTCCAGCTTACAAAGCAGATCTTTCAGATACTACTGAAAAGCCTGCATAACGAAATAAGTAATCCATGAAACCATGAAAAAGCACCAATTTTATTGGTGCTTTTTTCGTTATGTAGGTAAATTACGTGAATTATATGATAGGGATTAAAGGTTGGTTTGATAAGTATAGGCTGGTAGCATTAGCGGTTTGTTGCTTTGTTGTTTCTACTGCAGGAGCTCAGGATATCTACTGGTTGCAGTTTGCCGATAAGGAGGCTACTGCATTTTCTGTAGACAATCCTGCCCTTTTTATGTCACCGAATGCGCTCGCAAGGAGAGCTGCCTATGACATTCCTATTGAGCGTACTGATTTACCTATACCTACTTCCTACTTAACCGCAGTAGAATCGTTGATTGAATGTAAGTACACGAGTAAGTGGCTCAATGGCATGCTCGGCACAATTCAGACTTCAGAAGCCATAGATTCTTTGCTCGCTTTACCTTTTGTAGATACCGTCTTTATGGTTAAGACGCAAAGCAAATCCAAGAAGCGACGAGGCAAGGGAAGTAAAGGACAGAATAAAGGAGGGGATGGGATGTATGGCGAGTCAGCCCTTAACATTAGGATGCATGGAGGAATAGAGCTGCATGCTTATGGTTTTCAAGGGCAAGGCATAGAGATTGCGGTAATGGATAACGGCTTTCAGGGAATGGATAACTCCGGATATCTTGCTCAAGCACGAAATGATGGTCGTATTGTCCCAGTCTATGACTTCGTAGATGATGACCCAGATGTTTTTTCTGAGGGTAGTCATGGTAGTTTAGTACTTGGCACCATGCTGGGATATTTTGAGGGCCAAATGATTGGTTCCGCTCCGCTAAGTAAGGCTTATTTGTTTGTTACAGAGGATACGGATTCTGAAGGTCTCTATGAAGAGTATTTGTGGGCTATTGCTGCGGAACACGCGGATAGTATCATGGGGATTCGTTCAGTGATAAACACTTCTCTTGGCTATTCGACCGGGTTTGATATTGCCGATCAAAACCATACAATTGAAGATATGGACGGCAATACGACACCAATTACTATTGCGGCCGACCTTGCAGCAAGAAAGGGATTTTTAGTAGTTAATAGTGCCGGTAATTCAGGGAATGATGATTGGCAATATGTCACAGCCCCTGCAGATGGAGATAGTGTTCTGGCGGTAGGAGCTACAACTATGGACGGTAATCGGGTGTCGTTCTCCTCATTAGGCCCTACAGCTGATGGTCGTATAAAACCTGATGTCATGGGCGTGGGATATGATGTGCTCACAACCTCACCTTATGGATTCTTGACCTATGCGGATGGAACGTCGTTTAGCAGTCCTCTAGTCAGCGGATTGTGCGCTTCGTATTGGAGTGCTTATCCTGAGTTAACACCTTTTGAGATCCTTAGCGATGTAAAGCGCTTTAGCCATCAGTTTTCCAGCCCTGATCATGAGTATGGCTATGGTATTCCTTCTTTTTTTGCCATGTATATGGCGCGGCGCACGGCGGAAGCCAATGGCAAAGTAGAATTGTATCCCAATCCAATTGTCGAGGACAAGTTTAACCTTCTGATCGATACGGACGGGCGGGAAAGTATTGGTGTAGTGCTTCTCAGTATGAGTGGACAATTCATCTATGAAGATGGCTTTAATACCTATGGCGCTTCAACCATTGATATTCCTGTTTCGTTAGAAAGTGCTTTGCTAAAGGAAGGGATGTTTTTTGTTCGTGTCTATGATTTGCAGAGCGGGGAGGAACTTTATGACAAAAAAGTGGTTATACCTATGAGATAACTTATTTTTGAGGTCCATCATGAAAAAAAGGTCAAACTCCTCTTGTTTAGTAGTGCTTTCCACGCTTTTGTTTGCCTTTTTCTGGTGTTGTCCATCTTCCCTTCAAGCACAAAAAAAAATACTCATTAGTGGCTATGTACTCGAGGCAGAGTCGAGTGAAGATTTGATAGGAGCTGTTATCCAAGTCGAAAACACAGACATAGCTGTAGTCACCAATACCTATGGATATTATGCCTTGTCTCTGCTTCCGGGTTCCTATAAAATACAATGTTCCTTTTTAGGATTACAAGAGGCTGTCGAGGTTGTTAATCTTGTTGATTCTAATATTGTGCTCAATTTTGAGTTAGCTTCTGATGAAGATTTTTTGCAAGAAGTTGTTGTAACTGGCGAAAAGGAAGATGAAAATGTATCATCTACTGACTTGGGAGTCCTTGAAGTGGAAACCTCGACAGTGAAAAAACTACCCGCTCTTTTTGGGGAAGCAGATATCTTACGAACCTTGCAGCTCATGCCAGGGGTTATGAGTAGTGGTGAGGGTAACTCAGGACTTTACGTTCGAGGATCAGGACCTGACCAAAACCTCGTGTTACTCGATAATGCTACGGTATATAATCCCGGTCACTTGCTTGGATTTTTTAGTGTATTTAACTCGGATGCAATAAAGAGTACAAAACTGATTAAAGGAACCATGCCTTCGGAGTATGGCGGACGGATATCTTCTGTTTTGGACGTTTCGATGAGGGAAGGTAATATGCAAGAATTTCATGCCGAAGGGGGTATCGGGGCCATCGCTTCAAGATTTACAGTTGAAGGGCCACTCAAAAAGGAAAAGGCATCTTTTCTAATCAGTAATCGAATCACCTACTTACCCTACCTCATCAACCCTGTGTTAAGTAAGCAAGGAAATTCAGGAAGAATTCCATCATTCTTTGATGTAAATATAAAAATCAACGCTAAGCTTACAGATAAAGACCGTTTGTTTATCTCGAGTTATATCGGCCGTGATCGATTTGCTTTTGGCTCATCAGATGGTGATTTTAACTTTGAAATTCCATGGGGTAATACGACAGCCACGATGCGTTGGAATCATCAGTTTAAGCCTCGCCTCTTTTTAAATACCACCTTAGTTTTTAATGATTATATCTCAAGAGTCAATGCGGGGTTCCAGACCTTTCGATTTAAGTTACAGTCGGGTATACGAGATTACGGTATAAAAGGGCACTTTGATTATTATCCATCTGTGCGACACAATGCGCGTTTTGGCTATGAGTACATTTTCCATCGATTTACACCCTATCAAGTGGAGCTCGGTTCAGGAGAGGAAGATTTTACTAATGATTTAGATCCTAAATGGGCTCACGAAGGGGCGATCTATTTCAGAGATGAATGGGATGCAACATCTTGGTGGAAGCTAAATCTTGGACTTCGTGCAAGTTTATGGTCCAATGTGGGACCGGGAGACAGAATCTATTATGATGAAACCACAGGACTTCCCATCGACACGGTTTCCAAAGGAAGAAACGAGGCCTTTGCCACCTATTATGGTCTTGAGCCAAGGATAAGTATGCGTTTCCTTTTGAATCCAACGGCATCCATTAAATGTGGGACTTCATTAAATCGACAATACATGCACTTGGTCTCTCAGTCAACAACCACACTTCCTACTGACTTATGGGTCCCAAGTACAGACCGCTCGAAGCCACAAACTGCAGTCCAAGGATCGATTGGTTATTTCCAAAACTTCAAGGATAATGCCTATGAAATGTCTGTGGAGGGCTATTATAGAAGACTATGGAACCAAATTGAATATGCTGAGGGTGCCAATGATGATGGCACACAGGAAACGGAAGATCAATTTGTATACGGCGATGGGTATGCTTATGGTGCTGAGTTCTTTGTCAAGAAGCGATACGGTAAATTTAATGGTTGGGTAGGGTATACGCTTTCATGGAGTGAACGCAGATTTGATGATATTAACAACGGGACGCCTTTTCGTGCGAAGTTTGATCGACGTCACGACGCATCGATTGTAGTTATGTATGATGTGAATGAAAAATGGGATGTCAGTGCTACCTGGGTATATGGCAGTGGTCAAAATACCACATTGCCCGTACAATGGTATTTTATTGGGGGTGAAGTAACGAATGTATATGGTCCAAGAAATGACTACAGGATGGCGGCATATCATCGATTAGATCTGTCGGCCACCATGCTACTTCGCGATGATGATAAACGATATTCTGCCGTTTCCTTGTCGGTGTACAATGCCTATAATCGTTATAACCCATATTTCATATACTATGATTTTCAAGGTGATCTTTCCGCGGGTGATCTCGAGGTAAGCGCAAAGCAGGCTTCGTTGTTTCCAGTTTTATTTACGGGAGCTTGGAACTTTAAATTTTAATGATGTCAATACATAACATTCAACGGTCTATTGGTTTGTGGGTTATCGCAATCGGCGTGCTGACTTCTGCTTGTGAAAAAGAAATTACAATCAATCTTCCTAATACTCAGTCATCCTATGTTATTGAGGGATCAATCGCCTCGGGTGAACCTCCTTTTGTCTTTTTAACTACCTCGCAGCCCTTTTTTGGTAGCCAGAGTTTTAATGATCTCGAGGGATTATTTGTACATAATGCAACCATGACAGTAAGTGATGATGCTGGGAATTCAACAGCGCTCAACGAGTTATGCATTAATGATTTAGCTGGATTCTTAACGAATGAGGAATTGGCCTTACTTCTTGAGGAATTTGGCTTAGAACCCTCGTTAGCTGATTCAGCAGACGTACCCAATGTTTGCGTCTACACATTGCCTGTCAATGATCTTATTGATTATTTCACTACAGGAAATGCTTCGATTACAGGGGCAGAGGGCAGAAGCTATACCTTGGATATTACAACGGAAGATGGAAGTCAGATATCAGCAGTAGATTATATGGTGCCTGCGATTTCACCGGATTCACTGACTTGGGAAAAGAATTCTACAATCGATACGCTCGCTGTAGTCTATGTCCATCTGACGATACCGGATTTTATAGGAAACCAGATTATGTATCAAACCGCTCGGAATGACGAACCGTTCTATCGCCCAACCCAAGCGGTATGGGATGATCGTATCTTTGGTGTATCCGGCGCGAAGTTCAGTTTGCCTTTAGAAAGGGCTTATGCTAATCCCCAAGGTGAGGATATTGAAACTTTCGGATACTTTGTTGTGGGTGATACGGTATACCTACAGTGGTCGAATATAACGCGGCCTATCTATGATTTTTGGTCTTCCATCCAAAATGACGGGGGAGATACCCCATTTACGGCTCCTGTTCAAGTCAAGGGCAATGTAGAAGGAGCTTTAGGAGTTTGGGCGTGCTATACCCATAATTATTTAGATATAATATGTTCAAATTAGCGTTGGCGTATTATACTTTCGAATAGTATTTTAACAGTATGAGTGATGTAAAAGAAAGAGAGCATGTAGAGTGCTTTATAGTGGGTTCAGGACCTGCAGGATATACGGCAGCGATTTATGCGTCGAGGGCCAATTTACACCCTGTATTGTATCAAGGGTTAGAGCCTGGGGGGCAATTGATGCAAACCACGGATGTAGAAAATTATCCTGGGTATTCAGATGGAATTCTTGGACCTCAGATGATGGAGGATTTTAGAAAACAGGCAGAACGTATGGGGGCAGATATTCGTTACGGGATGATCACAAAAGTTGATTTCAGTCAAAAACCTCATCGACTCTGGATTGATGGAGAAAAAGAGATTACCGCAAATGCCGTGATTTTGTCTACAGGAGCTTCGGCAAAATGGTTGGGAATACCTAGCGAAAAGCGTTTAAATGGTTCAGGTGTATCAGCTTGTGCGGTCTGCGATGGTTTTTTTTATCGCAATAGGGACGTGGCTGTAGTTGGGGGAGGA
The DNA here is from genome assembly GCA_002862745.1 of Bacteroidota bacterium. Classification (GTDB taxonomy): domain Bacteria; phylum Bacteroidota; class Bacteroidia; order Chitinophagales; family UBA8649; genus UBA8649. The sequence continues at coordinate 107,290 of PKDX01000021.1, read as the reverse complement.
GATACAGCCTGCGAAGAGGCCCTCTACCTTTCTAAGATTTGTAGTCATGTACATATGCTTGTGCGAAGAGATGTAATGCGCGCATCTAAGGTGATGCAAGACCGGGTAATGCAATCCGATAAGATTACCGTGCATTGGAATTCAGAGACAGATGAAGTTCTCGGGGAGCAGGTCGTCGAAGGAATGCGCGTAAAAAATAATCAAACAGGGGAGCTGACAGAGATTCCAATTGAAGGATTTTTTGTGGCCATCGGGCACAAACCAAATTCAGGTGTTTTTGCTGAATTTATTGATACAGACGAACAAGGGTATGTGGTAACATCATCAGATTCTACGGCTACGAATGTAGAAGGAGTCTTTGCAGCAGGAGATCTCCAAGACAAGCATTATCGTCAAGCGGTAACCGCTGCGGGTACCGGTTGTATGGCAGCTTTAGAGGCGGAGCGCTATTTATCAGCGGAGGGCTACGTATAAACTTGGCATGTTTTTTATAACGATTGCCACTAAAAAAAATCTATGAGATTATTATTACTAAGTATAGTTTGTTGTCTTTGTGTTACAAGCTATGCTCAAACATGGGAGCTGCAGAAAAATGAAGGCGGCATCAAGGTATGGACTCGTCCAAGCGGTCGTGCTATGGATGATTCTAAAGTGACCGCTTTAATCAAAGCAGACATGGATGACGTATTAGATGCTTTGATGAATCCATTGACTTATCCTAAGTGGCAACCAAAGTCAGGGGAGGTCACTATTTTATCGGAGTCAAGTAGTAAAACAAAATACCACATGATTGTAAAAACGCCAGTAGTTGCTGATCGTGATGTGATTGTAGAGATTAGCCAAAAGAAAACGAGCGATGGTTACACGCTTCCGATGACGAGTGACCCGGATGCCATAGACGAAAAAGAAGGGATCGTCCGAATACCCATTTATGATGGGGAATATCGTTTAGTCCAGAAAAGCAATGGGGTGGAGGTAACACTGGAATATTCTACTGATCCAGGCGGAAATGTCCCTGGCTGGTTGTTGGGAAATGCAGCGATAAAAGAACCGTTTGAAATATTTAAAGGATTAAAATCCTATTTGGAATAGTGATACGCCCGGTAGACATTTTAGCTTTTGGGGCTCATCCAGATGATGTGGAACTCAGTTGTGGAGGTACCTTACTTGTTGCCAATGCACAGGGTCAGTCTACCGGAATTGTGGATTTGACCTATGGCGAGCTGGGCACCCGGGGTAATAAGGAGAGCCGACAAATGGAATCAACAAAGGCCCAGGAAATCTTAGGGGTCACATTCCGCGCAAATCTTGGACTTTCTGATGGTTTTATCGATGATTCTATGGAAAGTAAATTGGCGGTTATACGAGCCATTCGAAGTGCTCGTCCCCAGATTGTTTTGGCCAACGCAGTAAAGGATAGGCATCCCGATCATCCTCAGGCAGCAAAGCTTGTTCGTGAGGCAGCTTTTTTAAGTGGACTTGTCAAAATAGAAACTCGAGATGATCAGGGCAATGTGCAGCAAGCACATAGACCCAAGGCGGTATACCACTACATCCAATCAGACTATATTGAACCAAGTTTTGTGGTAAACATCTCTGACTTTTGGGATAAAAAGTGGGAAGCCATTATGGCCTATTCGACACAGTTTCACTCGATGAACACAAAGGATAAAGCGTTTGATAACTCGGATAAAAAGACCTTTATTTCTACGCCCACCTTTCTTGAAATGTTAAAGGGCCGCCATGCGGAATTCGGCAATTTAATAGGTGCTAACTATGCGGAGGGATTTGTGAGTAATCGACCATTAGGCCTTCAAAATATACTCAGTTTATCGTGAGTCGCCGAAGAAGAGAAACTCCTAAAAGAGGACGCCCTTCAAAGGCAGAGTGGAATGCAGCGCGCTATGTCATGGGCTATGTTTGGCGTTACCGTTTTTCCTTTGTTACTGGGCTTATCTTGTTAGGCATCTCAGCGAGTATGTTCTTAGTGGTTATGAAGCTTGCTGGAGAAATGGCACAGGCCGCTGAAGGAAATGAGCATATCTTGACGAAGTTCATCCCGCAAGCTGGGGTTGAGACCTACATCTATGTCTTTGCTGGGTTATTGATTTTTCAGGCTGTTGTATCCTATACACGAATCTACCTTTTTACTAAGGTCGGTGAGTATGGAATAGCAGATCTACGTCGTGATTTGTTTCAGCGAATTATTGCCCTAGACGTCTCCTTTATTGAACGAAATCGCACAGGTGATCTAATTTCCCGGCTCACAGCAGATATTGAGCAACTGCAGTCCACCTTTTCCAATACATTGCCAGAGCTCATTCGACAGATCATTCTTTTTTTTGGAGGACTTATCATCATTTTCATTGAGGCTCCCAAGCTTTCACTTTTTATGTTGAGTATTATACCTGTTGTGGTTCTGGTAGCGATGGCTTTAGGTATGTATGTGAAGCGCTTTTCCTCAAAACGTCAGGAATCCCTAGCCAAGACGAATGTGATTGCTGAAGAAGCATTTTCTCAATACACTACGGTAAAGGCATTTGTCAATGAGCGATTTGAAATGCAGCGTTATCGATTGGCAATCAATGATATGATTTCTATAGCCATGAAATACGGAAAGGTTCGTGCTGTATTCGTAGTGTTTATCATTTTCTTCATGTTTGGCTCGCTGATGACCGTTCTATGGCGTGGAGCACTCATGGTGAAATATGATGGTCTATCTGTAAGTGACTTGACCTTGTTTATTCTTTTAACTGGTGTAATAGGAGGGGCTATTGCTAGCCTTGGGAACTATTATGTGGTGTTACTAGGCACATTTGGTGCTACAAAACGCGTGCAAGAAATATTATCCCAGGATACCGAAATGAATATTGATGCGGATCTTCCTCCGCCGATGCAATTCGAGCGATCCATTGCTTTTCAGAACGTATCGTTTTCCTATCCAACACGCCAGGATATACCTGTCATAGATGGTATTAGCCTTCAGATTGATAAAGGTGATCATGTGGCTATCGTTGGACCAAGTGGCTCAGGAAAGTCGACAATGGTTAAGCTATTGGCGGGATTCTATCCTGATTATGCTGGAGAAATAACCATTGATGGAGCATCAATAAAGGATTATCCAGTGGAGAGTATTCGTCAGAATATTGGAATAGTACCTCAGGATGTGGTTCTTTTTGGAGGCAGCATTCAAGATAATATTGCGTATGGTTGCCCGAATGCCTCAGCAGAAGAGATTATCAATGCGGCTCAAAAGGCTAACGTAATGGAGTTTGTTGATGGTTTACCTGAAGGATTAAACACCATGGTTGGGGAAAGAGGGGTGCAGCTATCTGGCGGTCAAAAGCAGCGTGTCGCCATCGCACGAGCTATTCTAAAAGACCCTAAGATCTTAGTGCTTGATGAGGCTACTTCATCCTTGGATAGCGCATCGGAGTCTCTTGTTCAAGATGCCCTTGAGCGATTAATGCAAAATCGAACAACAATTGTTATTGCTCATCGTCTTTCCACGGTTCGAAATGCGACTAAGATAGTTGTGCTACATCATGGTAAAATAGAAGAGATTGGTAATCATGAAAGCCTGATGGCCAATAAAGAACGTTACCACCTTATGGTAGAATTACAGCAACGTCAAATGGCCTAAGATGAGGGTACACGCTTCAGTTTTTGCTCAAGAAAGTCAAGATTGGAAAAGCGGTCTATCCAAACTGGAATTGCTTAATGTTTTTTATATCCACCTCGATATAACGGACGCTAACCTGATGATGGCAAAAGATGTTTTAGCCCATCTTAAGGAAGACGGCCGATTTATTGTAGAGATTCATGCTGTTCTGACCAAATCGGATGATTTATGGCCAATTCTTGGTGACTGTCCGATATCATGTGTTTACTTTCAGGGGGAAGATCTTTCTTCTGATCCCTTCGAGAATATTCCATCTTCCTATCAGGGAGTTAAAAAAGGCTTGGCCTATAGGTGGACTTCGTTAGCTGATCTACAGCCCCAAAAAATGGAGTCCTTAGATGCTCTACTCATAATGACAACGATTCCTGGGAAAAGCGGTGGGGCCTTTCCCAATGAGGCGTTTCAAGTGATAGGCCGTTGGCGCAGAGCGTTGGCGGGAACCTCTTTTCTTATTGACGGGGGTATTCGTCCAGAGGTTGCTTCAGTGCTTAAGATTTTAGGAATCTCTAATGTTGTGGTGGGAGCTCATTTAATGCGTTCTGATAATCCCTATCAGGCTTATCTCAATTTATTGCATCCTGATATACAAGTGGATGTTCAAGCCAAGCATTTTATGATTGATGCAAAAAGTGTAGCTCAGATACCATCAAATTGTTCGGTTTGGGATGCCCTAGAAGTACTTGATCGAGGTGGATTGGGTATGCTTATGGTAGTTGATCAGGGTAAATGCCTTGGTATGGCTACAAATGCCGACTTACGACGAGCCATGCTACAAGAAAAAGCAGGGAATACAAATAGGCCTTGGTGGAATGATAATCCCTTATCTATACAATCGGAGACCACCTTTTCACAGATGATTGATCTCCTTAATCGTCATGCCATGCCTTTAAATCTCCTCCCCGTAATCGATGAGGAAGAATTTACTGGTTTGGTTCATTTTAACTATTTAGCCCATAGTCTCTAATTATAGAAGAAGAGGGAGTACTTTTGATTCATGATCGTACATCTCAAAACAACCATTGGCCATGATGAGGCCAAGACGTTAGCCCAGACGCATCAGGCAATCCTTACGCACAATACTCAATGGCATACAGGATTTATCTTAACCTTATCGTCTAAGGTGAAGGAGCTTCCTGCAGATTTAACACAGTATGCTGAGGATTATGTCGTCTTGGATACTGATATACAGTTTGCATCAAGAAGCTATCAAGATCAGAAAGCAGAAGTTCGTATTGCCGAGGACTTGGTTATAGGAGGGGAGGACAATTCAACTTGGCTCATGACTGGACCTTGTTCTGTGGAGAGTAATGCGCAAATCGAAACTATTGCTGCGTTATGTAAGACGCAAGATGTGCGCATTATACGTGGGGGATGCTATAAGCCAAGAACATCGCCTTATTCATTTCAAGGATTAGGGCTTGAAGGTTTACAGATTCTGCGGGAAGTAGCGGATGCTAATGATCTTAAGGTAATCACAGAAGTCCGAGATGCAAGCCATGTACAAGATGTTATTGAGCATGCTGATATCATTCAAATTGGGGCCAAAGCCATGTATGATCATGGAATCTTAAGAGCTTGTGGTAACCAAAGTAAACCAGTATTACTCAAACGAGGCTTTAATTCGACCTTACAAGAGTTTGTTCAAGCCGCTGAGTTTATTCTCTCGTTAGGTAATCCCAATGTGATTCTGTGCGAACGCGGTATACGGACCTTTGAGAAGGCCACCCGTTTTACGCTTGACTTATGTGGAGTATCCTGGCTTAAAGAGCATTGTAATTTGCCGATTGTGGTTGATCCAAGCCATGCCATAGGTTATCGATTTGGCGTAGCGGATTTAAGCCGAGCATCCTTTGCGATGGGAATTGATGGTTTATTGATTGAATGTCACCCCAATCCGTCAGAGGCGAAAAGTGATGCCGCCCAGCAAATCAATCCAGAGATGTTCTCTGAGTTAGCCGCAAGCCTTCGTAAAATGGCTCCAGGTGTTGGCCGACGATTAAAATAACTCCGCAATCATACATCGAACGCTACCGCCACCAAGTTTTTCTATGGTTGGAATAGGAGCAAATACAATTTTACCGTGGCGACTCAGTTTGGTTTTAGTGTCCACTTTTAAGGCGTTAAAGGCCGTTTCACTCATTACAATGATGGATTCACCTCGTTGGTTTTCTATCTCGAGGATGTTCCCTCCAAAACCATAGATTTCCTCATAAGAGAGGTCAATGATTTCCTTATTGCTGCTCATTAACTGATCAAGAATTTTTTCACAAGCCACCAAGTCACGGATCGATTCCACGCATATTGCAGCCCAGGTTGTGCCAATAGACATCATGACGTTGGTATGATAGATTAAATCATCGCCATGGCTGTTTTGGTGCGATTCAAAAGAAACAATCTTGTAGCCTAAACGCTCTCCCCAAACGTCGAGCACTTCTTGGTGGGTCCTTGGACCAATGGCTGCATAACAAATCTGGTGTACGCGATCGAGCACCATACTTCCAGTGCCCTCTAAAAACAACGCTTTGTCTTCATAGGATGTTAAATCGATGAGCCTGTTATTAGGCTTATAGCTGTTATCACTTACTTGGTCGATTATTTCCTCTCTGCGTTCCCTTCTTCGATTTTCTGCGAACAAGGGATAGAGCACAACATGGCCATCATAATGAAAGGAGAGCCAATTGTTAGGGAATAGGGCATCTGGGGTGTCCTCCTCCTTGATGCTTGAGATTACGATAACGTCAATCAAGTTTTTTTCCAGGACTTCGACAAGGTTGTCAAATTCTGCTTGCGCTTGACTAAGTACATCTGAGGAATCCGAAGCATCTTGCTGAAAGGCATTATTTACTGCCGTTTCTTCATTTTTTCGAAAAGTGGTTGGACGTATCATAAGAATACGCCGGCTACGTTGCTTTGTCATACTAATTGTCTTTCCAAGGGCAGCGTAGAACATCTCAATAGCCCCCCTAACTTTCCAATTGCGCTGTAATCTACTAAATGTATATCGTATCCGTTGGACTCAAGCCATTTATTGACGTGGGTAAACCGTTTGTCGGATACTATGCAATCCCTGTCAATGGATAACAAATTGGTGGCAAGCAGAATGGCTTCCTCTTGACTCACATGAAAGATCTTCTCCATCGGATAATCTGCGGTTATTTTACGATAGTCTTCCGCTGTGTAAAATCCCTCCTTGTATATGATACAATGGCCTAGGCCAAGGGGCATAAAGGCACAATCCAAATGCAAGACATTCTTTGTCACATCTAGGTCATCTTTGATCAGCTGCACGCCGACTACTTGTATGTCAGGAAAGGTCTTTTGAAGCCAAAGAAGGCTTTTCTTGTTCGTGCGCGCTGTCTTAAAAGATGATATTGTCGCTTCGTCGCAGTATCCCACATAAAGCTTATCACCTACAATGAGTACATCGCCACCTTCAATGAGTACATCGGATGGGGGTGTTACGCTCTTTATTCCTTGTAGCAAATCTTGTACACCTTCCCATTCCTTTGCTCGATCTTCGATCATCTTTGAGCGCACAAGTACGTCTTGAATAACAAATCCCACATCCCGGGCAAATATTTGATCTACTTGAGGAAGGTTTTTTGGACGATAGACCTTGACGTCGAGTGATTTTAATGTTTGGACCAATGCATTAAGCTGTTGTTCAAGAAGTTCATGTTTGGGGTAGATTCCCAATTGTACGGTGGAGAGGGTTGTCGGATCATAGCAGTCTTCCTCACGTGGAGTACTACCTGAATCTAAAGCAGAGCCGATGATAATGGACGCTAATTTGTCCCACTCATGATATTGACCTAAGTTACTTACCATAAAGTTTGGTTGATTTATTGACTTTAGGGTGGTATATGTTGTCAAGCGTGCTAATCTGTACAAGTTACTTAATCCATGTTGAAACTATCAATTCAGAATCCACTATTTGCCCTCAATGAAGCAGTACATTAGGAGTGTGAATCCCAATCTAAATCCTGATTTGTCCAGCTTTTCGAATAGAGATGTCGAAGCGGATAAGGCGTTACGACCCCTTGGTTTTGGAGATTTTCAAGGGCAAAATGCAGTCTTGGAAAACTTGGAGGTTTTTGTGCAAGCTGCATCCAAACGAGAAGAGGCAATGGATCACGTACTTCTGCATGGCCCTCCTGGATTGGGAAAAACAACCCTTTCCCATATCATCGCCAATGAACTCGGCGTAGGAATCAAAGTAACTTCAGGTCCAGTACTTGAGAAGCCAGGGGACTTGGCGGGTTTGCTCACGAATCTATCGCCAAGAGATGTCTTGTTTATCGACGAGATTCACCGATTGAGCTCGGTGATTGAGGAGTATCTATATTCTGCGATGGAGGATTACACCATTGATATAATGATTGATCAAGGCCCTAATGCCCGTAGCGTTCAGATTGCAGTAGAGCCTTTTACGCTTATAGGAGCTACAACTCGTTCCGGTCTTCTTACGGCTCCTCTACGTAGTCGTTTTGGAATCAACATGCGCTTGCAATACTACGATCATGATACCCTACGTGATATTATTATACGAAGCGCAGGTATCCTCAATACACCTATTGAAAAAGAAGCAGCTCTTGAGATTAGCCGTCGCAGCAGGGGAACACCACGTATCGCCAATCTATTGTTGCGCCGAGTGCGCGACTTTGCCGACGTCAAAGGTGATGGTCACGTGCGATTAGATATTGCCAAACATGCACTCGATGCACTAAACGTTGATGAAAATGGTCTTGATGAAATGGACGCACGTATTTTACGGGCCATCCTGTCCAAGTTTAAAGGTGGTCCTGTTGGGCTAAATACAATTGCTACGGCTATCGGCGAAGATAGCGGCACTATTGAAGAGGTTTATGAACCCTACCTGATTCAGCAGGGTTTCTTACAGCGCACGCCACGAGGCAGAGAATGTACATCAAAGGCGTGGGAATACTTTGGAGAAGGCCAGACTGGGCCCATGCAAGGTCTTTTTGGCTAAATCCTTCAAATAGATTATTTACTGTCAAGTAGGCACTTATTTCAAGAATCGATACGTATATCGAAGGCTAATCGCTTGGTGGTAGAGTCCGGATTTACGCGCACGACTTTGGCCTGCTGCAAAATTCCCATTTGAAGTACCCACCGGTGCAAGATTGCCATAGTAGTTGAAATAGGGCCCATCCGGAAAGGCATTGGATAGGGAGTACTGTGCTCTAAATGTCAATCCATGCTTGGGCTTAAGTAAGAAGGTGATTCCTGCAATGATAGACCAGTCTTGACCATTAAATATGTTCTGGTTCGCATTGATTTCGGTTTTATTGACTCCTGCCTTAAAGGACGAACGAACTAATTGACTGTATCCTACACCTAAGTGAAACATGGTAACGCGCTGGTCGAAGTAGGTAAATAGGACATTCGCTTGGGCATAGTCCATGGTAAACTTTCTAAATGCACTAGCATCGAGGGTGTAGTTGCTTTGGCTTCCTCGCATAGCATAGCCTAATTCGACGGAGTTATGAAAATTTTCAGTCCAATGAAGCTCTGTGCCGACAAAAATATCTGTTCCCAGCTTACGAAAGCCTGCCATTAAATCTCCAGAAATTTGTCCGATAGCCACCCCACCACTGACATATCCTGTAAATAAACTCTCACTTCGTTGGCTGTAGCTCGTTGAAAAGCATAATGTGCAGAAGATTAGCCAAAGAAAATGCTTAGGATACCGAGATATTATTGATTTTTGAATAGAATGAAGCGCACTAAACATAATCTTGCCAAGATAGAGGATTTACTTCAGTCTTTGGGCTATCGTATACGATATGAAAAGGGAAGTTTTGCACCAGGTGCTTGCCGCTTAGAGGCAAACCATGTTATTGTAGTGAATCGCTTCTATGATACAGCGGCGAGAATGGATAGCATAGCTGATATCTTAGATCAGTTAACCATTGATGAATCCAATCTTAACGAAGAGGAGCTCAAATTTCTTCAAAAGGTTCTTACTATGGATCAAACGTCATCATGAGAATACGGATTTTAGGCAGCGGAACTTCAAGCGGAATCCCATTAGTGGGTAGCGACGATCCCGTATGTAGGTCTTCAGATTACAGGGACCATAGACTGAGAGTTTCAGCGCTTTTTGAAGTTGACGGGCGGAGAATTTTGATTGATGCTGGACCTGATTTTCGCGAACAAATGCTACGGGAAAATATCGATCAGGTAGATGCACTCCTCCTTACGCACGGTCATAAAGATCATACCGGAGGGCTTGATGAGTTAAGAGCATTTAACTTCAAGACGCGAAAGGCACTTCCCGTCTATGCCGATCAAAAGACCTTGGCCGATGTCAAGGGTCAATATCATTATCTGTTTGCTGAAGAACGGTATCCGGGTACTGCAAGCCTCGACACGCATGAGATTGACAAGGAAGAATTTAAAGTAGCAGGAATAGACGTGTTACCGGTTGAAGTCTTTCATGGAGACATGCCGATCAGAGGTTTTCGTATTGGCAATGCGGCCTATCTCACCGATGTAAAGCGGATTGATCCGAGCGAAGTATCGAAACTCACCGATCTTGATGTATTGATTGTCAATGCCATACGACATGATGCTCACTGGTCTCATTTTAACTTAGAAGAGGCCCTTGCCTTTATCGAAACGATTCAACCCCAAAAGACCTTCTTATCCCACATTAGCTATAAGCTAGGCTTTCATGCAGCAGTTTCGGCCACGCTCCCTAAAAATGTATCGCTGGCATATGATGGATTGCGAATCACGATCTAATTATCAATACCCTCCTTAATTTCCTATTTTTAGCACTATGAACCTAAAATTAAACTCAGTTACACGAACCATTTTCCTGCTTTTTATTGCCTTGCTTTTACAGCCAAGCGCCTTGTTTGCTCAAACAGAAAAAGGCATAGATGATAGGATTAATGAGGCGTTTAAGCCAATTTCAGATTTTTTTAGTCAGTTAGTTTTTTTTGAACTTGGTGGTAATCCATTTGTAATTTATCTGTTAGTTGGTGGTGCAGTATTTTTTACGCTTTATTTTGGGTTTATAAATCTTAGATATTTTCGCTCTGCGGTTAATGTCGTTCGGGGTAAATATGACGATTTAGATAAGCAAGAAGACACAGATAAGGATGCTGACGCATCTGAGCAAGGGGAAGTAAGTCATTTTCAGGCACTTGCTACGGCTGTTTCCGGTACTGTAGGTAATGGGAATATTGCGGGAGTTGCATTTGCTATTGCTTTAGGTGGTCCTGGAGCTACATTTTGGATGATTGTCTGTGGTTTGTTAGGAATGTCAACAAAATTTGTTGAATGTACTCTTGGTGTTCGATATCGTGATGTTGATAATGGTAAAGTGTACGGAGGCCCAATGTATTATCTCAAAAAAGGCCTTGCAGAGCGAAATCTAAAACGTTTGGGCAGTGTTTTAGCTGTGATTTTTGCTATATGTTGCATTGGTGGATCTTTTGGTGGCGGAAATGCGGCTCAATCAAATCAGGCTACCATTGTGGTTAAACAGTTGCTTAGTTTGGAGAGCACAAGTTCGGGGGCAATCATAGGTTTGGTAATGGCCGCACTAGTCGGATTAATAATCATAGGAGGTATAAAGCGGATTGCGTCTGTGACGGAGAAGATAGTGCCATTTATGGCTTTGCTCTATTTTGTAGCGTGCTCTTACATACTGATAGTCAATGTTAACTTCATTGATGATGCCTTCAGACTAATCTTAAATGAAGCTTTTAATCCTAAAGCTATTGGAGTGGGTGGTGTAATTGGCGTACTGATGGTAGGTTTCAAAAGAGCTGCTTTTTCCAATGAAGCTGGAGCTGGATCGGCGTCAATTGCTCATTCGGCTGTAAAAACTAAATATCCAGCTTCAGAGGGCTTGGTCTCATTACTCGAGCCATTTATTGATACTGTAGTGATATGTACGATGACCGCTTTGGTGATTATAACCTTTAACAATTCTGACAGCTCTAACCAAGAGTTCACTTACGGCGATATGACGAAGTTTGAAAATGTGGAGCACCTTGATATAGATGATGATGGTGAGAAAGAATATGTTATGCAAATCACTGATGCTTCCGGTTCAAAAGAATACCAAAAAGTTAAAGGGAAAGTATTGATAGATGGAAAATTGGAGGAAGGTGCAGGTATAACTCAAAAAGCTTTTGCGAAATACATTCCATTTTCTGAGATATTTTTGACCTTGGCAGTGTTTCTTTTTGCGATTTCCACTATGATATCTTGGTCATACTATGGATTGCAATCCTGGAAATTCTTGTTTGGTCGAGGTAAGTATGCTGATATAGTATACAAGTTACTGTTCTTAGTGTTTGTGGTGATTGGATCGGCCGCAAGTATGGATTCAATTTGGGCATTTTCTGATGCAATGATTTTTGCCATGGTTTTCCCTAATATGATCGGCTTGTTTATTCTTGCGCCTGTTGTCCGGAAGGAGTTGACGTCCTATATTCAAAAAATCAAGGAGAAGGGTTAACACAGGTTTCGAGATACCATTTACTTACTTCGTTACGATTGATTTCTGGATGGGTTGCAACTTGCAACCATGAAAGGAATACAGCGTCATTTTCATCTTTCCAAAAAAGAAGTTCGTGGTCTATTAGGTCTATGGTTTATCCTAGCGCTTTTGGGTGCTTTAGGACTTTATCTTAGAAGGCCGCCTGACGTTACTATAATTAAAGGGGAAAAGCCTGTTAAGGGTTCGTCATTAAATGAAGTTCAGCAGGCTAATGAAATGTATAAAGACTCGACCTATGTGTGCGATCCAAACACGGTATCATGGAAGGAGCTCACGCAATTGGGTCTACGAGACCGAGTGGCCTCGTCTTGGATTGCATGGAGAAATGCTGGGAAGGTCTTTCATTCGAAGGAGGATATTGCGGCGGTGCGTGGAATTTCGTCGAAAGAGTTGGAGATGGTGTTACCCCATATCATTTGGAATTCCGAAGCTGAGGAGCATGCCGTGAGTCATGATGAGAACAAGGAAGACAAGGCGCAAATCCATGATTGGAAGAATAGTTCACTGGATGACAAGTTGTCTCCGAAAGTCAACCTAAATCGTGCGGATCAAGAGAGCCTAGAAGCTCTACCAGGCATTGGCCCTGTTCTTTCGGAACGTATCATTCGATATCGTGAGTTACTTGGTGGATTTATACGTATTGACCAGTTGTTAGAAGTTTATGGTTTGAAGGATTCCCACTATAATAGGGCGGTGGATTATCTATATGTTTCCGCAGAAGAGGTCTCTAAAATAGACATAGACTCTGCAGTTTTTAGAGATGTTTTGCGCCATCCATATGCCAGCTATGACCTAACAAAAGCGCTATTTGCTTGTCATACTGAAGGTATATCCATTGATAGTATACAAATTAGTATAGAAGATTCATTACACCTTCCATTCTTAAAGCTCAAGCCGTATCTTTATGACCACGGTAATGAAGAAATCCCTGTCACCATATCAAATAGAGCTGGATAATGCGATACGAGATATCGTTGATTTTCCTAAGTCTGGTATCGTATTCAAAGACTTAACTCCTGTTTTATTAGATGTCCATTTAATGCGAAAAATTATTGATTCTTCGGCTGCTAAATGGGCGGATAAGAATATAGATTATGTTGCGGGCATCGAGAGCAGAGGATATTGGTTTGGGATTGCCATTGCGGATAAACTTGGAGTTCCATTTATTCCAATCCGAAAAAAAGGGAAGCTCCCGGGGGATAAGGTGGAGATTTCCTATGCTTTGGAGTATGGAGAAGCTTGGATTGAAATGCATAAAGGTCATTTAAAGCCAGGTTCTTCTGTGCTTATCCATGACGATCTTCTTGCTACTGGGGGTACTGCAGAGGCTGCAGTTAACTTGATTGAAGCAGAGGGGGGTACGGTAGCGGGTTTCCATTTTATTGTGACATTAGCCTTTTTGGATGGACCTGAACGGTTAACTAAATTTGCGCCTTCGGTGTTATCCGAGATAGAATATTAAATAAGGGACAATATGAATTTTGCGCGGACAGAGCAACAAGAAATGATTGCACAAATGGTGCGTGACTTTGCTGAAAAGGAGGTCAGACCATATTTTTCTAAATGGGATGCCGAGGAGTTTTTCCCTGTAGAAACCCTGAAAAAAGCTGGAGGGTTAGGTCTTTTAGGCATTCTCGTTCCTGAAACATATGGCGGAAGCGGAATGGGCTATTTTGAATACATGAGTACACTGGATGAGCTCGGTCAGGTATGCGGTGGATTCGGCCTTTCTGTTGCAGCGCATAATTCCTTATGTACAGGTCATATTCTTGCCTTTGGTAATGAAGCACAGAAAAAGAAATATTTACCTAAGCTTGCTACGGGCGAATACATTGGGGCTTGGGGGTTAACAGAGCCCAACACAGGATCAGATGCTATGCGTATGCAGTGCACGGCGGAAGATAAAGGTGATCACTTCCTTGTAAATGGAATGAAAACTTGGATAACGCATGGATTGTCCGGAGATGTTACGGTTGTATTGATTCGTACAGGTGAGCTTCTTGACTCAAACGGTATTACAGCCTTTATCGTTGAAAAAGGTATGAAGGGATTCACCGCCAATAAAATTGATAAGAAGATGGGTGTTCGCGCGAGTGAAACCGCTGAACTTTACTTTGATAATGTCGAGATTCCTATGGAAAATGTTCTTGGCAAAGTAGGCGAAGGCTTTAAGCAGGCCATGAAGATTCTTGATGGTGGGCGGATATCCATTGCAGCACTTTCTTTAGGAATCGCAAAAGGTGCCACAAAATCTGCCTTAGCCTATGCAAAACAACGAGAGCAATTTGGTAAACCAATTTCTTCCTTTCAGGCAATCGGGTTTAAGTTAGCGGACATGCATACACGTTGCGAGGCAGCTGAATTACTAACTTCTCAAGCAGCTTACTTAAAGAATAATGGAATGCCTGTTACGTTGAAGTCCTCTTATGCTAAGTTGTACGCTTCAGAGGCATGTGTATACTGTGCCAATGAGGCAATTCAGATTATGGGTGGGAATGGCTATACTATGGAATATCCTGCAGAGAAATTCCTTCGTGATTCTAAGCTTATGACGTTAGGCGAGGGTACAAGTGAAATTCAAAAGCTTGTCATCTCAAGAAATTTAACGAAGTAGAACGAAAAAATCAAGTAATAAAAAAGGCGCATCACATGATGCGCCTTTTTTTATTAGTGCATTCATCGATGAAAGATCAACGTTGAATGCTTGACACCCTTCGTTAAGGGTTAGTCGGATTATTCCCTAGCTCGAGCTGCTCAAGACGGAATAGTAAGTCTTGGTTTTGCTGAATCAAAGCATCAATCTGACCTTGTTGCTGTTGAATGGTTTGCTGCAGGGTATTAATGTCTGCAACACCTAAGCCATTAGGAGTGTTAGCACCTCCTGGTACTGTTGGAGAAATTGAAGAGATATCCATTGCGTGAACTACGCCGTTGGCATCAATAACTAATACTTGGGATAAGGTGTTGTCAGTGACTAAATTGTTGATCTTTAATGGATCGGCTGCACCATTGTCAAGCGTAAGGAGGTTAGGTGGACTTAGACCTTCTGTTGTATTTCCAAGTCCAACATTTCCGCTCTTTAAGATGGTCATCGCATTCGATCGAGTACCAGCATTCTGTCCATTTCCAATAGTAAACAACCTGTCTCGTACATCCCATAATTGGGAGAAAGGAACATTAATGTTATTAAACTGTCCTAAGCCTACTTCACTGCTACCTCTAAGGTCCATGTTGTTTCCTAAAACATAGGAAGATCTTGATAGGTTACTTGTTGAGTTATCTGATCCAATTATCACTCCAAATTCTGATGCAGAAACGTTGTTAAATCCTACAACTATGCCATTAGTTCGTGATACAATGTTGTCTGCTCCAATAACATATTCGAAATTTCCATTGGTTGTATTTTCCTCTCCAATAATTATGCTACCTCTTCTTCGAGCATAGTTGTCTGGACCAAGTATCACCGTATTGAATTCGTCAATTCTGTTGTTTGTGCCAAGAATAACTGATTGGCTTCCACCAATTTGATTATTCGTTCCTAATGCAATACTGCTCACACCAAAAACTGTATTGGCAGCGCCTAGAGAAATTGCATTTTCTGCGCTTGCGCTACCTCCATTACCCCATGCAAATGTATAGGGTGCAGAAGCTAAAGAGTTGCTTCCCCCAGCCCATGAAAACAATCCTACAGATGCATCATCCCATCGGTTATTGGCTGTACCCCCAGCTCTGAATGCACCCTTAGTTGGGCTATAGTACATGACAGAGGTTCCATTAGGAATATTGGGAATGGGTGTTCCTATCCCAACTCCATTCGTGCTTACCATAATTCCGTCTCCACCAATAATTTCTACTGGTCCACTATCCGCCTGGATTATTCGTCCTACACCAGGTCCTCCTTGGTCATAGGCATCATCTAGGTCATTACTACCTAAAGAGGAAAGGTCGACTCGAACGCTATCACCCCCCTCGATATCAATTTCTAGTGTATCACCAATAAGGTTTGCATAAGTGAGGTTTTGAGGAGGAATAACACAAGTAATTACATCATTGAGATCAATACCCATCAATGTATCTCCACTAGTTCCTGAGATATACAATGAGTCTGTAATTCGATCTACAATAAGCGTTTGAAGCTCGTTGGTAGAATCTGCGTCAACCATGGTTACGGTATTACCATTGGAGATACTTAACTGATTATCGTTAGTAAGTGTTAGAGTTTGGGCATCTGCATCTAGGGTAGTTTCATCTTGGAATGCAAGTACAATCCAACGATTTTCAGATGCTGAATAAATTAAAGTAACAGTAGATTGGCCTGTTAACGTTAAATCAGAGCCTGTCATCGTTCGGATGGCCACTCCAATGGCTGAAGCTGATTCATTTATCAAGGTCATGTTGAATGACGTTGCATTTTGGAGTACGAGTACTTTACCATCGCTTGGTTGAGCAATTGTATTAATTGTAAAGTCACTTACCTGACCATTAAATGTGTAGAAAGAAGTATTTAAGGTTCCTGCAGCAAAATTGGTGATTGGAGAAGTGGTCGTGTTAGACGCCGTCTCTCTAAAGGCTATATCTCCTGCAATATCTAATGTAAGTCCAGGAGCGTTATTTCCTATACCTACAAAACCATTCGTATAGATGTTTTGATTTATACTTGTGGCAACATCACCACCGCCTTCAACAAACCAATCGGCATCTTGCAAGGGGCCTAAATCCACCCCAGCAGATGATCCATTCTCAATATAAACTGTGAGGTTTGTACCTGTTAGCGTGGCCGAATCTAAGTTTTGTTCATCCGTGTCAACTGCTGAAAGAGGAATTCCACCAGCAGGTATTCCAAGTCCATTAGATATTAATATGGAGTCACTTGTAGCATTAATGCTCAGGTCTTGTAATTCATTTGCAGGATCCGCATCGGCGTCATCGACAAGAGAAGAAAGATCAGTAGTAATTATTCCACCTGCATCGGTTACTTCAAGGTCAGTACCATTAAGAACAACACTCGTGTTGTATTCATTTGTAGGATCCGCATCGGCATCATCGACAAGAGAAGAAAGATCAGTAGTAATGGTTCCTCCTGCATCAGTGACTTCTAGGTCAGTGCCATTGAGTACAACACCTGTAGTCAATTCGTTATTAGGATCAGCATCAGCATCATCTACAAGAGAAGATAAATCGGTAGTGATGGTTCCACCTGCATCGGTTACTTCAAGGTCAGTACCATTAAGTGCAACACCTGTATTCAATTCATTTGTAGGATCCGCATCGGCGTCATCGACAAGAGAAGAAAGATCAGTAGTAATGGTTCCTCCTGCATCGGTTACTTCAAGGTCAGTGCCGTTAAGAACAACACCTGTAGTCAACTCGTTTATAGGGTCAGCATCGGCATCATCCACAAGTGAGGAGAGGTCAGTAGTAATGGTTCCACCTGCATCGGTTACTTCAAGGTCAGTACCATTAAGTACAACTCCTGTGGTTAATTCATTTGTAGGATCCGCATCAGCATCATCTACAAGTGAAGAAAGATTAGTAGTAATGGTTCCTCCAGCATCGGTGACTTCGAGGTCCGTCCCGTTCAGGATGACGCTTGTCGTTAGCTCGTTTGTCGGATCGGCATCGGCATCATCCACAAGAGATGCTAGGTCAATAGATGCAGATGCACCGCCTTCAATAAATACAGTAGCTACAGTGCCTGCTAGACTGATTGAATCAAGGTTTTGATCGTCTGTATTATCAAAGATTGCAGCAACATCAACCGTAGCAGAAGCTCCATTTTGGATATTCACGGTAATCGTCGAATCAGCATTCAGTACAACTGACGTGATATCTTGATTGTCTGTATTATCTAAGAACTGAGATAAATCGACGCGCACACTATCACCCCCTTCAATATCGATTTCGAGCGTATCTCCATCCATTATGGCGTAGGTGAGATTTTGCGGAGGAATGACACAAGTAATTACGTCATTTAGATCAATTCCCATTAAGGTGTCTCCGTTTGAGCCTGAGATATAAAGAGAGTCTGTGATACGATCAACAAGAAGTGTCTGTAACTCATTCGTGGAGTCAGCATCTACTAAAGTGACTGTATTGCCATTTGAAATCGATAGCTCAGTACCTATGGCATTCAGGCTAAGTGTTTGAGCATCCGTATTATCAAAGACTGATGAAAGGTCGACTGAAGTAGAGGTGCCATCTTGGATAAAGATTGATAGGGTAGAGTCGGCATTTAAAACAGCTGAATCTAAATTTTGATCATCCGTGTCAAGGCTTCCTAACGAAATACCTTGTCCGTTAGAAATAAGAATAGAATCATTGGCTGCATTGATACTCAAATCCTGTAGTTCATTTGTAGGGTCGGCATCGGCGTCATCCACAAGAGAGGATAGGTCTGTAGTGATCGTTCCACCTGCATCGGTTACTTCAAGGTCAGTGCCGTTGAGCACAACACCTGTGTTTAACTCGTTTGTTGCATCCGCATCGGCATCATCAATTAATGAAGCAAGGTCAACAGACGCAGCGCTTCCTCCTTCAATATACACTGTGGCTACAGTGCCATTTAGTACGACAGAATCAATGTTTTGATCATCGGTATTATCAAAGGCTGAAGTAAGATCTACCGTAGCAGAACTTCCATTCTCAATGTTTACGGTAAGCGTTGAATCCGCATTGAGTACAACTGAGGTGATATTTTGATCATCCGTATTGTCGAATGCTGAACTGATGTCAACTGTAGCAGACGTTCCATTTTCGATATTGACGGTAATGGTTGAGTCGGCATTAAGTACAACTGAGGTGATGTTTTGATCGTCCGTATTGTCAAAAGCTGAACTAATATCAACTGTAGCAGACGTTCCATTCTCGATATTAACGGTAATGGTTGAGTCCGCATTGAGTACAACACTGGTGATGTTTTGGTCATCGGTATTGTCGAAAGCTGAACTGACATCAACGGTAGCGGAAGCCCCATTTTCGATATTCACGGTGATGGTTGAGTCGGCATTGAGTACAACTGAGGTGATGTCTTGATCATCGGTATTGTCAAAAAGACTTGTTAAATCGACGGTAGCCGAAGCACCATCCTCGATATTTACGGTCAGACTCGAATCTCCGTTGAGGACAATTGAGGTAATGTCCTGGTTGTCAATTCCCGATAGCGCGACACCTAGTCCATTGGATATCAGAAGAGAGTCACCCGCCCCATTAAAGCTCAGGTCTTGAAGTTCGTTGGTCGGATCGGCATCGGCATCATCTACAAGGGATGCAAGATCAATTGATGCAGATGCACCGCCTTCAATAAATACAGTAGCTACAGTGCCTGCTAGACTGATTGAATCAAGGTTTTGATCGTCTGTATTGTCAAAGATCGCCGCAACATCAACGGTAGCAGAAGCTCCATTTTGGATATTCACGGTAATCGTAGAATCAGCATTCAGTACAACTGATGTGATATCTTGATTGTCGGTGTTGTCTAAGAATTGAGATAAATCAACGCGCACACTATCACCGCCTTCAATATCGATTTCGAGTGTATCTCCATCCATTATGGCGTAGGTGAGGTTTTGTGGAGGGATAACGCAAGTGATAACATCATTGAGATCAATACCCATAAGCGTATCTCCATTTAATCCTGAGATGTATAGCGAGTCTGTGATACGGTCCACAAGAAGTGACTGTAACTCATTCGTAGAGTCAGCATCCACTAATGTGACTGTATTGCCATTTGAAATTGATAACTCAGTACCCGTAGCGTTAAGGCTTAATGTTTGTGCATCCGTATTGTCAAAAAGACTAGCCACATTTACCGTAGCAGGAAGTCCATCTTCGATAAAGACGGTGATTGTTGAATCAGAATTCAGTATTACTGAATCTATATTTTGATTGTCGATTCCTGTAAGCTCTACGCCTGTTCCATTTGATATCAGTAAAGAGTCTCCACTGCCATTAAAGCTCAGGTTTTGGAACTCATTGGTTGGATCTGCGTCAGCGTCATCAATAAGTGAAGCTAAATCTACAGAAGCAGAACTTCCATCTTCGATGAATACGGTAGCAACTGTTCCATTGAGTACAACAGAATCAATGTTTTGGTTATCTGTGTTGTCAAACACACTAGACAGGTCTACGGTAGCTGATGCGCCATTTTCAATGTTTACGGTAAGTGTTGAATCCGCATTGAGGACTACGGAGGTAATATCCTGGTCATCGGTATTGTCAAACAAAGAACTTACGTCTACTGAAGCCGACGTGCCGTTTTCAATGTTCACCGTAATCGTTGAATCTCCGTTGAGTATAACAGATGTTATATTTTGATCATCTGTATTATCAAAAAGAGAGCTGACATCTACAGTAGCTGAGCTACCATCTTGAATAAACACGGTAAGTGTAGAGTCTGCATTTAAAACAAAGGAGTCGATGTTTTGATTGTCAATTCCAGATAAAAGAATTCCTTGACCATTTGATATTAATAAAGAGTCTCCAGCGGGGTTCAAGCTCAAGTCTTGTAATTCATTCGTAGAATCCGCATCCACTAGGGTGACCGTGTTCCCATTTGAAATGGATAATTCGGTCCCTGTGGCATTAAGGCTTAATGTTTGTGCATCGGTATTGTCAAATAAAGAAGATAAATCAACGGTTGTTGGCAGGGCGGCCTCAATGTAGATAGTAAGCGTTGAATCTGGGTTTAAGATGGCTGAATCTAAGTCCTGAATCGTGGGCAATCCGGCAAGGTCAATCGATGCAGGGCTGCCATTTTCAATGTGGACTGTAAGTACTGTTCCACTAATGCTAAAGGAGTCAATTCCTTGATTATCAATACTGTCAAGAGCTATTCCTGCTCCATTCGTAATCAATAAACTATCTGCTATTGCATCGTAAATAAGATCCTGGCGATCAAGATCAGTTAGTGCAACACCAGTACCTCCCAATGAAATCAACAGGCTATCTAGCGTTGCGTTCATCGCTAAATCCTGAATCTCATTAGTCGGATCGAAATCTGGGTCATTGATTAATGGTCGCACATCTACGGTAGCTGAAGCCCCATTTTCAATGTAGACCGTGAGTGTAGTATCTGCATTGAGAACTACTGAATCAATGTTTTGGTCATCCGAAAACGGTACCCAAACCGCTTGTGTATTATCCCAATAGTAGAACAACTCATCGACCGGGTCGAAAACGAGGAGTCCTGTTTCGGCAGCTCCAAGACCAAGTTGTATTGCTGCGCGTTGCGCAGGGTCAAGTCTTGGAATAAGAAGTCCTTTGTCGTTGCTCTCAACATCGAGGGCAGCATTTGGATTAGGTGTAAGTGTTCCTATACCCACATTGTCCTGAGCGAACAAGGTGACTGTTGAACAAACTAATACTACAAGGATTAGATAAAGTGAACGCATAGTTGTGAAAATTTCAGTCTTCTAAGATAAGGCGAAGATGTGAGATTAACAATTCAGATTGCGTTGCTCATAGACCACATGATTAGTTGTCCAAAAAAAATCATAATTATCTGACTGTGAACCGTTTATTTGAGTTTTTCCAGGCGTTCTTCCAGTTGTTCTATTTGTAACTGCTGTTCTTGTATTGCATTAACGAGCATGTAAATCAAGGCATTCCCATCGTAATTGAGGTATGTGGTACCATCTATCTCAAAATCTCCCACCATATAGGGAGCAATTTCTTGCATTTCTTGGGCTATAATACCATGGTACGTTTTATCCAAAACTTCTTGCTGAAAACCGGATGTTTCATTGTATTGATAGGTCACAGGTCTGATTTGTAACACTTCGTCGAGACCGCCCTTAAAGTTATTGATATTGGTCTTTAATCGTACATCAGAGGTTGTCGCCCACATGCCGCCTCCGGGCTTAAACCCTTGGTTAGCAACGGTTAAGTTGCCACCGTTATTCACTACCATCGCAACGCCTCCCACAGAACCCGTAATATCATTACCATGCATGATGCGGAATTCATTTTGGAAGTTGTCGATAAACCATGCTACGTTGTAGAGCGCACTCGCCGCAGCATTGAGTTGTATTTGTCCACCTTCATCACCCGGAATACTTTGGTCAGTCGCTCCAATAATCAAACCTGATTCATCAGGCCAGAGGTTTCCGCCGATTGGTCCAATGCCTATTTGAGCTACAGAATTCGCGTTAGGTCCTTTGATATTGATAATTTCATTGGTAGAAATCGTGTTATTGACGCCATAGAGCACGCGCATTCTTCCTTCAAAGTTATCGATATGGAAGGCACTATTGGCATGGTTGCTTCCTCCATTTAAC
Source organism: Bacteroidota bacterium (assembly GCA_002862745.1). GTDB lineage: Bacteria > Bacteroidota > Bacteroidia > Chitinophagales > UBA8649 > UBA8649. The sequence continues at coordinate 84,792 of PKDX01000021.1, read as the reverse complement.
ACTAAATGACCACCTTCTAAAGCGCCTAATGCACCAATGGTCAAGTTCGCTTCAGGAGACAATGTAGTAGTTGAAATCCCTACAAAACGACTGTCCTCAACATATAGAGCGGGCAAACCTCCGAAGTCCTCTACCGTAAGTAGAGCAGATGCAGGAGTTGTATTGTTATCATGAATGATTACTTGGCCTTCGAATTGACCTGCTACGCTATTCTGTCCCGGGCTAACTTGGCTGTATAAGCCATAAATGTTCCCCCCTGGGCCATTATTTATTGCATTGAGGTAGGCACCATATACGTTTCCATTTGGTGAAAAGTTGGTGACTTGAGACATGATGCCTCGTGTATCTTCTCCATTTAAGGGTGAGTTATTAACTACATCTACTTGTAATCCTCTTGTCGGCCCAGTTTCTGAGCTGGATCCAAGTTTAGATACGCCTGAGAATATCCCAACCAATTCAGCATTGGCTTTAACAAGTGTACTTCGCATCCCGTAAGACAATCCGGAGGATGTTACAGGATCCGCGACAACTTGTAGTCCAAAATTATTATTGTTTCCATTGTAGTCGTGGTCAACGAAAAGACCATTAGCGTGATTTTGACTTAGGTTGTAAGCATGTAGCGCAGCACCTGTTAACGGAATAGAATTCCCTGTAACCACTTGTTGTGTTGAGTTTGTTGGATAAACCCATGCACCTGCATCTGTCCATGGTGACGTTGTAGATCCTGTAAGGCCGGATAGATCGACACTCGTGGAATTTCCATTCTCGATATTGATGGTAAGCAAAGAGCCAGTTAAAACAGCTGACGTTAAGTTTTGGTCATCAGGACCGGCAGGACCTTGCGGACCAGCGGGACCAACCGCGCCATCATTACCGTCAGCACCGGCAGGACCTTGCGGACCAGCGGGACCAACCGCGCCATCAGTACCGTCAGCACCGGCAGGACCTTGTGGACCAGCGGGACCAACCGCACCATCAGTACCGTCTGCACCGGCAGGACCTTGCGGACCAGCGGGACCAACCGCGCCGTCAGCACCGGCAGGACCTTGCGGACCAGCGGGACCAACCGCGCCATCAGCACCGTCTGCACCGGCAGGACCTTGCGGACCCGCGGGACCAACCGCGCCATCAGTACCGTCAGCACCGGCAGGACCTTGCGGGCCAGCGGGACCAACCGCGCCATCAGCGCCATCAGCACCGGCAGGACCTTGCGGACCAGCGGGACCAACCGCGCCATCAGCACCGTCAGCGCCGGCAGGACCTTGCGGACCAGCGGGACCAACCGCGCCATCAGCACCGTCAGCGCCGGCAGGACCTTGCGGACCAGCGGGACCAACCGCGCCATCAGCACCGTCTGCACCATCAAGGCCGGCAATCGATGCTAGATCAACATTAACGGAGCCTCCATTTTCAATATCAATTTGGAGTGTAGTTCCTGTAAGGGTAGCGGCTGTAAGGTTTTGGTCGTCCGTCCCGGCACTGCTTGTTAAGGAGCTTAGGTCGACTGAAAGGGTTCCTCCAGCATCGGTCAGTTCGAGATTCGTACCGTTTAGTATGGCAGATACTAGCAACTCGTTGGTTGGGCTGTTGTCAGGTAAATCAATCCAGATTGGGCTTGCATTAGCGCCTTGACTTTGAAGAACTTGTCCGGCGGCCCCTGGCAAGTCATTGGGGCGAAAATCGCCTAGTAGAAAAGTGTTTCCATTATCATTGATTCTGAAAATTTCCACGTTGGTCCCTGAATTTTTGGAATAGAATGAATGATCATTCACATCACTGTTAAACCCATAATGCATTTTTATCTCTGTGGCTCCGGCTTGGGCATTGTAGTCTGGTAAAAGATGAAAATGAAAGTTTGGGGCCGGAATTCCAGTTGTTCCTCCTTGCATTGCACGAACATATCCACCATCTGAGTCTATGATGTCGTAGTTGTCAGAAGTCGTAACACCAGTTACTTGCAGCGAGGATACAGGAGAGGAGTTCCCAATACCTACATTGCCTAAGGTATAGATGTCGGCGCTGATATCTGGGGTAACATCATTGGTGATTATGTCATACCAATCGGCATCGCTTGCACCTGTAGAAGGAAAGCTTATCCAAGTGATTCCATCCCAATAGTAAAAAAGAATATCGGTAGGGTCAAAAACCAGTAATCCACGTTCAGTAGCCGTTAATGATCCTGTCATTGCCGCCCGTTGCGCGGCATCTAATCTAGGAATCAGAATTCCTTTATCATTGGCTTCTACATCCAATGCAGCATTAGCGTTGGGCGTGAGCGTACCTACACCTACATTATTTTGGGCATGAAGGCTTAGGGTTATAAGATTAAAAATGAAAATCAAATATCGATTACGCATAATTCTACCGTTATCTTTCCAAAATAAGATAAATGCTGTGGTTGTGCGTGAAAGTAGGAAGTGACTTACGCACCTCAGATAGCGGACTGCTCAGAATATGAAACTAATGCACTCGAAGTCATACATTCGAGTACGGAAATGAATGGATTTACCGAACTAGGGTAACGTTTCCTTTTTGATTTTTAATTTCTTGTTGGTCAGCGTAGCGATAGGTTGTGTACCAAGTATATACTGATAGTGGGGACTTCTCTCCATTGTATGTTCCATCCCAAGCTTCATTCACATCATTGGTTTTAAATACTAATTCTCCCCAACGATTATAAATTGAAAATTCCCAAGTGTCGAAATCTATGTTGTCATCCACAACAATGGGTCTGAATCCATCATTGTTACCATCTCCATTAGGTGAAAATGCTGTAGGCAGATAGACTAACTCATCAAGAACATAAATTGTCAGGCTATCAGAAATAGCGCAATAGTCATTGAGTGTTACCGCAAGAGTATAGAACGTTGTCGTTAACGGGGTGGCAGTTGGATCGAAGCAATCATCACAACTCAAATCAAAAGGGGGGTCCCAAACGATATCCGCAGGAGCTTGACCTGAATAGGCTCCGGGAATATTTGTGAAATTTCCTGGCTCGATGTAGATGTCAGGGCCAACTTCAAGTTGAGGTTGACGAATAGCAAGAGCAAAGGCAGGGTCAGTGTAATTATTCCAATTCGTAACTTCAAGGGAAACAAAGGGTACACCGTTGATTTCCGTTGGGTTGCCCATGTCAGTCCAAAGGGGTGCACCTTCCCAATGTGCCATGGCATCCCATGACCCATCGTCTAAAGGATTGTAAAACATCTTGAGATTTGCTGGGGCAGTACCATATAGTCTGTGGTAATATTGAGGATTAACTGCGCATAATATATCGTCATATAGACTCACGTCAAATCCTTCCGTCGTGGCATCGACATTGGCAAGACGCGCTCCGTATACCCGGTTATCATTGCCATCTGGGGTGAACTCGATCGGGCGATATCGTATGGCTCCAGCTGAAGATCCAGTTGGAAAGAGGTAGGTGTTAGTTGAATTCGTCGCTCGATTCAGTCTACCTACATCCAAACTACTTACATAGCCATCGGTGCGTTGGATGGCAAGGAAATCTGGATTCGTTACATTTAAATTTTGAGCATTTGTGGCAAATTCGATATTGCCAAGGTCCAAGGAATTGGTTACATCGGCATCAATGGCATTGAGGCTTTTGATGTCAGGGAAAGAACCAAGGCATATTAGGTCGTAAAATGCACTAATTGATGTGCCACGGATTTCTTGATCCCCTCCTTTAAGTTCTACGGTGCTATTGCCTGCCGTAAAGGCTCCATTGTTTTCCCAATCCTGGCCAACGCGAAAGATAGTTGTCGGATCAGCATCAGCGGTGAGGTTATCTTGATTGATTACCGTATTGTCAATATCAGCCTCTTCACGGTTATTAAAAGCACCACTTTCGATAACTAAATCTCTTTGGACATAGAGTAAACCATCATTTTCAAGATTGCCGACATTGTCTACAATAACAGAGTCTGTAATTACGCTCATTGTGCCATTCGCAGTCACAATAACATCAGCTCCGTTCACATAGAATTGCCCAATACACTGAGTAACAATTAGAGATAAGAAGGAAACTGTTCCAAACAAAAGTTTAAATCGCATCGACATATTTTGCAATTGAGCTAAGGTCTAAGGTAAGGAAATATTTTGCTTTACTGTACATGTGAATCGCAGCTGTTAAAAATCGGACTATTCTTCTTGCTCAAAGGGTATTACATTCGTTTTAATGCAACAAGAAGTTCTCCAATATTTAGATTTCTTGAAATATGAGAAAAGGTTAAGTGTAAATACGCTTAAGGCCTATCAAAGGGATTTACTTGATTTTCAAGAATTTGTAGAGAACAATGATCTGCCCGCTGTAAGGAATGTTAACACGAGACAAATTCGACGGTTTGTATTGGATGGCATGTCTAATGGGTGGGAGCCTAAGACGACTAATCGTAAAATTTCTGCGCTTAAAGGGATGTTTTCTTATCTAGCAGAGCGTGAGATGATTTCTACCAATCCTGCCTCCGCTGTACAAAGTGTAAAGGTTCCCCATCGATTGCCATCCTACGTTCAGGAGTCGGAGTTGGATATTGTGATGCCTCGATTGGAGGGATATGACGACTGGACCGACTTTCAAGAGGCCTTGCTCTTTGTATTGCTTTATGAAACGGGTATGCGTCGGGCGGAGTTGATTGCCTTAACCTATGATCGATTGGATCAACGCGCATTGACTTTACGAGTTTTGGGTAAGCGTAATAAGGAAAGAATTATACCTGTGCGAAAAGAAATCATGAAAGCCTGCATTTCGTTGAAAGTGCTGCGGCAGGAAGATGGAGTAGAATCGAATCATGTATTTACCTTAAGTAATGGCAAAGCGCTCTATCCAAAAAAAGTCTACACGGCTGTAAATAGAGTGCTTAAAGCGATAAGTTCCACAGAACGTAAAAGTCCACACGTGTTAAGGCATTCAATTGCTACGCATTTGTTGAATCGCGGGGTGGATATACAGACTATTCAGTCTCTCCTTGGGCATGCAAGTCTAGCTTCTACTCAGATTTATACCCACCAAAGTATTGAGCATTTAAAATCAAGTCATAAGGCAGCTCATCCAAGAAGCTAATCAGCTTATTGTTCATTGATTTGTCTTTTGCTCATATTTTTTTGCAAAATAGGGTCTCAACTTCATACATCTTCATTATATTTGCAGTCCTTTTCGACGATGCTGAGGAAGATTTATGTCTTTTTCAGATGAAAATACGTGAAGGAAATTGTTGTTTAAGAGTAGTATAATGAATAAAAACTGCCAGTGTAGCTCAGTTGGCCAGAGCGACTGATTTGTAATCAGTTGGTCGGGGGTTCGAATCCCTCCACTGGCTCTTCCTTTATTATGGTATACATGGAGTTAGATAAGGAGGGGATGCGCCGAAGTTGGAGAGTCGGGGCAGACTGTAAATCTGTTGCTTAGGCTGAATAGGTTCGAATCCTATCATCCCCACATTTTTTGATGACATGATGTATTTCAAAAGAGAAGAGACAGTTTTTGTTTAGGTTTTATAAAGAGTATAAGCGGGAGTAGCTCAGTTGGTAGAGCATCAGCCTTCCAAGCTGAGGGTCGCGGGTTCGAGTCTCGTCTCCCGCTCGAACTTGAGTCGAAACCGGGTAACCTTTAAGCCGTTGTAGCTCAGGGGTAGAGCGCATCCTTGGTAAGGATGAGGTCCCGGGTTCAATTCCCGGCATCGGCTCAGTTTTATTTTGTTAACATTATTTAATTCGAATTTTAATTTTTTACCATGGCTAAAGAAAAGTTTGACAAGTCGAAACCCCACGTGAATGTGGGAACGATCGGACACGTTGATCACGGAAAGACAACGCTGACAGCAGCAATCACTACAGTTCTTGCGAACAAAGGATTTGCTGAGAAGATGAACTATGATGCGATTGACGGTGCTCCGGAGGAAAAGGAGCGCGGAATCACAATCAACACAGCGCACGTAGAGTATGAAACAGCTGCTCGCCACTACGCTCACGTTGATTGCCCAGGTCACGCGGATTATATCAAGAATATGGTTACGGGTGCTGCTCAGATGGATGGTGCTATCCTTGTAGTAAGTGCAACAGATGGTCCTATGCCACAAACACGTGAGCACATCCTTCTTGCTCGACAGGTAGGTGTACCTGCTATTGTTGTTTTCATGAATAAAGTGGACTTAGTTGACGATCCTGAATTCCTCGAGCTTGCTGAAATGGAGATTCGTGAGCTTCTGAGCTTCTACGATTTCCCAGGAGATGATGTGCCTGTAATTCAAGGTTCTGCACTTTCTGGCCTTAATGGCGAAGCGGATGGTGTAAAAGCTATCGAAGAGTTAATGGAAGCTGTTGATACAACCATTCCAATACCTCCACGTGATGTAGATAAGGATTTCTTGATGCCTGTTGAGGATGTATTCTCTATTACCGGTCGTGGTACTGTTGCTACGGGTCGTATCGAAAAAGGTGTGATCAATAGTGGTGATGGTGTCGAAATCATCGGTCTTGGCGCTGAGAAAATGACATCTACAGTAACAGGGGTTGAGATGTTCCGTAAAATTCTCGATACAGGAGAGGCTGGAGAGAATGTTGGACTTCTTCTTCGTGGTGTTGAGAAAACTGACATCAAGCGAGGAATGGTTATCTGTAAGCCAGGTTCTATCACTCCACACACAAAGTTTAAGTGCGAGGTTTACGTACTCTCTAAAGAAGAGGGTGGACGTCACACTCCATTCTTCAACAAGTACCGTCCTCAGTTCTACATGAGAACAACAGACGTGACAGGAGAAGTTCAGCTTCCAGCAAACGTTGAAATGGTTATGCCTGGGGATAATGTAACGCTCGAAGTAGAGTTGATTTACCCTGTTGCTCTTGACCTTGGTCTACGTTTCGCGATTCGCGAAGGTGGTCGTACGGTTGGTGCAGGTCAGGTTACTGAGATTATTGCATAATTAATCGAAGGCCTACGGGTGTAGCTCAATTGGTAGAGTAGTGGTCTCCAAAACCATTGGTTGGGGGTTCGAGTCCCTCCTCCCGTGCAACAAGTGATGATGAAGCGACTTATTTCATATTGCCAGTCTGCTTATGCAGAGTTATTTTACAAGGTTACTTGGCCGACATCTTCGGAACTACAAAGTAGTGCCGTAGTCGTGCTGATTGCCACGTTAATGACTGCGCTGATTGTCTTCGGTATGGACTACGTATTAGGCGTACGTCCAACAGGTGCTGAAGGGGGTTGGAAAGGAGTAACTGGTATTATTTATTCAATCTTGACTTAATACGCAATGCAGGATACAAAATGGTATGTTCTTCGCGTAATTAGCGGTCAAGAGCGTAAAATCCAACACTATATTACTCGAGAAATCGAGCGAATTGGTTACCAAGACGAGGTGCGACAAATTTTAGTGCCTTTAGAGAAGGTTTATAAAATAAAGGCTGGAAAGAAGGTAATCAAGGAGCGTAATATGTTCCCTGGATACATTTACGTTGAAATGACGGATAAAGCGGTCAACAATGGAGACGTCCTAATGATGATTGCTGGTACGACCAATGTGATCAATTTCATCGGAGGGCGCCGTCCTGAACCTATTCGTGAAGCTGAAGCTCGTCGTCTACTAGGAAAAGTTGACGAGTTTGAGCAGCGTGATGAGGAAATGGTTGAACCGTTCATGATCAATGAAACAGTAAAAATTGTTGATGGTCCATTCAATGACTTCACCGGATCGGTAGAGGAAATTATGGATGAGAAAAAGAAACTTAAGGTTGTAGTGAAAATCTTCGGGCGTCGAACGCCTGTTGAAGTGAACTACATGCAAGTTGAAAAAATAGCATAGATAATGGCAAAGGAAATAACTGGATACGTAAAACTTCAAGTACGAGGCGGTCAAGCAAATCCCGCTCCACCGGTTGGTCCAGCACTTGGTGCTAAAGGACTGAATATCATGGAGTTCTGTAAAGCATTCAACGCGCGAAGTCAAGAGATGCAGGGAAAAGTTCTTCCTGTTGTAATCACTGTTTACTCGGATAAGAGCTTCAGTTTCATCATTAAAACTCCTCCGGCTCCTGTCCTATTACTCGAAGCGGCCAAGCTAAAAAGTGGAAGTAAAGAACCAAATCGTGATAAGGTGGGTTCTGTAAACTGGGATCAGGTGAAGGAGATTGCTGAAACTAAAATGCCTGACCTTAATGCGTTTACCATTGAGTCTGCCATGAAAATGGTAGCGGGAACCGCTCGATCAATGGGACTTTTAGTGAATGGCACTCCTCCATGGGAAACGGCGAGCTCAGAAGAAACTGCAGCATAATTGTAATCACCGAGGGAGTCGATGAGACGTTTGCACCTCAAAATTGGAAAAAATGGCAACATTAGGTAAGAAAAGAAAGGCAGCAGAAGCTTTGGTTGATCCAAAGAAACTGTATGCTATGAATGAGGCTTCAGAACTCATCAAAAAGGTCAACACGGCAAAGTTTGATGCTTCTGTTGATTTACACATTCATCTAGGTGTAGACCCGAAAAAAGCGGATCAAGGTATTCGTGGCACAGTCTCTCTCCCGCACGGAACAGGTAAGACTAAAACAGTTCTTGTTTTCTGTGACTCATCAGAGGAAGCTGCTGTGGCTGCTGCTGGTGCAGATTACTACGGAATGGATGAATACATTCAAAAAATATCCGGCGGATGGACAGATGTCGACGTGATTATTGCGACACCTGCTGTTATGCCAAAAATTGCAAGACTTGGGCGAACATTAGGTCCTCGTGGCTTAATGCCAAACCCGAAGTCAGGCACTGTTACTACTGATCTTGTGAAGGCAGTTGAGGAGGTGAAGAAGGGGAAAATTGCATTCAAGGTGGACAAGTTCGGTATTATTCACGCTTCCATAGGTCGTATAAGCTTCGAGCCAAAGCAAATCGAAGACAATGCGACTGAGCTTATTCAAAACATAAATAAGCTCAAACCCACCTCTGTGAAAGGGGCCTACTTTAAGTCGATATCTTTGGCATCGACAATGAGTCCAGGTCTAAATATTGAAATCAAATCCATACGCGGCTTATAAGAAATAATGACTAGACAAGAAAAACAACAGGTCGTTGCGGATTTGCAAAATCAGCTAGAAGGAGTAAGCAGTTTTTACATTGCGGATTCTTCGGAGCTAGATGTTGCAACCGTTAACAAGCTACGGGGATTATGTCACGAGCGTAATGTGGAATTCAAGGTTGTTAAGAATACACTTCTTATCAAAGCATTGGACGCATTGGAGCAGGACTATTCTCCCCTGTATGACATTCTTAAAGGTGGATCAAGTGTCATGTTGTCGGAAACGGCAAGTGCACCTGCTAAGCTGATTAAGGATTTTCGTAAGGATGAAGACCAAGAGAAGCCTATTCTCAAAGGTGCTTATATCGATACCGATTTCTTTATCGGTGACGAGCATCTTGATGAATTAGCAGCGCTCAAGTCTAAAGAGGATCTTCTTGGTGAGGTAATTACATTGTTACAATCACCAATGTCCAACTTAGTAGGAGCTCTATCTTCTGGAGGTTCAAACCTTGCAGGTATCATAAAAACGCTCGAGGAAAAGGGCAGTGAATAATTAGTAAAAATTTAATCTTAGAAATAATGGCAGAAATGAAAGAATTAGCAGAACAGTTAGTTAATCTAACAATCAAAGAAGTAAAAGAACTTGCTGATATCCTTAAGGATGAGTACGGCATTGAGCCTGCAGCAGGAGGTGCTGTAATGATGGCATCTGGTCCTGGTGGCGGAGGTGAAGGTGGCGACGGCGGTGCCGAGCAAAGCGAATTCACAGTATTCATGAATGGTGCTGGTGGTTCAAAACTTCAAGTGGTTAAGACAGTTAAAGAATTAACTGGACTCGGCCTCAAAGAAGCAAAAGCAATTGTTGATGGAGCTCCTGGACCAGTGAAAGAAGCTCTTCCAAAAGCTGATGCTGAAGCTATGCTTGCTAAGCTCCAAGAAGCTGGAGCTGACGTTGAGCTCAAGTAATTCAGCAGTATTAATAAATGCCATGAGCGGGTATATTCCCGCTCATGGCTTTGTAGTTTTTTTTAAGCCTCACAAACTTTAAACCCCAAAATGGCTCAAATTCGGCACAACTTCGGTGAAATAGATTTAAAAGTCCCATCCCCCGCGTTGCTAGATATTCAAGTAGGTTCTTACCAAAAATTTATCCAACTTGAAACCACAGCAGAAAACCGCGTGAATGAGGGACTTTTTCGCGTTTTCCAGGAAAACTTTCCTATCACAGATGCAAGAAACATCTTCGTATTAGAGTTTATCGACTACTTCGTAGATCCTCCGCGTTACTCGATTGACGAGTGTATGGAGCGAGGATTAACGTATAGTGTACCATTAAAAGCTAAACTTCGTCTTTCGTGTAATGATGAAGAACATATTGACTTTAAGACATCTGTACAAGATGTTTTCTTGGGCAATATTCCTTACATGACACCGAAAGGTACATTCATTATTAATGGAGCTGAGCGGGTTATCGTTTCTCAGCTTCACCGATCACCTGGCGTGTTCTTTGGTCAGAGTTTCCACCCTAACGGTTCCAAAATCTATTCTGCACGGATTATCCCGTTTAAAGGAGCTTGGATGGAATTCGCAACGGACATTAACAATGTCATGTACGCTTACATTGATCGAAAAAAGAAATTCCCAGTTACGACCTTGCTTCGAGCCATTGGTTTCGATTCTGACAAGGAGATTCTAGAGTTATTCGGCCTTGCAGATTCTATTAAGGTTACCAAAAGAAATAAGTCCAAAATTGTTGGACGTAAACTTGCTGCGCGAGTTCTCAATACGTGGGTAGAGGATTTCGTAGACGAAGACACAGGTGAGGTAGTGTCTATCGAGCGAAATGAGATTATTTATGAACGCGATGTGTTACTCGATGAAGAGGCTTTCCTTCAAATTCTAGATTTAAACATTGAATCGGTAATTCTTCAGCGTGAAGAGCAGAGTGGTGATTATGCGATCATCTATAATACGTTGCAAAAAGATTCAGCCAACAGTGAGCAAGAAGCATTAGCGCATATCTATCGCCAACTTCGTGGCACTGATCCACCGGATAATGAAACGGCTCGAGGAATCATCGACAAGTTATTCTTCTCGGATAAGCGCTATGACTTGGGAGAAGTTGGTCGTTACAAGATTAACCTTAAGTTGAAAAATGATGCTGATAAGGACATGCGTGTTCTAACCAAAGATGACATCATTGAAATCGTTAAATATCTTGTCCGCTTAACTAATCAGAAAGCGGAGATTGATGATATTGATCATTTGAGTAACCGGCGTGTTAGAACAGTTGGTGAGCAGCTTTATTCTCAGTTTGGTGTTGGTCTTGCTCGAATGGCAAGAACAATTCGTGAGCGAATGAATGTACGTGATAATGAGGTGTTTGCGCCAATCGATCTTATCAATGCTCGAACGCTCTCATCAGTTATTAACTCGTTCTTTGGAACTAGTCAGCTATCCCAGTTCTTGGATCAAACTAATCCACTTTCTGAAATCACGAATAAACGACGAATTTCAGCTCTAGGACCTGGAGGTCTTTCAAGAGAACGCGCTGGATTCGAGGTGCGTGACGTTCACTACTCGCATTATGGCCGATTATGTACGATTGAGACTCCAGAGGGTCCAAATATTGGTCTGATCTCTACACTTTGCGTACATGCGAAGATCAATAAGATGGGATTCATTGAGACTCCTTACCGTCAGGTTGAAAATGGTAGAGTAGTCCTTGAAGGTCAAGGCTTATACCTCTCAGCAAATGATGAGGAAGAAAAGCTTATTGCACAGGCAAACTCTAGACTTGCTGAGGACGGTAGTTTCGTTAATGAGCGTGTTTCTGTTCGTGAAACAGGGGATTTCTTATTAGAGGAACCTGAAAAAATTGCCTACATCGACGTTGCGCCAAACCAAATTGTTGGGGTGAGCGCTTCCATGATTCCTTTCCTTGAGCATGATGATGCAAACCGTGCTTTGATGGGATCAAACATGCAGCGTCAGGCTGTTCCATTACTCAAGCCTAATTCGCCTATCGTAGGAACAGGGCTCGAGCGTAAGGTGGCTCAGGATTCAATGAATCTTGTCAATGCCGAAGGCAATGGAGTGGTTGAATATGTAGATGCAAACAAAGTAGTCGTTCGTTACGATCGTTCAGATGATGACCGTCTAGTCTCGTTTGAAGATGATTTAACAACCTATGAATTGCCTAAGTTCCGTCGCACAAACCAAGGAACTTGTGTTAATCTAAAACCCATTGTACGTAAAGGTGACCGTGTTGAATTCGGTCAAGTACTTTGTGATGGTTTTGCAACGCAAGACGGTGAGCTTGCCCTCGGACAAAACTTAAAAGTGGCCTTCATGCCATGGAAAGGATACAATTTCGAGGATGCTATTGTAATCTCTGATCGAATCGTAAAAGACGATGTCTTCACGTCAATTCACATTACTGAATTTGAAATGGAGGTTCGTGATACGAAGCTTGGTGAGGAGGAACTTACATCAGATATTCCAAACGTCAGTGAGGAAGCTACAGCTAACCTTGACGAAAACGGTGTCATCCGTGTAGGAGCTAAAATTGACGAAGGAGATATTCTCATTGGAAAAATTACACCGAAGGGTGAGAGTGATCCAACTCCAGAAGAGAAGCTACTTCGCGCCATCTTCGGGGATAAAGCGGGTGACGTGAAAGATGCTTCGTTAAAAGCGCCACCATCGAGCTATGGTGTCGTCATGAAAACGAATCTTTTTGCAAGACTCCGTAAGGATAAGCGCAAAAAGTCTCAAGAGAAAGCTGTGATTGAAACACTTGTTACTGCACACGAAGAGCGTATTGCATCCATAAAGGATCGCATGTACAAGAAAATCTTCGAATTGCTTTCAGGTAAGACTTCTGCGGGCGTTGAAAACGTCTACAAGGAAACCATCATTGCTAAAGGAACGAAGTACACGCAAAAATTACTCAAGACCATTGATTTCCTTAACATCCATCCACAAAATTGGACATCAGATGCTAAGTTAAATGAGCTGGTTAAGCGATTGATTCACAACTTCACCATTGAGCACAACAAAGAGATTGGACGCCTTGGACGTGAGAAATTCAATATCACTGTTGGGGATGAGCTACCTGCTGGTGTTCTTAAGCTAGCTAAGGTCTATGTGGTGAAGAAGCGTAAACTGAAAGTTGGTGATAAGATGGCCGGTCGACACGGTAACAAAGGTATCGTGGCAAAAATTGTACGTGAAGAAGATATGCCATTCCTTGAGGATGGAAGCCCAGTAGATATCGTATTGAATCCACTTGGGGTGCCTTCTCGTATGAACATTGGTCAGATTTATGAGACCGTTCTTGGTTGGGCTGGTGAAAAGCTTGGTAAGAAATACGCGACGCCAATCTTCGATGGAGCCTCTATCGCCCAAATCGATGAGGAGATGAATAAGGCTGGTTTACCGAGATTAGGCCAGACTTATCTCTACGATGGAGAAACAGGAGAGCGTTTCCACCAGAAGACAACTGTAGGAGTAATCTACATGCTTAAGTTGAGCCACATGATTGATGATAAGATGCACGCACGTTCTATCGGGCCGTACAGTCTTATCACTCAACAACCTCTTGGAGGTAAGGCTCAGTTTGGTGGCCAGCGTTTAGGCGAGATGGAGGTTTGGGCTCTCGAGGCCTTTGGAGCTTCCAACATCCTGCGTGAGCTACTCACGGTGAAATCGGATGATATCATTGGACGTTCGAAGGCTTACGAGTCTATCGTAAAAGGTGAGGCAATGCCTGAACCAAACGTTCCTGAATCATTCAACGTATTGGTACATGAGTTACGCGGTCTCGCAGTTGACTTGAAATTTGAGTAATAATAAACATTTACAAATAGCATCATAATGGCGCCATTAAAAAAAGATAAAAGCACTTCATCGTTTTCAAGCGTTCGAATTAGTCTAACATCACCGGATGACATTCTAAGCCGTTCCTATGGAGAGGTAAAGAAGCCCGAGACCATCAATTACAGAACGTACAAGCCAGAAATGGAGGGTCTGTTCTGTGAGCGGATTTTTGGACCTACAAAGAACTTTGAATGTTACTGCGGAAAATACAAGCGTATCCGATATAAAGGAATCGTTTGTGATCGATGTGGTGTAGAAGTTACCGAGAAGAAAGTTCGTCGTGATCGCATGGGCCACATTAAGCTCGCGATTCCTGTCGTGCATATCTGGTATTTCCGTTCATTACCCAATAAGATTGGATACTTGCTCGGGGTTTCCTCTAAGACGTTGGAGTCAATCATCTATTACGAGCGCTATGTAGTAATTCAACCCGGTAAAGCATCTGAGGGAGTTCCAATCATCAATGAAAAAGATGAGGAGGAAACAATTACTCCTGCAAAGATGGACTTAATTACCGAGGAGGAGTATCTCTCTATCCTCAGTCATGATGACTTCAGAGATAATGCACGATTAGCAAACGATGATCCGAATAAGTTTATCGCGTTAATGGGTGCCGAAGCGGTTTATGAGCTTCTTAAGCGCATCGATTTAGATGAACTGAGTTATCAATTACGTGATCAGGCAGCTAATGAAACATCTCGTCAACGAAAAGCTGAAGCGCTTAAGCGTTTGAAAGTAGTTGAATTATTCCGTGCTGGAAATACAGAGGTAGAAAATCGTCCAGAATGGATGGTTATTCAATATCTACCTGTTATTCCACCAGAATTACGTCCATTGGTTCCATTAGATGGTGGTCGTTTTGCCTCGTCGGATCTCAATGATCTTTATCGTCGTGTAATTATTCGTAACAATCGTTTACAACGTCTTGTAGAGATTAAGGCACCTGAAGTTATCCTTCGAAATGAGAAGCGAATGCTTCAGGAGTCAGTCGATTCATTATTTGACAACTCACGAAAATCAAGTGCAGTAAAAGCGGAAGGTGGTCGAGCCCTTAAGTCATTAAGCGATGTGCTTAAAGGAAAGCAAGGTCGTTTCCGTCAAAACCTACTTGGTAAGCGGGTGGATTATTCAGGTCGTTCCGTTATTGTTGTTGGTCCAACTTTGAAACTTCATGAGTGTGGCCTTCCTAAGGATATGGCTGCCGAGCTTTTCAAGCCGTTTATCATCCGTAAGCTTATTGAGCGAGGTATTGTTAAGACCGTGAAAAGTGCTAAGAAGCTTGTCGATTTAAAAGAACCTGTGATTTGGGACATCCTTGAAGGTATTCTGAAAGGACATCCTGTTTTACTTAACCGGGCCCCAACCCTTCACCGTCTATCGATTCAGGCATTCATACCTAAACTAATCGAAGGAAAGGCAATTCGTCTTCACCCACTAGTTTGTACGGCATTTAATGCGGATTTCGACGGTGACCAAATGGCAGTGCACGTTCCATTAGGAAATGAGGCAATTCTTGAGGCTCAGATGCTTATGTTGTCTTCGCACAACATTCTTAACCCTCAGAATGGATCTCCAATCACCCTTCCTACACAGGATATGGTTTTGGGTCTATACTACATCTCTAACGGAAAGCGCAGTACAAAGAAGGAAGTAGTGAAAGGAGAGGGACTTACCTTCTACAATGCGGATGATGCAAAAATTGCATGGAATGAAGGCAAAGTTGATCTTCACGCTTTTGTGAAAATGCCGATTCTAAATCACGAGACGAATAAAAAGGAGTTGACGGAGACAACAGTTGGTCGTATTCTGTTCAATGAGATTGTGCCAGAAGGTGTTCCTTACATCAACTACCTGCTTACGAAGCGTAACCTTAAAACAGTTATCTCAAATATTATCAAAGCAACTGATGTTCCACGTACAGTAGCATTTTTAGATGATTTGAAAGATTTAGGGTTTATCTGGGCATTTAAAGGAGGTCTATCCTTCAATTTAGAAGACGTCTTAATTCCAGCGGAAAAAGTTGAAATGCTGGCCGATGCTCGGGGAGAAGTTGATGAAGTAGTTGAAAACTACAACATGGGACTGATTACTGACCGTGAGCGTTATAATCAAATCATTGATATATGGACAAGGGTCGATAATCGACTCACCAATACATTGATGAAGCAATTGGCAACGCACAAGCAAGGGTTTAACTCCATTTACATGATGCTTGATTCAGGTGCGCGTGGTTCGAAGCAGCAAATCAAGCAGTTAGGAGCCTTCAGGGGCCTAATGGCTAAGCCAAGGAAATCTTCTGGTAGTGGAGGAAATGAGATTATTGAAAATCCAATTCTCGCCAACTTTAAGGAAGGTCTTTCTGTACTTGAGTACTTTATCTCAACACACGGTGCTCGAAAGGGTCTTGCGGATACAGCCTTGAAAACGGCGGATGCGGGATACTTGACACGTCGTCTAGTCGATGTTGCTCAGGATGTAGTAGTTACTGAGGAAGATTGCCATACCCTTCGTGGATTGAGCGTTACTGCTTTAATTCAAAATGATGAAGTGGTTGAAGGATTGGAAGATCGAATTATTGGGCGTGTTGCGCTTAATGATGTTGTCAATCCACAAAATGATGAAGTAATCCTTGAGGCGGGTAGTATGATCATGGAGCATGACGCTAAACGTATAACTGAGGCAAACATCGATACTGTTGATGTACGTTCTCCGCTGACATGTGAGGCACGCCGAGGAGTTTGTGTGAAGTGTTATGGACGAAATCTTGCTTCAAATCGAGTGGTTGAGATGGGAGATGCTGTGGGTATTCTCGCTGCTCAATCCATTGGTGAGCCAGGAACTCAGTTAACACTGCGTACCTTCCACGTAGGGGGGGTTGCTTCTGTGAGTGAGTCCGAATCTAAAATCAATGCAAAATTTGATGGAGTCATCGAGTTTGATGGTCTTCGTACTGTATCTTCTAAAGATGATCAGGGTAAGAAAGTTGCCGTAGTTATTGGTCGTACGGGTGAATTGCGATTGATGCGTGAGGATGGTGAACGCGTGCTTAACACCCACCATATCCCTTATGGCGCAATGCTTTATGTCAAGGATGGTGCAAAAGTTAAGGCAGGCGATCTAATTTGTAATTGGGATGCCTTCAACAATGTAATTGTTGCGACTACACCAGGTAAACTCGAATACGTAGATATCGCAGATAACATAACAGCACGTGAGGAAATGGATGAGAAAACAGGTTTCAAAGAGAAAGTTGTCATCCAATCCAAGGATAAGAAAATGATTCCTTCTCTTCACGTTGTGTCTAATAGCAAATCTGCTGCAATCAAGGAATACAACCTTCCGGTCGCTGCGCATATTGTAGTTCCCGAGGGTAGTGAAGTGAAATCAGGTCAAGTTTTGGCTAAGATTCCACGTTCTGCAGGTAAGATTAAGGATATTACAGGGGGACTTCCAAGAGTTACTGAGCTATTCGAAGCTCGAAATCCTTCGGATCCTGCAGTTGTATCTGAAATTGATGGTATTGTAAGCTTCGGTTCAATCAAGCGTGGAAATCGCGAGATTCGAGTTGAATCTGCTGATGGTGTGGTGAAGAAGTACTTAGTGAAGCTCACGAAGCAGATCCTTGTACAGGATCAGGATTATATCCGTGCTGGGTCTCCACTAAGCGATGGATCGATTACTCCTTCAGATATCTTAAATATCAAAGGACCTAAGGCTGTTCAGGAGTATCTAGTGAATGAGATTCAAGATGTCTATAGACTTCAGGGAATCAAGATCAGCGATAAGCACATTGAAGTGATCGTTCGTCAAATGATGAGCAAGGTAATCATCAATGATCAGGGCGATAGCAACTTACTTGAAGGAGAAGTTGTAAACCGATTTGATTTCTTAGCATCTAATGACAAAGTTTTTGGATTAAAATATGTCACGGATGCAGGTGATTCTGAAATACTTAAGCGCGGTCAGATTCTAACGCTTCGCAAGATTCGCGAGGAAAATTCAAAACTTAAGCGTGAGGATAAGACCCCTTCAGAATTTAGAGACACGGTTCCTGCAACGGCTACGCCTATTCTACAGGGTATTACAAGGTCTTCATTAAGCGCTTACAGTTGGATATCAGCTGCGTCCTTCCAAGAAACAACGAAAGTTCTAAGTTCTGCTTCTATTGAAGCGAAGTCTGATAAGTTGATTGGTTTGAAGGAGAATGTAATTGTAGGACATAAGATTCCAGCAGGTACAGGTCTTCCAGCCTTCCAAAATCTAATCGTTGGTTCGAAAGAGGAGTTGGCTAAAATGAAGGCGGTTGAAGCACAGCCAGAGGAAGAGGCCGCTGAAGAGACACAAACGGAAAATAGCTAGAATCACGTGACTATGAAGGAAAAAGACCAGGAGGATCGCACTTTAGAAATGGGTAACAACCGCATAAACATCGAGGTACCTGAAGAGGTTGTCGATGGCGAATACGCTAATCTTGCCATGATTGCGCACTCTAAGTCGGACTTTGTCTTTGATTTTATAAGAATTTTACCCGGTTTGCCAAAAGCCAAGGTAAAGTCTAGGGTTATTATGACGCCGGAACATGCCAAGCGATTGGCGCATGCTCTAGCTGAGAATGTAAGCCGATATGAGAATCAACATGGAGCGATTGATAGTGGATCCGATACACCTGACATTAATTTAGGGCCTACTGCTGAAGCTTAAGAACAATGACCTTCATTAATCCAACGGCATTATGGGGGCTATTGGCATTGAGCATTCCAATATTGGTGCATTTATTCCACTTTAGGAGGTATACCACGGTGTATTTCTCCGATGTGCGTTTGCTTTCTCAAATGGAGGAACAGCGCTCGACAAAGAGTAATCTAAAGAGACTTCTGTTGCTATTCTTGAGGATGACTGCAATCTTCTTCGTAGTTATGGCTTTTGCTCAGCCTGTATTTGATGAAGACAATCCATTGGTTGACGATATTGCTCTTCATGAAATCCTATGGATTGATAATTCTTTAAGTATGTATGATGGGGAGGCCTCATTGTATGACCAGACCATAGAGGACCTCACTGTGTATATTAATAAGAGCAGTGGCGACCAGCGATTTCAACTCTTAGGTCACGAGGAAGTCTTTGATCCTAACCTTTGGTATGGTAAGGATTCAGCGATTTCACTCTTACGCTCAATGGAGCCTGTACCTTTTGCGCGATCCTTGAATGACCGCTGGCAAGAAATCCTTCCCTTTAGAGATAGCTTAGATCTTTCAATCAAGATTTTTACCGACGGTCAGCGTAATTTTCTTGATACCATTCCAGGAATTGATTCGCTTCCAGTTGATCTATTTATTCAGGAATCATCATTATCCTCTAAGGATGCCGCTACAATTGATAGTGTATGGTGGGTTGATCGTCCAACGGTAGATTATCGCTCGGGGTCTTTGGCCTTTGCATTACAAATTCATCGAGGGGATATAGCGAGTCAAGTTGCATTAAGTTATGGGAGTGTTACCCTCGATTCATTGTATATACCCATGGATACCATGGGGTTGTTTATGGATACCTTGGAAATTGAAGTGAGGGATACGGGTTGGTTAAGTCTCACCTTTGCGTTACGAAATGATCCAAATCAATACAATAATTTGATCCCACTAGGAATTTATCTGCCTGAGTTGATCGATATCTTGGTGGTTTCCGAAGATCCTTTCCCCAAGAGTATTAAAGCCTTGAAATCGGTTAGTGATTTCACTATTGGGCAAACTAGTCTGGCAGGGTTTATGGCCAAAAATTCCTCTTTCTATGCGGATTATGAGGTGATCATCTTAGAATCTGTTAGGGCCTTTACTCAAGCGCAGATTGATCAAATAGGAAACCTAAGGAATAAGGGATTGCGTCTAATCATCTTGCCATCTGCTTCAATGGATGCAGCAAGTTATGATGATGCCTTCGCTCAATGGGATATTCCACTTGAGGATGCCTATCCTTACCGCGGCAAGGTGAATGAGCTGAATACATCACATTATCTGTTGGATGGTGTACTGAGAGGTAAGGCCGTTCGTTCTAGATTCCCCGAAGTATATGATGGCTTGACTTGGCGAAGTACATCTGCCCTGCGTACGACGCCTATTTATACTACGTTAAAGGGGGATGTTTTGCTGTATTCATGTCAAAGCGCAAAAGGAGCATCGTATGTGTTTACTTCGTCTATTGATAAGAAATCAAGTAATCTTATGGAGGATCCATTGTTTGCTCCTCTGTTATACAGGATGGCCATGGTAGATGCCTCGGACTTTCCCGCCTACAAGCGGCTTGAATATCAGGCGAAGTTTAGTTTGCCGAATACCATGGTGGATGCTGAATCACCTGTCGAGTTTAGGACCTTGACCAAAGCATGGATTCCAAGGCAGTCCAAGTCCAATGATGGTTTAGTCTGTGCAATGGATGGGGTGGTGCCAGGTCATTTGTTAGGATATCAAAATTCTTCGAAGCGGTTTGTGATGGGCTGTGCTCTTTCAAGGGCAGAAGCCGATTCATCATTCTGGACTGTCGATGAACTTTCTTCTTGGCTAGCTTCTTCAAGTGTAACTCTACGCAGTGGAGAAGATATGATAAAGCGCACTGAATCCTCTGATCACGGCGATGGTCTATGGCGATGGATTTTACTTATTGTATTGGTTAGCCTTCTAGGTGAAACGCTCATCGTGCGATTGTTTTCAAGGTCGTAAAGCAAATTGATAAAGGCTTTTGTACTTTTGAGTTGAGTTTGTGAAAGAGCAAAAATCATATGTCTTTAAAAAGGTCGTGATCCGCGATCCGCAATCAACTTGGCATAATCAAAAAGTAGACATCCAAGTTGAAGAGGGTAGTATAACCCAAATTGCTCCTGAATTATCCGGATATGATCCTAGTATGGAGGTTCCCTTCAATTCGGAGTCTCTTTCTGAAGTCAATGTAATGCCGGGTTGGGTTGATCCCCATGTCGAAGGAGGGGAGCCAGGTTTTGAGGCTAGAGAAACATTTAAAAGCCTTAGCCAAAGCGCAATACATGGCGGGTTTACCACCTTGGGATTGATGCCTAGCTTACAACCTGTAACACAGACTGTTGAGCATTTTCGATCCCTTCAACAATTAAGCAAGGATGCTGCAATTCGAATCATTCCTCACGTATCGATAACGGATAAGGACAACGGACCAACGGCAGTCTACGAAATGAGAGATGCTGGTGCTAGACTCTTTACCAATGGCTTTGATACCTATCTTGAGGAGGGGCCAATGATCACTTCGATGCAGTATGGTAAGGCTGCAGGAGTTCGTATAGGCTGTTCAACGGACATTCCTTCATTGCGTCAAGATGGTCTTGTCTATGAAACTGCTTTTTCTGCTGGGCTTGGATTGCCCACAATTCCCAATATTGCAGAAACCTACGCCGTAAAAAGACTTTTGGAACTTCATAACTATACAAGCGGCATGTTGCATGTTCTTTGCCTAACCAGTCCAGCTGCGATTGATCTTTGGCAAGAAGCTATGGCTTCAGGCTCAGATCTTAGTTTTTCTGTAGGTCTGCCTTATTTGTTGCATCATGAGGAATGTTTGAAGGATTTCGACAGCCACTTTAAGATTTCTCCACCTTGGCAAGATGCAGCAACACAAAAAGCGCTTTGTGCCAAGGTAATGTCCAAAGATTTCAAGGGGATGATTACATCGTATCACCAACCCCGTTCAATCGAAGATAAAGAAGTCGAATTCGGTTATGCTGCATCGGGTATGGCGACCTTAGATTTCGGAATTACGGATTGGCTTACTACAATGGATCGTTTCGATTTTGACCACCTTGTTAATGTGCTAAGTCGTAATGCACGGAATGTGTTAGCCTTGGACGATGCTGTAATTGAGGTGGGGAATACAGCAGATTTTACCTTTCTTGCTTCAAGAAACAGTTCTGGTACCCTTCAAGGCCATGCGCGATCAATAGCGTATAACATTCATCGATCTTCGTCGGGACCATCTTGGTATGTACCTGGAGTTTTTGTAAATGCAGAATATCATAGCAATGGCTGATACATCAAGCGTAAACATCTCAATTGTTATCCCGTTACTCAATGAGGAGGAATCCTTGAGGGAGTTAATGGAATGGATTCATGCTTCTTTAGCGAATGATTTTAGCTACGAAGTCCTTTTTATTGATGATGGTAGCACGGACAGTTCTTGGCAGATTATAGAGGAACTTAACAAGCAATACCCTACAATCATAAAAGGAATTCGTTTCCAAAGAAACTACGGAAAGTCAGCGGCCCTTCAAATTGGCTTTGGGCGTGTAAGGGGTGATGTAGTTGTTACCATGGATGCTGATTTACAGGACAGTCCAGAGGAGATTCCTGAATTATATCGAATGGTTACCGAAGAGAGCTATGATCTTGTTTCAGGCTGGAAAAAAGTGCGTCACGACCCCCTATCTAAGACGATTCCCACGAAAATATACAATAGATTTACTGGTTGGATGTCCGGCGTCAAGCTCCACGATATGAATTGTGGACTCAAGGCATATAAACGCCGCGTAGTTCAGTCGGTTGAGCTATATGGTGATATGCACCGTTACATTCCTGTTATGGCTGCCCAAGCAGGTTTTGATAAAATAGGGGAGAAGGTCGTGCAGCACCAAGCCAGAAAATATGGCGTATCTAAATTTGGATTACGGCGTTTTATCAATGGACCATTAGACCTCCTTTCTGTACTGTTTATCTCCAAGTTTCGCAAGAAGCCTATGCATTTCTTTGGCTCGTGGGGGCTGTTTTTCTTTTTTCTTGGCTTTGTGATGTTCTTTTGGTTAATCATCGACAAAGCGTTGCACCTCTACGTCTGGGAGGAGCCAGCCCGTCTGGTCACGGACAACCCGCTATTCTTCGGTGCTATCCTCGCTATGATTTTAGGGAGCCAACTCTTTCTAGCAGGATATCTTTCCGAACTTATCGCTCGTTCATCCCCTGATCGAAATAACTATTTGATAGAGGAGGAAGTGTAAGGCTTCAAGGGCGTAGGAGCAATGCTATGCTTTTTCTTTGATTTCTTGGTAGAAAACCCATCCACCCCCTCCAAGGACCAGCAGTAATCCTAAAAGTGAAGCACTTAAGGTAATTCCGCCACCACTTGGTTTGGGTTTAAACTCAAAGACAATTTCATGGTCTCCAGCAGGCACCTCCATCCCTCGTAAAATATAGTTTACGCGGATAAAGTCTGCTTTTTTTCCATCGATTTTTACTACCCAATCGGGATTTCCTCCATACCAAACTTCAGAAAACACGGCAAACTCATCTTCGGTTGAAGAGGACTTGTAGACAAGACGGTTGGGCTCAGCTTCTACAAGTTCAATACTTCCTGCGGTATCCGATCCCGCGGTATACGAAGTGCCAAAATCCTTTGTGTTTAAAATGGCTGAATTAAGATGTTGGAAGCTAGCTTCTTTCAGTGCTTGAATTTCTTGTTCAGGACGCTCAACAGGAAGTATCTCATTTACAAACCAAGCAGATTTAGGTTCTACGACGTATTGTGTGAACATTGGTTCTTCCCCAAAGGATAGGAGTTGCCCATCTTGCAGAATGACATGCCTAACATTGAACATGCCTAATACTTCAGGCGAGAACAACGCTTGACTCTCAATGACATCCTGAATTCTCCGAAGTTTGGCAGGATCATACCCTCCGACTTGGTAATGCTTTGCCGAAGGTATTGCGTCATTAAATGTATTGGTGCTCAAGTCAAGTACACGGTAGAATCCCTGGCGATTCTCTCCTTCTATACTGTAGATCTTTTTATCGTTGGCATTGGGTGCTAGGTCTGCTAAGAATTCACTTTCCTCGAGATAATCGTAGTCATCGAGGTAGCGATTACCTACACTGACGAGGTCGAAGACCATAATTAGACCGACAACTCCCGCAAAGGCATAGGTTAATTCTTTACGTTTAGGCTGAAATATCAGAAGTGAAAGCATACCAAGGACAGGAATGGATACCATAAAGGATCTCCATGCATCACTTGTCATCAGCGCCTTGCGAAGGTCAACAAACAGTGGCTCATTATATCCCGCTTCACTAGCTCCTTGCATGCCAGTTGCAAACTTGAAGAATTCACTGCCTAGTGCCGCAAAGACTACAAAGAGTCCTGCTCCAATAATCGCGGTACGTATGACTATGGGTTGTAAACTTTTTCTATCCTCCATGTCCAATAGTCGTTGAATACCTAGACCACTGATTACGGTAAAAATCATGGCAGCAATGGCTAATGCAGCACTAGGTGAACGCCATTTGTCAAACAATGGAACGTTGTTAAAAAAGAATTCATTGAATCCTTTAGCATTGCTTCCTAGGGCAAATAGTATAATCATAAAGGCTCCAAGTGAGAGTGCTAATACCTCCAATCCATAGCGACCTTTATGGAGGACAGCCATCGTAACAGCAAATACAAGCAAAATCCATAGGCCCGCGCCAAAGTACATCGGTCCAGCCGTGCTCATATTCATAGGTCCCCAATAGGTGGGTAGCTCGATGACTTCTGGGTTGAGTGATGCGTTGTTTTGAGCATCGTTTAACCTACCCGTCTTTAAACTCTGCGCAACTTGTGGATAATCTTCACTCCATTGTTTGAAGGCTCCAGATTCAAATGCGATAGCTTCTTGACTTGAACCGCCCACAACTCTTGGAATGATGAGGTTAAAAAGATCGAGGTTGCCATAACTCCAGCTCATGGCATAATCCCAGGCCAGACCTTCAGGTGCAGTTTCGCTCTCTAAAATCGCTCCTCCACGCATGGTGGACTTGGCAAAATCCTGAGACGATTTTAAGTGGGAATAGTTTGCTAAGCCACCAAGAATTCCTGCAAAAACTAATACGCCCAAAGTCTTTCCGAGGTGTACCCATTCTTTCTCCATGCCTGTTTTGACAAGTAAGACAAGGCCGGTGAGTGTAAGACCAAGCACCGTGTAGTATACCATTTGGGGGTGGAGTAGTAAAATGGCGAAAGCTAAGCCTAAAAAGGTGCCTGCAAATCCAGCGATATAGTCTTTTCTAAACGCAGCAATAACTCCTGCGACAAGCATGGGAAGGGGTGCAAGCGTTGCCACTTTGGCAAAATGCCCTGTGACCAGCAAAATATAAACATTGGTTGTGAGCATGGCGGCTGAGGCAAGTGCCAAGCTTACCCAGGGATTAATGCGCAGGAGACAAAGCGCGATATACATAAACAATCCGGTAATAAAAAAGTGATACCATACTCGGGTCATGGATTTACGCAAGGTCTGATTCACCACGTGAAGTGCACTTTTTTCTTGTCCTAACTTTAGGAGATAAATCGGACTCCCACCAAACTGAGCTGGGTTCCAATAACTTCGTTCACCATTTTTTTCTTGGTAGTCCATAATCTGCTTGATTTTAGCAGAAGATTGGATGGTGTCTGATCCTGTGATTACTTTTCCTTCATGCTCTGGACTAGAGATGAAATAGCTCAGCGCCAATAAAGTTAACAGACCGATAAAATAGGGTAGAATGCGTTGAAGTATGTGCATAGAGATTCTCTTGAATTTTAAAGGTACACAATGCTCGGGGTATATCAATCCACAACTCGTCTTCACCCAATAGACTTCAAATAGTATTTTTGGTCTACAATTGCTTACAGCATGGCAAGACTAAGCCTTACTGTCAAGTGGATGAAAATCATGGAAAGTAACCGTTGAAGTATTCTCTTATCATAGCAGTATATAATCGTCTTGACGAAGTTAAAGAGCTCTTGGCATCAGCTGAGGAGATGACATTTGATAAGTCGCGTTATGAAATCTTCTTTGTGGATGATGGCTCTACAGACGGTTTTAAAGAATACATCACGTCGTACAGCAGGAATTCGGCGCTCAATATTGCCTGCGCATATCAGAGTAATCAAGGTCCTGGAGCAGCAAGAAATCATGGGATGCAAAAAGCAGCGGGGGAGTATTTCATTTTTGTAGACTCTGATTGTCTTTTCCCACCACATTGGTTAAGCGCCGTAGATGATGCACTCTCAACCCATGGATATGATGCTTTCGGAGGCCCTGATCGTTTTCATCCCTCGTTTTCTCCGATGATTAAAGCTATTGACTACAGTATGACTTCCTTTTTAGGAACAGGAGGTACACGGGGAGGAAAGCGCAGTGTAGGTAAGTTTTATCCAAGAAGCTTCAATATGGGAATTGCCCGAAAGGTATACGATCGCATAGGGGGAATGAATGCCCTTCGCCATGGACAAGACATGGACTACAGTGCGAGAATCTATGAAGCGGGTTTTACAGTGGGTTTGATTAGTGAAGCCTTTGTATACCACAAGCGACGAACGAATCTTTGGAAATTCTTTAAGCAAATCTTTAATTGGGGCGTGGCGCGCATCAATCTTCAACGCCGACATCCAACCTTGTTAAAGCCAATCCATGCCTTGCCAGCTCTTGTGGTTATGTCTTACGTATTGGCGATTACGCTTGGACTGAGTATAGCAAGCTTACGTCCGTTGCTGTGGTGCACACTAATTGGCCATGGAGGGATATGCGCCTTAGCCTTTAAGCAAGCGAGTATTAAATATCGACGCCTTGACGTTGGATTACTAGCCATAGGAACCTTAAACATTCAGGTTTTTGCCTATGGAATGGGTTTTCTGTATGCTGTGATGCAGCGAATGATCGGCCGAAAAGAGGCCCATGGATTTGTCAAGCATTATTATTCTAAAAACAATACAACATCGAGATAGCTTATGGAAGGATATAAAGAACGCTTAGAAGCGCTTATTCAATCTAAGGAGGCTCTTTACAGAGATATGTTATCTCAGGAGAATGCGGATGTTTTTGAATCAGCAAAAGATCTTATAGTTCAAGGTCTTCTCAACGGACAACGGGTCTTTTTTTGTGGTAACGGGGGGTCATTTGCTCAGGCGCAACATCTTGCCGCAGAGCTCAGTGGTCGATTTTATATGGATCGTCCACCGCTTGCTGCGATTTGCTTAGGATGCAGTGGATCAATGTTTTCTGCGGTTTCCAATGATTTCGGCTACGAGGAGGCTTTTGCAAGAGAAATACAAGCCTTAGCTCAGCCTATGGATATCCTTGTAGTGCTCACAACCTCTGGCTCGTCTCCCAATATTTTACGGGCTGTAAAGATGGCAGGAGAGTTTGGGATGCAAACCTTGGCCTTAACCTCTAAGCGCGCTACAGACTTACTTCGTGTGACGGAGGTGACCTATGCTGTCGATTCAGAGGATGTCGCACGTATTCAGGAAATGCATCTCTTTTTTGGCCATTTACTGTGTGCCCAAGTCGAGGCAGAGATTTTTACTGAACCTTCCGAGGATGTCGACGACGAGTAAATCTTACCTTACGATCGATCCCCAACGCTCCGTGTTGCTTCTTGATCGCGATGGAGTGATTAATCAACGGATTATCAACGATTATGTGAAGTCTTGGGATGAGTTTGTCTTTATGCCGGGTGTCTTAGATGCTTTGTCCTTGTTATCTAAGCGGTATTACGGAATAGCCATTGTGACGAATCAACAGGGTGTCTCCAAGGGATTGATGTCTAAAGAGGACTTGCAAAATATTCATCACGCGATGGTGGAGGAGATTCAATCAGCAGGTGGCCAGATTCATGCCATTTATGCGGCGACCGAGCTTGCTAGCGACCACCCGGTGTATCGTAAACCCGGAGTGGGTTGGAAGGCCGCCATCGAACGGGACTTTCCAGGAGTTGATTTTTCGTTGTCCACAATGGTAGGAGATTCCGACTCAGATATTGCCTTTGGAAAGGCGCTAGGATGCACAACTGTCGGCTTTGGTGAAAATTTGACGAAAAACAACGCAGATTTCTACGTAAATAGCTGGAAAAGTCTCTTGTCTAAATATGCAATTGACGTACATTAGCAATAAGCGAACCTGCTTGTTATGGCAAAACTATCTTCCTTAAGTCGTAAGTATATTATGGCGTTTTCTGGGTTATTCCTGATTCTGTTTCTAACCCAGCATATGACAATCAATCTCTTAAGTGTTGTTGATTCCTTGAGGCTCAATGTTTTTGGTGCTGAGGAATCAAATTTGTTTAATCAGGCAGCCTACTTTATGGGAAATAACCCTGTAGTGCAGTTTGCTTTACAGCCTGTGCTCATTGCAGGATTTATGATTCATATGGTGATGGCCTTTGTATTGCAGGCTAAAAATGCTGCGGCGCGTCCAGATGGCTATCAATATGGTAACAAGGCACGAGCCTACAATTGGGCATCGATGAATATGCTTATTACAGGGGGTGTAGTGATCGGCTTTTTAGGCTTGCACTTCTATGACTTTTGGATTCCAGAAATCACAGCAAAATATGTGACAGGAAAGGCACACATTGGTGATGGTCCTGCTACAGAGGCCATTCTTGCTGACGTTAACCGATTCTATCCAGAGTTGGTCCATCGAATGAAATACCCTTGGCGCGTAGCCATTTATTGTGGATCGTTTGTGTTATTGGGTCTCCATCTAAATCATGGTTTTCAATCATCCTTCCAAACGACGGGAGTAAGCCAAGGAAAATATGTGGAAGGCATCAAAAAAGCCAGTACTGCCTTTGCGGTAATTGTGCCTTTGATGTTTATTGTAGTGGCGTTAGTTCACTTTTTTATTAGTTAAGCTTAGGAAGAACGAGTTATGAGTATTCTACAATCCAATATCCCAGGAGGTCCATTAAGCGATAAGTGGACACAACATAAAAATTCAATACGCTTAGTTAATCCGGCCAACAAGCGAAATATTGATATCATTGTCATTGGTTCGGGCTTAGCTGGTGCCTCGGCTTCTGCATCATTGGCTGAACTTGGTTACAATGTGAAATGCTTCTTTTTTCAAGACAGCCCTCGCCGAGCGCACTCAATCGCTGCACAAGGAGGAATCAACGCAGCAAAGAATTACCAAAACGATGGGGATAGCACCTATCGACTGTTTTACGATACAATTAAAGGTGGCGACTACAGATCAAGAGAGGCCAATGTCTATCGCTTAGCGGAAGTATCGGCCAATATCATCGATCAATGCGTAGCGCAAGGAGTACCTTTTGCGCGTGAATATGGGGGGACACTTGCCAACCGCTCCTTTGGGGGAGTGCAGGTGTCAAGAACCTTCTACGCAAGAGGCCAGACGGGGCAGCAGTTACTACTAGGTGCCTATTCAGCCCTAAGCCGTCAAGTTGCCGTAGGCAAAGTCAAAATGTATAATCGCCATGAGCTCTTAGACATCGTAAAGATTGATGGCAAGGCGCGTGGTGTGGTCGTTCGAAACAATGCAACAGGTGAAATCTCAAGTCATGGAGGGCATGCGGTATTGCTTTGTAATGGAGGGTATGGCAATGTATTCTATCTCTCGACCAATGCCATGGGGTCCAATGCTACGGCCTCTTGGAGAGCGCACAAGCGCGGTGCCTTCTTTGCAAACCCATCGTTTACGCAAATTCACCCAACTTGTATTCCTGTATCGGGAGACTATCAGTCAAAACTAACCTTGATGTCAGAGTCGCTCCGAAATGACGGTCGTATCTGGGTTCCTCTGCATAAGGAGGATGCTGAGGCAGTGCGTGAAGGACGTCTACGACCTACCGATATTCCAGAAGATCGCAGAGATTACTACCTGGAGCGACGTTATCCAGCCTTTGGTAACCTTGTCCCTCGAGATGTTGCATCTCGCGCGGCCAAAGAGCGTTGTGATGCTGGTTTTGGCGTCAATAAAACTGGGCAGGCGGTGTTCTTAGACTTTGCTTCGGCGA
The DNA here is from genome assembly GCA_002862745.1 of Bacteroidota bacterium. Lineage (GTDB taxonomy): Bacteria > Bacteroidota > Bacteroidia > Chitinophagales > UBA8649 > UBA8649. The sequence goes on along the minus strand of PKDX01000021.1, from coordinate 55,124 downwards.
TTGAGCGTTATGGCGAAGAACAAGCGAATCTGAAAGGAATTAGTCCATCGGATCGCGAGGCGGTTATGCAGATGGGACGTGAAGTGGTTAGCGCTAAGTATGGAAACCTTTTCCAAATGTATGAGCAGATCACAGCAGACAATCCCTATGAAACCCCAATGAAAATATTCCCAGCGGTGCATTACACCATGGGAGGTCTCTGGGTTGATTACAATCTAATGACTACTGTGCCGGGTCTTTTTGCACTGGGTGAAGCAAACTTCTCCGATCACGGAGCGAACCGTTTGGGAGCTTCTGCACTGATGCAAGGGCTTGCGGATGGATATTTTGTAATCCCTTACACAATAGGTGAATACCTCGCCGACGATATTCGTACAGGAGCTATTTCGACAGACCACGACGCGTTTAAGGCAGCAGAAATGGAGGCCAAGGGGCATTTATCTAGTCTTCTATCGATTCAAGGGAAAACGACGGTCGATACCTTCCATCGTAAGCTTGGGAAGTTTATTTGGGATTACTGCGGTATGGCGCGTAATGAAAAGGGCTTAAACTATGCCATTAGCGAAGTCCAAGCACTACGCGATGAGTTTTACAATGATGTGCGCGTACCGGGTAAGCTTGATGAGTTAAATCCAGAACTCGAAAAAGCATCTCGCGTATCGGACTTCCTTGAATTAGGAGAATTGATGTGTAATGATGCCCTGAATCGAAAGGAATCTTGTGGAGGACACTTCCGTGAAGAATACCAAACAGAAGAAGGGGAGGCATTGCGTGACGATAAAGACTACGCCTTTGTCTCGGCTTGGGAATATTCAGGAGACCCTAAAGCACCCAATCATCACAAAGAAGAACTCACCTTTGACAATGTGGAGTTGAAAACAAGAAGTTATAAATAATTCAATCTGAGATTATGAAATTGACCTTACACGTATGGCGCCAAAAAGATGCGCAAACCCAAGGGAAAATGGTTGACTACACGTTGGATAACGTTTCCGAGGATATGTCCTTCCTAGAAATGATGGATGTTTTGAACCAACAAATTATTGAGGGGGGCGATGAGCCAATCGCCTTCGATCATGATTGTCGCGAGGGAATCTGTGGGATGTGCTCAATGGTGATTAATGGTCAGCCCCACGGTCCTCAGCAGGGAACGACGACGTGCCAATTGCATATGCGCTCCTTTAAGGATGGCGATTCTATTTATATCGAGCCTTTCCGTGCTAAAGGTTTTCCTGTTGTGCGCGACCTTATGGTCGACCGCTCTGCCTTTGATCGAATTATTCAGTCAGGAGGATTTGTTTCGGTAGGAACTGGGGCAGCGCCTGACGGAAATGCTATTCCTATTCGTAAGGAAGAAGCCGATGAGGCCTTTAATGCGGCAACTTGTATCGGTTGTGGAGCCTGTGTTGCGAGTTGTAAGAATGCCTCAGCAATGCTTTTTGTCTCTGCGAAAATTGCCCAACTGGACCGGCTTCCTCAAGGAAAAGTGGAGTCTAAAGAGCGTGTACGTAGTATGGTTGCTCAGATGGATGAAGAAGGATTTGGTAACTGCACCAACACAGGAGCATGCAGTGCGGAATGCCCCAAAGGAATATCCCTAGAGAACATCGCACGAATGAATCGTCTCTATCTTCAATCCTCTGTTTCGCCAACCTAAGCTTGGACTCTACTCGATTCGATTTTTGGCAGTATTTTCAAGGTGTGAAGCACCTAAGTCGCCTTTTCTGTCTATTTATTGCATGTATGGCCTATGTCTGCACGCTTCACGCGACGCATTACAGAGCAGGGGAAATCTATTATGAGACCATCGGTCCTCAGACAATACGTCTGACCATTGTGACCTATAGTAAGGTAAGTGACCAATCGGCAGCAGCTGACCGTGATAGTTTATTATTGAATTGGGGCGATGGTACGCAAGAACTTGTACTGCGTTCGAACGGACCTGATCTTGACTTTAATGGAATTCCTGATGGCGTAATCATTGGGGATGATGTAAAGCTCAATCAATACACCGCGGTACACACCTATCCAGGCGTTTCCACCTATGTTGTATCCATGCTCGATCAAAACCGAATTGACGATATAATTAATATTGCCGGTGGAGCAGGAGGGTCGGTTAATATTGCCTTCTACGTCGAGGACTCTATTTTTTACCGAGACCCGAACATCTTTGGCTCAAATTCATCGCCGGTTCTTTTTAATCCGCCTATCGATTATGCCAACGTGCAGGATACCTTCCTACATAATCCTAATGCCTACGATGCAGATGGGGATAGTTTGGTTTTTTCCCTGATTTCACCACTTCAGGCTCCTGGACTCAATGTGCCGGCCTATGTCAATCCTGATCAAATCATTCCCGGTGCAAACAACAGCTTTACGATCAACCCACGCACAGGTGAGCTCCTTTGGGCAACCCCTCAACAAGTGGGTATCTATAATATTGCGATTCTTGTTGAAGAGTATCGAAACTTTGATGGGGTAGCGGTAAAAATGGGTACAGTAATCCGCGATATGCAAATTATTGTCGTCAATGAGCCGAATGATCCACCTCAATTAGCATCAATTGCCGATACGTGCATCACAGCTGGTGACACACTGGTGCTGAATCTTAGTGCTACAGACCCTAATTCAAGTGATGTTGTTACTATAAGTGCGAATGGAGCACCCATTATTGACTTTCCTGATCGAACAGCATTTTCGGCAGTGCCTGGTAATCCAGCAACCGCAACTTTTGCTTGGGCTACGATTTGCAGCGATATTAGCGCCGGGGAATACCAATTGATTTTTAAAGCGGAAGATGACTACGTCTCTGTAAGTGGTACGCCTGTTCCCTTAGTCGATATCGAATCCTTTTTAGTAAAAGTCGTTCCGCCACGTCCTACAGGCCTTCAGGCCACCGTATTGGGTAATGACATCACGTTAACGTGGGATGCGCCCTATGCTTGTGAGACCTCCGATGCCTTCCAATACTTTACGGTCTATCGAAGGTATGGTTGTGGTGTGGGAAGCTTTGGTTGTAATGCAGATTTAGCCTCGATCGGTTATGAAGTAGTGGGAACAAATATTACAGCGTCAAGTTTTACTGATATTGATGTCCCTTCGGGGCATGAGTACAGCTATGTTGTCGTGGCAGAATTCTTTAATCAGCAGGCCTCGCCCAATGCACCTGCCTATAATGCAGTAAGCAGTGTTCCATCTGATGAAGCCTGTGTGGTCCTACCCCTGGTAGATCCCATAATTACCAATGTAGACGTTGTATCAACTGATGCGTCAAGCGGGGAGGTTTTTGTACGTTGGAGACGACCTCTAGCCGACAGTACAGCCCTTGATACCCTTGCAGAAATTGGTCCTTATCGATTTGAAGTATACGGAGAAGCAGCCTTTACTCCTGCACCCGGTGTGCTTCGCAATGCTTCAACAAGTGTGCTTTACGCTGGATTAATCGACACCTTCTTTACGGATAACGGACTCAATACACTATCTTCCCCTGAATCCTACAGGGTAGATTTCTACACAAGGGATAGTAATCAGTTTAGTCAAAGTCTTCCGGCGTCGTCCATTTATCTATCGATAGGTGCCCAAAACGAAGCGTTGAACTTGACTTGGCAGGAAGATGTGCCATGGAATAACACGTCCTACGTGGTCTATCGCAGCCTCGATAATGGAGTAGTATTTGACTCCTTAACCACGGTTGAAACCACCTTATATCTTGATACAGGCCTCATCAATGACTCGAACTATTGCTATTATGTGGAGAGTTATGGAGCCTATACATTAGCCGAGCTGGCCAATGATACCTTGATTAATAAATCACAGCGCATCTGTGGTATTCCAATTGATACCATTCCTCCTTGTCCGCCTGCCTTGTCGGTTAGTAATGACTGCGACCTAATAGGTAATGATTTAGGGGTTTTCCGCTTTGATAACCGCTTGGAGTGGACGCAAGACAATGGCTGTGGTGAGGATGTTGAGTCCTTTAATATCTATGTTTCAGAGGATGGTGGATCGACCTATGGTTTTATTGGCAATACGTCTGATCTGTTCTACACGGATTTCTCCTTGCTTTCATTTGCTCGCTGTTATGTTGTGACTTCGGTGGATGGCTTTGGTAATGAGAGCCTTGCAGGAGATACCGTATGCGTAGAAAATTGTCCCATCTATGAGTTGCCCAATACTTTTACACCCAATGGTGATGGCCAAAATGATTTGTATACGCCGAGAATGCCGTACCGCTTTATTGAATCCGTAGAGTTTCGCATTTATCACTCCTGGGGGAATCTGGTCTTTGAGACAACAGATCCTGATATCAATTGGGATGGAAGTGTGCTCAGCGGGGCAGAGGCTTCAGAAGGAGTCTATCTCTATGAGGGAAAAGCTTATGTACGCACGACAAGTGGCCTTCAAGCGATTGATTTACCTCTCGGTGCTGGAAACGGAGGATTTATTCACTTAATACGCAGTCAATAATGTTTACAGGAATTATCGAAGCTCAAGCTACAGTTGAAGATCATGTGCTTCAAGGGGAGAATCTAAGCCTTTGGCTCTCCTCTTCCTTGACCGATAGCTTTAAGGTAGATCAGAGCTTGAGTCACAATGGTGCATGCCTTACGGTAGAGGCCATTGAAGGCGGTCGCTATAAGGTATCTGCCGTCCTTGAAACTCGTCAGAAAACAAATATTGATAGCTGGAAGATAGGTTCGAAGGTCAATGTAGAGCGTGCCATGCGCGTGGGTGATCGATTGGATGGACATTGGGTTCAAGGTCACGTAGATCAAGTAGGGGAGTTAGTTGAAGTCCATGATGAACAAGGTTCTTGGAGGCTTCGCTTCGCCTATGAGCCCTCTTTAGAAGCTATGATCGTTGAAAAAGGGTCGATTTGTGTTAATGGCATTTCACTGACAGCCTTTAATACGGATGGGAAAACTTTTGATGTAGCCATTATTCCCTACACTTGGGAACACACTAATCTTTCCGACTTGGCCGTTGGCGCCAAGGTGAACTTAGAGTTTGATATTCTTGGGAAGTATATTCTGAAAGGCCAGGCATTTTCTGCTGCCTAGTCATTTGAAAAGGCGGTATAATCATTAAGTCAGCGGCACACTTTTTGAGGAGGTTATTTTGCCCGTAGGGCGGGGGTGGAACGTGGGCTTTCTCGCATCCTCAATCACTCCTTAAACCGCGGATGAAACTTCTCCAAAGCCTTTCTAAGATGACTCTGGTCCAAATGGGTATAGATCTCTGTAGTGGTAATGTTGGCGTGGCCCAGCATTTCTTGCACGGCTCGTAAATCAGCACCTCCCTCCACTAAATGGGTGGCAAAACTGTGGCGAAAGGTGTGTGGGCTAATTGATTTGCGCAATCCAATGCGATCTGCTGCTTCTTTCACGATATAGAAAATCATTACACGGCTAAGGGGCTTACCCCGTCGATTTAAAAAGACAAATCCCTGTCCCTCTTGCGCAATACTTTGTTCACTGCGCACTTCATCAAGATAGATTCGAAGGCTATGCATAGCCGCTCTTCCAATGGGAACCAGTCGCTCCCGATCGCCCTTACCGATGACCTTGATGATTTCTTCTTCGAAGTAGATGTTGTTCATCATAAGGCCAATGCATTCACTAACCCTTAGCCCACAACTGTAGAGTACTTCAAAGATGGCTCGATTACGAATCCCCTCATTTTTACTTAAGTCGTGGGATTCAATCAGGGCATTTACATCCTCCACACTCAGAGTGTCGGGCAGTTTTTGATCACGCTTGGGCCCTTCTAATGAGGCTGAAGGGTTATCCTCTCGAATCCCCTCGAGATTCATCCAGCGAAAAAAGGCCTTGATGCTTGAAAGCAATCTTGCCTGACTTCGTTTGGCTAGGCCCAAGTCATGAATCGCTGCGAGAAAAGCCTCGATGTCTTCCCGTTGGACATTCATTGGTGTTTTATTTTCCTCAAGCAGGGATTGAAACTTCAGCATATCCGCATGGTAAGCCATTACTGTATTATCGCTTTGATTCCGTTCAAGGATAATGTAGGATCTAAAATCCTCTATAGCAGTATTCCATTGCATAGGCTAACTTTGGACTTGTTACTTTCGTAAATCAATACAAGTGATGAAAAAGCTCCTCATTCTTAACGGTCCAAACTTGAATTTAGTAGGTCAGCGGGAAACCTCAATTTATGGCGACCAAGACTTATTGACATTCCTCCAAGAAGTAAAGGATGTTTATCAGGGGAGTTGTGTCATCGATCAAAAACAGTCCAATATCGAGGGAGAGCTCATTGATGCCCTGCAACAAGCCAAGGTGAAAGGTTATCATGGTGTTATCCTGAATGCCGGTGGCTACACCCATACCTCGGTGGCTCTTCGTGATGCTATTTCGGCCATTGATATACCAGTCGTTGAGGTACATATCTCCAATCCTTATGCAAGAGAGGAGTTTCGTCAAGTCAACCTTTTATCTCCAGTTTGTAAAGGACTGATTGCTGGATTTGGACTCGAAGGCTACGTCTTAGCCGTTGATAGCTTTTTGGAATAAGGCCTGATTAAGGCTTGCGAAGGTCTTCTTCCCTCGAAGAATGGCTTGAACGAGTATATGTCCATTGAAAAGGTGCTTCAGCTCGTGCTGGGGAATATAGCCAAGGCTATCATTCAAGCTGTCCTTTTGCTCCTGGGATTTCATGGCACGAAAATCATTGTGTGCCTTAATTACTGCCATAAAGAGCTTCCATCGCCCAGTAATAAAGTAAATCGCACTAGCAAGGCCATCCCATACCATTCGCTTAAAAAGGAGGGCATTACGATGATCTGGATGAATATTGCGATATAATAGGAGAAGGTTGTTTCGAAAGTTTAGCTCCGTTTTAAAGGGGCTAGTCTGAGATAGGCTTCCTCCGCCGACATGGTAGACTATCGACTTAGGCTCAACCCATACCTCAAAACCTGCTCGCTGAAATCGCCAGCAAAGGTCAATTTCTTCCATATGCGCGAAAAAAGGTGCATGAAGTCCTCCGATGCTATGATATGCAATTGATCGCACAACAAGGCAGGCTCCAGTCGCCCAAAAAATGGGCTGGGCTTCATCATATTGCCCTTCATCCTTTTCGCAGTGATTGAGAATACGTCCTCGGCAAAAGGGATAACCCAATCGATCGATATAGCCTCCACAAGCCCCTGCATACTCGAAAGAATCTTTGTTGTTGTAACTCAAGATTTTCGGTTGACAGGCTGCGATGTGTGCATGGCTATTCATGCGGTCAATCATAGGGTCAAGCCAATTTGGGCCCACTTCGATATCGCTATTCAGCAAGACGTAGTAATCCGCTTCAATGCCGTTAAGCGCTTCATGATATCCTCCGGCATACCCTGTGTTTTCCTTCATCTCAAGGAGTTCAACATGGGGATAGTTGGCTTTAAGCCATTCGATAGAGTCGTCTGTAGAGGCATTATCAGCCACCCAGAGTATATCCCGTTTGGGGTTAAGGTGACTTACCACACTGGGTAAAAACTTTTCCAACCAATGCTTGCCATTCCAGTTTAATATGACGATCGCAACCTCCATAGGGTGAATTTACGGATTACTCCGACCAATAGCTATCATGTTTAAATCGCTTATGGGTCCACAACCAGCGGTGCGGTTCTTCTCTCAGCGATTGTTCGAGTTCTTTGGCATACCATTGACTAACCTCTTCAGGTTTTGTATTGGGGTGTACATCATATGAAGCCCTCATGTAGGCACTATACTTTCCTGGCTTAACCGTCTTTACATCGATGTAGGCGATGTCAAATTGATGTCGTACAGCAAGCCTTGCCATGCCAGATAGAAAGGCACTCGTCTGCCCAAAGAATTCGGCTCCATGTGCATGGGCAGGATTTGACGGGTTTTGGTCAACAATCAGCAGTACGCAACTCGGTTGGTCCTTGATTTGCACTAACGTCTTAGGCAATTGCCGCATCGAAATAAGATTTGCTCCAAAACGTGAGCGACGAGCCTTTAACCATTTGTCCATTATAGAACTTTTTAATGGTTTATAGGCAAGATATACAGGGTGGGGAAGGGCGGCACTACATGTTAAGGCGCCCCATTCCCAATTTACTCCATGAGAAAATACGAGGAATACAGGACGGTCAATCTTGGCAACTTTCTTTTCAAAATCCTCATCTTTTAATACTATATGCTGAGCCACTTGATGCGCTGAATAACTAAAGCTTCGTAGAATTTCTAAAACTTGTTGGGCAAAATGGCGATAAAAGTCCTTTCGGATTTGACGGCGTGCCGAAGAATCTCTATCGGGAAAGCAACGTAAAAGGTTGGCTTCAACTGTTTTTCTTCGGTAGCGTACGACATGCTCTAAGACAAAGGCGAGCGGACGTCGAAGAAGCTGACTGCAGCGCAGAGGTATCAATGACCACAACCGAATGATTCCAATAAGTATCCAAGCCATAAGAGGAATATCAGTTGAATATAGGGCTTCATGGCGAGATAGCGTGAAGTCCCTATTTTTACCTCTACAAATCCCGCTATGCCCAAGGCCGTTCTCCCTCTATTCTATGCACCACCACTTCCTTTTTTTGTGGCTGTCTATGGTGTGGAGGAGTGGCATCTTGACGCAAAGGAGCATTTTGTAAAGGCCTCCTACAGAAATCGGACAAGTATTGCAGGGCCGAATGGAGCCTTATCCTTGAGTATACCTTTGGCAGGTGGCAAGGATAAACGGTTTACCTCAGACAGTCGCCCCATTCAAAATGAGATAGCATGGCAAAAACATCATTGGCAAAGTCTATGTGCCGCCTATCGAAGCAGCCCTTACTTTGAGTATTATGAGGATGACTATGCGCCGCTTTACACTGACGCATACAATATGACGTGGGATTTTAATCTAGCCGTGCTTAAGCAGATTGTACGCCATCTGAAGTGGGAGATTGATTTGAATAATACTTCCAGCTATGTTGCGGATTATGGCGAGGATGTACTTGACTTTCGTAATCGTTTTATGCCCAACCGATGGGCACAGGAAGTACTTCGGACAGAAAGGATGGAAGAGCATCCGTATGAGCAAGTGTTTCAGAATAAGACGGGCTTCTTGCATAACCTCAGTATACTTGATCTCTTATTTAACGAAGGCCCTCAGGCCTCAGAGGTGATTCGCAGGCTGGCGGAGGAGTTGTAGGGGAGTTTCCTGTTTTTAATTATGGCCCACCACATCCCGCCTCCCTTCGGGGAAGATCTTCATTACATTTCACAATGTCAAGCCGAAATAACTATTGGCCTATGCTCAATGAGTGAAATGCATCAAACCCCGACCGCGTTGCGGTATTCGGGCTTCTCATCCCTGGACTATTGTTTAAGTAAAATAAAAAAGGCTATCTCAAAGATAGCCAGCTAGAGTATTTCAAAAAAAAAGTGACGCTGCAGGGATTCGAACCCCGAACCTCCTGATCCGTAGTCAGGTGCTCTATCCAGTTAAGCTACAGCGCCATTGGATTGGCGAAAATACCATCTTTATTTGAAAAAGTTTGTCTCTGATCTGTTTTCCTCCAAAATTGCTTTTGTCTAATCTTTAGGTTACTGATGTACTGTCTGTGTACACTAGATTTTAGGCCAATTTTAAATTTCTTTAACTTTATGCCCGTTAACGGATATAAAATTATGAGAAACAGACTATTAACTCTTGGTATGGTGTTGCTTGCTTCGGCCTCAACACTTATGGCTCAATTCACGGCTACAGGTAATGTTACTAACGAATCAGGTGAACCCGTTGTAGGGGCTGCAGTCCGCGAAGTAGGAACGGATAATGCAGTTGTCACCGATGTTATGGGTGATTTTACGATTGAAGTAGCTTCAGCCAGTTCGATGCTGAGTATCGAATCGTTGGGTATGGAGACGATGGAATTTCAAGCAGGAACAATGCTTGAGCTTTCAATGAGGCCCAATGCAACACAGCTTGGTGGTACGGTAGTTTCTGCTTCTAAACGAAGTGAAAAGGTTATTGATGCTCCGGCTTCAGTAACGGTAATCAACTCAGCAGAATTGGCTAAAACAGTAGCCATTGTGCCTACTGATCACCTTACGAAAGTTGCTGGTGTCGATGTGATGAAGACAGGACTTGTTGGAGTGAATGTAAATATTCGTGGATTCAATAATATATTCTCAGGTGCCATGCTTACTGTGGTGGATGATCGAATTGGTCGTGTACCCTCGCTGCGTGTGAATGCCTTCCAATTAATGCCAACCACTCCAAGCGATATCGAGAGTATGGAAATTGTTCGTGGACCTGCTTCGGCACTCTATGGACCAAACGCTGCCGACGGGGTTTTTGCTATTCGTACCAAGTCTCCGTTAGATCAAGAGGATAAGTATGAGACTACTGTTTCCATGACGATGGGTGTACGTAGCCAAGATGATGGCTTTATCGATGCTCAGGGGATTTCGTTTACGCCGACCAATACTTCCTTTGGTTCACGTATGCTGTATAGCCCAGAGATTCGCCATAGTGCGAAGTTGAGTGACAAGTTTGGCTACAAAATCTCTGGACGATATTTACAAGGAAATGATTTTGAATATCAAGATCCAAGAGAGCCAGCATTTGGCGATGACATCATTTTTGGTACGGTGCAAGACGGTGGAGCCTTTGTAGTGGATACGGCAAGAGGTGTAGAAACCTTTTCACGTGACTATGGAATTCAGACATATAATATAGATGGACGAATTGATTACGCTCCATCTCGTGACTTCAATATGATTGCCAATTTTGGATTGGCCAATACAACAAATATTGAGCTTACAGGACTAGGTGCCGCCCAAGGGATAAACTGGAATTATTACACAGGTCAACTTCGCATGAACTATAAAAACTGGTTTGCTCAGTATTACATCAATGCGTCGAATGCTGGAGATACCTACCTTTTACCGCAATCAGGGGGAGAGCCTCAGCCACATGCTATGCAGTTACTCATTGATAAGTCCAAACTCCATGTAGCTCAAATCCAAGGGCGAATGGACAATGTAGATAATTTCGACTTTATCTATGGCTTTGATTATATCGGTACACGACCGAACACTGAGGGTACAATTAATGGACGATTCGACGATGATGATAACATCAATCAGTATGGCGGGTACGGCCAGGCAGAATATAAAGTAATGGATGGAAAGTTGTCCTTTTTGGGTGCACTTCGATTAGATTATCAAGACCGTATTCAGGAGTTTCAAGTATCCCCACGAGCTGCTATTGTCTACAAGCCTGCTCCTCGCCACACATTGAGAGGTACATATAACCGAGCCTTTAGCGCACCTACGTCGTTAAACTTCTCGTTAGACCTTGCTAGTGCCTTCTTACCTAATGGGGTAACTATTCGAGGATATGGAAACTCTACAGGGTTTGATTACCGTTATGATGCCAACGGATTACCTCAATTCCGTAGTCCTGGAGCCTACAATATCGACTTTGATAACAACCCACTCAATGATTGGGGATCCTTTGGAAATACTGCTGATAATTACAAGTACTTCGGAGCCATGGCAGACGTTCTAGGTTCGGAGCTTGCTAAACTATCCGATGATGTGAATGCGGGTCAAGTTGCCTTAGTCTTAAATACTCTTTCTCAAGGGCTTTGGGATAATGCCTCGGGTACTATACAAAATGCTGATCAAATGGTGATTGATTTAGCCACGCTTTCAGCAACAGGTGGTGATTACGGAGCATCTACTGTAGATATCAATGGCATTAGTAATCTTGATGCGGTTAAGTCATCCATTACGCAAACCTATGAAGTAGGCTATAAAGGAATCATTGCAGATAAGTTATTCTTGACAACGGACTTATACTATCAACAGATATCAAACTTTACAAGTCCGTTAACCACGGCCTCATACAGTGTGATTTTTGAGCCTACATCTCTTATTGGTATTCTCGAAGAGGGGGATTTCCAAAACAGCACGCTCTATCAAAACTATGAGGCGCTGCCAAACGACATTAAAGACCTTCTCACAAGTCTCCTTGATGGCAATCCTGATTATACAGGATCAACCTTTGACCAGATTCAAGGAACGGGAGCAGATGAGTTAGCGAACACCATTATGTCGCAGCTTAATGTTCTTGGCCTTGGGGTTATTGTTCCCGATCAAGATCAGATTGGAAGTGACGTAATCTTAACCTACCTCAACTTAGGACAGGTTAACTTCTGGGGTGGTGACATTCAATTTAAGTACTTACCTACCGAGAACTTGGCCATCAATGGTGCCTTTTCTTTCTTAAACAAAAATGAATTCGAACTCGAAGGCGTTGCGGGGGGAGTTATTCCATTAAATGCGGCACGTTTTCGAGGAGCACTAGGTTTGGATTATACTTTTTCTAAGTGTGGTTTAGGGTTTTCTTCAAACTGGAGATGGTCGGAAGCTTTCCCTGCGAATTCAGCGATTTATCAAGGAACGGTTGTAGCTCAGAATCTCTTGGATTTAGGAATCCGTTATACCCCAACTTGGGCTGAGAATACTACGTTAACCTTGGATATGACCAATGTTCTTGGAACGGATCTACAGCGCTTCCCAGGAACACCTGAGATTGGACGGGTAACCATGCTTCGTTTAGCGCAGAAGTTCTAAGTTATTTAACCTTATCAATCTTACGGGACTTGCACATCTTGTGCAGTCCATAGTAGGGTTGGATTTGATCTCAATCGAGACGGATGAAATATTGAATTAATCTCTCATGATGTCTAAGATGATACGGAGAGATGCTAGTTATTTCTTTTCAGGTAGCCTATTATGGGTTTGGGTGATATGTTGTTTTGTTGCCTGTGAAAACGAGGTTCGCCCTGTGCATATTCCTGATGTGGGCTCTAGCGCTTTGATAAAAGCGGTTGATATCTCATCTTATCCTGAGATAGCCCTTTCTAATGCGAATTATCTCAACGTTTTGGGCGAAGTTGAACCTCTTTTGGATATTCTTAAGGAAGAGGAAATCAATACGATTCGCTTGCGCTTGTGGATTGATCCAAGCAACGGGCATTCTGGATTCCAAGAAGTACGTACCTTTTCAAATGAGTTGAAGGCTCAGGGATTTAAGGTTTGGTTGAGTCTTCATTATTCGGATACTTGGGCTGATCCTGGTCAACAAAGCCCTCCATCGCAATGGCAAAATTTGTCGTTTGAGGTATTGGCGGACTCTATATATCATTACACAGAAAAGGTTGTCGCTGAAATCCGCCCAGATTATATTCAATTGGGCAATGAGATCAATAGTGGATTATTACACCCTTTTGGGCATATCACGGATAATCGAGAAGGTTTTCTGCAATTACTAGAACAGACTAGTGCGGCAGTTCGTGCAACCTCAAGTGACTGTGAGATTATCATTCATTACGCCGGTATCACAGGGGCAGAGTGGTTTTATGGTGTAGTCGATTCGGTAGATTATGATATCATAGGACTCTCATATTATCCTATTTGGCATGGAAAGAACTTAGATAGTTTGTCTGTTACCATGCAGCAGCTAGCTACTGTGCACGATAAAGACGTTGTGATTGCAGAAACCGCCTATCCCTTTACCTTGGATTGGGATGATTATACCAATAATATCGTAGGGCTTCAAGAGCATTTAATCTTGCCGATTTATCCGGCATCCCCTGGAGGACAGTCGGATTTCGTGAGGGATGTGGCGGATCGAGTTCATGCCGTTGATGGAGGGATTGGATATTGTTATTGGGGAGGGGAGTTGATTGCTTGGAAAGGCCCTCAGGCTACCGATGCCTCTCCTTGGGAAAATCAAGCGCTTTTTGATTTTAACTACCAAGCACTGCCTGCCTTGTCATCTCTTGGAGGAGGAGAGTAAAGCGCACTGGCTCAGTATCTATTGATAGGTATTCATGGTGAATGTCCACGAAGTACTACACTTATGAATTGATGTACGCATGTTTCTTACAGAGAACGCGCTATAGTCCCTATTTTTACAGCAAACCTTGGTCATGGAAGCACGCACTCCTTCATATTCTCGCACTACGATGACGGAGATTGTGTTGCCTAACGATACGAATGCATTGGGCAACTTGCGCGGAGGAAAAATCCTTCATTGGATGGATATCGCCTCAGCTATAGCCTCTGGAAAACATGCTCAATCGGTGGTTGTCACGGTATCTGTCGATCAGGTTTCCTTTGAAAATCCCATTAAGCTTGGTGATGTAGTCACCATTAATGCAGAGGTTACCAGAGCCTTTAATACCTCCATTGAGACCTATATTGAGGTTTGGGCGGAAAATATTCCTACCAAGACGCGTTATAAGTGCAATGCGGCGTATTATACCTTTGTGGCGCTTGATAGTAACGGACGGCCTAAGCCATCTCCTGAGCTACTTCCAGAAACTGCTGAGGAAAATGACCGTTATGAAGGGGCATTAAAACGACGAGAAATGCGTTTAGTCCTTGCAGGTCGTCTTGATCCTAACAAGGCCACCGATTTGAAAACGTTATTTAGTAATCAATAGATGGAGGAGGATGATCGATATTTTAACACAGAAAAACGGAAGGCTTGAGCGCTTAGAGCAAGTTGAAAAGGGATGTTGGGTAAACATCTATCCTCCCTTTGATCGAAGTCAGTTAGAGGACTTTGCCTCTCAAAACAATGTGCCTATTGACTTCCTTACAGATAGTCTTGATACCGATGAGCGTTCTCGCTATGAATCCGAAGAGGAAATTGATCTCGTAGTGGTTAACACTCCAGTTCGAAACGAAGCCTTTGTTAAAGATGAGGCGCTGTACATTACCATTCCGATTGGTATTATCTCAACACCTGATTTTATCATTACAATTTCGTCCTTCAAGAATCCGGTTATCGACGATTTTCTTCATGGGCGTATCAAAATGCTTAAGGTAGAAGACCAACAGTGGTTTACCCTGAGGTTACTTGATCGCAATGTCCATTATTTCCAGTATTACCTTAAGGAAATCAATACCAAGCGGTACACCTTTGAGAGTGAGATCTATCGATCGAGCCGAAATCGCGACCTTAAAAACCTCTTAGATCTTCAGAAGAGCCTGGTTTACTTTGTAACAAACCTTCGTGCCAACGATTTAATGATGAATCGAATGCGGCGCACGAATTTCTTGAAGATTCAAGGCAATGAAGAGCAGGATGACTTCCTCGAGGACATCATTATTGACAATGGTCAGGCCTCTGAGATGGCGGATATCTATACCAACATTGTAAACAGTATGATGGATGCCTTTGCGTCAATTATTTCAAACAACTTAGGCCGCACAGTACAGCGTCTTACGGTAATAACCATTGTGTTAACCCTTCCGATGGTGATAGCAAGCTTTTATGGGATGAACATAGCATTGCCCATGCAAGAGGCTGGACAAACGTCGTTATGGCCATTTTGGACCTTATTGGGTATATCCGTGGTACTTCCTTTGTTTTTCTGGCTCTATTTCCGTCGTAAACGTTGGTTTTAGGACAATTTATCTACTAGAAGATACTGTCTATGCAACACTCATCTACTGCATCTCCCAAACCAAGATATTCTAGGCTAAAGCGAGTCGTTGTCATTCTTTTGGGATTGATTCCCTTTATACTTGGCTTGCTCTATTTTCTTTGGCCTAAACATCAAAGTGATGCTGAAGTGGTTTTTGAGCGCTACACGACGCCCAATTCTTATTTTATTGACTATGAAGGCGGACAAGTGCATTACGTGGATACGGGATACGGAGAGCGAGTGGTTGTAGCGATACACGGCCTAAATAGTTGTTTTTATCATTTTACGCCGCTCTTGGAGAATACACTGATTTTGGACAGTTTCCGGGTAATAGGCATTGATTTACCAGGATTTGGTTTGAGTAATCCACCCAATTACAAGACGCTTCCTGAGGATTTTAGTTTTCAATCGCATTTTACAGGAGCGGTAGCGGCAGTTCTTGAGGATGCCGGAGTAGACTCTTGTATGATTCTAGCGAATTCACTAGGAGGCATGTTGTCTTGGAATTTAGCCTATGAGCGTCCGGACTTAGTGCAATCGATGATGTTGATGGCCCCAGCTGGCTATGCTTGGGATTCCATTACGCGACCTTATGTAGAGGGAATGGCGCCTTGGTACGTAGGTGCAATCCTTAATCTTCGCTTAGGAGTGTCTCGAGCATCGCGTGAAGATGCCGCCAATTACAGTTTTTTCAATAAAGAAGTGTTGCCGAGCAATTGGTTTAGTCACCGTGTTGATGCGGGCTATGCCTTTATGAACCTGCCCGATCGGATACATTGGCAACGTACTATGATATTAAGTCAAGAAGTGGCTGATACAGGTCGTATTCAGCAATTAATACAACCTACGATGATTTTATGGGGTGAAGAAGATGAGGTGCTGCCCTTCGCACATCGTAATCGGTTTATGCGGGATTTACAAGAAGGTTATCTGGTTGAAATGCCGGCTACAGGACATGTTCCTCATGAAGAAGACCCTCGTTTTGTCTTTAACTTATTGTACGATTTCTACAATAGACAGCAATCTACCGTACAGGATGAACTCGAATGGGTTCAAAGCCTTGACTGATAGTCTGTATAATCAAAGGTTTTTAAGCAAGTGTATGAACCATCCGTATGCTGTAAGTATACCGACGGATGATGAAGGCCATTAAAAAAGTGCGTTTTAACCGTAGTATAATGCGCCATATCTAAGAAAATGACTTCATCTCCGATAAAGAGGCCATGCTCAAAATGATAGTCGCCCACAAAGTCTCCTGCCAAACATGAATTTCCACCAAGGCGATATCTACACCCCTTATTGGTAATTCTCCCTTCACGTACTTGAGGTGTGTAGGGCATTTCAATACAATCCGGCATATGAGCTGTGATACTTATATCAAGGAGGGCAGTGGCTACCTCGTCTTGCGCCACGATATCAAGGACATGGGCGTGGAGGCTTCCGGCTTCCCATACGATGGCAGCTCCCGGTTCAAGGATGACCCTTAGACTATAGGTTTTTTGAAGATGGTCAATAAGTTGGATGAGGTGGTCCAAGTCATAATCATGTTGACTAATCATGTGACCTCCGCCAAGATTTATCCATTCACAGGCTTCTAAGGCAAATGGAGCGTCACGTTCTATGGACTCTATGGTGCGCTCAAGAGAATGGCTATCGTTCTCACATAAATTATGCATATGCAGGCCTGTTACGCCTTTTGGCCATTGACTCTTAAGATGTTTTGCAATGACACCAAGTCGAGACTGAGGGGAAGACGGATCATACAATGGATTGCTTGCCTCGCGCTGGAGGGGATTGATACGTAGACCAATCTCTAGGTTATGCTTCGTTGGTAGATTTTGAAGGAATGCTACTTGTTGTAATGAGTTGGCGGTGAATGTTTGGCTGTAATCCGTCCATTCCGGAAAATCTCGTGGACTATAGGCTGGACTGTAGGCGTGATGGTGTCCTGGAAAGTATTCGTGCGCTAAGCGAGCCTCGTGCAGGGAAGAGGCTGTGCAACCATCTAATGTTTGGGCTAGTAGAGGGAAGGTTTGATAGTGTGCGAATGCTTTTAAGGCCATAAGGACATTGCAGCCTGTAGCATCCTTTACCTCTTGTATTCGTGCTAGATTCGCTTGAATTTTACCCTCGTTGAGTAAGTAAAATGGTCGATCGTTAGGCAGCGCAGTCATGGGAATTAAGAATTAATTACCCTAAGAAAGGTGTTTGAACAAGAACTTCTTCCTGCCATGGAAGGCCAAGTTGTCCTACGGCTGCCATAAAGGGGTCGGGATTGAGTTGTTCACAATTCCAGACACCGGCTTGCATCCATGTTCCTTCAGCCATAAGACTTGCTCCTAAGGTGGCCGGTACACCCGTAGTATAGCTTACGCCTTGTCCCAATGTATCGCGGTATGCATCTTGATGTTTACAGTTGTTCCAGATGTAATAATGCTTAGCTTGTCCATCCTTTATACCTGAAATGTAGCATCCTATAGAGGTTTCTCCTTCGTAGTTTTCTCCAAGCGATGACGGCTCAGGGAGTAATGTTTTTAGGAATTCTAATGGCACGATATCCTGTCCTTGGTGTTGAACGGGTTGTATCGAAGTCATCCCGACATTCTCTAATACGCTGAGATGGGTGAGGTATTCCTGGCCAAAGGTCATCCAAAAACGCGCTCTGCGAAGGGTTGGGAAATGTTTTACAAGGCTTTCAAGCTCCTCGTGATAGAGTAAATAGGACTCACGCTCTCCAATGTTGGGGTAAAAGATGGGTTGGTGGACGGACATTGCAGGAATCTCTCGCCAATTGCCCTCTTCGAAATATCGACCGACTTGGGTGATTTCTCGGATGTTGATCTCTGGGTTAAAGTTGGTAGCGAATGCCTTGCCATGATCCCCTCCATTGCAATCCACAATGTCTAAAAAGTGAATCTCGTCGAAATGATGCTTGGCGGCATGTGCCGTATAGATTTGGGTTTGTCCGGGATCAAAACCACAGCCCAATAGGGCCATAATATTCGCTTCCTTAAAGCGCTCGTGATAGGCCCATTGCCAGCTATATTCAAACTTGGCGACGTCCTTGGGTTCATAGTTTGCTGTGTCTAAATAGTGGGTCTGTGTTGCGAGACAGGCGTCCATGATGGCTAAATCCTGATAGGGAAGGGCGACATTGATCACAAGAAAGGGTTTGAATGACTCAATAAGGGCAATTGTATCCTCTACAATGTCCGCATCAAGAGAGGCTGTGGATATTGCAGTATTTGGATTTTTTGCGAGCACTTTCTCTTGGATTTGATCGCATTTAGACGTTGTACGGCTGGCTAATAAAATCTCTGAAAAATGATTGACTTGCTCGGCACATTTCATGGCAACCACTTGCCCAACACCCCCTGCACCAATAATCATTACTTTTTTCATCAAAAATCTTTTTGCAAAGGTAGCCCATTTACCTTTCGGTAAACTCTAAATGAACTGAATTTTTTTAGCGCCCTGACCTTGAATAAAGGCTGCAGCGGTCATTCGCTTTTTCCCCTCGAGTTGAAGCTCAGTAATTTCTATACATCCATTGTGGCATTGAACGTGAAGAAGATTATCTTTTGTGATTACAGCCCGTCCAGGTGATAGATCGGTATGTCTTGCACTCGTCGTTAGGTTCGCACGATGGATTTTAAGTCGTTTATCGTTGAGTGTAGTCCATGCACAGGGGAATGGGTGCATTCCCCGAATATGATTATGTACGACGGTATTGATTTGATCCCATTGGATGCGGGCATCCTCCTTTTGAATCTTGGGTGCTGGTAATTCATTACCAGTTAAACTTTGTGGTGTTTGTTTAGCTCCACTACCAATCATAGCAAGTGAATCAAGAACCATCTTGCCACCCATATGGCGCATAGCATTGTACAACTCGCCAGTGGTCATATTTTCTCCAATATCAATCGTTTCTTGCCTGAGAATAGGTCCTGTGTCAATGGCATGCTGCAATTGAAAGGTGGTGAGTCCTGTTTTATTGTACCCATTGATTATAGCCCAATGAATAGGAGCAGCACCGCGCAAGTCGGGTAGAAGGGAGGCATGAAGATTAATCGATCCGTATAGAGGCATATTCCACACCGATTCGGGAAGCATACGAAAGGCAATGACAACTTGAATATCGGCCTTGAGATTGCGCAGCTCCTCTTGAAATCCAGGATCCTTTAAGTTTCGAGGTTGCAATACGGGTATGCCTAGCTCTACGGCCTCAAGCTTTACGGCAGTTGATTGTATTTTTTGCCCTCGACCACTGGGTTTGTCCGGAGCGGTGATGACTCCCACTACGTCATAATCTGATTTATGTAAATCTTGCAATGCTGGAATAGCAAAGTCCGGACTACCCATAAAAACAATACGTCGTATTGGATTCATGTTAGCTTAGATAAGGGCCTTTCCAATGGTCGACATTTTTTAAAAGCGTATGTTTTACACGCTCAACATCCTCGATAAAGGTCCCATAAAGCTTATGTCTAAACTCTTCAGAAATCGGAGGAATATTTTTTTCTTTTATCCAAACCCCATCAAAAAGAGGTTTTGGCCGGTTACCAAAGAAACTGGTAAAGGGATTGGGTTTGACCTCCGCTGCCATACTTTGACTAATTCGTTTACGCAATTGGATAGCTTCTGAGTCCAATCGAAGGAATTGGCAAAGTGAACGAAAGACGCGCTCTTCATCTTCGATCATTTCATCGTACCAAAAGAAATGGACGTTTTCAAACGTATTCCTGTAGGCCGTAATGGCATCAGCATAGAAACTAAAACCAAGATAGTCGAAGAAATCTGAGTCGTAATTGTTTAACCTCGTGATAATGGTATCTGGATAGAGTGCTTCAGATAGGGGTAAATCTTCAATGCCTTGCTCAACCTGATCTTGATAGTGGGCAAGCGCACGATGTACAGGGTTTCTGAGGGCTATAATAATTTTCACTATGCGGTAATTCGCCCCATAGGCTTGCTTAATATTCCGAATAGCCGACATCCAGTCATACATATAAATTGGTGCATATTCTCCGCGTAAATGATTGGGTTGGGCGTGCGTGTAAGCAAACTTGTAATCTCCTAAATCCCGCACAAGAACGTCCTCCTTCTGATTGGGATGATAGCCATTGTCTCGTTCCGTGTAAACAAAGTACCCTAAATTCCTTGAGGGTAGATAAACATCGGGATGCTCTTCGAGGAAATTCTTGATCCATTGCCCTCCAGCTTGTTCAGCTCCGACAACAAGAAAGTCAGGTAGTCCTTCCGCTATGTGATTGTATCGAGACACGCAGTAAAGATAGTGTTATACGTAGTTAAACAAAAAACGTTTATTCGAGGGCTTCTTGTATGCAAGCACGCAATAAAAATTCTGGGGGATATTTCCTCCAATCCAACACTTGACTATCTAGTCGAACGCATTGGTGTATGCCTATATCTTTCATTTCGTTACGAACATGGTCTTGCAGGTTCATCAGGGTTACAAAACCACCCGATTCAGACGCAAGGTCTTGCCATTCTTCATAATAATCGGTGGCCTCTCCGTGGAAAGTTAAGATGTTCTCGCCGATGAGAATAAATCGGAAGACCCCTTGAGCAATCAATGGATTGACAATGCTTCGAATCAGCATTTCTATATCGTTGTGCAAAAAATCATTCCACTCTCCGATGAATTCAATAATGGTATAGCCGAGTTCATAGTCCGTGTACAGGCATTTTAAGAGCAAGGTATTTGAACCGAAGTTGTTCCATTGGGGATGCACATAGTAATTGTAAATCTTTTGATCATAGGCAAATTCGTTGTGCTGATGACCAAAGAAAGGGGAGCGTTCGTCTTCTTCAACAAGGTATCGATCCCTCCAACCATAAAAGGGTTCTATGTTATGCATTATGTATGTTTTGCAGGGCCTTCCGCACGCTACCGTGCTTTTCCAAGGCATGACGGGCCTCTTCGGCACTGAGCTTCGTCTGCTTCATAATAAAGTCAATGCCTCGCCTCCAAAGCTTGTTATTGGCAAGTTGCATGTCAATCATAAATCGACCTTGCACATGACCGAGGCGAATAAAGGTCGTTGTCGTGATCATGTTGAGAATCAGTTTCTGAGCAGTCCCAGCTTTTAAACGTGTACTTCCATGAATAAATTCTTCACCGGTATGGACAATAATAGGCTTATCCGCATAAGCTAGTAGCTTACCCTGAGTATTGCAGGTAATGCATGCCGTCGCTATCCCATGTTGTTGGGCATCGCGAAGTCCTCCTACGACATAGGGTGTATTGCCTGAAGCCGCTATCCCTACAACAACATCTTCTTTTCGTATTCCTTGAGCCATGAGATCCTTGTAGGCTTGCTCCTCGTCATCCTCTGCAAATTCCACCGCATTACGGATGGCTTGGTCTCCTCCTGCTATTAGGCCTACAACTTGTTCAGGATCTGATCCAAAGGTGGGAGGACACTCAGAGGCGTCAAGAATACCAAGACGGCCTGAGGTGCCTGCACCAATGTAAAAGAGCCGTCCACCGCCTTCAAGCGCTTTAAACACCAATTCACAAACTTCCTCGATTTGAGGCATGGCTTCCTCGATTCCTTGAAGTACTTCTAATGTGGTTGCATGCATACCTTCAAGCAATTGCGGTAACGATTGTCCTTCTAATCCTGTATTGGCGGTGTTTTCTTTCATACCTCGTAGATATTGTAAATTTATAACATGTCGGAACAGAAAAGGTTACCAGAAATTTGGTTAACAGAATGTCCAAGGGATGCCATACAGGGTATGAAAGGCTTGGTATCGACGGAAACAAAGATTGCCTACTACAATACATTGCTTGAAGTAGGCTTTAATGCTATTGATATTGGGAGCTTTGTTTCGCACAAGGCCATTCCTCAGATGGCCGATACCCGCGAGGTATTGGAAGGGTTGGATTTATCAAAAAAGCAATCAGAGTTTATTGTTATCGTGGCGAATTTGCGCGGAGCGCAGGAAGCTTGTGCCATGCCAATGATAGACTCCGTAGGCTTTCCTTTTAGTGTGTCAGAGGTATTCCAGCAACGCAATGCCAATGCATCGATAGAAGATTCCTTAGATGTCGTGCGATCTATTGTGGAGGAAACAGAAAAGCAAGGTAAGCACCTTATTATCTATCTCTCCATGGCTTTTGGTAATCCCTATGATGAAGCCTATGACGTAGATATGGTGATGCATTGGATGGAAAAGCTTGCCCAAGTTGGTGTGCGGCACTTTATGCCATCCGATACAGTGGGCTTAGCCGATGAACGTGCTATTGAAGTGCTCTACACTCCGGTCATGAAAGAATTTGATCAATATGAAGTTGGCGCGCACTTACATACTGCACCCTACAACTGGAGACTTAAGTTGGATACGGCGTATGATCTTGGCGTTCGTCGTTTTGACTGTGCTATTCTTGGATATGGTGGTTGTCCTATGGCCAAAGATGAACTGATTGGAAACATGCCTACTGAACAGTTTATCAATTACTTTGGAACGCGGGTGTTATCCAAGAAGTTTAGCATTGAAAAATTCGCATCGGCCATGCGGAGTGCGAAATCCATTTTTGGTTAAACCCTACGAGGTATTTATCCTACGTGCCGTTCAGCATGGTAGGAGGAGCGCACGAGCGGTCCACTCTCTACAAACTTAAATCCCTTTTCTAGGCCAATTTCCTTATATCGTTCAAAGGTTTCAGGCGTAATGAAGTCAGCTACAGGGAGATGCTTTTTTGTGGGTTGTAGATATTGCCCGAGGGTCAAGACATCACAATCGACAGCACGCAAATCGTCCATCGTTTGAAGAATCTCAGCTTCTGTTTCGCCAAGCCCAAGCATAAGACCGGTTTTTGTTCGTCGAATGCCTGATTTTTTCAGATAATCCAATACCTCTAGGCTTCGATCATAGCGCGCTTGGACACGTACTTCACGGCTTAGTCGCTCAACGGTCTCAAGGTTATGGCTTACTACTTCCGGATTGGCTTGTACGATTTTATCGAGTTGGTCTGTCTTTCCTTGGAAGTCTGGAATTAAAGTTTCCATGGTAATCCCTGGATTCAATCGTCGAATCATTTTAACCGTAGCCATCCAGATACTTGACCCGCCATCGACAAGGTCATCGCGATCTACGGATGTGATGACCACATGCTTCAGTCCCATTTGCTTTACCGATTCCGCTACACGTCGTGGCTCTAGAATATCAACATCTTCGGGCTTTCCAGTGACTACATTGCAGAATCGGCAAGATCGCGTACAGACATTTCCTAAAATCATCAAGGTAGCCG
The DNA here is from genome assembly GCA_002862745.1 of Bacteroidota bacterium. Classification (GTDB taxonomy): domain Bacteria; phylum Bacteroidota; class Bacteroidia; order Chitinophagales; family UBA8649; genus UBA8649. The sequence continues at coordinate 31,380 of PKDX01000021.1, read as the reverse complement.
TTCCCTCGCCCCAGCATTCCGCTTGATTGGGACAATTTCCGCTTTGGCAAATCGTGTGCAGGGCGTTGTCTTTTACATTTTTGAAGACTTCACTAGATTGCTGTCCTGAGGGTAGGCGAACTTTTAACCAATCGGGCTTTCTCCCAGGACGTTGTTTTGCCTTGGCACTCGAAGACACATTCGGCGATGTCGACGTAGATGAAGTAGAAATTCCGTTAGCCATAGTTCAAAAGTACAAAGAGATAAACATCACTTCACAGCATTCCGTTGCAAGCTTATTGTCATATGTTGATTATGGTCAATTATGATAGAAGGAACGATGGTGTTTTAGGCAAAGAATTGCACCTTTGTACTATGATAGCAGGTTTAAAACTTCCGACCGATCCACGTTGGGTCAATTTGGCCGCCATGGATATCGGAGCGATTCTGACAGACCATGCGTATTGCGAGCAAAAGGCAGCATCTTCTTGTATTTCTATTATACAACAGTTTCCTGACTATGAACAAGTGGTAAAGGCCTTAGCACCTATTGTAACCGAAGAGTGGGGACACTTTAGAATGGTCTTAGATGAGCTTGAAAAACGCAACATCCCGCTTGGTCCTCAACGAAAGGATGAGTATGTAAAAGCCCTGATTGCCTTTCTACCTAAGGGAGGGAGTCGTGATGAACGCCTTATTGAGAAGCTTTTAATGGCAGGGCTGATTGAGGCACGCAGTGCTGAGCGGTTTCGCCTCTTGTCAAAAGATATATCGGATGAGGCCTTGCGCGGTTTTTACAAGGCGCTTATGATTTCAGAAACGGGACATTTCCGACTCTTTTTGGACTTAGCGTTGACCATAGAAAGCCGCGAATATGTCATGGATCGCTGGCAAGCATGGCTTGATCACGAAGCCGAGGTTCTACAACGCCTTAGTCCTCGAGGCGATCGAATGCACTAGCCGCATCGCCAAGATAGTTTTGTGGGCTCAGAGCTCTTAACTCATCTTTCACCGAATCGGATACGTCGAGCTCTTCAATAAAGTCTTTAATCGTTTGCTCGTTTATTCCTTCACCGGTCCTTGTGAGCGCCTTAAGCATCTCATAGGGATTTTCAACGCCTTCCCTTCGTAAGATGGTTTGGATAGCCTCAGCCAAAACAGCCCAGTTTTCCTCCAAAGTAGCATGGATAGTTTCCGCATTGACCTTAAGCTTGCCAAGACCTTTTTGTAACGAATGCAAAGCAATGAGAATATGTCCGAAGGGTAGTCCTAGGTTTCGCGTTACCGTAGAATCGGTTAAGTCGCGTTGCAGTCTTGATATCGGTAATTTTTGTCCAAAGAAGGTGCAATGGCTCATGGCAAAGAGTAAGTTGCCTTCCGCATTTTCAAAATCAATCGGATTAACCTTGTGTGGCATGGCCGAAGAGCCTACTTCGCCCTTAACCACTTTTTGGGTAAAGACATTCATGGAGATATACGACCAGATATCTCGACAGAGATCGACGAGAATAACAGCGCACCGTTTCCATGCATCAAGTTTTGCTGCTAGACCATCATAATGCTCAATTTGTGTGGTTACTTGCTGACGTTGCAGTCCCAACATACCGTAAAAGGCGTTCGCTTCTTCCGCCCAATGAATGGAAGGGTAGGCCACTGTATGAGCATTAAAGTTTCCTGTAGCGCCTCCAAACTTTCCAGAGTGCTCGAGTTGTTTGATTTGCTCAATACAATGAGAAAGTCGGTCGACGAAGACCAAAAGTTCTTTACCGAGCGTAGTTGGGCTGGCCGGCTGACCATGGGTAAGGGCAAGCATAGCCTGATCTATGGTGGATTGTGCGATGTCCTTGATTGCTTGTACGGTAGCTTCTAAGGCTGGAAGCATGACGTGCTGTTCCGCATCACGTACCATAAGAGGCATAGCGGTGTTATTGATGTCTTGCGAGGTGAGGCCAAAGTGGACATGTTCAATCGTCTTGGCATCGTATTGCTCAGCGCGAAGAAGTTCTTTAATCCAATATTCTACAGCTTTAACGTCGTGGTTAGTCGTCCGCTCAATTGCTTTGATTGCTTCCCCATCTTCTACAGAAAAGTTCTTCACTCGCTCCCGCAGTTTGTCGTGATTGACCGTTTTCCACCCAAAGAGTATGTCGAGATAAATTAAATATTCCACTTCTACATGGACGCGATATTTTATCAGCGCAAACTCTGAGAAAAAATGCTGTAGTGCCTTTGTTTTATTAGCATATCGACCGTCAAGGGGGGTGATGGCAGTTAGGTTGTGAACGGGTAAATTCATAGTATTACAAATGTAAAGCTTTCGTATTGTGAAGCTTGAATTTAAAAATTTCGCTTTTTTTGCGTGGTAATTATGGGAAAACGTCTAGTCATTGTTGAGTCACCGTCGAAGGCCAAAACAATTCAAAAGTATTTGGGAAACGATTACGTGATTGCTTCGTCCTATGGACATGTACGGGACTTACCAAAGAAGGATTTAGGCATTGATGTAAAAAGGCATTTTACACCTAAATATGAGGTGAGCGACGATAAGAAGAAGGTGATTGCTGAGTTGAGAAAACTGGCAAAAAGTGCTGAGGAGATCTATCTGGCAACGGATGAAGATCGCGAAGGAGAAGCCATTTCTTGGCACCTCTGTGAGGCGTTAGGCCTTGACCCTAAGGAAGCCAAGCGCATTTCCTACACCGAGGTAACAAAAGCTGCCATTGAGCGCGCTATCGATAATCCTCGAAAAATCAATTTAGACCTTGTTAATGCCCAACAGGCAAGAAGAGTCCTTGATCGTATCGTAGGATATGAAGTCTCACCTGTTCTTTGGAAGAAGGTGCGTCCCTCGTTAAGCGCTGGTCGAGTCCAGTCGGTTGCGGTTCGACTTTTAGTAGAACGAGAGCGTGAGATTATGGAGTTCGAGCCAAGCTCGTCGTTTAAAATTAAGGCGGAGTTTGCGGTGGAAACATCAGAAGGTCAAGGGGTCCTACAGGCCACGTCATCAAAGAAAAAGGTAGACGAAAGTCAGGCCCTGCAATACCTTGAAGAAGCCAAAGTATCAGAATACTTTGTGAATTCTATTGTCAAGAAGCCGGGTAAAAAGCGTCCTTCCCCGCCATTTACAACATCAACCTTACAGCAGGAGGCGGGTCGAAAACTCGGCTTTAGTGTTTCGCGCACAATGAGCGTTGCACAGCGTCTTTATGAGGCAGGACATATTACCTATATGCGTACAGATTCGCAGAGTTTGGCACAAGTGGCGATTAATAATGCGAAGACTACTATTTGCAATACGTATGGAGATAAGTACAGCAACCCGCGTCAGTTCTCTACCAAAAACAGTTCTGCCCAAGAGGCACACGAGGCGATTCGTCCAACCAATTTTGGCAATACGAGTATTAATGCTGAGTTTGACGAAACACGTCTTTATGACCTGATTTATAAGCGCACCATTGCTTCTCAAATGGCCGATGCCGAGTTAGAGCGCACGACCATGACGATTGGTTTGAGTCAAAGTGAGCTAACCTTGGAGGCAAAGGCTGAGATGATTGTATTTGACGGATTCTTAAAGGTCTATTTAGAATCAAAGGATGAGGAAGGGGATGATGATCTTAAAGATGTACTTCCTCCACTCTCAGAAGGCCAGTCGCTCGATCTAAACTTTATGGAGGCCGTTGAGCGCTTTACCAAGCCCAAACCTCGGTATACAGAACCTTCATTAGTGAAGGATTTGGAAGAGTTAGGTATTGGACGACCTTCTACCTATGCTCCTACAATCACTACAATCCAAAAGCGAAACTATGCGGAGAAGACATCCCGAGAAGGTGTTGTGCGCGACTATCGGTACTGTCGATTAGAAAAGGGTAATATTACTAGCGAAACACGCAGTGAAACCGTGGGCGCGGAGAAGATGAAGCTTTTCCCTACCGACATAGGTATGGTGGTCAATGATTTCTTGGTTCAGAATTTCTCTTCCATTGTAGACTTTTCCTTTACTGCGGATTTAGAGGCTCAGTTTGATAAGGTAGCCTTAGGTGATTTGGGTTGGGACGTTGTCTTAGATGAATTCTATCAGCCGTTCCGTGAAATGGTCGTAGATACGATTGAAAATGCGGAGCGGGCCGCAGGGGAGCGGGTTTTAGGGGAGCATCCTGAAACAGGCGAAGTGGTCAAGGTGCGCATTGGTCGATATGGCCCTATGGCACAGATCGGCGAGACCTCGGAGGAAGAGGGGGCGAAGAAGCCACGCTACTCCAAGTTAATGGAGGGGCAATTCCTCGAGACAATCACCTTAGAAGAGGCGCTGAAGCTCTTTGAACTTCCACGAGTATTGGGTACTACCCAAGAAGGAAAAGAAGTTAAAGCGAACATCGGTCGATTTGGCCCTTATGTGCAATTGGATAGAACCTTTGCCTCTATTCCTAAGGACAGTGGATTCGATGCACGATCCATTCAACTTGATGACGCGTTAAAGCTAATTACAGCCAAGCTAAAGGCAGATGAAGAGCGATTTATCCAAGTGTTTGACGATGGGGCAATTCAAGTCCTAAAAGGGCGATACGGTCCTTATATCAAGCAGGGTAAAAAGAATTTTAAGATTCCAAAAGATGCGGATCCAGCCAAGCTCACTTTGGATGAGGTTAAAGACATTATTGCTAATGCTCCACCGCCAAAACGCGGACGTCGCAAGGGCAAGTAAGGCGTAAAACTTAACGATTCCTTAACAGCCAGATTCATTACTTTTAGAATCCACCAAACTAAACGTGATGGACCTTTCCCTAGTGGTTATGATTCTTGGTTTTTGCCTTGCAGGATACTCTGTAGTAGGTAATGATGTGATTCAAACCCTCGGTACGTTTTTAACGTCCAACGAAAAGCGCGTAAAGTGGCAGACCCTTTGGGCATTCGCTGCGAGCATTATGATGTTCACCTTGGTTTATGGATATTTTCAAGGGGATGTTTCCTATGGACGTTTGGAAAAATACACGCTACCCGATACCTACAGTTGGTACTTTATGATTCCTCCAATGGCGCTTATGCTGCTAACCCGTCTAGGAATACCTGTGAGCACTACATTTATTATTCTTACCCTCTTTGCTCTGGATAAAATCCCTGCGGACTTTGGGGATATGCTTGGACAAATTGTAGATATAGATACCAAGTTAGGGGGGATGATTATGAAATCTTTGTTTGGATATCTCCTTGCCTTTGGTGTTGGAATTGTGGTCTATCTTCTGATAAGTAATTACACGGAAAAGCAGTTCAGAGAGCATCAGCTTGAAGAAAACTCCACATCGCATAAAGTTTGGATTGTTTTGCAATGGATTGTAACCGGTCTTCTATGGTATACATGGTTGATCCAAGATCTTGCGAATATCTATGTTTATTTAGGCAAAGGACGAAATGATCTACCCCTTCCGCTTTTTGCGTTGAGTTGTGTTGTATTATTAGCGCTTTTGGCCTACATCTTCCAGCAACGTGGAGGAAGAGTGCAAGATGTTGTCCGCAGTAAGACGAATACGGAGGATATACGCTCAGCAACTTTTATAGCATTAACCTATTCTTTTTTGCTGTATTACTTCAAGGAACTCAATAAAATCCCAATGTCAACGACTTGGGTCTTTATGGGCTTATTAGCAGGGCGTGAAATTGCCATGCGAATCTGGCATGAACGCAAGCGTATGGTTGATACGCTCACGATGATACTTCAAGACCTTAGAAAAGTGTTTATAGGTCTTGTGGTCTCAATCTTAGTCGTCTTTATTATTAAGGTGGTTAAGGAACAAGGTCAAGAAACTCCATGGATTGAAGGACTGGCCTTTGCTGGATTTCTCGCCATGGTTGTCTTTTTTGTGTACAGTGAGTTCTTCCAGAAAAAGAAGGAGCACTAATTCATAAGCCTATTGCTTGCTACTAGGGACAAACTCCCTTGGAGTAATCCGACACATTTGAACAACCGGCCATACAGGCATTGCTGTAGGTTACCCCATCGCATCCACACACTGGGTCATATTCCATCGTACATAAACAGTCCGCCTGCGGTTGGCTTAAGGCTTCTGGACAGGGTAGATCGCTCTTATCCTCTTGCTCGCAGGTACTTGCCGTAAGGCAACAGAGGATAACGATATTCAGTAGAAGGAATTGTACGGAGCGATACATAAGACAAATCTAGGCAAAACGAAGGGCACGAACAGGCTGAATCCTATTGATTAGGCTTAGTGGTAAGAAGAGGACTAAGGTGGACCACACAATAGAAAAGCAATTAATGATAACAATCCACACCATATCAATGGATAGGGGAGCCTTTGACACGTAGTAGGCCTTTTCAGGAAGGGTTATCCATCCCCATTCTATCTGGGTGTAGGCCAAACCAAGTCCTATTGCGTTACCCAACACAATGCCCAGACCAACGATAAACAAACCCTTCCAAAGAAAAATCCTTCGTGTCATGCCTTGGGTGCTTCCAAGCGCTTTTAACAAACCAATCATTTTCGTTCGATCTAGAATAAGACACAGCATGGCTGTAATCATGTTAACTGCAGCGACGATCAACATAAGGAGGAGAATGACAATTTCGTTGGTATTCATCATACTCAACCAGTTAAACATGCTTGGCTTGATGTCTTTCATGGTTTGAAGCGTTAGGCTTGGGGGTACATGGACATCAATCGCAGCATAGGCCGTGCTCAATTCATCGACTTCCGCACTGCCCAGTAGCGTGTTTAGATAGGCGAGGTACTTGGGCTGTAGAATAGCTTGTGGGTCAAGAAATATCTCATATCCACTCACCTGTTGATCAGACCACTCAAGAAAGGAACGTGATAAATTGCTTGTACACAAGGCAAACTTTTCGTCAATCTCATAGAGTCCAGTATTATAGATGCCGATAATTGACAAGTTTCGATACCGCACAAGCCCCTTGCTTGAAGAAAACCGAAACCTTAGCGTATCACCAAGGGAGGCATTAAGCCGTTCACAGCTGATTTTAGAGAGTAAAATGCCATCTTTCCATACACTATCAGTTAACGGAGGGACATTGCCTTCTATGATGTAGTCTTTGATGGTTTGTAAAGCATCTTCTTGGTCAACACCTCTTAGGGCTATGCCATCTTCAAATTCTTCATGACTGAGGATTCCTGCGCTGTAGACTACAGGGAATACGGCCTTAACATCCTCTGCCTTAGCAATACGTTCCATCATGGCATTGTCTTGATCCATTGGAGAGGATTCAGTGAGATTTCGTGCTGCGAGTTCTGTAACATGTAAATGACCAAAGAATCCAAAAGCTTTCTGTGCAATCTCCTGCTGAAATCCACTAACGAGGGAAGTCGCGATAAGCATGATTGCGGTACTAATAGCAATCGCAAGAATGGCAAGTCGGGCGATAAATGCAGAAAATCCGCGTTTATTTTGAAGAAGTAATCGTTTTGCTATGAATCTAGAATATCCCAAAAAATCAGCCTATTATTGTGTAAAGGTACATTGCATGGTGCGGTTTTTACTTGCTTTTTTCTGTGTGGCTTTCGTGGTCAATGATTGTATCGGTCAGGTAGTGGTGGGAGCGGATAATGAGCGTGCGTACATGACGCGTTTACAATCCAAGCGAATCGCCCTTGTTGTTAATCAAACATCTCGTAAGGGGGATCAGCATGTAGTTGATGCCCTTTGGGAAGAGGGACTTGATATTGGGGCTATTTTTGCACCTGAGCATGGTTTTCGGGGAGATACGGATGCAGGGGAGCGGGTGGCAGATGCTTCCCTTAATAAGATCCCGGTGTATTCGCTCTATGGTTCGTCCAAAAAGCCAAGTGCTGAGCAGTTGGAGGGAATTGATCTGGTAGTTTTTGATATTCAAGATGTAGGCGTTCGCTTTTATACCTATATATCAACGATGACTTATGTGATGGAGGCATGCGCTGAACTCGATATACCTGTCATGGTATTCGACCGCCCCAATCCATTTACAGATGTCGTAGATGGTCCTACCCTAGATCCAGACTTTTCGTCGTTTGTAGGCCTTCATGAAGTTCCAGTCATCTATGGAATGACAATTGGAGAATATGCGCTTATGGTTAAGGGAGAAGGTTGGATTAAGGATGCATCATCCTTGGATTTACGAATTGTGCCCTTACAGAATTATCAAAGAGATAAAGCCTATTCATTTCCTGTTAAGCCTTCGCCAAACTTGCCCAATATGCATTCCATTGCATGGTATCCCAGCCTGTGCTTTTTTGAAGGAACTGTCGTGAGTGTTGGTCGTGGAACGGACTTTCCTTTTCAAGCCTATGGTCATCCTGCATTAAGCTATGGGAGTTTTTCCTTTACGCCTAAACCCAATGGCGGATCGAGTAGGCCAAAGCTCAATGGGCAAACCTGCCGAGGAAAAGACTTTCGAAGCCTAGATCCTCCGAAGGGTTTGGATTTATCTCATCTCTATAAGGCCTATCACGACCTTGATGGAGATTTTTTTCTTTCGAATAATTTCGTTGACCTCTTATATGGTTCAGATGATTTAAGAATCTACTTAAAACAGGGGAAAACGGTTGATGAGATCAGCGCTATGTGGCAAGAAGATCTCGATGTGTTCAAATCGATTCGGGCGAAATATCTTCTGTATTAGAGCGCCTCTTTTATTGCCTCTTCAAGACTGAGTTGAGGATTGTTGGAATTCCAAATCATTAATCCATTGCGCCCGATTAAAAAGGATGTGGGAATCCCTTGAATGTTGTACATGTTGACAATTTCCGTATTCCATCCATTAAGGTCACTGCAATGCCCTTCCCAGTATAGATTATCATCCTTTATAGCTTGAACCCATCGGGATCGGACATTATCCAGGGAAATACTGAGGATGTCAAAGCCTTGCCTATTATACTTTTTATGTAATCGAACAAGGTTTGGGTTTTCTTGGCGGCAAGGGGCACACCAGGATGCCCAAAAGTCAATAAGTACAACCTTCCCTGAATAATCACTGATGGATATTGGTTGTCCTGAAGTATCCGGTATTGCGATGTCATAGGGAACATTGAGATAGGCCATTAATGCCCCTTCGTAATCGATATTGTTCAGGCGATTCATGATGGATTGAATGTCTTTAGCATTCGCTTCATCCATGCGATCAAAGAGGGCCATAAAAACATCCAGATACACATTGTCTGGTTTAGTGGCGTGGGCTGCTCGAGCGGCTTCTATAATGATGGGATAGCTCCCGTAAAAGTCGTCCATGTCCTGAGCGGCCGATACCTGCTGTATGGTCATTACAAGATCATAATAGTCCAGTGTTGGGCCCTCGTTAGCTAATTCTAATTCTGTGCCTTTCCCTTGGCGGAACTGAACCGTCGTGCTATCCGTAACCAAGGCTTCATAACGCCCTAAGTCAGGATGCTCGATAAGATAGAAGCCTGTGGGCGATTGATTGATTGGGCGAAGGTAACTTGATGTGGTAGCCGAAAAGGAAAAGCTATCGATGGTGATTAACGCATTTTTTTGACCACCGTAGATTGGCAGAGGGTTGTATTGGATACGAAAGGTGCTACCTGCACTGAGAAGTTCAGGTTTATCAATAACAATCTCGATAAAAGCCTCCTGAGGAATATCTCCACGTAAGGTATAGTATTGATGGGCATCTTTAATGCGCAGATTGCTATTAAAATCCTCGCTTTGTGCTGTGGAGTCTGAATGGCTTTCAGAGGCGGTTTTCTCTTTGAACTTACCCTTTGTACAAGCTCCAAAAACTAGAACAAGAAGAGCTAGAAGCCTTACGATTGAATTAGCTAAGTTTTTCACGCAGTAGAATTGATGATTGCTTAGGGTCAGCCTTTCCACCACTCTTTTTCATGATTTGACCCATAAACATTCCTAAAAGTCCTGTTTTTCCTTGTTTGTAGGCTTCTACTTTATCTGGATGTTCGGCAAGAACTTCGTCAATAAGGGCTTCGAGATAGTTTTCGTCATTGTTTTGAATAATACCTAAGACTTTAGCTGCTTCTGCGGCCACCTCTTGAGGATGCTCTTGCAAGTGAGGGATTAGCTTTTGACTCGCGGAAGAAAAACTAATCGAATTATTGGCTAATAGATCGATTACCTCTAACAATACAGAAGCCGTTAATGGATAGGATGCAATCGGTTGTCCCATTTCATTCATCCAGGAGCGAACCGGTCCAATCAAAAGATTTACCGCAGTCTTAGCGCTGGGTGATTGTTCCAAAATACCATTGGCAAAGTGTGCAAAGTCTCGGTCCTCTGTAAGGAGTTGAGCATCATACATCGAAAGGCCATAGGTTTCCATTAGTCTTGGAATACTCTCTCTAGGGAGTTCGGGCATGGTTTCCTTGATCGCCTCAATATCCTCATCGCTTACATAAATTGGAATAAGATCAGGCTCTGGAAAGTATCGATAATCCATGCTATCTTCTTTACTTCTCAGGGCAAAGGTTGAATGGTCGGTGGCATTGAAACTGCGCGTTTCTTGGGCAATTATATTCCCTGCCTCAATCTCATCGATTTGGCGAGTAGCTTCATGCTCGATCGCCTTCATAACGTGGCGAATGGAATTCATATTCTTGACTTCGACGCGCTGTCCGTATTGCGTACTGCCCATTTTTCGCACGGAGATGTTAGCATCACAGCGAAGACTTCCTTCTTCCATATTGCCATCACAAATGTCCAGATAGCGCACCATTTTACGAATCTCACGGAGATAGGCTTGGGCTTCTTCTGGACTGCGGAGGTCTGGATCGGTGACAATTTCTATAAGGGCGGTTCCTGCTCGATTTAAGTCAACCAGTGAATTGTACGGGTCAATATCATGAATGGATTTTCCTGCATCTTCTTCCAGATGAATACGCTGAATGCCAATACGCTTGCTACCTCCTTGCTCAGTCTCAATATCCAGATGTCCGTTATAGCAAATGGGTGTTTTATCCTGAGTAATTTGATATCCCTTAGGGAGGTCGGGATAAAAGTAGTTTTTGCGTGCAAAGCCATTGACGCGTTCAATTGAGGTATGACAAGCCAAACCCATCTTGATGGCATAGTTAATGGCCTCGTGATTGACCTTGGGAAGTGTGCCGGGAAGTCCAAGCGATATAGGAGAAGTCAGTGAGTTAGGCATGGCACCATATTCCACAGGGTCGCTGCAGTACATTTTACTCTTTGTAGAAAGTTGAGCGTGTACCTCTAACCCGATAACCACTTCATAGCCTTTGGATTCCCAATATGTCATGCGGATAATTGTGTAGTGATTGTATCGACTCCTGCTTGCAGCGCCTGATCAAGTCCTTCAGGATTTTTTCCTCCTGCCGTAGCAAAGAAAGGTTGTCCACCGCCACCTCCTTGAATATGCTTAGCCAATTCCCGTATCATGTTGCCGGCATGGAAACCGTGTTCGTCGATGAGGTCCTGGGAAAAAGCAATCGACAAGGTCACTTTCCCCTGACTGCGCTGGCCGACGAGCCAAGCAGAGCTTGGAATTTCATTTTTCAATTGAAACAATACGTCCTTGATGGTTCCACTATCCAGATCGGTAGTAAAAGATCCAAGACGAATTTTCCCCACTTGCTGAACTTGATCAGCCCAATCCTTTTTAACCGCTTGTCCTTCAAGTGCTTTATAGGATTCAATCTTTTTGGCGTAGGCCTTATTGTCTTCGATGAGTTTGGTAATTGAAGACAGCATTTCTCCTTGTCCGAGTAATTCTTGCCCTTCACTCAGCATTTGGCGCTGGTGTTGCATCATAGCGAGGGCAGCTTCTCCAGTTATTGCTTCGATACGACGAATACCGGAAGCAACGGAAGATTCTGCCGTAATGATAAATTGTCCGATGGCTCCTGTAGAGCGAACATGGCATCCTCCACAAAGTTCGATGCTTGATCCAAACTTAATGGTGCGCACTACATCACCGTATTTTTCCCCGAAGAGTGCCATGGCTCCTTGCGCTTTAGCTTCCTCGATGAGTGCGTCTCTGTTTTCTTCTAAGGAGATGTTTTCCCAAATCTTGGCATTGACTTGATCCTCAATTTGGTGTAAAGTTTCTAAGCCTACTTTACCCGGATGAGAAAAGTCAAAACGAAGGCCTTTGGCTTCCACAAGGGATCCGCGTTGTTCAACATGACTACCTAAGGTGTTTCTTAATGCCTCATGCAATAGATGTGTCGCAGAATGGTTGCGTTCAGTGGCTTTTCGTGCACTGCCGTCAATTTGCGCCTCAAAGGATGCGTTTACATCATCCGGCAAGGCGTTCACCCAATGGACGATGGTATCGTTTTCTTTGGTGGTGTTGTAGATAGCAATCTGCTCATTATCATTGCGTATTATTCCTTTATCACCGACCTGTCCACCGCCTTCTGCGTAAAAAGGGGTTACGGAGAACACCAACTGGTAACTTTTTTTTCCTTTTCGTTCGATGGCTCGCCATTTTGTAATGTGAACCGTGCAATGTTCTCGGTCGTAGCCTACAAATTCCTCTACCTTGTCCTCGCGCAGGATGTGCCAGTCTCCTGAGGTAGATTTTCCTTCCGCTCGAGACCTTGACTTCTGCTCAGCAAGTGCCTGATTAAACCCTTCAATGTCAACATTGATTTCTTTTTCTGAGCAAATGAGTTGGGTGAGATCAAGCGGGAATCCATAGGTATCATACAATTCGAAGGCTGTCTGTCCATCGAGTTCTTTTCCATTACCTAACGGCTGGAGGGCTTTTGTAAGACGTTGAATTCCTTCTTCAAGGGTTTTTAGAAAGCTTTTTTCCTCTTCGAGAATGACTTGCTCAATAAATGATTGTTGATTAACAAGTTCGGGATAGGCCTTCCCCATATCCTCCACGAGGGTGGATACCAACTGATGGAGTAGGGGTTTCGGGTAGTTTAATCCTTGATAGCTGTATCGAACAGCGCGGCGTAAAATCCGGCGTATAACATAGCCTGCCTTGACATTCGATGGGTTCTGGCCATCGGCAATCGCAAAAGAAACTGCGCGAAGGTGGTCAGCTATAACACGCATGGCTATATCTATACCTTCTTCTTTACCATACGATTGAGCAGTGATTGACTCGATTTTTTTCAGCAACGAATAGAAAACCGCTGTATCATAATTTGAAGACTTTCCTTCGATAGCGCGTACAAGACGCTCAAATCCCATGCCTGTGTCAACATGTTTTTCAGGAAGACTTTCAAGGCTGCCATCTGCTTTGCGGAGAAACTCCATGAAGACCATATTCCAGATTTCAATAACCTGTGGATGATCTTGATTGACTAAGCTCGCTCCGTCAACCGCCTTTCTTTCTTCGCTCGAGCGTAAATCAATATGAATCTCGCTACATGGGCCACAGGGTCCGATGTCGCCCATCTCCCAAAAGTTGTCCTTTCGGTCAAAGGGAAGGATTCTGTCATCTCCAACATAGGCTCCCCAAATCTCCTTGGCTTCATTATCTGGGCCCAATTTATCCTTAGAATCTCCTTCAAAATAGGTGATGTACAATCGATCGGCATCGAGCTTACATACCTCGGTTAAAAATTCCCAAGCCCACTGAATCGCTTCTTTTTTAAAGTAATCGCCAAACGACCAGTTGCCCAACATTTCAAATAGAGTATGGTGGTATGTATCAACCCCGACCTCTTCTAAGTCGTTGTGTTTTCCTGAAACTCGAAGACACTTTTGGCTATCTGCAATGCGTGTGTTGTCTGCTTTTTTTAGCCCGAGGAAATAGTCTTTAAATGGATTCATTCCTGCGTTGATAAACATCAAGGTGGGGTCATCCTTTACGACGAGAGGAACAGAAGGAATAACCTTATGTCCTTTCCCCTCAAAAAATTGAAAAAATGCTTGACGTATTTCTTGCGGTGTATTGCCTTTCATAAAACCTTTGGTCGTCTGCCGTAAAAATACGAGTTACCGAGGGATAGCAAAGAAGTCTTTTTATTGATACTAAGAAATGGAGTTGCGCACTTTCTGGCTGTAGGCCCTCAGAGACTCTTTAAGTTCTCTTCCATTGCTTTCCATGTCTTCAAGAATCCATTTTGCGGCAAGAATGTGCGTTAACACTTCTCCATCATCTTCACCATGCACTTCAAAGGGCATTGCTTCCTCTTGAATAAGGGCAAGCTCAGCCTTTTCGAGGGCATCTAGAGTATAGGTCGTTACTAATCGCTTGATCTCTGGGATTTTCATAAGAACTATAAAATTGTGTATTTACGCTAGGTCGGCGATGAGTTCTTCAACGCGCTCAATTTTACCAGTGAAGGTGGTGGACTTTATATTGCCGTCTTCAATAGTTGCAAAGAATGGAAGGTTATTCACCCCAGCAAACTTTCTTGCTTCAGGATTTTGCTCTGCATTGAGCTCAAAGAAGGCCACGTCCTGAAAGCGTTCGTCGCTTGCTAGCTTCTTGAATTTAGGGCTGATTAAACGGCATGTTCCGCACCATGAGGCATCAAACTTTATCACTACTTTTTTGTTGGATTGAATAGTTTGTGCAAATTCGCTATCGGTTATTCGTAAAACTTCCATAAAATATTTGTTTCCAAAGTAACTTGAATCCCCCTAGTTTAGTTCTATAAATGGCATAAAATTGTCCACGATATTTCTTCTATCCTTTTTTCTGTTTACACTTCTCCTTGCGTATGCGAGTAGACGAGCAAGCCATTTCTGGGCTCCAACTACACGACGAGCCAATTTTGCTAAAAAGTTATGGTTCGCACCCCTGGTTGTAATAGGTCTCTGGATTATCCCTGTTATTCTGTTTACTGACACCATTATCCCTGATAGAATCAATAACTGGATTCGAGGAATATGGTTTCTCAGCTGGATGTTCTACAGTTTAGTGGGGTTTGTATTGCTTCTTGCTAGAATTTGGCATCTGCTAAGACATGGTAGAAATGTTCAGCCCTCAGAAGGTCGAAGACGATTTCTTGCAATAACCGCTACAGGAATTGGAAGTGTGCCTGTGCTTACTATGATGAGCGGTCTCTCCAATGCTTATCGCTATCAATATAGAAAGGCTGAAATCCCTTTAATATCTTGGCCTGAACAGCTTGACGGCTTTCGCATTATCCATATCTCTGATATTCACACAGGAAGTTTTACTAAGATGGAGCCACTCGTTGAAGCAGTGAAACAAATCAATGCTATGAAGGCCGATCTCATTGTGTTTACGGGAGATTTAGTCAATGATACAGCAGATGAGGTGGAAGAATACATTCCCATATTTAGCAAGCTTCGGGCAAAGCACGGGGTATATTCTATTTTAGGAAACCATGATTATGGGGACTACCGACCTTGGGACAGTAAGGAGGCAAAGCAGGAAAACTTAGAAAAACTCTATCAAGCGCATGGGCGATTAGGGTGGAATCTCTTGCTCAACGATCATGCAGTAATTGAAGCCTCAGAGGCTCAGTTTGCGATTTTAGGTGTTCATTATTGGGGTAATCTGGGGCGATTTTCTGAGCAACCCAACGACACCGATCGTGGGGATATACAGCAAGCCAAGGCGGCTTTACCCGAGGACATGATGAAAATATTGTTAAGCCATGATCCGAGTCACTTTGATGCGGAAGTATTGGATCACAAAGATATTCAGCTAACCTTGTCAGGCCATACCCATGGCGCTCAGTTTGGAGTAGAAAATCGTTGGTTGCGCTGGAGTCCATCTCAATACTTCTATCCCAAGTGGGCTGGTCTCTATCAGGTAAAGGACCAATTTCTTTATGTAAATCGAGGCTTTGGATTTTTAGGCTATCCTGGACGTGTGGGTATTTTACCCGAAGTCACGGAACTTATCCTACGTAAAAAGGTTTAATAAGCGGGTAATAGCCATTGGAATTTGGTTTGGCGTAGTCTCAAGACTATTCTACATTTACAGGGATTTAATTGATTCAATCACTATGAAGTATAAGAACATCGGTAAAAAAGAGCTTGCTTTTTTCGAAAAGTATATCAATACCTATTCACCTACAGGGTATGAAACGAAAGGCCAGAAAGTTTGGTTAGATTTTGTCAAAGACTATATCGATACCTATGAGGTCGATGATTATGGGACTGTAGTCGGTATTCTCAATCCGGAGGAGAAATTTAAAGTGGTGATAGAAGCTCATGCGGATGAGATTTCTTGGGTAGTTCATCACATTACGGATAATGGATTTATCTATGTAAAACGCAATGGGGGTATGGATCCTATTATCGCCCCGTCTATGCGTGTTGTCCTTCACACCAAGGAAGGTTTAGTGCCTGCGGTTTTTGGTTGGCCAGCGATTCATACGCGTGGCGCAGGAGCTAAACAAGAATATCCTAAAGCAGAGAATGTGTTTATCGATGCGGGCTGTAGTAGTCGAGAAGAAGTTGAAAAACTAGGCATTCATATTGGATGTATTGCGACCTATCAAGATGAGTTTTTACAGCTCAGCGAAAAAGTAGTCACAGGTCGTGCTATGGATAATCGAGTAGGGGGTGTATTGATTGCCCTCGTCGCCAAACGACTTAAGGAAGAGGGTGTGAAGCTACCTTTTGGACTATATGTTGTAAATAGTGTTCAAGAAGAGATCGGTCTTCGCGGGGCACAAATGATTGCTCACAGAATTAAGCCGGACTGTGCTTTTATAACCGATGTAGGACATGATACAAATACACCTATGATTAACAAGTTCCGTGAAGGGGACTTTAAAATGGGTAAAGGTCCTATTGTGACCTATGCTCCTGCAGTTCACAACCATATGCTTGATTTAGTATTGGACACTGCTGAAGAGAAAAAGATTCCTTTCCAGCGTGATGTAGCCACTCGAGGCACGGGAACAGACACCGATGCCTTTGCGTATTCCAACGCTGGAGTGCCTTCTGCTTTGATTACGATTCCCCTTCGATACATGCACACGACGGTAGAAACGCTCTCACTTGAGGACTTGGATAATGCGGTAACATTACTTGCAGAATGCCTCAAGAAAATGTCGCCGGACTTCAACTTTAAGTATTTAAAGTAATCGATGGATCACGCCAAGGCATGGATTAGAAGTCTTTGGCAGTCAAATATTTGGATTGCATGCAATGCCTTGGCTTTGCATGTTCTGATTGCAGAGTGTCTGGGTCTTACACCAGATTGGTCCACCTCTTTTGTCGTCTTTGGCGGTACATGTTTTGTGTACAATGCCCTGAGATATAGAGTGCGTAATGACAAGGACGCGTCTGTTCATCCCATGGTAGCTTGGCAGGTAAGTCATTACAAGGTAAGCCAGGCTCTTATGCTCCTCGGTTTTGGTATTGCGGTAATTGGTGCGCTTAGACTGCCCTTGTCCATTTTAATCGTATTGTTTGTTGCCGTTGGTCTAGTTTGGATCTACATGCGATTCCTTCGAGCCGTGGGCTGGCTTAAAACAATCATTGTGGGTGTCGTTTGGTCGATTGTTCTGATCGTGCCCTTTCAACTTGCTTGGTCTCTAGATGAGGTGTTGCTTTCGACTATGATAGCCCTTTTTATCATCGGATTAACCCTGCCATTTGAGATTCATGACAAGACCTTTGACAGTATGGCACATCCTGCGATGAAAACCGTCGTTCATCGCCTAGGCATGCAAGCTACGATAAGGCTATCGATAGGCTGTTTTGTGGTGGTTGGACTACTTAGCACCTATCTTGGTATGGTTAGTGGCGTAATCATATCGCTCGTATGCACAGGATTCGTTTTACAGTGCCATGAGAAGACTCCAGAATCCTATTACTATTTCTTGCTGGATGGTATGATGGTTGCCTGGTTAATGATAGAGTGGGCATTGCCATACTAATCGACAATCAAACCTTGGAGTACAATAACTCCTTCCTCATTGATTAAAAAGATTCGATGGTTTGAAAGTAAGAGCGAAGAAGAGGATTCTAGCGCTTGAAAAAAGCGCTCTTCATCAATTGCTCCAATGCATCCCTTTTTAGTTGACATAATGGGGCCAATCTCAATATGTATGACCTCATCCTCATTATGGGTAAGTCTTGCCTGGGCTTGAAATGAATTGCAACCGGTAAATCCTACGAGCCGACCCTGTTGAATCTGAAGTTCGAGTCTGGGAAGTCCTTCGGTATATTCTTCTTTATCTAAGGCCTTGCCATTGATTACTTCGATGGCATATAAATTATCCCACCTGTTGATTTGGATATCCTGTGATGAATCGCTTTTATGAAGCTGCGATTCGCGTAATTCTTCGTTTTGTGTCTGGATCGAAGCATTTTTTCGACAACAACTTGAAAACATCAAGACCACTATTAGCACAAAGACTTGGAAGATAAATGGTGAAAAAAAACCACGGGTCATAGAAGCATTATTGAAGCGATAAGACAATTTATACCTTTGCACGGTGTTTTCCAAAAATGCAAAATCTATACCAAGCAATAAAAGCAGCTTAAGACCATGGGTCTTTTGGCCTCCATTACTGGTTTGTATCTTAGGCGTCATCTACAGCCTAATTGACGTCGAGTCAATGGTTGAACAGGCAACTTGGTTAAACACGAAGGTGTTGAACGTACTCGGTCCGGTATATTCCCTTGCCGTACTTCTTTTTCTATTGATCTGTATCGTGGTGTATTGGTCGCCTTTAGGGCGTGTACGAATCGGTGGTCAATCAGCTAAGCCTTTATTGAGTAAGTGGCGTTGGTATACCATTACCCTTACGACTACATTGGCTGTGGGTATTCTTATGTGGGGTTCTGCCGAACCACTCTATCATTTGCATAGCCCAGCAACAGCACTTAATATTCAACCCAACAGCCCTTCAGCGGTCAGCTTTAGCCTGGGTACGATGTTTTTGCATTGGAGCTTTCTTCCTTACGCCATATACACGGTAGCTGCGGTAATGTTTGCCTTGATGTATTATAATCGAAAGCAACCCTTTCGCTTAGGAAGCCTTTTTTATCCGCTTTTTGGTGCCAATGCCACAAAACGCTGGAGTAAGTCGATTGACGCGCTTTGCCTTTTTTGCTTAGTAGCTGGGATGGCAGCCTCGCTAGGTTCGGGTATACTTGGTCTTGAGGCTGGCCTAAAATATATGTTTACCCTTGGAGGGACGTGGGAGCTCAAGTTGTATATCACCTTGGGGATTGTTGCAGCCTTTGTTCTTTCTGCTATAACGGGCTTACTAAAGGGGATACGACTTCTTGCTGCCTTTAACATCATATTATTCTTTGCGCTGTGGTTGTTTCTGCTATGTTTTGTTCCGCTTCAGGAGACGTTGGCCATGATGGTAGGCGGACTAAAGGACTTCGCAACTCACTTAGACGATGTAAGCCTCTACTCATTGAAATATAATGATAGCTGGGCGCATGACTGGACGATGATGTATTGGGCTAACTGGTTAGCGTGGACACCGATTACGGCATTATTTCTCGGTAGGCTTTGCTTAGGGTATACGGTGCGACAGGTTATTCTTGTCAATCTTGTCCTTCCATCGATCACGGTGATTCTTTGGTTATCGGTCCTTTCATCGACTGCTATTCAGTTAGATCAAGCGATGGACGGAAGTATCTTTTCTATGATTCAGGCATCGGGTAATCCTGGCGATGCATTGTTTAGCATTTTTGATGGACTGCCTTTGGCTACGATTACGGGACTTATCTTGTTGCTTACCGCTTTCCTATCCTATGTCACAGCAGCGGATTCCAACACATCGGCTATGAGTGGACTCTGCTCGAATGGTATTTCTCCTGAAAGTCCTGAGCCCAAGCTATGGCTTAAAGTTGTATGGGGTGTTTTAGTGGGCACAGTGGCCTTAACGCTTCTTGTATTCTCAAGTATTGATGGAATACGCATTATGTCAAACATTGGAGGTATACCCGCCTTGTTTATCTGCTTGCTAGTTGTCGTTGGATTAATTAAACTCTTGCTCAACCCCAAAGCGGCAAAATTTGATGAAGAAGTCGCTTAAAAAGTAAAACATAAAGTAAGACCTTTGTACACATGATAAAAGCAGTAATATTCGATTTAGACGGCTTACTCATTAACTCGGAGCCGATATGGAAGCGGGTGGAGATTGATGTCTTTAGTCGTCATGGAATGCCTGTGACAGAAAAGGACTTGATGCAATCAGTAGGCCTTCGAATTGATGAGGTGATTATGCATTGGGCACAGCATTTTAATGTGGAAGTCAATCGCGATGAAATCCAAGCGGAAGTGTTGTCCAAAATGCAAGAAGCGATTATAAAAGAAGGTCTGGCCAATAAAATGCCTGGAGTCGACGAAGTGTGTGCCTATTTACAGGATCAACAAATTTCGATGGCAGTAGCCTCTTCATCTCATTTAGCGCTTATTCAAACAGCGGTGGAGATCCTTGGGTTAAAAAAGTACATGCGCGTCATCTACTCGGCAGAATTTGAATCCCATGGGAAACCCCATCCAGGAGTCTTTTTGGCCGCGGCAGACTACCTCCGCGTGGATCCGCTTCAATGCCTCGTTCTTGAAGATTCTGTTAATGGTATGATTGCAGCCAAAGCAGCCCGTATGGCCTGTGTTGTCGTTCCTGCCAAGGATGAGATGGATCGTCCCGAATGGGGCTTAGCCGATGGAGTGCTTCCAAGCTTGGAGGGACTGATGGAATTGGTAGAAAACCTCGAAGAATAGGTAGGCTAAGGCTTACTTATTCAGATCATTTTTCCATTGTTGGATAAGAATCAATGCATCAAGCGGAGTTAGTGCGTCAACATCAAGTTCGTGAATCGTTTCGCTGAGTTTTTTGAGTCCTGGGTGTTCTGGACTAAACATTGTGAGTTGCATTGCGCTTGGCTGCTGAATGACGACGGGGTCTTCTGTGGCTCGTTGTCCTTCAAGCTGTGCTAAAATGGCCTTAGCCCGGGTAATCAACTCCTGCGGTATACCCGCTAATTGGGCAACATGTATACCAAAGCTGTGCGCGCTTCCACCGGGAATCAAGTTTCTTAGGAAGAGAATATTATCCTTCACTTCCTTAATCTCAATATGATAATTTTGGATGCGTTCAAATTCATCGGCCAATTGGTTGAGCTCATGATAGTGGGTGGCAAACAAGGTCTTTGGCTTACTTGAATGCTTATGCAGGTATTCTGCGAGCCCCCAAGCAATGGATACCCCATCAAAGGTTGAAGTGCCTCTACCAATTTCATCGAGTAGGATTAGACTATGATCGTCAATTTGATGAAGAATACGCGCGGTTTCTGTCATCTCGACCATAAAGGTCGATTCTCCCCGAGCTAAGTTATCACTGGCCCCAACCCGACTAAAAATGCGTGTAGTAATGGCGATGTCTGCTTCTTTTGCAGGGACATAGCATCCAATATGAGCGAGAAAGGTAATAAGGGCAGTTTGTCTTAGTACGGCTGATTTACCCGACATATTGGGACCGGTAATCATCATGATCTGACAACTTGTTCGGTCAAGGCGCACCGAATTGGGTACATAGGTCTCGTTATGGGGAAGACAGGCTTCTATAACCGGGTGGCGTCCCTCTTGAATATGAATGGTATCCTCAGTATGTACTGTTGGCTTACAATAGTTCTTGTCGCTGGCTAATTGACCAAAGCCCCTATACACGTCTAATTCGGCAACAATAGCTGTTGTACTTAACCAAGCTTTGACGTAGGCTTGTGCTGTGTCTACTAATTGGCGGAAGAGTTGGG
This sequence comes from Bacteroidota bacterium, assembly GCA_002862745.1. Taxonomy (GTDB): domain Bacteria; phylum Bacteroidota; class Bacteroidia; order Chitinophagales; family UBA8649; genus UBA8649. The sequence continues at coordinate 9,789 of PKDX01000021.1, read as the reverse complement.
ACTCAAGTTGCTCGATTTCATGGCTGGCTTTAAGAATTTTTTCTTCAAACACTTTGAGCTCTTCGGTAATATATCGCTCGCTACCCGTTAAGGTTTGTCTTCGAATCCAATCCTCAGGTACTAAGTCTTTGTGGGTGTTGCGTACTTCGATGTAGTAGCCAAAGACATTGTTGAAGCCAATTTTTAGAGAGGTTATCCCTGTAGCATCAGCCTCCCGTTGGCGGATTTCTTCAAGCTTGGCCTTGCTGTTTTGCGCGATTTCTTTCCATTCATCGAGTGCTGGGTTAATTCCTTGTTGAATCACGGGGCCCTTTTGCCAGTTGACAGGCACTTCAGGGTCAATTGTCTTATTGATTTCTTCCGCTAGGGCAGTACATGGATCAATTCGCGCAGTGCTGTCCTTAAAAACGGTATGCTTGGATTGGCTTAGGCAATCTTTGATTTCTTGCAGGGTGGCACTGGCCGAAGCAAGCTTTAGCATATCCCTTGGTGTTACTCGATTGGAAGGTATTCTACTGCCCAACCGCTCGATATCATTGAGGCTTGCAAGCAGTGTGGTGATCTTTTCTCTGAGTGGCTCATCGTCAACGAATACAGCTACTTGTTCAAGTCGCTGGTCAATTTGCGCCTTGTCTATGAGGGGAAATGTAAAGAAGCTTCGAAGCTTTCTGGCGCCCATCGGACTTACACAATGGTTGATTACCTCAAAAAGACTTTTTCCGTCAACATGCGGAGAATACAGAATTTCAAGGTTGCGCATGGTGAAGTCATCCAAATGCATACGTGAATCTGCATACAGACGGTGAATAGACTGACATTGGCCAAGATTAGGATGCTTGCTTTGATGGAGGTAGTCGATGATAACACCGCATACCATGATTAAATCGTCTTCTCCTTCAAGCGAATAGGCTTTGAGGTTTTTGGTGCCAAAGTGGTCGAGTAGTTTCCTTTCTCCACTGGATGCATCAAACAACCAATCATTTAGCGGATAGACATAGAATTGTTGGCCAAAAGTGGTTTCAAAAAGAGTATGCTGGTCCTTGGATACCAGGACTTCTGCAGGCGACGTGCTATCTAAAAGACTCTGGATATAGCCTAAATCCCCTGTAGTCACATAAAACGCTCCTGTGCTAATATCTACGAAAGCCAAGGAGGCCTTTTGTTTATCCAGATGAATGGCAGCGAGATAGTTGTTTTCTTGCGATTCAAGAAGATCTTCTCCTAATGTAATTCCTGGAGTAATCATCTCGGTCACCCCACGACGTACAATCTTTTTGGCTTTGGAAGGTTCTTCAAGTTGCTCGCATATCGCAACGCGACAACCCGCTTTAACCAGTTTAGGTAAGTAGGTCTTTAAGGCATGATGGGGAAATCCCGCTAAGGCCGTTTCACTTGCTGACCCATTGTTTCTTTTGGTCTCAACAATACCTAGCACTTTAGCGGCCCGCTTAGCATCTTCACCAAAGGTCTCATAGAAGTCACCCACCCTAAAAAGGAGTATGGCATCAGCATATTGAGCTTTAATCTGCCCATATTGCTTCATTAATGGCGTAACTTTCTTTTCTTTGGCCATAGTATAAATGTACGCTTCACATCACGTGTTTTCAATAGCTTAAAAGGGTTATATGAACATAAGTAAAAAGACGATTCAAGAATTAGCCCTGGAACACAAGGCGAGACCACGCGCTGAGCGCTCGATTAGGGTATTGTTAGATAATGTGCGAAGTGGGCACAATGTAGGGGCTATTTTCCGAACATCCGATGCCTTAGCCATTGAAAAAGTCTATCTCTCAGGAATATGTCCTAAGCCTCCGCATAAGGAGATTCGAAAGTCTGCCATTGGTGCGGAACAAGAGGTATCCTGGGAATATCTAGGCCAAGATGATGTTATCGATGCGATACAAGATCTAAAGCAAGAAGGGTTTACCATTCTTGCCCTAGAACAATGCCACCAGTCCGTTAATCTCCATGATTTTAAGGCGCCTAATCAATCACTACTTATCGTCGGTAACGAGGTGGATGGCATACGCCCTGAACTACTTGCAATATGTGACCATGCTCTGGAAATTCCACAATACGGAATCAAGCATAGTTTGAATGTCAGCGTCTCTGCAGGTATTGCCTTATGGCATTTGGGGTCTGCTTAAACGCCCTTAATGGTTTATTCAAAGGCCATCCAGTTGAGCTTTAAGTCAGCTCCCCATGAAGTGGATTGAAGTGGATTTCCAGATCCTGCACCATTAACATAAGCGTTATCAATACGTTCGATGCGAAACACACACTGCGCATTATTATAACCTTTTAAGGTTGCAATGAACATATCACCTATTCCTAGATTGTTGTAGACTACTGTCCCAACAATGGTTGGCGTGGTAGAAAATGGAGTAGGGAAGGTGATTGTGACTTCTTTAAAGTTCGCACCTCCTGAAGAACCAACTGCGGCAGTTCCCCCTTGCATATTGTCAAAAAATGAAGGGGCATTTTGGAACGAAACATTTCCGGAGCCATCTGTAGTTAGCACTTGACCTGCTGTTCCGTCAGTATTCGGCAGGGTAATTGAATTAGCACCATCGCTTAATGTAAGGGCTCCTTTGATGGTAGTATTTCCGCTCTTGTAGACAATCATTGCGTCGCTTGGTGCTGATGACTGACCGTTACCAATTACAAAAAGCCTGTCTGCAGAATTCCACGATGTTGATCCTGCTGGAGTGTACGTAGTGTTATATTGACCTATGGCCATCTCAGCAAAAGAAGCGGCGATTGTACTGTATCCCATAGCGGTGCTGAAACCTCCAGAGGAATTTGTACCACCTCCCATAGCGGTGCTGAAATTACCAGGGGCATCTGTATTATATCCCATAGCGGTGCTGAAATCACCAGAGGCGTCGGTTCCACTTCCCATAGCGGTGCTGGCAGCACCAGAGGCGTCTGTAAAATCTCCCGTAGCGATGCTGTAATAACCAGAGGCAACTGTACTATTTCCTATAGCGGTGCTGGCAAAACCAGACGCCGTTGTACCTCGTCCTATAGCGGTGCTGAAATCACCAGAGGCATCTGTATCGTCTCCCATAGCAGTGCTGAAATTACCAGAGGCTTCTGTTTCAATTCCCATAGCGGTGCTGGCCTGTCCAGAGGCAGTTGTAAAACTTCCCATAGCGGTGCTGAAATTACCAAAGGCTTCTGTATAATATCCCATAGTGGTACTAGAATAACCAGAGGAAGTTGTGTTTTGTCCCATAGCGGTGCTGTAATCGCCAGAGGCTGTTATTTCGCGACCGATAGCCGTGCTACCGAACCCAGAGGCCGTTGATTGATCCCCCATGGCTAGAGAAAAATCGCCACTAGCCGTTACTTCATATCCAATGGCATATGATCCGGTATCAAGGGCCATGGCAGAGTCCCCGATTGCCGTTGACTTAAACCCTGAAGCTATCGCATCGTTCCCGAAAGCATAACTAAATTCTCCACTTGCTTGAGCCATATCTCCAAATGCATAGGCATCTTTTCCTGAGGCCATTGCATCTTCTCCAAAAGCATAAGCATCTTCTGCTGAAGCTGTGGCATCATTTCCAAAAGCATAAGCGTCAGACCCTGAGACTAGTGCATCATCTCCAAAAGCATAAGCATCTTCGCCTAATGTTTGCGATCCATATCCAAAGGCGTACGAGTAGGCGGAGTCAGCTGATGCTTCGTCACCAAATGCGTATGCATCTTTTCCTGTGGCACTTGCATCTTCACCAAATGCATAAGCATCCCTTCCTGATCCAATGGCGCCATAACCAAATACATAGCTGTAATCTCCAGAGGCGTTTGCATTAGCTCCATAAGCGTATGCATCTACACCTGTTGTTTGCGCGCCATATCCAAAGGCATACGAGTAGGCGGAATCAGCTGACGTTCCGTCACCAAAGGCATAGGCATCTTTTCCTGAGGCACTTGCATCTTCACCAAAGGCATAGCCCTGTTCACCTGATGCAAATGCATTTGTACCAAAGGCGTAGGCTTCTTCATTTCCAGCTTGAGCACCGTAGCCAAACACATAACTATAGTCACCAGTTGCATAGGCATATGCACCAAAGGCATAGGCGTCATCTCCCGAAGCTCTAGCATCATAACCCAAAGCATAGCTGTAATCATTAGCAAAAGCACTATTACCAATACTTACACTTTGGTTTCCAAAAGCGGAAGCTCCCTGCCCAAGGGCAAGGCTGTAGTCTCCGCTGGCGCCTGCTGACGTTGATGGCGCCGCCGAATAACTAAGGTCTATGGCTTGAGATCCTATGTTTCCATAATTTGAAGTATCTCTTCCTATTAAACGATAACCAGTTTTGCCTCCTTCGATAATTTGCTCAAGTCCAGTATTGGTGGAGGTTGTATTTCCCGAAAGCGATGTCCAAGCGCTTCCATCGTAAAAATAGAACCCTGAGGCTCCATCGATTTGATAGACTAAGAGGCCAGTCGCTGGAGAAACAATGAGGTTTCGCTGAGCCTCTGACATGCGAGGAATCAAGATTCCAGCATCCGTGGATTGAATCTCTAGCGCAGCCGAAGCATCGGGATTTTGTGTATTTATCCCGATGTTCTGGCTGAAGACACTCAAAGGAATAGCTAGGATAAACAATAGCTTTTTCATAGGATTATTAGATTAACTGGAAAATTTATTCGTAGAACGTAACATCTTCCTCAAAGATATCAACTTCGTAGAGCTCGACTTCATAAAAAATTCTAATTGCCATAAAACTCAACATCTTCAATGCAAACATTGACATCCCAACTAATTTCTGTCTCTTCATTATCGTAAACTGCCTTAATATCAAACGTACATTCGTCGTATCCGTAGAGATTAATGGTGATATCATCTCCTGCTAACAAAACATCTTCGCCCAATACATCTTCCTCCCAATCTCCAGAAGATTCAGGTGAAACATAGAGATAGAAAATATCTCTATTTGAGTAATTCGAAACGACAACATATTTGTCTGCCTCTACGTCACTTTCCACACCGTAAAATTCAACATCTTCTGAGCATACATTTACATCCCAGCGAATTTCTTCTTCTTCATTGTCATAGACGGCTTTGATATCAAATAAACATTCTTCGTAACCATAGAGGTTAATTGTGATTTCGTCTCCAGCCAATAAAACATCATCCTCTAGTACGTCTTCTTCCCATTCATCCGAAGTTTCAGGGGATACATAGAGGTAAAAGATATCTCGATCAGAGTTATTTTTAATAACGACATATTTATCTTTTGGGGCGTTGCTTTCCGCTTGTATGTTCGTCATGCACAGCGTGGCAAGACTCAGAATTAAAAAGGATTTTAAAGTATTCATAGTATTTGATTTAAGGGTAAAAATTAATTATTTATTGGCACGATGTCAACTCGACGATTTATGGCATCGTATGGAGAATTAAGCTCTTTATTACCAATGATTATAGGTTGAAAGGAAGACTTATCAATCTGATAGTTTTCATTGAGGTGATTGATGACCGATTGGATTCGTTGTGAGGCGAGTTCGTCATTGATTAGATCATTTCCTATTGCATCGCAGAATCCTCGTACTTCCCATGACACGTCAGGAAAATCTTTGATCGTCATGGCAATGGTCAATAACTCGTCGTGGTACGTTGTGAGAATTTTACTTTGGCTAAACTCAAAGTAGATGGAGGGTAAGCGATTACCTATACCCATGCTCGATTCGCCATCAGTTTGGATTGGAATGCCTTGAAAATTAATAACACTACCTTCAGGAGTATTGCTGGCTAAGTCCTTGTGATTGGGTACGCCGTCTTGGTCATCGTCTAGCGCTCGGCCAAACTCATCCACCTCCACTTGATAATCGCTAAACGGCTCAAGATCCGCATCATCTGGAATGCCATCATTATCCGAATCTCGAAGTGTCCCATCAGGATTAATTGGACTTCCTTCAGCAGTTTCTAAGTCGCGGTCAAAATAATCGGATACGCCATCTCCATCGACATCGGATTTTAAACGGTTCATATCTTGATTAAGGGCTTCAATATCATCAAGCACCGTTTGAATGGGTTGAATCCATTCCATATGCTCCTTAGCACTTCCTTTTTTGCCAAGCTTTACGCTTAGATTGATATCTAGATTGCTGTAGTGGTCATTGCGTTTTTGCCCGGGAAAGTCATAGACAAAACCATCTAAGTTGTCTCCCATGAGATAGTTTATGCCATATTCAAAACCCAGATCTAGCATTTTGGAAAGCTTAAACTTGGTTCCAAAACCGACGGGTAAGACAACTTGAGAGGTCGCCTCAAGCTGAAGAGGAGCACTGCGAAGGCTTGAGACTGGATTGTCATCTAAGTCATAGAAGCTTGGTGCATACCAGGCCATAGCCAATCCGCTAAAGAGATAGAAGCTGAATCTTCTGTCCCGCATGGTTTGCCCTGCTGACTTAGCTTGTAAGTGCCTATTCATGCTAAAAGCACTGTTGCTGATATTCCAATACACATGAATGCCGGCTTGGGTTACAGGGCTTGTAAAATAATATCCATCACCCAATCCACTAGCTAGGATGTCATTCAGGTTTCGATTGCGTTGGACAAGAGAATCAATCACTCCTTGTACGCGACTGTGTTTGATTTCTGCACGAAGTCCAAATCCCGCAGAAAACATTTTGGTGGCACGGAGTGAAAGGCTGTATTGATTTTCATTTTTGGGTAGTCGGCTGCCGAAGATGTTTCGATAACGAACATCCGTTCCAGGATGGGCTAGCCCAAATCCTAGCGATACATTCCACGTACGATAAGGATTGACAGGATTTACATCACTACGCTGGATCGCGTTTCGACTGTAGTCAGGGCCTCTGTCGTTAGACAGCTCTTCTGATTGTGCAAAGAGGGTAGGATGGGCAAGCAAACCTATGATAGATAAGATGGTGAGGTATCTCATAATTAATCTTTTGTTATGCTATCAATGTACGATTTTTGGCAGGGATTCAATGAGAATTTTAGAGGTCTTTTCAAAAATTGGATGACTAAAGTTTGGTGCCGCCTCCTGCATGAGTTTTAGGCTAAACAGTCTTTTATGATGCCATGGATGCGGTATCATTAGCTTGGTAAGCTGAACAATCTCTTGACCATAAAAGAGAATGTCAATGTCAAGTTCTCGTGCATACCACTTAGATCTTGGTTTTCTGCCGCATTGTACTTCAATATTCTTCAGCTTTTCTAAAAGTTTTAATGGCTTTAGATCGGTTTCTAGGGTCCATAGCTCGTTGTAAAAGACAGGTTGATTGTGATAACCCCAAGGTTCTGTTTTATGGCATGCGGTTCTATGAATTATCTGGCCGCACTCTTCATTAACTAAGTCGTAGCCATGATCGATTTGTGCAAGAGGATTGCCGAGATTTGATCCAACTAATAGAAAAGATTTTATCCCTGTATCTTGTTGCATAAACCAAAGATAGTGTTATGTCAATACAAGGTAAATCCAGAGGATTTTGGGCTTCAGTAGGCTCTGTAATGGTTGGGAACATACTTTCTCGACTAGTATCTGTTCTGCTCGTTGTTTTTTTGATCGTCTTCGTACTTATGCTGCGCACTTGTGGTGAAGAAAGCCTCGTAAAGGAGAATAGTTTTTTAGTCATTGATATGACCAAGGAGTGGTCTGACAATACAGCAGTGCCAGGTGATTTAGGATTAGTTGTTAATGCAAAAGCCATCGTGGGATTACATGATATACTGCGTCTTATCGATTCGGCAAGTAATGATGATCGAATTGCAGGTATTATACTGCGTGTAGGAGATTGTCCCAATGGATACGCTTCAATCCGTGAGGTCCGTCTCGCATTGGAGCGTTTTCAAGAGAAAGACAAGCCAATATTCGCTTATGGTGATGTAGTTACCCAACGAGGATATTATCTAGCATCTGTAGCTGATCGATTCTCTATGAATGCTGAGGGTTATGTTTTAATGCGCGGATTTGGAGCAGAATTGACCTACTTCGGTGAGCTACTGCAATCCAAGCTTAAAATGGATATTCAAGTTTTTCGACCGGATAATAATGCCTTCAAAAGTGCAGTAGAACCTTTTGTACAAAGCCAGTCAAGCCCAGAAAACAAGGCTCAATATCGAGAGATCTTAAGAGGGATGTATGGAGTTTATGCAGAAGACGTTGCTGCTTCTCGAGGAATTGAGACCAGCTCATTAGACAGGGCTTTCGATGGGCTAAGTCTACGTAACCCAAGAGCACTCCTTGCAGCCTCCCTTATTGATACGATTGAGCCAAGGTTTATGTTTGAGGATTTTGTTTTGGCCCATGCTGGGGGGGATGAGGATGGCGTTAAAGAAGTTAGCCTGGGCCAATACTATAATGAGGTCTTTTCGACGTTTGATGATGAAGAGGAAGATCATATAGCCATAGTCTATGCTCAGGGATCAATTGTTGATGGAAAGGGCAATAGAGATGATATAGGAGGAGATAAATTTGCAGAAATTTTTCATGATTTAAGGAAAGATGATCAAGTCAAGGGAGTTGTCTTGCGAATCAATAGTGGAGGGGGAAGTGCCCTAGCAAGTGAAGTGATGTGGCAGGAAATCAATGCCTTGTCTGAAGTCAAACCGCTCATTATCTCCATAGGGGACGTTGCCGCATCAGGAGGGTATTATATGGCTTGTGGCGGTGATTACATCTATTCAGAGTCCAATGCAATAACGGGGTCAATAGGTGTTTTTGGCATTATTCCTAATGTGACAGCCCCGCTTGGAGAATTTTTAGGAGTTTATTCGGATACCATCCTATTGCACGACCATGCTACCATGAATGGTGTCACGCAACCCTTTTCAGACTACGAGCGTAATGTGATCCAAGAGGGCGTAAACTCAACCTATGAGTTGTTTCTAAATAGGGTTGCCGATGGGCGAAATCTTCCAGTCGATAGTGTACGAGAAATCGCTCAAGGTCGTGTGTACACTGGGCATCAGGCACTTTCTATCGGACTCATTGATGCCATGGGTGGTTTGGATCAAGCGGTGAGCCATTGCATTGAGGAGGCTGAATTGGATAAGGGTGTAGCGCTGAAAGCCTATCCAAATAGAGAAATTGATGGATTGAGTTTACTTATGAATGCACAGGAATTAGAGGATGAAGTAAAACTTGTTCAATCTATTGGAGATTATGTCTCAAGCAGCCTGCCATTTATCATTCATCGTGATATGCCTCAAAAAAATATTTACATGATGATGCCCGTCGTAATGGACGTGGAATAGATGGCAACTTCCCCCTTTACAGCTTTCTTACGGTTAGATGATATTTAGTAATCAGGTCATTACACTGCTTTGCTGGATCATGTAATAAAAAGTATCCACCACCCCCAGCACCGCAAAGCTTCATGGCATTTCCATTGGCTAACACCTCGTCCCAAAGCCCTTGAATAGATGCTGGAATAAGCCAAGACATATCCCTACGTTGGACCATGCTCAGTCGATGCATGGATTCTTGGATATCAAGTAGATTGTTCTGTTGAGAGCTAAAGGATTGAGCAAGCGTATTGGACAAATCAACCATTTCATCCCATCCTTTCATCTTTTTTCGCTCCACCTGAAAACGTTCGACAAGCGACTTTGTGTTTCGTGCAATACCACTGTCCACTAATACGCATTCTTCAGTGAATATTCCGATTTTATCTTCATCGCCAGCGCGCAGGGAACTACCTTGGAAAAGCCAGCTTTGTTGGGAATAAGAAACCCAAGGGTCAATTCCTGAGCTTTTTCCATGAAAGAAACTTTCCATTTTTGCCAGGCGTGTTCTCGTCGTTTCT